>JBKBLP010000047.1:0-3804 GCA_046296275.1 Roseinatronobacter sp. | reverse complement strand
AGTGAGCCGCGTTGGACCGTTGCCTCGGTAATCAGAAACTCGGTCCCGTAACTCTCGGTGATCGCCCCCCCGATCAGGTCCGCGCCGACGGTGGAGCCTATCCCTTCGACCTGCGCGTTTTGGAACCCCGCCTGCGCGGCCAGTCCCACGATTCCTGCCGCCACATCCTGATTGGGGCGGAGCGTGGCCAGCAGGGCGGGCAGGCCGCCATCCCGGTCAGGCGCAGGGGCAGGTTGGAACAGGGTGAACAGGGTTTCCGCGTCAGGTTCGGCCACCAGAATCGCGCCGGACAGGCCCCAGCCAATAACTTGCGTATCGCAGGCCAGCACCGAGTCCGCCACCAGCATGTGCCCCGCAGCCCCGCCCCACAGCCCGTGGCAATGCACGAATGCCCGCCCGTCGCGCAGGCCCAGATGCGCGCCCGCCTGCGCAATGCCCGCATCGCGCAACTGGTAGGTCTCGCTATACCAGGCCGCATGCCCCTGACCGGAGGCCCGCGCGGGCCGCACATAATCGAGCCGCGCCATCTGCGCGCCATCAAGCCGCAGGTAGCCCGCCGCAAAGCCCAAGCCCCCCAGCGCGTCAGTCATCGCGTGATCGAGGGGGACGCCCCCGCGCAGGGTCAGCGTGACAGGGTGCGCGCGGCAGGGCAGCGCGCGGGACCGCGCCACAGCCACCGGGCCGGAATGGTGGATCAGCCGCATGTCACAGCTTCGGCAACTGGCCGCGCGCGTCCAGTTCTTCGCGGATCATTTTCTTGGTGATCTTGCCATAGGCGGATTTGGGCAGCGCGTCCCACACGGCCCAATAACGCGGCAGCTTGTAGCGCGCCATCTGGGGGGCGAGCCATGCGCCCAAAGCATCGGTGTCGAGGCTTGCGCCCGGCACAGGCACGCAGACGGCCATCCCCACCTCGCCCCAGAGCGCGTCGGGCACGCCCAAAACGGCCACTTCGGACACATCGGGGTGCAGGAGCAGCTTTTCCTCAATCTCCCTCGGGTATATGTTCGATCCGCCCGAGATATACATGTCCGATGCCCGCCCGGTCAGATAGACAAAGCCCTGCGCGTCCATGTGGCCCAGATCGCCGGTCAGGAACCAACCATCGCGGAAGGCTTTCGCATTGGCGTCGGGGTTGTTGAAATAGCCCGCGAACACGGCCGGGCCGATGACCGCGATTTCACCGGTTTCGCCAGGACCGACCTCTTCGCCCGCGCTGTTCTGTATCTGCACTTGCATCCCCGTGCGGGCAAAACCGCACGTGCCGATGCGCATCTGGGCGTCATCAGTGAAATGCTGCGCCGGGGGCAAGACAGTGATATTTCCTGTCACCTCTCCCAAGCCGAAATACTGCACCAGAACGGGGCCAAGTTTCTTCAGCGCGTGAATTTGATCCGCGCGATACATGGGCGCGCCAGCATAGACGACATAGCGCAAGGACGAATGGTCGTGCAGGTCAACGGCTTGGTGTTCGGTCAGCAGTTTGACAATCGTGGGCACCGTGAAGGCATTCGTCACACGCCAGCGCTCCACCAGCGCCCAGATCTCGGCGGGGTCAAAGCTGGTCCCAGCGGGCAGGATGGTTTTGACACCATGCGCCACTTGGCTCAGCAGGTGAATGCCCGCGCCATGCGACAGGGGGGCCACGACGATCGAGGCATCGTCCGGCCCAGTCGCGGGCATCAGGTCGCACAGGTGGCTGGTGATAACAAACGCCATCTGCCCATGTGTCAGCACGGCCGCCTTGGGCTTGCCTGTGGTGCCAGAGGTGAAGAAGAACCAGCAAGGATCATCGCGGTTCACCGCCATTTGCGGCACGCTTTGCCCCATATGCGCGGCCACCAGCGCGTCATGGTCGGGGGCGAAATCGGCGGGACCGATGGCGATGGTGAAATCGACCTTGCAGGCCGCCGTATGCTCGGGGAACCCTGCCCCGCAAATCAGGCCACGGCATTGCGCGGCTTGCGCAAGCCACGCGACCTCGGAAGGAGATTGGCGGTAATTCGCAGGCACCCAGACCGCCCCCACACGCCAGCAGGCGAACATCGCTTCGATCATCTGGGGGTTATTCGCGGACTGGACCAGAATGCGGTCGCCCTTTTGCACGCCAAAGCGATGCACCAAAGCGTGCGCCAAAGCACAGGCCCGCGCCTCCATCTGCGCCCAAGTCAGCCGAACGTCGCCCCAAACTACGGCCAGCCCGTCCGGGTCACGCCGGGCTGATTCCGTTAGCAGATGGCACAGGTTCATTACCCGCAGGGATGCGGGCAACATTCCCCCCGACAGATCGATCATTACTTCACCCGTTCCAGGATCGAGCAGTAATTCGCGACCGACGCACCACCCATGTTGAACACGCCCGCCATCGTTGCTCCGGGGATTTGCATATCGCCTGCCTCGGCCATCAGTTGCATCGCGGCCATGACATGCATGGAAACGCCAGTGGCACCAATCGGATGCCCCTTCGACTTCAACCCGCCAGAGGCATTGACGGGCAAGCGCCCTTCCTTCGTTGTGATCCCCTCGCGGATCACGCGGTGGCCTTCGCCGGGGGCGGCCAGACCCATCGCTTCATATTCCAGCATTTCCGCAATCGTGAAGCAGTCATGCGTTTCGACCAGCGACAGGTCAGCAAGGGTCACGCCCGCATCCGCAAGCGCGCGCGTCCACGCCATGCGCGCGCCGCGAAATTCGAGGATATCGCGCCGTGACATGGCCATGATGTCATTGACCTGCGCGCGGGCACGGAAGCCTATAGCGCGCGGCGCACCCGCTGCTGTTTCCTCATCCGCCAGCACCAGCACCGCCGCCCCATCTGACACAAGCGAGCAATCCGTGCGCCGCAAGGGCCCGGCCACATACGGGTTCTTGTCGGAAATCGTGTTGCAGAAATCGAAGTCAAAGGGCTTGCGCATATGGGCGAAGGGGTTCCCCATGCCGTTCGCGTGGTTCTTGGCGGCAATCATGGCCAGTTCTTCCGACCGATCCCCATAGCGCTGGAAATACTTGGCCGCGATCTGGCCGAACAGGCCCGCGAAACCGCCATCGACTTCGGCTTCCTCTTTGCGGTAGCTGGCCGAGAGCAGGATATCGCCCACCTCTGCCGTGGGGGTCGCGGTCATTTTCTCTGCCCCCACCACGAGCGCGATCCGGCCCCGCCCCGCTTCGATGAAATCCAGTGCGCCATGAAGCGCGGCCGATCCCGTGGCGCAGGCATTTTCAAACCGCACAGCCGGGGTATGCGTGAAGCGCCCGTCCCCCATGGCGACCAGCGCGCCCTGAAAATCCTGCTTGGAAAAGCCGTTGTTGAACACGCCCACGAAAATGCCGTCCACATCTTCGGGCGCGATGCCCGCATGGTCCAAAGCCTGCGGGATGACCGAGGCCATCAGGCTTTCCGTATCCGGATGCTCGGACTTACCGAATTGCGTGTGGCCCCAACCGATGATCTGCGCCTGTGGCATGTGGTCCCCCATCCCGTTTGTTTGGGGGAAATGTAGGACAGGCAAGTGCCGATTGCCAAGCGGCAAGTGTTGTCGGCGTTCGAATAGATATCACTTGGACCATCAGATCACGCGACTGCCCGTCACATCCTACCCATAGAAGAATATCGCCTTTTCAACAGCCTACAGTCAAAAGACGCGATAATTGCGCAACATGACATGTTGTAGGCACACTGGGATTGACCTGCCCCCCGGAAGTTCCCTCAATCTGATGTAGGGTCTGCCCAACCTTTGAAGGAGCAGACGACATGAGGAAAAGCCGTTTCACCGAAGCGCAAATCATCGGGATGATCAAAGAGCA
>JBKBLP010000046.1:0-4606 GCA_046296275.1 Roseinatronobacter sp. | reverse complement strand
GGGAGCGGTTGGGCATCGAGGACCCGCATCAGATCTTGGGCGACAATGCCACGCGCAACCCCGGCAAGGGGCCGAGCAACGGCGTCACGCGCAAACTGCCCCCCACTGAACGCAAGGCGCTGGAGATCCTCGACGCACGCGACACCTGGACGCGGGCCGAGATTCGCAAGCAATACAAATCGCTGGTCAAAGACCTGCATCCTGACCGCAATGCAGGCGCGCGCACTGACGAAGAGCGGCTGCAGGAAGTGGTCTGGGCTTGGGACCAGATCAAGGATAGTCGCAACTTCGCGGATTGAGCGGCGGCGCGGGCGACGGGATGGCACCCACCCTGCGCCAATCGTCCTTGAGGCTGGTTCTGACCGACAAGAGTGCTTCGATCCGCGCAATCGCGTGCAGATCGCGCACCAAGGCGCAGGATTGAGCGTCCTGCGCGCGGTTCATCCAGCTTGGGTGTTCCAACATGCGCGCCCCCGATCCTGTGCCTGACAGCGACAGGATCGCAGACATATCTTGCGATTCCGTTACTCGGTTCGCCCGCCACGAAATTTCCCGAAAGGGTCACATTTCCCCCTTGCGGCTGCCGGACAGAGTTTGTAAATCGCTCTCACGGCAACGGGGCGGGCGTAGCTCAGGGGTAGAGCATAACCTTGCCAAGGTTAGGGTCGTGAGTTCGAATCTCATCGCCCGCTCCAACGTCGTTCCAAACACGCGGCCCACTGGGCCGCGTTTTGCATTTCTCCATGCTGAAATCGCGTCACTGCGCGCCCGAATCGCGCGGTGTGACATTTTTTCGACCATTCCGAATGCAAGCGAAGAATGTCGGGGGCACGGCTGAAAAATCTGTTGACGGGGACGTGATCCTACGCCAGTTTGTGTTTTGTCGGACAGCAACCCACAAGATGTAGTAAGCCGAGTAAGGCGACGTGGGTGATGGGACAGGGCACAGGATCACGAAATAGGCATGGCGCGCGGTTGCAGCGCCCGCTTCTGTGCCCTGCCCTCCATCCCTGTCTGACGAGATGACGCCTGCAACAGGCAAACAGGATGGAAGGGATATACGCATGAAAATCGAGCGGTTTTTCACCAAGGAAAACAAAGACGCCTACGCGGCGCTGGACTTCACGACGACTGTTTCGGAAATCCGCAACCCCGACGGGACCGTAGTTTTCCGCAATGACAAGGTCGATGTCCCAACGGGCTGGAGCCAGGTCGCAAGCGACGTGATCGCGCAGAAATACTTCCGCAAGGCGGGCGTGCCTGCGCGGCTCAAGCGCGTGGCCGAACAAGGCGTGCCGGAATTCCTGTGGCGCTCGGTCGCGGACACAGCCGCCTTGGCCGATCTGCCCGAAACCGAGCGCTTTGTGGGCGAAACCAGCGCCAAGCAGGTGTTTGACCGCCTCGCAGGCGCTTGGGCCTATTGGGGCTGGAAGGGTGGCTATTTCGCCACCGAATCGGATGCGCGCGCCTATTTCGACGAAATGCGCTTCATGCTTGCCGCGCAGATGGCCGCGCCGAACTCGCCCCAATGGTTCAACACAGGCCTGCATTGGGCTTACGGCATTGATGGCCCGAGCCAGGGTCATTTCTACGTCGATCCGTTCACCCATGAACTGGTCAAATCGAAATCCAGCTACGAACACCCCCAGCCCCATGCCTGTTTCATCCAGTCCGTCAGCGACGATCTGGTGAATGAAGGCGGGATCATGGACCTGTGGGTGCGCGAAGCGCGTTTGTTCAAATACGGCTCTGGAACGGGCACCAATTTCAGCTCGCTGCGTGGTGAAGGCGAGAAACTGTCGGGCGGCGGTAAATCCTCTGGGTTGATGGGCTTCCTCAAGATCGGGGATCGCGCTGCTGGCGCGATCAAGTCGGGCGGGACCACGCGCCGCGCGGCCAAGATGGTCATCTGTGACATGGACCATCCCGATATCGAGGATTTCATCAACTGGAAGGTGATCGAAGAACAAAAGGTCGCCTCGCTTGTTGCTGGCTCCAAACTGCACGAAGCGCGTCTGAATGACATTTTCAGCGCGATCCGGGCATGGGACGGCAGCACAGAGGATGCCGTTGACCCGACAAAAAACCCTGCCCTGAGAGCCGCGATCAAGGCCGCGAAAAAGTCGATGATCCCCGACACCTATGTGGGGCGCGTGCTGCAATATGCGCGTCAGGGCTATTCGAGCATCGAATTCCCGACCTATGACACAGATTGGGATTCGGAAGCCTACATCACTGTGTCGGGCCAGAATTCCAACAACTCGGTGCGCGTGACAGATGCATTCCTGCAAGCCGTGAAGGATGACGCCGATTGGGCGCTGATCCGGCGCACCGATGGCAAAGTCGCCCGCACGATCAAGGCGCGCGATCTGTGGGACCAAGTGGGCCATGCGGCTTGGGCCTGTGCCGATCCCGGCATCCAGTTCCATGATACTGTGAATTCGTGGCATACTTGCCCCGCCGATGGGCCGATCCGGGGGTCGAACCCGTGTTCGGAATACATGTTCCTCGATGACACGGCCTGCAATCTCGCGTCGATGAACCTGCTCAAGTTCTATGACGGCACGAAGTTTGACGCCGAAGGCTATATGCACGCCACCCGGCTTTGGACGATCACGCTGGAAGTGAGTGTGATGATGGCGCAATTCCCGTCCAAGGAAATCGCGCAGCGCTCTTATGACTTCCGCACGCTGGGCTTGGGTTATGCCAATATCGGCGGCTTGCTGATGAATATGGGGCTTGGCTATGACAGCGCGCAGGGCCGCGCCCTGTGCGGTGCGCTGACGGCGCTCATGACCGGGATCAGCTATGCCACCTCGGCCGAGATGGCGGCGGAATTGGGCGCTTTCCCCGGTTACGCCAAGAATGCCGATCATATGCTGCGCGTGATGCGCAACCACCGCCGCGCGGCTTATGGCAAGGCGGATTACGAGGGCGTGAACGTGGCCCCGGTGGCGCTTGATGGCAAGAACTGCCCCGACAAGCGGCTGGTCGATCTGGCCCGCGCGTCCTGGGACGAGGCGCTCGCCCTGGGCGAAAAGCACGGCTACCGCAATGCGCAATCCACGGTCATCGCGCCCACAGGAACGATCGGGCTGGTCATGGATTGCGACACGACCGGGATTGAACCCGACTTCGCGCTGGTGAAGTTCAAGAAACTCGCCGGGGGCGGCTATTTCAAGATCATCAACCAGTCCGTTCCTGCGGCTTTGCGCAAGCTGGGCTACAAGGAAGCAGAGGTGGCCGAGATCGTGGCCTATGCAGTCGGTCATGGCTCGCTTGGCCAAGCACCTGGCATCAACCACACCTCGCTTCTGGGGCATGGCTTCGGCGCGGCGGAAATCGCCAAGATCGAGAAAGCCCTGCCTTCGGCTTTCGATATCCGCTTCGTGTTCAACCAATGGACGCTGGGCGAGGCATTCTGCCGGGAAACTTTGGGCATTCCGGCGGCCGAGCTGAACAGCCCGACCTTCGACATGCTGCGCCATCTGGGCTTCACCAAAGCCCAAATCGACGCCGCCAATGACCATGTTTGCGGCACGATGACGCTCGAAGGCGCGCCGTTCCTGAAAAAGGAACATTACGGTGTGTTCGACTGCGCCAATCCCTGCGGCAAGAAGGGCACGCGCTATCTGTCGGTGGAAAGCCACATCCACATGATGGCGGCGGCGCAGAGCTTCATCTCGGGCGCGATTTCCAAGACGATCAACATGCCCAATTCGGCCACGATCGAAGAAACGCTCGCGGCTTACGAATTGTCGTGGTCGCTGGGGATCAAGGCCAATGCGCTCTATCGTGACGGGTCCAAACTGTCGCAACCCTTGGCCGCAGCCCTGATCGAGGATGACGCAGAAGCCGAAGAAACCCTGACCAGCGGCACGCCGCAGCAAAAGGCGCAGGTGCTGGCCGAGAAAATCGTTGAAAAGGTGATCGTCAAGGAAATCATCCGCCGCGACCGCGCGAAACTGCCCGAGCGGCGCAAGGGCTATACGCAAAAAGCCATCGTGGGCGGCCACAAGGTCTATTTGCGCACGGGCGAATATGCGGATGGCTCGCTTGGTGAAATCTTCATCGACATGCACAAGGAAGGCGCTGGCTTCCGCGCGATGATGAACAACTTCGCCATCGCTGTGTCCGTGGGCCTGCAATATGGTGTGCCGCTGGAGGAATTCGTGGACGCCTTCACCTTCACCCGGTTTGAGCCGGCGGGCATGGTGCAGGGCAACGATTCGATCAAGAACGCGACCTCGATCCTTGACTACATCTTCCGCGAACTGGCCGTCAGCTATCTGGACCGCACGGATCTCGCGCATGTCAAACCCACTGGCACCAGCTTCGATGATCTGGGCGCGGGAGAGCAGGAAGGGCTGCGCAATGTGGCGGAAGTGTCGGATGACGCAGCAAGCCGCTCGCTTGAAGTCCTGCGCCAGATCAGCTCGACCGGCTATCTGCGCAAGCGTTTGCCGCAGGAACTGACCGTGTTCGAGGGCGGGGCCGCGACGGGCTTTGCCGATGGGGCAGCGGCTGTGGCGCTGCGCGCCTCCGCCTCGGTCGAGACGCTGACTGTAGCCACAATGGACGCGCGCACCAAGGCTCGGATGCAGGG
>JBKBLP010000045.1:0-4803 GCA_046296275.1 Roseinatronobacter sp. | reverse complement strand
AGATGCACTGTGTCAAACTGCTGGGTCAGCGCCTCGTGGCGCGGGACTTTGACCGTCAGGTCGCCGGGTTCCAGCTCCGTGTCGCTGTGCTGAACGGCTTCACGGCGCTCGGTATACCCGTAACTGAAGCCGTGGGATGAGTCTGTCCAGGGAAAGGGGAGAACCGTCTGTCACCCGATTTGTGCAACAGAGTCATGTTGTAGTAAAACGCAGGGGCAGAGCGGCCCATCACACAAGCCACGCTCACAATATCGCCCTTTTCCCGCAAAAGCGCGTCAACCTCGCGGACCACACGCGCGGTTTCAGTAATCCCTGTGCCGGGGGGCAGGTCGAGTTCGATGTGGAATTGATCCCGCTCCACACCCGGAAAGAATTGCGGTGTCAGTGTGGGCAGCGCCAGAAACCCCAATACAGGCAGAACCAGGGACAGCGCCACAGTGCGGACAGGATTGGCCATCGACAGGGTCAAGGCTGCGCGAAAGCCGCGCATGATCCAACCCTCGCGCGCAGGCGTGCCGTCACCGGCGCGCAGCCAGAAGCCTGCAATCGCGGGCGTGATCGTCACCGCCGCGATGAACGACCAGCTCAGCATCACGATGACCGAAATCGTAATCGCGCCCACGAAATCCCCCGCCGGGCCGGGCAACAGCAGCAGCGGCATGAAGGACAGAATCGTAGTCACAGTGGACGCAGCCAGCGGCATCGTCAGCCGCCGCACAGCCCCGCCCACAGCGTCCAAGTGTGCAAGCCCCGCGCGCAGCCTTTTGCCCACTTCATCTGTCATCACGATGGCCGCATCCACCAGCAGCCCCAGCGCCACGATCAATCCCGTGACGCTCATCTGATGGATCGGCACGCCAAGCGCGTTCAGTGTCGCAATGGTCGCAAGCGTGACCAAGGGCAGCACCATCGCCACGATCAGCGCAGCCCGGGCGCCAAGGGTCAGGAACAGAACCGCGACGATCAACGCGACGACCATGGCCATGTTCACCCCAACCTCGGCCAGACGTTCGGTCGTGTAGCGGCTTTTGTCGAACACCGTTTCGATGGCCAGCCCCCAAGGCAGCGCATCGGCTTGCGCGGCCACAGCGCGGGCCATCGCTGCCATCCAGCAATCCACCTGCAAACCGTCATTCAGCTTGGCCGAAATAAGGATCGCAGGCTGCCCCTGATACAAACCCGCTTCCACCACAGGCAGACGCGGGCCGCGCGTGATCTGTGCCACATCGCCCAGCAGGGTCACGCGCCCGGTTGCATCTTCGCGCAGCACCACAGCGCGCAATCGGTCGAGCGAGGTGATCTCGCCCGTGATCCCAAGCACCAGATCAGTCGCATCCCCGCGCAGCCGCCCGCCCTGCACTTTCGCATCCGCCGCGCGAATGGCGCTGGACACTGCATCAGCGGTCAGCCCAAGCGCTGCCACTCGGTCGGGGTCCAGTATCACCAACACTTCTTCTTCGGGCAGACCGTGCACATACACGAAACTGGTCCCCGGCACGCGGCGCAGGCGGTCGGCCAAGGCGCCTGCTTCGCGCGCAGCGCGTGTTGGGGGGGAAATCCGGAGCCATGGTCAGCGCGAAAATCGCCGCATAGCCCCCTGCCCCGTCACTGTCGAATTCCGGCTCCAGCACGCCTGCCGGGAAGTCGCGCCGCGCATCTTCCAGCGCATCGCGCACGCGGGAGCAGATTTGCGCAATCTTCGGGGCAGGCAATGTTTCGATCAACTCGACCGAGATCACCGAAATCCCCGTGCCAGAGGTCGATTCGATCTTCGCAATCTCGGGGATGGTCTGCAATTCGGTTTCGATCTTGGCAGTCACAAGCGCTTCCACCCGCGCCGGGTCCGCGCCGGGGAATACCGTGGTGATCGTGGCGAAGATGTTGGTGATCGTCGGGTCCTCTTGCCGCCCGATGGACACCAGCGCCGACGCCCCCGCCGACAGGATCACCAGAAGCGCCAGCATCACCAGACGCGGTTGACGGAAAAACAGCGTGTCCATGGGCGTTACTCCGCGCGCGCCAGAACAAGCTGACCGGGGGCCACGCGGTCGGGCGCATCCGCCACGATCCGTCCACCGGGGGGCAGCGCGCCGCGCAGAAACACGCGCGCGCCGTCACTGTGGATCACCTCGACCGCCACAGGGCGGGTGCGTTCCCCGTCGGGGGTGGGTTCTATGGCCATCACCGACCACGCCCCCCGCACCCCTTCGCGCAGCGCCCCAAGCGGCGCACAGAACCCCGGATCATTCACACTTTGCGTCAGCAACAGCGCCACAGTGTCGCCCAGCACAGGTGTTTCACCGTCAGGCAGGGTCACGATGACCGCGCGGCTGCGCGTGGTGGGGTCCAGATCGGGCCGGATTTGGCGGATCGCGCCCGTCAGGCTGCGCCCGTTCAGATCCAGCGCAACAGCATCGCCCACCGACAGCCCTGCGGCCAGATCCGGGGGGAGGCCCACCCGCGCACGCGCAGGGGCCGCGTCATACAGGACCAGCACAAGCTGCCCGGCCGCTGCAGTCTGCCCCGCATCCGCCATCCGCGCACCAATGCGCGCTGCAAAAGGGGCCGTCAGCACGGATTTTTTCAGCCGCACATCCACCCCCGCAATCCGCGCGCGCGCCGCAGCCATCCCCGCTTCCGCCCGCGCAAGCGTCAGCCGCGCGTCATCCTACGCCGCGACAGACCGAAAGCCGCGTTCGGTCAGCGCGTCATTGCGCGCGAGTGTCAGGCGGGCAAGTTCGGCATCCGTCGCAAGGGCTGCAGGTTCCGCGTCCAGCGCGGCGCGTTCCGGGATCAGCGCACTGGTATCCAGCCGGGCAAGCACCGCGCCCGCCTGGACCAGATCGCCCTCCTCGACCAGCAGCGCGGTGATCCGCCCGCCGAGTTCAAAGCGCAGTTCCGTGCGCGCAGCCGCCTCGATCTGCCCAGTGATCCGGCGCGTGACAGTGTAGCCCGGCACATGCTCGACCGCCATCACCCCAACCGGGACGCGCGGCGCAGTCATGCCCGGCGCGGCGTCATCAGGCACCTGCAACAGCGCGCGCCCCCCCCACAACAGCCGCCGCCGCTGCCCAGAAAAAGGCGAGCGTTGTGCCAAAGGTCAGCGTCCGACCGAGCATTTTCCGAAAACCTGTCGTCGCACGCTCTGCCATGGTCCCATATTCCGCGAAAGTTAGATTCACTTACATAAGATAGAATCACTCACTTTTGCAAGTGGGATTCCAGCAGGCTCAGACCGCGCGGCCCTGATCGCGCCAGATTGCGTGGACCTGTAACCAATCCGGCGCTTGTAGCGCAGGGTAGCCAACCACCTTGCCTGTGGCGATCCGGGGGAAACCGCGCATGGCTTGCAAATGTGGCCCCGTCGTCAGATAGGCGCGCATCGCGGCGCGGTCCGTCCACAAGGTCAGAGTATCACGCACCCCGTTGATCCGCCGCGCCTGTGCCAACAGGTGCCCCGGTGCCCGCCGCGCGTGCGTCATTGACCGGATCGCATAGGCCGAAAAGATCGGAATGTGCCAAGGCCGCTTGATCCGCAGACTTGTGATCGAGACATGGATTTCCTGTTGCATGTCAGTGGCCTTTCAAGGGTATACCTGACCACCCCGCCGCAAAATGCGGGCGGGCGCGTTTGAAGCTTGGGGAATGAAACCTGCCAGCGGGTTGACTTGTTGCGGTATGTGAGCGATACTAACTTTCGTCAAGAAGAAAAGTGAGCGATACTCACTTCTCAGGACAGACTCAGCCAGATGACAAACGAAACACCAGAACCCCAAGCCAAGACCGCCTATCACCACGGCGATCTGCGCGCGCATCTGATCGCCACAGTGCGCGAATTGGTGGAAACGCATGGGCCGGACGGGTTTTCGGTAGCCGAAGCCGCGCGCCGCGCGGGCGTAAGTTCGGCAGCACCATACAAGCATTTCAAGGACCGCCCCGAAATCCTGCGCGGGGTCTGTGCCGAAGCGATGGACCGTCTGCAAGCCGCCATGGAGGCGGGAGCGGCGGCGCACCCCCAAGGCTCGTTGGAGGCTGTCGCGGCTATTGGCCTTGCCTATGTGGACTTTGCCAAGGCCGAACCGGGCGTGTTCCGGCTTGTGTTCAGCCTGACCGAAGGCCACGAAAACGCACCCGACCTGCTTGCAAAGGGCGAATGCTGCTTTGGTGTGGTGGTGCAGGCCATTGCCGCGCGTCTTGGCCTATCCCCCGATGCGCCCGATGTGCAGCGCCGCGCCTATATCCTGTGGTCCTTCGTCCACGGGCATTCGTTCCTGCATATCGACATGAAAACGAAGCCCACAACCGCCGAGATGAATGACTGGGACTTTCTGATGGATGTCAGCCGTGCGGTTCTTGGTCCTGTTGTGCGGCCAGATGCGCCCAGACCCGACTGATCACGATTGACCCTTCACCCACAGCATAGACACCTTGGGTCGCACTGGGAAGGCGCCTTCGGCCACAACAATGCGCTTGGAGTCAAGCGCGACCAGCCCTAGACGCTAGCCTGTATTCGGTGCAGGGCCCACCAAGATGCATATGGCCCGCCCGGCGGCAAAGGAACATGGCGGCCTTTCCTGCGGAATTTCCACCGCCGATCACAACCGCGGCCCCGTCTGCCAGATGGCGAGCCTCCAACTCGGTCGCGGCAAAGGAAATGCCCGCTCCTTCGAATTCCTCTTCCTCTAACAGGCCGCTGAAATAATCCTGCCTCGACAGGGGTTCGGGAACATGATTCACCCACCGCACGATAATGGCGGGTGTTATGATGCGCGGGACGGACGAGACGAGCGGGTCGCTGTTCAG
>JBKBLP010000044.1:0-6796 GCA_046296275.1 Roseinatronobacter sp. | reverse complement strand
AGTCCGGGAATGGATTGCGGCCCGCAATCAACTGGCCATAATGTGCGCTGGGCGCTTCGACGCCTGAACGTATCTGAAACCGCATGGGCCCGGTCAGATACACAGAGTTCCGGATACTCCCGCCGGAGCGCTGAATGGCAAGTATCCCAACTCGTCTAGGACCACGAGATCGGTTTTCACCAGTGCCTCGGCGATCTTGCCTGCCTTTCCTTGGGCTTTTTCCTGCTCCAGCGCGTTGACCAGTTCGACCGTCGAGAAGAAACGCACGCGCTTGCGGTGATGCGCGATAGCCTGGATGCCGAGGGTCACGCCAAAGGCGTGCTTCCAGCACGACCGCAACATGCGATTTCCCTGTGCCGTTCGCCATCGGGCTTGAACCGATGGCGCCTCGATGGCTCACCCCGATCAGAACCACATTCTCAGCCCCATCCAGGAATTCACAGTGATGGAGCCGGCGAACCAGAGCTTCCCGCACTTCACTGGCCGCGAAATCGAAGGCGGGCAAATCCTTTTAGGCTGGAAAGCGCGCCGCCTTCATGTGGTAGGGTGAAGCAGATCAGCCAAGCGTCCAGTGGACGGTTGGCCTGCTGAACGATCGCACCTCGCGCTCGGCCATTTCGGCCTTGAGCAGCTGTGACAGGATGGGCGTCGTGCCGGAGGCACGCTTTCAGCGTGACGCATCTTGAGGCTGCGCAACATGATGACGATGGCAGCTCCAGCGGGATCATGACGCATGGCGGGTTCCTCTCTTGGTGCGCAGCCCATCATAACGTGCGACATTGGCCTCTGGCGCTTTGCTCAGCGAAAGAGCTGCAGGCGGCGTTATATCGGGCTGTTCAGCCGGCGTGCCATCCAGCAGCCTGTGGAGAAGGTTCAGCACATGGGTTTTGGTCGGCACACCCGCCTCCAGCGCCAATTCCACGGCACGGAGCACCGCCTGTTCGTCATGCTGAAAGCATGCCTCCAGCATGACATGGTGCATCACCAAGGACAGGATATCGACCATTTCGCGGTCCCCGCCGGGCTAGCGCAGCATCTTCGCCCGCAGCTTTCGGAATGGCTCCGGCATCTCGAGCCACCGAATGCGTTTCAAAACCATCGACCTGACCGCCCCGGCCACAGAATTCGAGGCCGCGCTGCGGAGGGTCGTGATTTGAGTGCAGAGGAGCACATAGTTGGGGGAAGGTGACCGACGTGGTGGGCGCAAAGCCGCCTGTGACCTCGTGGCATTGCAACTTGAGAAACTGGCTTAAAGCCGCCATTCGCTGCCCTGCCGATTAACAACTGCCGTTGGCAGGCAGCGTTGTTTTCCTCGTCGCCCATCACTTGCGCGGTTTTCGACATGCTCCCGCAAAAGCGGACTACCATGCGCGTAAATGGCCTCGCAAAAGCGATCTGTAAAGGGCGCAAGCAAACCTGTTGGCGTCCATGTATGGCTTCACGCACCCAACCCGGCGTTTTGCTGCGAAGGTGCGAAGCCAAATGCCGCCAGCCTGATCCCTGACGCGTGCAAGTGTTCTCGCAACGCGAGGGCAGCAATAGTTGCATGATCATTGTCCCCATGCACGCAGATTGTGTCGATCTGACATGGCAACCAGGTATATGCGGCAGTCTTGATCGCTTGGGCACGGATCATCTGGATCACGCGTTCACTGATCTGGGCGCGATCATGTAAGAGCGCGCCCAGCAAGCGGCGGTCCATCAGCATGCCGTCTTTGTCATAGCCTCTATCGGTGAAAACCTCGACTGCGAAGGGGATACTCATGGCCTGCGCTGCCCCTTGATGGGCGCTTGCGGCGATTGCGGCGATTGCGACGACAATCAGATCAGGCGCAGCCCCCCAGGGCCCCATCGAAACAGGCGCGCGCAAGCGTTTCATCTTCAGCGGCAATATTGGCCAAAGCGCCATGCAGTTTCACCTGCCGCAGCCTTCCCCACGCCAGTCGCGCCATGCCAGCCGCCGCACCCACCTGATACGCGACCAGATGGCGTGCCTCATCGGGCGTCAATTGCATGCGCCTGCGCCCGAAGCCTTGAAGGTCCGGCAATCCCGGATGCGCGCCCAAAGCGATGCCCTTTGCCACGGCTCGGGACATGGTGGCGGCCATGATGTCGGGATCGCTTGCGTGAAACCCACAGGCGATATTGGCCGAGGTGACGATGTCCAGCAGCTCCTCGTCCGCGCCCATCCGCCATGCGCCAAATCCTTCACCGAGGTCCGCGTTCAGGTCTATTCTGTGGGGCATTTGCCTTCCTCCAGCTCGTCACCGCGGGTTACACCGCTGATAAGCTGATAGCCGAGCAGGTCAGGGATCGTTGCGGGGTCACGGATAAGGGGGGAAAGAGCGCTTGCAAGGGTCAATTGCCGCCTTGCTTTTGTTTGCTCGATGTCCTGCGCGGTGTCAATGTCCACATATTGCAGCGTGAACTCGGCCCCGACGGCCAGTTGCACAAACGAGGGGATATCGCAGGGCAGGACGCGCCCGATCCGGGGATAGCCGCCCGTGGTCTGGCATTCGGCCAGCAGCACGAAGGGCGTGCCATTGCCTTTGACCTGGATATCGCCGGGCAGCACCGCTTCGGACAGGATCGACAACCCGTGGGCGCTTGCGAATAGCCCGCCGGTCAGACGCTGCCCCATCCGGTTGCCGCGTGTGTCCTTGATGAACTGCGTGGTCTGAAAGCGCGCGAGCGTGTCCGCGTCAAACAGCGCCGTCTGCGGGCCGCGCGTGAAGCGAAGAGTCGTTGCGGCGCAGCGGTCCGCTAGTGCCAGTTTCAGGCCAGAGCGCTCGCCTGTGTCGGGGTAGATCAGCAGGATATCATTGGCTAGCACAGATCGACCGATCCCTGCCGCCAGATGGGCTGACCGACTGCCCAAAACGACAGGCGTATCTATTCCGCCGCCAATGCACAGATAGCCCTAGCCACCGACGCGCGCGGTCACTTCGATGATGCTGCCCGCAGCGATGGCGTGGCTTGCATTCCAGGCAAGAACCACACGTCACAATTTGCCAGCATGGGCGCCCCGGTCAGGGCAAGGCGCAGGGGCGCATCGGTCAGGAGCCTGACGAAACTGGCGCCGATCTCCAGCGCGGCAAGATTGGGGGACTGTCCAAGCAGCACGCCCCCTTCGACCAGCGACAGGCGGTCCATTGCGCCGCCTGTTGACAGCCCCTGTGCCAGCCAGCCGGGGCGGCCCATATCCTGCACAGTTATGCCCGGGCCGGCGCGCAAGATCGTTATCGCCATGGAATCACCCTTGCGCCACCCATCGTGTGCGCGTTTTCCAGCCCGGCACGATCAACCGCGCGAAACAGGATTTCGTCGCCTGCGCGCAGCAGGAACGGTTCGGCGTGTTCTGGATCGAACAGGCGCAAAGCCGCCTGCCCACATGCCGCCATCCCGTGGGCGAGGGAAACGAGAACAGAACAACCTGGCGAATAGCGACCGTCACGGCACCAACCGGAACTTGTGAGGTCAAGGTCGTCCGGCGCGGGATTTTCCATTCGGAGTCAAGCAAGCCCAGATAGGGCTGGCGAGGCGCAAAGCCGATGGTTTGCACCCGCACGGACCGCGCGGTCAGGCGAGTGATCGCGTCTTCCGGCGTCAGTCCGGCGAGGGCAGCTGCTTCCGACAGTTGCGGCGCAAGATCGGTGCCGAACACGCAAGGCACGTCCCACAGGCGCGCGGTTTGCGCGCTGCCTGCGCCTGCCCCCTCTTGCTGACGCGACAGCGCCGCAAGCTGGGCCAGAAGCGCTGCCCGCTCGACCGCGCCGGGATTATTGCGCACCAAGACGGACACAAGTGTCGTCGACACATCTTCCACGCCAGTCAGCGACGCAGCCTCGATAGCCGCGCGGAATGCCAAAGCGGCGCGATTGGCCGCTTCGGTCAGGTGATCGGCAAAGCTGATCAGAACGGCATCCACGCCGAAATCAGAAATCCGCACAGTCATAGGGTTCAACCGGGTCTGTCAACGCAGGGTTTGCGGAAGAAAGAGGGCAAGTTGCGGTGCCGCGATCAGCGCAATCGCCATGACAAGCATCACAAGAACGAACGGGATGGCGCCGACCATCACTTCGGACATTGTGCCGCTGCGCCGCGCACCTTGCACAACATAAAGGTTCAGCCCCAAAGGCGGCGTGATCAGCGCCATCTCGATCAGCAGGATCATCAGGATGCCGAACCAGACTGGATCATAGCCCTGTGCCAGAACCAGCGGCACGTTGATCGGGATGGTGACGACCATCAGCGACAGGGTTTCGATGAAAAAACCCAGCTCGATGTAAATCACCACCACCACAAATATCGTGCCCAGCGGCGTCAGCCCCAGCCCTTGCATGTAGGCCTGCAATGCGCGCCCAAGCCCGGCACTGGCCAGCGTGAAATTCTGGAACGAGGCGCCGATCACCACCAGCATGATCATGCTGGTGATCTTGACGGTGCCCAGAAGCGCTTGCGCCAGCATGGATACTGAAAGCGAACCGAACAGTGCTGCGATGGCCAGCGCGCCGGCGACGCCCACGGCGGCGGCCTCAGTTGGGGTGGCCCAGCCTTTGTAGATTGACCCCACGATCAGCGCGAACAGGATGAAGATCGGCCCAAGATGCAACAGCGCCCGCAGCATTTCAGAGAGGGGAAACACCCGGCGCTGGCCGCCCAGATCAGGGCGCAGCGTGCAGATCAGGGCAGAGATGGCCATGAAGCCAAGTGCCAGAAGTAGCCCCGGAATGACCCCGGCCAGAAACAGCTGCGGGATCGAGGTCTGGGTCAGAAAGCCATAGACGATACGGTTGATCGAGGGCGGGATCATGATCCCAAGCGTACCACCCGCCGCGATGGCGCCGGCAAACAGGCGAGGATCATAGCCCAGCTTGTCGGCCTGCGGCATCGCAACCGTGGCGACAGTCGCGGCCGTGGCGATCGAACTGCCCGATGTCGCCGAAAACAGCGTCGATGTGGCGATATTGGCATGCACCAGCCCGCCCGGCAGCCATGATACCCAACGATCCAGCGCCGCATAGGTCCGCGCGGCAATGCCGGTACGGACCGGTACCTCGCCCAGCATGACAAAGAACGGAATCGCAATCAGGGTCGAATTGTTCGAGGTGGACCAGACCATATTGCCCAAGCCCCGGATCAGCGGGAAGGGTGTAAAGAAGGATCCATCCCGAAGCCCAGCAGGAACAGCACAATACCGACAGGGATCGACAGGCTCAGCAAGCCCAGCAAGGCGAATGTCAGGGGGCGATCATGAATGCACCTCAGCCTCGTTATGCATTCCAATGGCAGCTTCAGCAGCCTTTTCATCGCGCATCAGAACCAGCCAAAGCGCGCACAGGAAGGTGAGCCACGCCATCAGCGCAAACCAGACCCAGCCTGCGAACCACGTGGCCTGCACCCAAGCGAGCGGTGTTTGCAGCGCCGAATTGGACCGCGATCCCATCTGGATTGACCGCTCCAGCACAGGCCAAGCCCGCAGCGCGATCATGCTGACCGTGCCCGCCAGCGCCAGAAGCGCAACCAGATCCAGTGTCGCACGCAGCCGCCCTTTCAGATGGCTGGGCAAGATGTCGATACGGACATGGCCCAATTCCAGCAGCGCAAACGCCATGCCCCAGCTTGTCGCGATCGCCATTGCGTAACCGGCGATATCTTCGCCCCCCCGCAAAGGCATACCCGCACGGCGCAGCACGATGTCGGCGACCACATATCCCGCGCAGAGCATCAGCGCGGCCCCGACAATCAAGGCAATCGCGCGATTGATCCATCGCAGTTGGTGCAGAATGACAAACGCCATGCGAGATCTCTTTCTTAGTTCAGCGACACGCCAAGGACAGAGCCGACTTCGTCGCTCCAACGCGTGACCCAATCGCTGCCAGCGCGCGCGGCACAGTCAGGCAGAACCTGATTGACCAACACATCGCGGGCGCGGGTCATGTCTGCGTCGGACACTTCGACCAGCATCATATTGCGCGCCTCACCAGAGGCACAGTCGCCCAAGGCAGGCAATGTAATTTTCCAGAGCACCCTGCGCACTGGCCCACAGACCGGAGTTTCGAATTCGGCGGTGATTGTGGAGCTGATCAATTGCTGCATCTCGGCGCTCAGGCTGTTCCAGCGGTCCCTGTTCATCGCGGTCACAACCGAATCCCAACCGCCCAGCGGGATCGGCAGCAGATGTGTGGACACTTCCCACCAGACAGCGCTGTAACCCGACCCGCCACCGGTGACACCGCAATCAATGACACCACGCTGAAGCGCACCGGGAACTTCGCCAAAGCTTACATTGACGCTTTCGGCCCCCAGCGCCTCAAGGAAAATCTGCGTCATCCGTCCCGAGCCGCGCACTTTCAGCCCGCGCAAATCATCCAATGCGGTTATGGGCCGATTGCAGAACACAATCTGCGGCGGATAGGGCGCAATCGCCAGCACATTGCTGTTGAAGCGGGTCGCAAAAATATTGGCGACCATGGGACGAGCGGCATCGACCATTGCGCGGGCCTCATTCGCGGTGAGCGCCAGCATTGGCACATCCAGCCCCTCCAGCTCGGGCGCATCCGCAACGGCATAGTCCGCCACGGTCATGGCCATGTCATAGCCCCCTTGTCTCGGCAGCGGATAGATATCGCCCAAGCCCGGATTCATCTGGTTATGTGTGGTCAGGGCGACCTCTAGCAGGCCGCTGAAGAAGTCGGCTGTGCGGAACGCTTTCCTTTCGGCGCGGCCGTCCGGGTTTGGTTTCGGGCGTCTTGGCGCAGAAAGCATACTTGTTTGACGCGGTTTGCCATCTTCA
>JBKBLP010000043.1:0-7253 GCA_046296275.1 Roseinatronobacter sp. | reverse complement strand
CAGCGGCGGCGGGGGCGCGGCTTTGCGCGGCTTTGTCGGTGTGTCGATCACATCCGCCATGGGGGCTGTGCGGCTGGACACAGCCATCAGCGCGGGCGCCTTTTCTTTCAGCTCTAGCGCAATCCGCTGCGCCAGTTTCGGCCCCACCCCCGGTGCCTTGCGCAGCGCGCCCGCATCGCCCAAGGCAATCGCGCGCGCCACACCCTCCGGCCCCAGCGTGCCCAGAAGTGCAAGCGACATCTTCGCACCCACCCCCTGAACCGAGGTCAGGACGCGGTGCCACTCTTTCTCGGCCATGGTCAGGAAGCCGAACAACTGCATCAGATCCTCGCGCACCACGAGTTCGGTATAAAGCGACACGGCTTCCCCCAGACCGGGCAGGGCCATCAAGGTCCGGTCCGACACATGCACGATATAGCCCACCCCGCGCACGTCGATCAGCACATGATCCGCCCCGCGCGCGTCCAGAACGCCTGTGATCTTGCCGATCATCGCGCGACCCCGACGGCCATGCGGCGTGCGGTCTGGCAGTAGAAGGCATGGCAAATGGCGATGGCAAGCGCATCCGCCGCATCCGGCCCCGCAATATCAACGCCGGGAAGCTGCATCCGCACCATATGTTCCACTTGCTCTTTTGCGGCTTTGCCCACACCGACCACAGCCTTTTTCACGGCATTGGGGGCATATTCCCCCACATCGAGCCCCGCTTGCGCTGGCACCAGCAGCGCAATCCCCCGCGCCGAGCCGAGTTTCAGTGTCGCCACAGCATCCTTGTTCACAAAGGTCTGCTCCACGGCTGCGGTCATTGGCTGGAAGCGCGCCACCACAGCGGTCAATTGACCATGCAGGTCCAAAAGCCGTGCAGCCAAAGTCCCCGACGGGTCCGAATGGCAAATGCCATTGGCCACATGGCGCAGGCGCACGCCCTCCATGTCGATGATTCCCCATCCCAGATGACGCAACCCAGGGTCGATGCCGATAACGCGCATGGCTTGCTGCCCCTGCCTGCTTTTTGTTTAGGCAAAGCCTAGCACG
Source organism: Roseinatronobacter sp. (assembly GCA_046296275.1). Classification (GTDB taxonomy): domain Bacteria; phylum Pseudomonadota; class Alphaproteobacteria; order Rhodobacterales; family Rhodobacteraceae; genus Roseinatronobacter. Next base: position 6,218 of record JBKBLP010000043.1, on the reverse strand, counting down.
AAGCGCGAACATCTGCCAAGGGTTTCAGCACGCGCGCGGCCAGTCATGCGCGCGGCGCATAGGGGCAATGCGCCCAACGGGTGTTGTTTCGCACATCAGGTCAGCATATCTGTCCGATACCTGCTGAAAAATCACGCAGTTTGAAAATTTAACCCGACGGAGACCACAATGTCCTTTTATGCACATACCCGCCCCCATGCGGACCGTGTATTTGGCGGTTTCCAGGGCCTGTCGCTTGGCACGCTTTTTGCCACCCTCAAGACCTGGAACGATGCCCGTATCACACGCAAGCAACTGAACGCTTTGTCCGACCGCGAACTGGCCGATATCGGCCTGGAGCGTGGCGAGATTGAGCGCGTTGCCCAGCGCGGCTTCTGATCCGACTGAGCACTAAACCGACAACGCCCGGACTTTGTCCGGGCGTTTTTGTTTGTTCACGCCTGCGCCGCAGCCCCACGCGCGAGCGCCGCGACGCCTGTGCGCGCAATCTCGGCCAGACCCAGCGGGCGCATGAGTTCGGCGAAGGCGTCGATCTTGTCGGGCATGCCGGTCATTTCAAAGATGAACGATTCGAGGGTTGAATCGACCACATTGGCGCGGAAAATCTCGGCCAGACGGAGCGCCTCGATCCGCGCCTCGCCCTTGCCTTGGACCTTGAACAGCGCGAGTTCGCGCTGCACGGCCGGGCCTTCGGTCGTCAGGTCATTGACCTGATGAACCGACACCATCCGCTCCAACTGCGCCTTGATCTGCACGATCACTTGCGGCGTGCCGCTCGTGACGATGGTGATGCGCGAGCGGTGGCCACGATGATCGACCTCGGCCACGGTCAGGCTGTCGATATTGTAGCCACGCGCCGAAAACAGACCGATCACCCGCGCGAGCACGCCCGCTTCGTTATCCACGATCACGGCAAGGGTATGGCTGCTGACCACATCCGAATTGAAATCCCGCAGATCATAGGCGGAATGTTTGGAGGCACCTTGTTTCAGGTTCAGGGGGGACATGTTCTTTCCTTACACCAACACCGCGCCCGACGCGCCGATGACGCCCTGCGTCTCGGCTTCGCCCAGCAGCATCTGGTTATGCGCATTGCCCGACGGGATCATCGGGAAGCAGTTTTCGTGCTTTTCGACCAGGCAATCGAAAATCACCGGGCCGGGATAGGCGATCATTTCGCGGATCGCGTCATCGAGATCGGCCTCGTTGTCACAGCGGATGCCCTTGCAGCCGAACGCCTCGGCCAGTTTGACGAAATCGGGCAGGGCTTCGGACCAGCTATGCGAATAGCGCTCACCATGCAGCAATTCCTGCCACTGACGCACCATGCCGAGGCGTTCATTGTTCAGGATATATTGCTTCACAGGCAGGCGGTATTGAATGGCTGTGCCCATTTCCTGCATGTTCATCAGCCAGCTTGCCTCGCCCGCCACGTTGATCACCAGCGCATCAGGGTGCGCGACCTGCACACCGACAGATGCTGGCAGGCCATATCCCATCGTCCCCAGCCCGCCCGAGGTCATCCAGCGGTTCGGCCCTTCAAAGCCAAGATATTGCGCAGCCCACATCTGGTGCTGACCGACTTCGGTCGTGATGTAGCGGTCCATCCCCTTGGTCAGCGCTTCGAGCCGCGCAACGGCGTGTTGCGGGCGGATGCAATTGACACCGGGCTTGTAGGCCAAGCAATTGACCGCGCGCCATTCAGCGATCTGCGCCCACCATTTGGGCAGCGCATCCTTGCGCGTCTTGGAGCCGCGCGCTTTCCACAGCGCCAGAACTTCGGCCAGCACGGTGGCCACATCACCCAAGATCGGCACATCGACGCGAATGACCTTGTTGATCGACGACGGGTCGATATCGATATGCGCCTTGCGTGACCCGGGGCTGAAGGCATTCAGCCGCCCCGTGATCCGGTCGTCAAAGCGCGCGCCGATATTGATCATCACGTCGCAATCATGCATCGCCCAATTGGCCTCATAGGTGCCGTGCATGCCCAGCATCCCGATCCATTCGCGCCCCGATGCCGGATAGCAGCCCAACCCCATCAGGGTCGAGGTGATGGGAAAGCCCGTCGCGCCCACTAATTCGCGCAGAAGCCGCGTGGCTTCCGGACCCGAATTGATCACACCGCCGCCGGTGTAGAAAACCGGGCGCTCGGCGGTTTCCATCATCTCGACCAGACGCTCGATCATGGCCGGATCGCCCTTTTTCTTGGGCTGATAGTGCGCCGTGCGCGCCTGCGGCTTTTCACAATAGGTGCCCGTGGCGAATTGCACGTCCTTGGGAATATCGACCAAAACCGGACCGGGGCGGCCTGTCGTCGCCACATGGAACGCCTGATGGATGGTTTCCGACAGCTTGTCAGTTTCCTTGACCAGCCAGTTCATCTTGGTGCAGGGCCGCGTGATGCCCACAGTGTCGCCTTCTTGGAACGCATCCGAGCCGATCATGAAGGTGGGTACCTGCCCCGACAGAACCACAATCGGGATCGAATCCATCAGCGCGTCCACAATGCCTGTCACCACGTTCGTCGCACCGGGACCAGACGTCACCAGCACCACACCAGGCTTGCCCGTAGCGCGCGCATAACCTTCGGCGGCGTGGATCGCGCCTTGTTCATGGCGCACAAGGATGTGGCGCACATCGTTTTGCTTGAAGATCTCGTCATAAATGGGAAGCACAGCGCCGCCCGGATAACCAAAGACCACTTCCACGCCCTGATCCTTCAGGGCTTGCACCACCATCTGGGCTCCGGTCATCTGACGTGTCATCTGTTGCTCCATCCACCGTCACTGTTGCGTCGCTTTAGCGTCTGATCTGGCAATAAAAAAGCCCCCGCTTTGATCCGGGGGCGCATGGGGTCCATTCTGGAGTTCCGTTACCGGCCCATGCGCGTCTGTCCTACAATGCCTACAAGCGTGATTGCCACGATCTTCCCCTGTGCGAAAGTAGCAATGAAGTAAGGCTGCGCGCCGCGAAGGTCAATGGCGATTCTGCGGTCGGATTGCGCAAAATGGGGGTAATTCTTTTCATTTATTGCGCGAATGAAAGATGTGGCGTCGCAAGCGACGGAATTTGCTCGATGCCGCGTCAGGGGCGGATGTGGAAAAAGGGTTGCCCATGACACATGCCCTGCGTGTTCTGATGGTCTTGGTTCTGCTTGCACTGGCCCTGCCCGGTTCTGCACCGTCCATCACCTTGCCGCGTGCAGACGGGGCCGCGCTGACGGCGCGGCTGTCGGGAGATTGGGCGCGCTGTGGGCCGACCTTGATCCTGTCGCACGGCTTGGGCGGCGATGAGCGCGCTTTGGGGTGGCTGTCCGATGCCGCCGTGCAGGCGGGCTACCGCGTGTTCACACGCGCCCATCCCGAATCCGGGCCCCGCGCGCTGATCCGGGCGGGGTTGCACGGGGCCGAGGCTGTCTTGACCGATCCCGCCCTGTGGCAGGCACGGGCGCGCGATCTGGATGCAGCTTTGGACCATGCCCGTCGCGCCGGGTGCCGTCCGATACCGCTTGTTTTGGGCGGGCATTCCATGGGGGCTGCGCAGGTGATGGTCGAGGCAGGCGCGCAGGGGCGTTTCCCCTACCCTGCCGCGAACCTTTTCGATGCTTTCATCGCCGTGTCGCCACAAGGGCCGGGAATATGGGCCTTTGCCGGGCGCGATGCGTGGCGCTAGGTGACGGCCCTGGTCCTGCTGCTGACGGCGACCGAAGATACCGGGCTTGACGGCATGACCCCCACCGACCCTGCGCAGGTTCTGGACCTGATACCCGCCGGGCGCAAGCGGCTTGCGATGATCGCTGGGGCGGATCACATGGAATTGGGCGGACGGCGCGCGAGCAGCGAAGCACAGGTGGCCGGGCGCATCGCAGCCGAATTTCTGACCCAACTGCGCACGGGTTTTGGGCCGTCACAGCTTGCCTTGCCCGCCGATCTTGCCCTGATCCGCGACCGCTGACCCCAACCGCTTGCGCGTCAGCCCGCGCAATGGTCTATTTGTGGGGTAACAAACGCCATAGAATCGAGCGCACCCATGTCCGACCTGCTGCCGAATCAGCCTGCCTATGATGCTTCCTCGATTGAAGTGTTGGAGGGGCTGGAGCCTGTCCGCAAGCGCCCCGGCATGTATATCGGCGGCACAGATGAACGCGCGCTGCACCATCTGGTGGCGGAAATCCTTGATAACTCGATGGATGAAGCCGTGGCAGGCCACGCGACGCGGATCGAGGTTGAACTACACGCCGATTACAGCGTGACCATCCGCGACAACGGGCGCGGTATGCCTTTTGACCCGCATCCGAAATTTCCCGGCAAATCGGCGCTGGAAGTGATCTTGTGCACGCTCCATGCAGGCGGCAAGTTTTCGGGCGATGCCTATCAGACCTCGGGCGGGTTGCATGGGGTGGGGGCGTCGGTGGTCAATGCGCTGTCGGATTCGATGGTGGTGCAAGTGGCGCGCGACCGAAAGCTGGTCGAGCAGCGCTTTTCGCGCGGCATTCCGCTTGGGCCTGTGGTGGAGTTGGGCGCGGCCCCTAATCGGCGCGGCACGACCACGACCTTCCACGCCGACGAGCAGATTTTCGGCCATCACCGCTTCCGGCCTTCGCGCATGTTCAAGATGGTGCGATCCAAGGCCTATCTGTTCAGTGGTGTGGAAATCCGGTGGAAATCGGCGGTGCAGGACGGCGACACCCCCCTTGAAGCGACCTTTCATTTCCCCGGTGGCCTGGCCGATTATCTGGGCGAGCAACTGAAAGGGGCGATGACCTATTCCGACCGCCCCTTCGCGGGCAAAGTGAGCTTTCAGGAAAAGTTCGGTGTGCCTGGATCGGTGGAATGGGCGATCAACTGGACGCCGGTGATGGACGGCTTTGTGCAATCCTATTGCAACACAGTCCCCACGCCTGAAGGCGGCACGCATGAAGCAGGCTTCTGGGCCGCGATCCTGAAGGGTATCCGCGCTTACGGGGAACTGGCCAACAACAAGAAAGCCGCCCAGATCACGCGCGAGGATATGGCCGCAGGCGGCTGCGCGCTGGTGTCGTGCTTCATCCGCGAGCCGGAATTCGTGGGCCAGACCAAGGACCGGCTGGCCACAACCGAAGCCGCGCGGCTGGTCGAAGGGGCTGTGCGCGACCATTTCGACAATTGGCTGGCGGCGGACCCCAAGGCGGCAGGCGCGATCCTTGATTTTCTGGTGCTGCGCGCCGAAGAGCGGATGCGCCGGCGGCAGGAAAAGGAAACCAGCCGCAAGACCGCCACGCGCAAGCTTCGGCTTCCGGGCAAGCTGGTGGATTGTTCCGCCACATCGCGCGAGGGGACAGAATTGTTCATCGTCGAAGGCGACAGTGCAGGCGGCTCGGCCAAGATGGCGCGCGACCGGCGCAATCAGGCGCTGCTACCCCTGCGCGGGAAAATTCTGAACGTGCTCGGCGCGGCGGGCGGCAAGATCGGGACCAACACAGAGATCAACGATCTGTGTCAGGCGATGGGGGTTGGGCTGGGGACGAAGTTCCGGCTGGATGATCTGCGCTATGACAAGATCATCATCATGACCGATGCCGATGTGGACGGCGCGCATATCGCGGCGCTCTTGATGACGTTCTTCTTCACGCAGATGCGGCCGATGATTGACGCAGGCCACCTGTATCTGGCCTGCCCGCCCTTGTTCCGCCTGACCCAAGGCGCGCGGCGCGTCTATGCTCTTGACGAGGTCGAAAAGGAGCGCGTGATGGCGCAGGGCTTGGGCGGCAAAGGCAAGATCGACGTGTCGCGCTTCAAGGGACTGGGCGAGATGGACGCGAAGGACCTGAAAGAAACCACGATGGACCCTGCGTCCCGTCGCCTGATCCGGGTGGGCGTCGATGACGACGTGCCGGGCGAGACATCGGATCTGGTCGAGCGGCTGATGGGCAAGAAGCCGGAATTAAGGTTTCAGTATATCAGCGAAAACGCCCGGTTTGTGGAAGACGTGGACGTGTAGCCGCATCCGCGCAGCCCATGCAGTTTAAGCTCGATGACCGTGTAGAGCGCTCTTTTCCCTGTCTCATCGCTCAGAAGCACAAAGATCAGAATGCCTTGGTCGATATGGCCCCTGACCTGCCCCCCGGTCGTCCCTCAGTCATAACGAGAGTCCTTGGGGTTGATAGTTGTCGTTTTCGGCTTGGGCAAGCGCGCCGTGCGCGGAGCCCTCGAATTGCTCAAGCGCTCGGCGCG
>JBKBLP010000042.1:0-9392 GCA_046296275.1 Roseinatronobacter sp. | reverse complement strand
GGGTTGTCCTGCGCCTGACGGTGGATGCGCGACAGATGCAGGCGAGCGGGCGCGGGCAGGGTTTCGAACACCATCGCGCCCGTTTGGTTCACCGGCGCAAGCTGGGCCGGGTCGCCAAACAGCACCAATGTTTGGAACAATTCGCGCAGATCGTCGAATTGGCGTGTGTCGAGCATTGAGGATTCGTCGATGAAGCCGATATCGAGCGGCTCCTCGCGCCGCTTCCAGCCCGTAATGAAATCCGACCCCCGAAGCCCTGCAGCGGCCAGTGCACCGGGGACAGAGGCCACTTGTTGGTAGAAGGCGTGCGCGCGGTCGAGCGCAGTGTCCGTCAGCCCTTCGACGACCGGGCGGGGCAGGGTGCCAGTCAACCATTCGGCAATCTGCTCGTATTGCGGGTCATAGACCGGGGTATACAGAATCCGGTGGATCGTGGTTGCAGGCACACCGCGATTGCGCAGGACCGAAGCCGCCTTGTTTGTGGGGGCAAGCACGGCGAGCGAACGGGTGTCACGTTTGCGGCGCGGTTCATAGTCACCCGATACGATGCTGACCCCGGCTTCCATCAGCGCGCGGGTCAGGCCCGCAAGCAGCATTGTTTTGCCAGAGCCCGCTTTGCCAGTGACCGCCAGAACCTGTGCGGGGCCGTCCGGGGCGGGCAAACAGGTGCCCTCGACCAGGTCCACGCCCGCATCAAGCAGCGTGGCCGCGATTCGGTCCCAGGCTTCGGCCTGATCGTCAGAGAAAGTCAGAGCAGGTGTCATGCCCCCTGTCTATGCGCTTGCGCTCGGGGGGGACAGACGGATTTTCACCCCTCGCAGATTTTGGCTGCGGGGCAGGGTGTCAATGGTAGCTCATGCACCCATCTGTGGGCGGTGTTCCCCCAAGGGGCGGCTCGTCGCCTGCATCGCGCGAGGCGATTTCGGTCAGCGCTACAAGGCGGGCGTCTGACAAGGCGTCACGAATGGCAGGCAAATCGTTCCGCGCGGCATAAGCCACCATGGCATCAAGCTGTGCGATGATCCAGTCATGTGCCATGATGCCTGCCCCGTTCTTCTTTCCGGTGCAGGAAGCTTAAGCCAGAGGACTTACCAAAGTGTTGACGCGTAAATGAAAACCGCCGCCCCGTCGGGGGCGGCGATGGATGTCTTAGATCGTGCCCAGATTATTTCGGAGCCGCAGCGAGCGCGTCCTCGAAGGTGCGCAAACCTGTCCGGGGGGCTTGCACCAGCACGGCCATATTGCCGGGCTTGTGTTCGTTGCGCAGCATTTTCATATGCGACTGCGGGATTTCGGCCCATGGGAACACCTCGGACATGCAGGGGTCCAGACGGCGCTCGATCATCAACTGGTTCGCGGCCGACGCCTGCTTGAGATGCGCGAAATGCGAGCCCTGCAAGCGCTTCTGATGCATCCACATATAGCGCACGTCAAAGGTGCAGTTGAAACCCGATGTTCCGGCGCAGATCACGACCATGCCGCCTTTCTTGCATACCAGCGTCGAGACCGGGAATGTGGCCTCGCCCGGATGTTCGAATACCATATCGACATTGACGCCCTTGCCGGTGATGTCCCAGATCGCCTTGCCGAATTTGCGCGCCTCTTTCAGCCAGTCGTTGAATTCCGGGCTGTTGACCTTCGGCAATTGACCCCAGCAATTGAAATCCTTGCGGTTGATCACGCCCTTTGCGCCCTGATCCATCACGAATTGACGCTTCGATTCGTCGCTGATCACCCCTATCGCGTTCGCACCTACAGTATTGGCAAGCTGGATCGCATAGGATCCCAGACCGCCCGACGCGCCCCAGACCAGCACATTCTGGCCGGGCTTCAGGTCATGGGGTTCATGGCCGAACAGCATCCGGTATGCGGTAGCGAGGGTCAGCGTGTAGCAAGCCGATTCCTCCCATGTCAGGTGACGCGGGCGGTGCATCAGTTGCTGAGCCTGCACGCGGGTGAATTGGGCGAAGCTGCCATCGGGGGTTTCATAGCCCCAGATGCGCTGGCTGGGCGAATACATCGGGTCGCCGCCATTGCAGAACTCGTCATCGCCGTCATCCTGGTTGCAATGGACCACAACCTCGTCGCCGACTTTCCAGCGTTTGACCTTGTCGCCCACGGCCCAGACAATGCCCGACGCATCCGAACCTGCAATGTGATAGGGTTGTTTGTGGCCGTCAAACGGGCTGATGGGCTGACCCAGCGCCGCCCAGACGCCATTGTAGTTCACGCCCGCCGCCATGACCAGAACCAGCACTTCGTGGCTGTCGAGTGTCGGCACATCGACCACTTCAACCTGCATCGCAGTATCTGGCTCGCCATGACGCTCGCGGCGGATGGCCCAAGCATACATCTGCTTGGGGACGAAGCCCAAGGGCGGCATTTCACCGATCTCATAGAGGTCTTTTTCCGGGGCGTCATACGCTGCGATGCCGGTGCGCGTGTCGAGTGCCATCTTTGTCTCCATGCTAGGGCGGTGCGGGCCGCCTGTTGACGCTGCGACGCAGAATTTATGCGGCGCTTGCAGCGTGAATATAAGGGGCGTTGTAATAATGCAACCGATTTGTGGCGCTATTTGTAATTTTATGTCCCAGCGCTTGGCGGTCCAAGTTCTAGCGTTCCAGAAGGGGCAAGCCCTTGCGGCGCGGACAGACGTTGCAGAATGGAGCTTGCGTAGAAGCTGACGGCTTGCTCCTCTTCTGGGGCGATAAAGAGGGTGTCATTGCGGCTTTCGACCAATCCGCGCAACAAAAGTGCCGCAAGGCCCTCGGTCGCGGCCTGTGCGCTTGCGCCTTGTGGTAAATGCAGCCATGCCGATTGCGCTTGCAGCGAGGCGACGAGCCCCTCGATCGCAGGGACAAGCACGTCGCGCGGCATTTTGCCACCCGCGCGCACAAGGGCTGCGGCCACCAGTGGCACCGGCAGGACGGGAATCGCGGCCTGAATGCGGGTCATCAGCATGGCTGACAGCATATCGGCGCTCAAATCGGGGTGCTGCGCGCGCAAATCCTGCAAGGACAGCGGTGCGCCGTAGCACACAGCGGCATGGCCAAAGCGCACAAAGCGCCCGGTCAGCTTTTGCCACAGCACCCGCAGCACGAAGCCTGTCACAACCTTCATCTGGATATCGAAGCGCCGGACGCCCTTTTGCCCGGCGCTGATAAGCACGCGATCTTCGAGCACGCGGTCGTAATTCAGCGCCACCGGGATGAAAATGACATCCGGGCCCCCCGGACTGGAGGCCCCGCGCAGGATGTAATCGAGCAACCCCACGCGCGCTGCCCCCACGCGCCCATCAAGGCTAAGCCCTCCTTCGGGAAAGATCGCCTGCGTGGTGCCTTCGCGCACGGCCATCTGGACATACCGCGCGAGCACCGCGCGATAGAGCGTGTTGGCATAGCGCCGACGGATGAAAAACGCTCCTGTGGCCCGGATCAGCGCTTGCAAGGGCCAGACGCGCGCCCATTCGCCCACAGCGTAACTGAGGGCGGAATGTTTCGATGCAAGCCAAGTGATCAGCACGTAATCCATGTTCGAGCGGTGGTTCATCACGAACACCACCGACGCATCGCGGTCAATCTGCGCGAGCGCCTGCAAATCGCCGCCGCCCAAGCGCACGTCATAGAGCATCTGGCTGAGTTTCTGCGCCATGCGCGTGGCGATGACGAAATAGGTTGTGGTGGAAAATCCCGGCACAATTTCCTTGGCATACGACCGGGCGAGTTCAAAAGCCACATTGGGCGGCACGCCTTGGTCGCGGGCGTAGTCGCGCACGGCCTCCATCACGCGGGGATCATAGATCAGACGCGTGACCTGATCCTGGTGGCGCATGATGCGAAAGGGTTCAATCGGTTTCGTCAGGCGCTTGTTGAGTTGCGACACAGCCCGTTCCATGCGCCGGCGGAAGAACCAGCGTACCGACGGGAACAGGAAGTGCGATGCGAACGTCACCGCAGCAAATCCGAGAATCAGGACAAGCGCCCAGAGGGGCATTTCGACGGGTTGGAACATTTGGCGGAAATTGGCAGGAAAGCGGGGGCTGGTAAATCGAAACCGGCAACGCTTGGCCCAAAATGCAACGGGCCCCGGACTTTGCCGGGGCCCGTCGTGGTCCAAATGTGGCGCGTTAGCCCACCAGTTCCAGACCCGAGAAGAAGTAAGCGATTTCTGCCGCAGCCGTTTCCGGCGCGTCCGAGCCGTGGACCGAGTTTTCACCGACCGATTGCGCGAATTCCGCGCGGATCGTGCCGGGTGCTGCATCGGCGGGGTTCGTGGCGCCCATCACTTCGCGGTTCTTGGCAATCGCGCCTTCGCCTTCCAGTACTTGCACGACAACAGGGGCAGAGGCCATGAATTCGCACAGTTCGTCATAGAAGCCACGATCCTTGTGGACTTCGTAGAACTTGCCGGCCTGGGCTTTGGTCAGTTGGATGCGCTTTTGCGCGACGATGCGCAGACCAGCTTCTTCAAACTTGGCGTTGATCTTGCCAGTCAGGTTGCGGGTCGTGGCGTCGGGTTTGATGATCGACAGAGTGCGTTCGATGGCCATGTGATTACTCCGGCTGGGTCAGGCAGGGGCCTGCCTTGGGTGTTGGGGTAGGGCAGGGATGCTGCCCTTGGGACGGCGCGGCATAGCACGCAGTCCCCGCTGATGGAAGCCCCGGCGAAAAAGCCGCGCCGCAAGTGTCGGTGCCGTGTTCAAATCGCGGCGCATCGGGGTTTAGATCGGTTCAGAGCAGATCACGCGGCGCGACCGATCAGACACAGGCGGTTTCAGAGCACATGCCGGTTCGGGCAAGGGCCACACTCTGCGCGGGTCGTGACCTATCCCATCGTTCTGGCACGCGATGCCCGGTCAGAACGGAATCTCATCATCCATGTCCGACGCGCCCGCGCCAAAGCCGCCTGCGCTGCGCCCGCTGTCATAGCCGCCACGTCCGCTATCGCTGCGTCCGCCATCGCCACGCCCACCATCATAGCCGCCGCGGTCGTCACCATAGCCGCCGCCGGAGGACGCCCCACCCCCTTCGCCGCGTCCGCCCAAGAGCGTCAATTCCCCGCGATAGGGCCGCAGCGCGATTTCGGTCGTGTAGCGGTCCGCGCCTGACTGGTCCTGCCATTTGCGGGTTTCCAACTGGCCTTCGATATAGACGGTCGATCCCTTGCGCAGATATTGCTCGGCAATCCGCACCAAGGCTTCGTTATAGATCGCCACCGAATGCCATTCGGTCTTTTCCTTGCGCTCGCCTGTGGCCTTGTCGCGCCATTGCTCGCCTGTGGCGATGCGCAGGTTGCAGACTTTGCCGCCCGAGGGGAATGACCGCACTTCCGGGTCGCGCCCCAGATTGCCGATGATGATAACCTTGTTGACCGACCCCGCCATGCGTGCCCCCGTTCGTTCTGAACTCGTTTTGATTCCGCAGGCTTCGCCCGCATCTCCCCGCTTATCGCGCGGCAGGGGTAAAGAAGCAATGAACACCGCCGGGGAGAGTGCCGAAAAAGATTGATCCCACGCGTGCGCTTTGGCAAAGGAAGCGCAAGGGGGCATGAAGATGCGCGCGATTGCAGGGGTTTTGGCAATTTGGATGGCCTTGGGGACCAGCGCAGAGGCGCAGGGCCTGAGCCTGAAGCGCGGTGTGTCGGAAGCCACCTCGCGGCTTGATACCGTGCGCCGGGCATCGCGCGTGATTGACGGGCGGATGTCCGAGCAATACTCAGCCTCCACCCGCTTCTTGCCGCAAAAGCCCGAGGACCGCACCGAAACTGCCGCGATCATCCCGCGCTATACGGGCAATTATCGCGGCGCTTATCTCGATTACGCGCGTGAAGCTGCGCGCACCCACCGAATCCCCGAAGATTTGTTCCTGCGGCTGGTGCATCAGGAAAGCCGCTGGAATTCGGCAGCCGTGTCGCACAAAGGCGCGATCGGGCTTGCACAATTGATGCCCGGCACAGCAGAAATGTTGCGCGTGGACCCCACCGACCCACGCCAGAACCTCGACGGGGGCGCGCGCTACCTGCGGATGATGTTTGATAAATTCGGCGATTGGCGCTTGGCGCTTGCCGCCTACAATGCCGGGCCGGGGGCAGTCGAGCAGCATGGCGGCATCCCGCCCTTTGCCGAGACGCAGAATTATGTGCGGGTGATTTTGGGCACGAGTTGACCTCTTGCATCGGCGCGCGTCCTTGCGCAGGGTGGCAGCCTGATCTGACAGGACCACATCCATGACCATGCTCGACACTGACTTCGTCCGCGCCCAGTTCCCGGCCTTTGCCGAAGCCTCGCTTCAAGGCCAAGCTTTTTACGAAAACGCAGGCGGCTCTTACACGTGTCGTCAGGTGATCGAGCGGCTGTTGCGCTTCTACACCCAGCGCAAAGTGCAGCCCTATGGGGCCTATGCCGCGTCCCAGTTGGGCGGGGCAGAGATGGACGAGGCGCGCGCCCGGCTCGCAGCGCTGATGGGGGTGGACACGGACGAGGTTAGCTTCGGCCCGTCCACCACCGCCAACACCTATGTTCTGGCGCAGGCTTTCGGGCAGATGCTGCGCGCGGGCGATGCGATCATCGTCACCGATCAGGACCACGAGGCGAATACGGGTCCGTGGCGGCGTCTGGCCGAGCGGGGGATCAGCGTGCGCGACTGGCAGGTGGACCCGGTGACGGGCCATCTGGACCCTGCGAAGCTCTGGGCGCTGGTGGACGGGCGGGTGAAGCTGGTCTGCTTCCCTCATGCGTCGAACGTGGTGGGCGAGATCAACCCGGTTGCCACCCTTTGTGCCGACCTGCGCGCGGCAGGGATTTTCACTTGTGTGGACGGCGTGTCCTACGCCCCCCATGGCCTGCCCGATGTTGGGGCTTTGGGCGCGGACATTTACCTTTTTTCCAGCTACAAGACCTATGGCCCGCATCAGGGCATCATGGTGCTGCGGCGGGATCTGGGCGTTCGCCTGCCCAATCAGGCACATTATTTCAATGCCGATGTGCTCCACAAGCGCCTGACCCCCGCAGGCCCCGATCACGCGCAGATTGCGGCCTGCGCGGGCATGGCGGATTATTTCGAGGCGCTGCATGACCACCATTTCGGTCCCGCGCCCGACCTTGCGCCCAAGGCGCGGATGGGCCGCGTGCATGACCTGATGCGCGCACAGGAAACGGCGCTGCTCGCGCCGCTCTTGGATTTCCTGCGCGGGCGCAATGATGTGCGGATGCTGGGGCCGGACCGGGCGGCGGATCGCGCGCCGACCATCGCCCTTGCCCATGACCGGCCCGGTTTCGCGCTCGCGCAGGACTTGGCCGTGCAGGGCATCATGGCCGGCGGTGGCAGCTTCTATGCCAACCGCGCGTTGCAGGCCCAAGGCATTGATCCCGCACATGGTGTGCTGCGAGTGTCATTTTTGCATTACACATCGAAATCGGAACTTGACCGGCTGATCACGGCACTAGATCGTGTGCTCTAGCCGCGCAGGCGCGCGGGGGATGGATCAGAACAGCCGGGCGCGCGTGACGGGGACAGACACAATCATCTGGTGGGTGCGGCGCGACTTGCGGCTGGCGGATCAACCGCTTTTGGCCGCAGCCGAGGGGCGCGTGGTCATCCCTGTCTATATCCTCGATCCAGTGGATGCGGGGCTGGGCGCGGCACCCAAATGGCGGCTTGGGCTGGGGCTGGGGGCGTTTGCCGAGATGCTGGCCGCGCAAGGATCGCGCTTGATCCTGCGGCGCGGGCCCGCCTTGGACGTGCTGCGCGCGCTGGTGGCGAAAACCGGGGCAGGGGCCGTGTGGTGGGGGCGGCAATATGACCCGGTGGCGAAGGCCCGCGATACCGAAGTGAAGGCCGCGCTGAAAGCGCAGGGCGTGGATGCCCGAAGTTTCGAGGGGCATTTGCTCGTGGAGCCGTGGACCGTCCAGACCGGATCGGGCGGGTTTTATCAGGTCTACACGCCGTTTTGGCGGTCCGTGCGCGACCGCGCCATGCCTGCGCCGCTTGCGCCTGTGGTGCCAAAAGCGCCCGAAACTTGGCCCGATAGCCTGCCGCTTGACGCGCTCGACATGGGCCGCGCGATGGGCCGGGGCGCGCCCGTTGTCGCGCGTCATATCCATGTGGGCGAAGTGGCGGCGCGCGCCCGGCTTGACGGGTTCATCGCGGACAAGATCGCCACCTACGCCGAAAAACGCGATTTGCTGGCCGAAGATGCAGGATCAAGCCTGTCGGAAAACCTGACCTGGGGCGAAATCAGCCCGCGCGCGCTGTGGGCCGCAGGGCAACGCGCGATGGCCCAAGGGGCCGCAGGCGCCGAGACGTTCCTGAAAGAAGTCGTCTGGCGCGAATTCGCCTATCACCTGATGCACCACACGCCCCATCTGACGGAGACCAACTGGAAAGCGGGCTGGGACAGTTTCCCTTGGGCGGGCGAGTCCGAGGCATCGTTGCGCTGGAAACAGGGCCGCACGGGCTGCGTGGTCGTCGATGCCGCCATGCGCGAGCTTTATGTCACAGGCCGGATGCACAACCGCGCGCGGATGCTGGTTGCGTCCTATCTGACCAAGCATTTGCTGACGGATTGGCGCGTGGGGCAGACGTGGTTTGCCGAAACGCTGGTCGATTGGGACCCCGCGTCAAACGCGATGGGCTGGCAATGGGTGGCGGGCAGCGGCCCCGATGCAGCGCCTTATTTCCGCATCTTCAACCCCGACACACAGGCCGAGAAATTCGACCCCAAGCACCGCTACCGCGACCGCTGGTTGCGCACGCGCGGGCCGCAGCCAAGCCCCGACGCGCTGGCCTTCTTTGACGCGATTCCCCAAAGCTGGGGTCTGAAACCCACAGACCCCGCCCCCACCCCTCTGATCGATCTTGCGGAGGGACGCGCCCGCGCGCTTGCCGCTTATGAAACTCGGGCCACCAAATCTGCGTAACAGATGCGAGAAAGTCTAAACCGAATGATGAATGAGTCCCTGAGCACGCCCATGACGACACAGATCCTGACCTCGCCCGCGCAAGAACGCGACCTGCCGCGCTATTTCGCCGCTGTCTATGCCAAAGCCCATCTGAACAAGGGGCGGCTGGATGTGGTGCTGCCAGACGGGCGGACGTTCCGGCTGCAAGGGGACAAACCGGGGCATGTGGCGACAATCCATGTCCATGACGCCGACCTGTTCGCGCGCGTGATCCGCGAAGGTGATCTGGGCTTTGCCGACAGCTATCTGGAAGGCGGCTGGTCCACGCCCGATCTGCAAGCGCTGATGGACCTGCTCGCCGATGACAACCCCGCGCTTTACGACGAAATGCTGCCGCTCAAGATCATCCGCGCGATGGAACGTCTGCGCCACTGGCTGCGCGACAATTCGAAAACGCAGGCGCGCAAGAATATCGCGGCGCATTACGATCTGG
>JBKBLP010000041.1:0-13078 GCA_046296275.1 Roseinatronobacter sp. | reverse complement strand
GTGTGGCGCGCGCGATTGCCTTGGGCGATGCGGGCGCGCTGCGCAAGGCACCGGGGGTGGGGCCGAAACTGGCGCAGCGGATTGCGCTAGAGCTGAAAGAAAAGGCGCCCGCGCTGATGGCCGTGTCCAGCCGCACAGCCCCCATGGCGGATGTGATCGACACACCGACAAAGCCGCGCAAAGCCGCGCCCCCGCCGCCGCTGAACGCACTTGCCGTGCCCGATGCCATGTCGGCGCTCGCCAATCTGGGCTACGCGCCCTCTGACGCCGCGCGTGCTGTGTCGGAAGCGCAGGATAGCAACCCTGACGCCGATACCCCCGCCCTGATCCGCGCCGCGTTGCGGCTGCTTGCGCCGAAAGGGTAGTGCATGGCTGGTCCTGATCCCATCTTGCGCAGCGCGCCTACAGCCGATGACCGCCCCGATCTGGACCGGGCGCTGCGGCCCCAGACCCTTGATGATTTCGTGGGCCAACAGGACGCGCGCGCCAATCTGCGCGTGTTCATCCAATCCGCCCGGATGCGGGCCGAGGCGATGGATCACACGCTGTTCTATGGCCCGCCGGGTCTGGGCAAGACGACGCTGGCGCAGATCATGGCGCGGGAGTTGGGGGTGGGCTTTCGCATGACCAGCGGCCCGGTTTTGGCCAAGGCAGGCGATCTGGCCGCGATCCTGACCAATCTGGAAGCGCGCGATGTGCTGTTCATTGACGAAATCCACCGTCTGAACCCCGCAGTCGAAGAAGTGCTTTACCCCGCGATGGAAGATTTCCAGCTTGATCTGGTGATCGGCGAAGGGCCCGCGGCGCGCACAGTGCGGATTGAATTGCAGCCCTTCACGCTGGTGGGGGCCACGACGCGGCTGGGGCTGCTGACCACCCCCTTGCGCGACCGCTTCGGCATTCCCACGCGACTGCAATTCTACACCGAAGATGAGTTATGCCTGATCGTCGCGCGCGGCGCGAAGCTTTTGGGCGTGCAGGCCGCCGAGGAGGGCGTGCGCGAGATTGCGCGCCGCGCGCGCGGTACCCCGCGGATTGCGGGGCGGCTGTTGCGGCGCGTGGTGGATTTCGCGCTGGTTGAAGGCGACGGGCAACTCACGCGCGCGCTTGCCGACCGGGCGCTGACGCGGCTGGGGGTGGACGGGCTGGGGCTGGATGGCGCGGATCGGCGCTATCTGACGTTGCTGGCGGAAAACTATGCTGGGGGGCCTGTGGGGGTGGAAACGATCGCGGCTGCGCTATCGGAAAGCCGAGATGCGATCGAGGAGGTGATCGAGCCCTATCTGCTGCAACAGGGCCTGATCGCGCGCACCCCGCGCGGGCGGATGCTGGCGGCGAAGGCGTGGACGCATCTGGGCATCGCGCCGCCACCGACAGAAGCGCAAGCGCGGTTGTTTGATCTGTAAAGCAAAAAGGGCCGCATCGCTGCGGCCCTTTTCCTCGTTCCCTCTGGGGCGATGATTACATCATCCCGTCCATGCCGCCCATGCCGCCCATGCCGCCTGCGGGGGCTGCGGATTTCGGCTCGGGCTTGTCAGCGATCATTGCTTCGGTGGTGATCAGCAGGCCTGCGACCGAGGCTGCATCTTGCAGCGCCGTGCGCACAACTTTTGCCGGGTCGATCACGCCGAATTTGAACATGTCGCCATATTCGCCGGTCTGTGCGTTGAAGCCGAAGGACTTGTCGTTGCTTTCGCGGATTTTGCCAGCAACCACAGCGCCGTCGAAGCCTGCGTTTTCAGCAATCTGGCGCAGCGGCGCTTCAATCGCGCGGCGGATGATGCCGATGCCGACGTCTTGATCGCTGTTGTCGCCTTTCAGACCGTCCAGCGCTTTTGCGCCTTGGATCAGGGCCACGCCACCACCAACAACGATGCCTTCTTGCACAGCGGCGCGGGTTGCGTTCAGCGCGTCATCGACGCGATCCTTGCGCTCTTTCACTTCGACTTCGGTCATGCCGCCCACGCGGATGACAGCCACACCGCCGGCCAGTTTCGCCAGACGCTCTTGCAGCTTCTCGCGGTCATAGTCGGACGAGGTTTCTTCGATCTGCTGACGGATCTGGGCGACGCGGGCTTCGATCTCTGCCTTCTCGCCGTTGCCGTCAACAATGGTCGTGTTGTCCTTGTTGATGGTCACTTTCTTGGCGCGGCCCAGCATGTCGAGGGTCACGTTTTCCAGTTTCATGCCAAGGTCTTCGCTGATGACCGTGCCACCCGTCAGGATGGCGATGTCTTGCAGCATGGCCTTGCGACGGTCGCCGAAGCCCGGTGCTTTGACAGCAGCAATCTTCAGACCACCACGCAGCTTGTTGACGACCAGCGTTGCGAGCGCTTCGCCTTCGACGTCTTCAGCGATGATGACCAGCGGCTTTTGCGACTGGATCACAGCTTCGAGCAGCGGAACCATCGGTTGCAGCGAAGACAGTTTCTTCTCGTGAATCAGGATGATGGCGTCATCGAGGTCCGCAATCATCTTGTCGGCATTGGTCACGAAGTAGGGCGACAGGTAGCCGCGGTCGAACTGCATACCTTCGACAACATCGGTTTCCGTTTCCAGACCCTTGTTTTCTTCGACAGTGATCACGCCTTCATTACCGACTTTCTGCATCGCGTCCGCAATTTGGCGGCCGATTTCAGCTTCGCCATTGGCCGAGATCGTGCCGACCTGTGCCACTTCGGCGCTGTCGCTGACCGGACGGGCGGCGGCTTTGATGGCCTCGACGACGCGCGTGGTCGCTAGATCGATGCCGCGCTTCAGGTCCATCGGGTTCATGCCAGCGGCAACCGATTTCAGACCTTCTTTGATGATCGCCTGTGCCAGCACAGTCGCGGTCGTGGTGCCGTCGCCGGCTTCGTCATTGGTGCGGCTGGCCACTTCTTTGACCATCTGCGCGCCCATGTTTTCGAACTTGTCTTCCAGTTCGATTTCCTTGGCGACAGACACACCGTCCTTCGTGATGCGCGGGGCGCCGAAGGATTTGTCGATCACGACATTGCGGCCTTTTGGCCCCAGTGTGACTTTGACCGCATCGGCCAGAATGTTGACGCCACGCAGCATGCGGTCGCGGGCATTGGTGTTAAACTTGACTTCCTTAGCAGCCATGAGCTTGCCTCCTGAATGTCTTGGTTACGGATAAAGAAAGGGCCTCAGGCGATGATGCCGAGAATGTCGCTTTCTTTCATGATCAGCAGTTCTTCACCGTCGATGGTGACTTCGGTCCCAGACCACTTGCCGAACAGGACGCGATCACCGGCCTTGACGGAGGGCGCGATCAACTCGCCCGAATCCTTGCGTGCGCCTTCACCAGTCGAGATGATCTCGCCCTCGGCGGGCTTTTCCTTGGCGGTGTCGGGAATGATCAGACCGCCTTTGGTCTTTTCGTCGCTTTTGACACGACGGACAAGAACACGGTCGTGCAGCGGTTTGAATGCCATTTCGGAACGCTCCTCTGATTCCTGTGGTTTTGTTGTCACTCGATGGGTGCGAGTGCTAACGAGCCTTACGTAGGCAGGCCGATTGCGTCTGTCAACACTGGAGGAGCGGAAAAATTCGGGACCTCTGAGCGCCCGACATGGGTTTCCAGCATGGCCAGAAGTTGTGCTTTTCTGTTGGGTTTCGGGATCACGTCAGCGAAGCCAACGCTGTGATAGTCGTGAACCTGTTCGGGGCTGACATGGCCGTGAACGCAATCGCGCGCGGCATAGCCCTGCCTGTCAGGCGACGCGCGTCACGGATCGTGCGACAGGCGGTGATGCCGTCCATCTCTGGCATCATGATATCAATCAGAAACAGATCGAAATCCTGTTTTTCGGCTTCTGCCACGGCAAGTTCTCCGTTCTCGACCATGGTCAACGCAACATTGGCATCGCGCAACAGCGCCATCAGCACGCGCTGGTTGGCTTTGTTATCCTCTGCGGCGAGTATGACGAGCGGACGCGACAGCGCGGTGGCAATTGGCGCAGGGACAGACATCGGCGCCGGTGGGGCGGTTTGTGGCAAGGATATTGTCACGACAAACTTACTGTCGTTGTCGGGCGCAGAAGTCAGGCCAATCTTGCCGCCCATCAGTTCGGCCAGCGCCCGCGCGATCACCAGCCCAAGGCCCGCCCCGTCGAAGTGGCGGGTCGCGCTGATATCGGCTTGTGCAAAAGCTTCGAAGATTTTGGCCTGTTGCGCATCTGTCATGCCGATTCCTGTGTCTGTCACTCTGATCTCTGCTCCGTTGGGTGCAGTCGCCCGATGCACCGATCAAACCCGACGGGGTGAAATTCACTGCATTCTGGACGATCTTTGCCACGATTTGCGTCACGCGCGAACCGGCGCGCAGATGCCAGCCTGTGCTGTCGTTTCAACAGTGAAGTTGAAAATCCACCCCTTTGGCGTGCGCGTATTGCGCCCGCGGGTCAAGCGTCGCTCGGAGCGTCGTTTGCAGATTGACTGCTGCGTTTTGTAACGGAAGGCGGCCTGATTGAAGTTCCGAAAGCTCCAAAATGTCGGTAAGACGTCCGAGCAGAGTTTGCGCACCACGCGACATGGTCAGCAGCATGTCCTTGCCTTGCGGGTCTTGAACAATCCCGTCCAGCCCTTGCGCCATCCCCAGAATGCCATTGAGCGGTGTACGAAGTTCGTGGCTCATATTTGCCAGAAAGCGGGATTTCAGGACGCTTGCGGCCTCTGTCTTGTCGCGCGCGATGCGCAGTGTCGCATTCAAGCGCGCGGCATGGGACGCGCTTAGTGCGAAACTCAATCGCAAGGACGAAAACGCCATGACGAGCAGGATCACGAGCGTCGCTACAGACAGTGCCGAGGGCCCGAGATCTGTCCCGATCACCCATAACCGCGCCGGATATGCCAGCCCTAACATAGTGAAAGGCGCACTGGCCAATAGCCCCAAACTTGTACCGAAACTGCGACTGCGCCGCCAAAGCCGCCATCCTAGCCCCAGCCCCAAAAGCCCATTGACGACAGAACTGGTGATCACAAGACTCCTGACGCTTTCAAACGCCGGCGCAAGGATACCTTGAGCCAAACCAATCGCCGCGCCAAGCGCCAGCCATGCAAATGGGTTAGGCTTATCCCCCACACCAAAGGATAAAGCGACAAAGCCGATCAACAGGCCCATCAGCATCCCCATAATGACCAGAAACGCGGCCAACCAGAAGGGCAAGATCGGGGCTGCCAAGAGGCCACCTACCCCTGTCAAAAAGGCAAGATTTGTCGCCCCGAGCCAAAGAAACGCAATGCGGTCCCGACGCCGCTCTCTATTCAGCGCCGGAAAAGTTGGTCAGTACCAGCGACGCAATCACCAGCGCCGCAGCGATGGCTACGACCACGCGGATTTCGATGAGTTCAGACATTCCGGACCTGTATCTGTGCAGGGACAGCCTTGCAGGAAAACATGAGTGTGCAGTTAACGCCGCAGGCTTTCCGGTTTGGTGCGGCTGTGTCGTGACAATGTCGCGACCCGTCGCTATAAGGCGCGTCAACACATTTCCAAATTTCTGGACACACTCATGATCAAGGTTTTCGGCCACCTATCGCCCGATACGGACTCTACCGGTTCGCCCATTATCTGGGCATGGTATCTGAATGAAATCGCAGGGAAATCTTCTGAGGCGGTGTTGCTTGGCGAACCCAATACCGAAGCGGCATTCGTGCTAAAGCATTGGGATTGCCCGAAACCTGCGATCCAGTCGGAGTTCGCGCCGGGCACGCCGGTCGTGATCGTGGACACCAACAATCCCGGCGAATTACCGAGCAATATCAACGCATTGGATATACAGGCGATCATTGACCACCACAAGTTGGTGGGCGGTTTGGAAACCAAAGGTCCGATTGACATTACCATCCGTCCGCTCGCCTGCACGGCTACGATCATGCATGATTTGATTGGTGCGGCGGCGATGCCGGATTGGGTGAAGGGCCTGATGCTGTCCTGCATCCTGTCGGATACGCTCGAATTTCGCTCGCCCACGACGACGGCCCATGACCGGGCTGTAGCGGAAAAGCTTGCGGCTGACCTTGGCGTGTCGATCCCGGAACTGGCCGCCGCGCAGTTTGCCGCGAAGTCGGACGTGTCGGCGTTCTCTGACGCGGAACTCTTGAAGATGGACGCCAAGAAATATGGCGTCGGCGGCAAGACGTTCCGCGTATCGGTGTTGGAAACGACATCGCCCGCGCAAATCCTGTCGCGCAAGGACGGGCTTGTGGCCGCGATGCCCGCGGTCGCGGCCGAAGATGGCGCAGACGAGGTGCTGTTGTTCGTCGTGGACATCCTGAACGAAGAAGCCACGCTGCTGGTGCCCAACGATCTGGTGAAAACCGTGGCCGAAAAATCGTTCAACGTCACTGTGACAGGCGATCAGGTCGTGCTGCCCGGTGTCATGAGCCGCAAGAAACAAATCATTCCGGTGCTCACGCTGTGACCCAGATCATTTCCTCTTTCGCCGAAGTATCGGCGCAGTATGACCTTGCTTTTGTTGACCTGTGGGGCTGCGTGCATAACGGCCGCACGATCTATCCGGCGGCGGAGGCGGCCCTGGTCGCCTATCGCCGCGCGGGCGGGCGTGTGGTGCTCGTGACCAATGCCCCGCGCCCGGCTGCGGCTGTGTCCGAGCGGCTGGACCAGATGGGCCTGTCGCGCGACGCCTATGATGCGATAGCCACATCGGGCGATGCGGCGCAGCACGCGATGCTGCGCGGGATCGTCGGCACGCGCGTCTGGCATCTGGGGCCAGAAAAGGACAATGGCTTCTTCACCGACTTGCCGGATTGGGCGGCGTCCTATCCGGCCATCGAGCGTGTTTCGTTTGAAGAAGCAGAGGCCATCGTCTGCACGGGGCCCTTCTTTGAAGATACCGAAACCCCTGAAGATTATCGGGGCCGCTTTCTGGCCGCGAAAGCGCGCGGGATGAAACTGCTTTGCGCCAATCCTGATCTGGTCGTCGATTACGGCGACAAGCGGATTTATTGCGCGGGCGCTCTGGCGCAGCTTTATGACCAGATGGGGGGCGAGAGCCTTTATTTCGGCAAGCCGCATCCCCCGATCTATGATCTGGCCCGCTTGCGCGCGACCGAGGCCGAGATACGCTTCGCCGAGGATCGGATCATCGCGGTGGGGGATGGGATTCATACCGACATTCAGGGCGGGCAGGCAGAGGGGATTGATACGCTGTTCATCACCGGCGGGCTGGCAGCGGAATTGTTCGGGGATGATGTCGAAAACCCCGACCCCGCTCTCTTGGCGCCGTGGCTGGAGGAAATGGGCCAAGCGCCGACCTATACAATTGGTCGCTTGCGTTAATCTGCGACAACGTGTCCGCAACAAAATTACCACGTTTTGCGCTTTCGCGTAAATTTCTTGCGCAAGATTATTGCGCGAGGGCGTGAAACCGGGTAATGCTGCACTGCAACGTAAAGCCAGATTCGCATCCCACGAAAGGCGCGCAGTCATGTTGGACAACGGAATGAACGATAATCTTCCTCGCGGCACGATTTGTATCGAGGATCTGGAAATCGGCATGTCGCGCTACCTGCGCAAGGAAGTGACCGACCGCGATATCGAATTGTTCGCGGAAGTGTCCACGGATCGCAACCCGGTGCATCTGGACGACGACTATGCGCGCGACACGATTTTTGAAGGGCGCATTGCGCATGGGATGCTCACGGCGGGGCTGATTTCAGCGGTGATTGGCGAGCAATTGCCGGGGCATGGCACAATTTATATGGGCCAGACGCTGAAATTCATGGCCCCGGTGCGGCCCGGCGATGTGGTGCTGGCGGAAGTCTCGGTTATGACCATCGACTATGCCAAGCGCCGTGTGACCCTTGAATGTCGCTGCTCGGTCGGCGATACGGTGGTGCTGAAGGGCGAGGCCACTGTGCTCGCACCGTCACGGAAATTCGATTAAGGCGCGGGGCGCGCAGTCCCGCAGGGGACCGATGCAGATCATTCGCCACTGGACCAACTCGCCGCCCGCAAGCCATGGGGCTTCTGTTGCGCTGGGCAATTTTGATGGGGTGCATCTGGGGCATTTATCGGTTCTCGACCTTGCGCGGCGACCGGGTAGTCCTTTTGGTGTTGTCACGTTCGAGCCACATCCGCGCGAGTTTTTCGATCCCAATGGTCAGCCCTTCCGCCTGATGAATGCAGAAGCCCGGGCCAATCGGTTGGCGCGTTTGGGTGTGGGGTATCTGTTCGAATTGGGGTTTGACACGGCGCTTGCAGAGCTCAGCGCCGAAGCCTTCGCCCGCGATGTCTTGGCCCAAGGTCTGCACGTGCGTCATGTCGTGGTGGGCGAGGATTTCTGCTACGGCAAAGGCCGCAAAGGCACTGTCCGCGATCTGGCGGTCTTGGGTGGGCAGTTTGGCTTCGACGTCACTGTTGCGCCGCTGCGGCAGATGGAAGGGCAGGTTCTGTCCTCGACCGCGATTCGGGCAGCGTTGACGACGGGGGATATGCGCGGGGCGGCTGCGATGCTGGGCCATTGGCACCGGATCGAAGGGCCTGTGCTGCACGGCGAAAAACGCGGGCGGACATTGGGTTATCCAACGGCGAATATGTCGATTGCTGGGCTGCACCCGCCGCGTTTTGGCGTCTATGCTGTGCAGGTGGATGTTCTGTCAGGCCCCCATGCCGGGCGTTATGGCGGTGTGGCGTCGATAGGTGTGCGGCCGATGTTCGGCCAGAACATGCCCAATCTGGAAACGTTTATCTTTGACTTCAAAGGCGATCTTTACGACACGCATTTGTCTGTGGCTTTGGTTTCCCATCTGCGGGATGAAGCGCGCTTTGACAGTCTGGACGCGCTGATCGTGCAGATGGACCTCGACAGCGCTCATGCGCGCGCGATCCTTTCCGCGCTCTAATGCCAGTCGAAGAACCCGGCAGGGGCGCGCGCGCGCAGTTCCGCTGCTAGATCGCGCCCCATCAGCGCGGCGTCGGCAATCGGCGCGCGCCGCTCACCTGTCAGGCGCTCTGACCCATCGGGCCGCAGGATTTCGCCACGCAGCCAGATATCGCCGCCTTCGATGATCGCAAGGCCCGCAATCGGTGTCTCGCATGACCCGTCAAGCGCGGCCAGAAACGCGCGCTCTGCTGCCAAGCGGTGGCCCGTCGGCACATGGTGCAGCGCCACCAGCATTTCTGACACGCGCGCATCGGTTTCGCGCCATTCGATCCCGATCGCGCCTTGGGCAATGGCGGGCAGCATCTGATCTTCGGAAAGCGCGCTGGTCGCCACATGGGCCATGCCCAGCCGGTTCAGCCCGGCCATCGCCAGAAAGGTGCAATCGGCCACACCATCGGCCAGTTTTTTCAGCCGTGTTTGCACATTGCCGCGAAACTCCACCACTTTCAGGTCGGGGCGGACATGGGAAAGCTGCGCGCGCCGGCGCAAGCTGGATGACCCAACAACGGCGCCCGAGGGCAGGTCTGACAAGGACGCCACATTGGGCGAGACAAACGCATCGCGCACATCTTCGCGCGGCAGATAGCAGCCCAGAGTCAGCCCCTCAGGTTGGGCAGTCGGCATGTCCTTCATCGAATGGACCGCGATATCAATGCTGCCTGCCAGCATCGCCTCTTCGATTTCCTTGGTAAACAGCCCCTTATTGCCGATCTCTTTCAGCGGGCGATCCGCGTCGATCAGCGTGCGGTCATCGCCTGTGGTCTTGATCACCACGATCTGAAAGGCGGTCTCAGGCAGGTCAAACGCCGCGAGCAGCCGCGCGCGCGTTTCGTGCGCTTGCGCAAGTGCCAAGGGCGAGCCGCGTGTGCCGATTTTCAGGGGCTGGTCGGGGGAGGGCAGGGGATGTTTCATAGCGCCATGATTAGCCAAGCCATGCGCGTCACACAAGCGCAATGTGTAAACCGAGCTTGACATTTCGACCTTCTCGGGGGACGAGTGAGAGGAACAGAAGGAGTTTTCATGGTCCCCGCCCCAAAGCCCGCGCCTGTCGCGCCCAAGACTATTCTGCGCGCCCTCGCGGGTGACGTGTTGCCGACCCCGCCCATCTGGATGATGCGCCAAGCTGGGCGATACCTGCCCGAATACCGCGCAACGCGCGCACAGGCCGGTGACTTCTTATCCCTGTGCTACAACCCCGAACTCGCGGCAGAGGTCACCTTGCAGCCGATCCGCCGCTATGGGTTTGATGCCGCGATTCTGTTTGCCGATATTCTGCTGGTACCGCAGGCGCTGGGGGCGGAGCTTTGGTTCACCACCGGCGAAGGGCCGCGCTTGTCCACGATCACGGATATGAGCGGAGTTGTCACGCTCAAACCTACGGATGCAATTCACGACACGCTGTCGCCCATTTACGAAACGGTCCGCATCCTGTCGCGCGAACTCCCGTCGGAAACGACGCTGATCGGCTTTGCGGGCGCGCCTTGGACGGTCGCCACTTATATGGTGGCCGGCCGCGGCACGCCCGACCAAGCGCCCGCGCACAAAATGCGCGTGGAAGCGCCTGAGGTGTTTGATGCCCTGATCGACCGGATCACGGATGCTACCATCGAATATCTGTCCATGCAGATCATGGCTGGGGCCGAAGTGGTGAAGATTTTCGATTCGTGGGCTGGATCGTTGAAGGGCGACGCTTTCGCGCGTTATGCCGTCGAACCCGCGCGCAAGATCACCCAAGCCATCAAAGCCCGCCATCCCGGCATTCCCGTCATCGCCTTCCCGCGCGAAGGGGGGCAGGGCTATGTGGGCTTCCATGCTGCAACGGGCGCCGATTGCGTGGCACTCGACAATTCCGTGACCCCGGAATGGGCGGCCGAGCATGTGCAGAAAGATGGCTGTGTGCAAGGCAATCTGGCCTCCAGCCACATGGTCACGGGTGGTGCTGATCTGGTCCGCGAAACCGAGCGGGTTGTGCGGGCATTCCGCAAGGGGCCGCATATCTTCAATCTGGGTCACGGGATCACCCCGGATGCTGCCCCCGAGAATGTCGCGCTGATGATAGAAACAGTGCGCAACTTCAAAGCCTGACATGCAAAAGGGCGGC
This sequence comes from Roseinatronobacter sp., assembly GCA_046296275.1. Taxonomy (GTDB): domain Bacteria; phylum Pseudomonadota; class Alphaproteobacteria; order Rhodobacterales; family Rhodobacteraceae; genus Roseinatronobacter. Next base: position 2,065 of record JBKBLP010000041.1, on the reverse strand, counting down.
CCTTGGGCCGCCCTTTATCGTTGATCGCTTGGATCACTGCGGCGGCAGGATCACCGCGTCGATCACATGGATCACGCCGTTGGTCGCTTCGATGTCGGCGGCTGTCACATTTGCCCCTGCAATCGTCACGGCATCGCCTGCGCAGACAGTTGCTGCCGCGCCATTGACGGTCGTCACATCATTGCAGCCTGCGGTCAGGTCGGTTGACATCACCTTGCCCGGCACGACGTGATAGGTCAGAATTGCGGTCAGTGCGGGGATATCGTTCAGCAACCCTTCGACAGTGCCTGCGGGCAGGGCGGCAAATGCCTCGTCGGTGGGGGCGAACACCGTGAACGGGCCTTCGCCCTTCAGCGTGTCCACCAGACCAGCGGCGGTCACGGCTGCAACGAGAGTCGAGAACGCCTCGTTGCCTGCGGCGATATCAACGATGTCGTCAGCCAGGGCATAGGTGGGCAGTGAGAGGGTGGTGGCAAGGGCGACAGCGCCGAGTGTCTTGCGGATCATAAGCAAACCTCCATCAGGGTTGGTTCAGTTTTAACGCGCTGTTTACGAGGGGATTTCGCCTTCGGATGACCCTGAAATTGTTGTGAAATGATCTGGAAACCGAAACCCGCGCAGGCTTAGGCGCGCGGGTTTCAGGGTCAAATCACAGAACAGTGTCTGACTGTGAATGATCTGTCAGTCAAACTTGGTCGCTTCGGCCACAATTTGTTGCAACAGGTAATTCACAGGCTGCATGGTGGGTTCATTGAACTCACGATATCCGACAGTCACCGGCGCGCCCGCCCCTGCGGATTGATAGACATAGATACCATAGGGACAGAATTGGATGTTGCGCAACTTGGCCTCCATCACTTCGCGCGACAGTGATGCCGAGCAGAACGAAAACACTTGCGCGGCGGTGAATAGATCCGTGTTACTGCCCACATCACCCTTTGTGCGCGCAAGCATGTCGCCGATATAGCTGACGTGGTCGATCACCAGCCCTTGATTCGTGATCGCTTGCTCAACCGAAAACACCACATCGTCATACTCGGCGGTCACATCGACTGTGAAAAAACCGTCTGCATGGGCGCGGATTGCGAGAAGCAGGACAAGAGCAACAGTTGCAAAGCGATGCATGGGCGAATCCTTTCCGGGGGTCAAAGAACTTTCTGAGGGCCATCTTTCGCAGGAAGCCTCCGATTCTTCTGTGATCTATATCAAGATTTGCATGTGCTTGGGGCGGGTGCGCAATTTTCGTGTTCTGAAGCCGCCTCGCCGCGCAGCATCCTGACCTGTGGCGCGGCGATCAAGAGCAATGTGACGAAATTTTTGCAGTTTGTGCATTTTCACTCTTGCGCGTTTTTGTGGTGGGGCCTAGATAGCGCTTCACCGGCGGCGGGAACGCGGTTGGGACGGAACGGAAGCGGAAGCGCGGTGGTGCTGAGCGGGTGTTCTGGTGAAATTCTGGATGGAAGGGTTGCATGGGTTGCGCCGGATGGTGTGGCTTCGTGTGGTTTTTTTGTCTGTGCTGTTTGACAGATTTGGTATCTTGAAGAGATATGTGGGCGGTTTGGTTCCTTTCGATGGATCGACCTGACACATATCGGCTCACTAGGGCTTTTGTCCGATGATGTGAGTGTCAGCTTCACTGTTTTGCGGCTTCTGGTCCTTTGGACTGGAGCACGAAACAGAGGTAAGGTCGCTTAATTGCGATCTTTGATATGTGCTTGGGTTTGACGTCAAGGATAGCTGTGAATGCAGCTTTCAACTTGAGAGTTTGATCCTGGCTCAGAACGAACGCTGGCGGCAGGCTTAACACATGCAAGTCGAACGAAGCCTTCGGGCTTAGTGGCGGACGGGTGAGTAACGCGTGGGAACGTGCCCTTCTCTACGGAATAGTCCTGGGAAACTGGGTTTAATACCGTATACGCCCTTCGGGGGAAAGAATTTCGGGGAAGGATCGGCCCGCGTTGGATTAGGTAGTTGGTGGGGTAATGGCCTACCAAGCCGACGATCCATAGCTGGTTTGAGAGGATGATCAGCCACACTGGGACTGAGACACGGCCCAGACTCCTAC
>JBKBLP010000040.1:0-14331 GCA_046296275.1 Roseinatronobacter sp. | reverse complement strand
TTCAGTGTAGGCGGGCCAGTTCCTGGTCTTGTAGGCGGGGGGTGTAGGTTTGCTCATCCCGTCCAGCGACCACACTGGATTCACGAGATGAATCCCTCACAGGATTTGTGCAACAGAGCCGATCAGACCCAGAGCGCAGCGATTAGCGTCACTTTGGTTCAAAACCCACACGTAAAACAAGTCTGCGCGCGCATGGGCTGCGAGAATTATCAACTTGTGATCCGAAACCAGCCGGGCGCATGAACGCCCGGCTGCATGCAAAGCCCAAAATCAGCGCGGCAGAAGCACTGTGTCAACGACGTGGATTACCCCGTTCGACTGGTTCACATCGCTGATCGTGACGCGCCCGGCATTACCGGATTGATCATAGATGAACAAGCTGCGCCCACGCACCTGTGCACTCAACGGCGCGCCCGAAAGCGTTTCCATGTGGAAAAACCCGTCCCGGCTCGCGCGCGCGCGGCGCATGATTTCCGCCCCCGACAGATTGCCCGCCACGACGTGCGAAGTCAGGATGCGCTGCAAGGTCGCAAGGTTTTCGGGCTTGAGCAACGTCTCGACAGTCCCTGCGGGCAGCGCGTCGAAGGCCGCATTGACGGGCGCAAAGACAGTCATCGGGCCCGCGCCCTGAAGCGCCTCGACCAGCCCTGCAGCCTGCACGGCGGCAACAAGGGTCGTATGATCGGCCGAGTTCACGGCATTTTCGACGATGTTGCGGTCCGCAAACATCGGCGCGCCACCCACCATCGGGTTTTCTGCGGCAAAGGCCGGGGTCAAAGCGAGCGTGAAGGCGAGTGCAGCAGTTCGGATCGTTGGGAACATGGAAATCTCCGTGTTGCGCCGGACCCCATAGGCCCGGCATGTGAAGGCTGCGGACATGTGGCGCGGCGGCCCATCCTGTCCGGTGGGCACGAGGGTCGGCCCATGTCCTGTTGGACGCATCCTGTTTGCGGAAAGTTTCAATGCCGTGGCGAAATTTTTGGCGCAGGCAAAAAGCCCAGCCGCCGGGTCAGATTTCCACCATTTGCGCAGCGGCAAGGACCGGGCCGGAGGGCACGGGATCAGGCGATCCGCCTGCGGGTTCAAGGCTGATGGCCAAGGTCAGACCGGGGGCAAGCGTGGTTGCCACTTGGGTGACAGGGTCTTGCACCAAGCCCAGCGAGCGCGGCACGCCGTCCGGACCGATCAGCCAGAGTTCATAATCTTGCCCCGCAGGCGCGGGTTGGCCTGCAACGCGGCTCAATTCCAACTGACTGGCCGCCGCGTTCCAGCGCGCCGTGAAGCGCAGGTCCACATCCTCGGCGGTCAGGGTGGCTTGCAGGACCATCGGCGCAGGTGCAGGCGGCCAGAAGGCAAAGGCAAACGCCACGATCATCGCCGCAACAGCCGCAGCCAAGCCGCCCTTGAGCCAGCCCAGCGCGAACCAACGGCGGCGCGGTGCTCTGGCCTGATCGCGCACAGGCGCACCAAAGAGTCGCGCTTCGATCTGCGGCAGCACGTCCGGCGCGGGCGCATCCGCATAATCGTCGTTCAAGGGGGCAAGCCGCGTTTCCCAGGTCTGAACACGGGCTGCAAACGCCCCATCAACCTCGATCCGGTCCCGCGCCGCGCGGCGTTCAGGGTCGGGCAAGGTGCCCAGCACATATTCTGCCGCCACGAGATCATCGTACTCGTCCGGGGTGAAGTCATCGGGCCGCATCGGATCGGTCATTGGTCCAGACACTCCTTCAGACGCAGAAGGCTGCGACGCAACCATGTGCGCATGGTATTGAGCGGGACGGCATGGCGCTCTGCCAGTTCTTGATAGCTCAGGCCCTGAAGATAGGCCCCGCGCACAGCGGCGGCGCGGTCATCCTGCAACAGGTTGAGGCAGTCGATCACGCGGCGGGCATCGTCTAGGGCTACGATCTGCGCTTCGGCATCCACACCTTGCGCGGGCAGGCGCGCGATTGGGTCATCCCCCGCCGCATCCGCTGACGCGGTGACATGGGTGTAACCGCGCGCCTCTGGCCGGGCGCGCAAGCGGTCAAGGGCCACATTCCGGGCGATTGTGATCAGCCAGCCCATCGCGGCCCCGCGAGAGGCATCAAACTGTGCAGCGCGCTGCCAGACACGGACATAGACATCTTGCAGGGCATCCTCGACCTCGGACCTATCGCGCAGCATACGCGTAAGAACGCCCGAAAGTTTCGCCGAGGTCATGCGATAGACAGCCCGAAAGGCCGCCCGATCCTGCCGGGCGGTGTCATGCAGCAACTGGATTAGAACGTCGTCTGTCAAGCACCTGCGCCTTCAGCAAGGGTCGCGCGACCATGTGGCCTAGCTGCGCGGGATGTCAACCAAACAGGAATGCCCGCAGGTCTCGACCGATCACGAAAACGTCAGGGCCTTTTTGAAACTTCCCGGACCGCGGGGGCGTCACCGCAGCAGTCAGGCCAGAACTGGCCTGCCGCAAACAGGAGCAAAACATGATGAAATTCATTATTCCCGCCGCCCTTGCATCGGTCTGTGCTTTTCCAACTCTGGCCGATACCGCCATCGGACTTGCTGGCGACCGGACGCTGGTGATGATTGATCTGGCATCAGGTCAAGTAACTGGCATGACCGAGGTCGCGTATGACGGGCGCCTGCACGGGATCGACTATCGCCCGGGGACGGGCAGCCTGATCGCCGTCACCGAAGGGTTCGAGGTCGTCACCATCGATCCGCAGACAGGGGAATGGACGCTGATCGTCACCATGGATACGCCGATGGCCATTGCCGACGGCGCGCCGGTGATCGTTGATATCAACCCGGCAGCGGATGCGCTGCGGTTCATGTCAGGCACGACCAATCATCGTATCAACCTGACGACAGGGGCAGTCATGGTGGATGGCGATCTGATCTTTACGGACGGGACCGAGGGAATGCCCATGGTGGGCGGCACCGCCTATAGCAATTCTTTCGGCAAGCCTGAAGCGACGGCGATGTATAATATCGACGTGAGCCGTGCAGCGCTGCTGCGCCAGACCGCGCCCAATGCCGGCGAAAACACGACAATCGGCGCACTGGGCGCGATGATCGACGGGCCAATCGGGTTCGATATTGTCACTGATGCAAGCGGCACCAACACCGCGTGGCTGGCAGCCAATGGCGCGCTTCACACTGTGTCGCTGGAAGATGGCGCTGTCACTGGCTCATGGCAGATTGCCGGACTTGATGTCACTTTGCGCGATCTGACTGTCATGGCTGCAGCCGAATAAGCCCCGAAGATCATGTAACCGCGCCGCAGCCCCCTTCTGCGGCGCGACTTTCTTTTGTTTAGCGGGTTTGTCAACAGGTGCCCGGGACGTCGAGCGCGGCCCCGAAATGCAATCAAGTTCAGCGCGGCTGACAAGGACACAGGATTCAGTAGCAGGTCGAGCGGCCCTATTGTTTGCCAAGTTGCTACGCGCCAGAGGCACCCGCGCCGTCAACGTAGCAGCAACGCTCGACGACCCACCCAGGCATCCGCCGTCCAGAAACTATTACAAATGCCATAGTATCTTGACTTTTGTGCAATCAAAGGGCTGCCACTTGCGAAATTAGAGGTTTATTCATGCGCAACATGCCAAAAACCGAAGACATCGCTCATGGTATACGGTGTCGTGTGTTCGAGCACGCAAGTCGCAACAATGGCGGGTATCTCTCGCAAACCTGCTCTGCCGCCGAACATCTCGCCTTTTTGTAGAGCGAAGCGCTGACACTTGGCCCGCCGACACTGCCAATGATCCCGCCCCCTTTTGGCGGTGTGCCATCAGCACATAACCCCGGCTATGAAACGGGTGCAGGGTGTTATGGCCCTGTTGTGCCCGAAAATTACCGCCTGTTCATCGCACCTGCGCATTACGCATTGGTAGCCTATGCTTGCCTGATCGAAGTCGGGCGCATGGGACCCGAAGGGCTGGACATGTTCAACAAGGATGGCTCGTCCGTCGAGATGATCGGGGCCGAGCATAGCCTAGGTATGGAAGTGCACAACGGCACTCTGGGCATCGGCTTAGCCACTGCACCCGGCTTGGCTTGGGGGCGCAAGCGGCGGGGTGAAAAGGGTGAAGTCTGACTGTTCATGTCCGACGGCGACGTGCAGGAAGGCCAGACATGGGAAGCCGTGCAGGCCGCCGCACACCATGAAATCGGCAACCTTTGGGCGCTGATGGATGTGAACAGCCAGCAATGCGACGGCGCGATGGACGATGTGATGAAAGTGGGCGACATCGCCACCAAGCTGCGGAATTTCGGCGCGGTCGTGGCCGAAGTGGACGCGCATGATCTGACCGCGCTGCGACAGGCCAAGGCCACCCCGCATGAAGGTCAGCCGCTGATTATCCTTGCGCATTCTTCGCCCACCAAGGGGATGGATTTCCTGATGCGCCGCTTCCCGCGCCTGCATGACGTCCGGTTCAAATCAGACGACGAACGCGCGGAAATGAACCTTGCGATTGCCGCCGAACTCGGCATTGACCGCATCGTTCTTGAGGGCCACTGACATGGAAATGGTCAATCGACCCTATGCGTCGGCCTTTGAAGCCTGTGCAATCGAGCACCCAGAGGTGCTGTGTCTGTCCGCCGATCTGACATCCTGTTGCGATTGACGGCATCCGCGACCGCCACCCCGCGCAATTCCTGTCACTCGGGATGGCGGAACAGAACATACTGTCTTTTGCAGGGGGCTTGGGTCTGGCCGGGATCCGCCCCTTCCTGCACCGTTTCGGGGTGTTCCTGTATCGCAGGCCCTATGATCAGTTGATGGCCTCCATCGCTTTTCCGCGCCGCAAAGTGCAGTTGATGGGGTTCTTGCCGGGGATCACCACACCGGGCGGGATGACCCATCAGGCGATCGAAGATATCCCGGTCATGCGCACGATCCCGAACATGACCATTCTGGAAGCGGGCGATGCGACCGAGGTGGAAAGCATCGTGGCAGAAGCCGATACAGTCGATGGCCCCGTCTATTGCCGCATCCTGCGCGGGTCCGTACGGCGCCTGTTCGACACGCCCTTGCGGATCGGGCAACGGCATCACCGATCAGCCTATGGCGCGTTTTCGCGAGCGTGTCGAAAAGATCACCCGCGCCCTTGCTCTCGCTGCGGAAGAAACCGGACACCGCGCGCTCTACTTTCCGTCCGTCGCCGGGCATCCGTGGGAAATCCGCGCCAATCTGCGCTTTGCCCGCGATGCGGGCGCAGACGGGTTCCTGATCATGCCCGGCTTGCTGGGATTAGGCTTGATGCACGCCATAGCAAGTGACCCCGAGTTGAACTTGCCCGTGATGAGCCACCCAAGTTTCCTTGGCCCTTATGTGCTCTTGTCCAATACCGGGATTGCGCATAGCGTGGTGTTTGGCACGCTGCAACGCTTGGCCGGGGCGGATATCGTGGTATTTCCCAATGCAGGCGGGCGGTTTGGCTTCACTGTGGCCGAATGCCAGTCGATTGCAACAGCCTGCCGGGACAGCAGGGACCGGGCCGACCCATTCTGCCCTCGCCCGCTGGCGGCATGACCGTCGAGCGCGCGACAGAAATGGCGCGGATGTATGGGCAGGACGTGGTATACCTGCTCGGTGGGTCGCTTTTGCGACCGGGGAAGCAGATTGGCGACGGGATCACCGCGATGCGCCGTGCCGTCGATGCAGCGGATGCGCGCGGGAGCAAGGCATAGGCCCCTATCGCAAAGACGCTTCGATATTGCCCCCATCCACCGTCACGATATGCGCCGTCGTGCGCTCGGACAGCGCCGGCGCGACAAAGGCATCAGCCACGTGGCGCGCTTCGACTTCGCGTTTTAGCAGGTTTCCGGCCAGATATTCCTGTTCGCTCAGGCCCCGCGCCTTGGATCGCGCGGCGATCATGTCGTCGGTCAAAAACCCTGAACGGATGCGATCTGCATTGACCCCATTCACGCGCACACCCGCCGCACCCAGTTGCAGCGCCAAGTGCTTGACCAGAAACAATGTCGCAGCCTTGGGCAGACCATAAGCGCCAAACCCTTTGCCCGGATTGACGGCTTGCTTTGACACATTGAACAGCAACTGCCCGCCCCGTCCCTGATCGCGCAGAACGCGCGCGGTGGCTGTCGCAAAAGTTACGGGGCAAAGAAGTTCAACTCGAAACCGGCGCGCAGGGTCGCGTCGGGCAGATCGAGCATCTCGCCTGTCATTGCAGACCTTGCATTTGAGATCAGAATGCCCAGCCCCCCGAAACTGTCTATACAGGCTGAAACCGCCTCTTGCGCCGCATCTTGCGCTGTGATGCCACAAGCCAGCGCCCGGTGATCGCGGCAAATGCGCTTATGCAGCGCGACCACGGCATCGGCATCACGGTCAACAAGCATCAGCGATGCCCCTTGCGCGGCAAATGCGCGGGCAATCGCCGCCCCAATCGCCCCAGCAGCCCCAGTGAGCAAGACGACCCGACCTTGCAACGGCGCGGGCTTGCCTTTGCCAAGCTTGGCTTGTTCGAGCGACCAGTATTCCATGTCGAACAGGTCCGCTTCGGGGATCGGGTGGAACCCGCCCGCAACTTTGCCATCGTGCATCACCTGCAACGTCTGCCCGCCAATATCCGCCGCGATGCGCGCCGCCGCTTTCGTGGCCCCCAGCCCGATCAGCCCGATCCCTTCGGCCCAGACAAGCCCCGGCACAGGCGCGAGCATCGTCTTGCCGCCCGCGAAGCGTGGATTGTGGCGCTCGAAATAGATGCGGTACTGCGTGGCATAAGTGTCGAGTGCCGCACGCATCCCCTCTGGCGTTGGTCGCCCCGGCGCAGCACAAGCGGCCAGCCCTTTGTGCGGATCACATGGTCTGGGGTGGCCACACCGCGCTGGGCGAGTTGCTCAAGGTCAGGCCGCGCGAGAAATCCCATGACATCGTCGCCCGCGCGCACATCCAGCACCGGCATCGCCGCACCATCGCCGAGCGTTTGTGCAATCGCGGCGCGCAAACCTGGCAAAACTGCGATGCGCTCCGTTGCGGGCAGAGCGATTGACGGGTGCAACGGTGCGGGACGGCGCTGACGCAACCAGTCCTCGACCGCATTCGTCTGGTCGATCAGCCGATCATACGATGCCTACGCAGTCGCCCCCCATGTGAAATGGCCGTGCTAGACCAGAAGCAAACCCTCTGCGTGCGGATTGGCCTCGAACACAGCCGCTGCCGCTTTGGACAGCGCAAAGCCCGGCATGATATGGGGCACCAATACCATACAGTCGCCAAATAGTCGCGCGTGACCTCTGCCAGTTCGGGCAGGTTGGCCAAGGTCAAGAAAGCTGTCGCATGGGTGTGATCAATGCAGCGGGGCGGCAAACATGCGTTCAGAAGTGTTTCCACTGACGGGTTCGGGGCGGTGCTGTCGAGCAGATTCGCATGCTGGACAGTGACCATCGCTTCGTCGGTCGGCGCATCGAGGGCGTGCAATTCCATCAGAGGTGCCAGCCGGACCGCAGGCAAACCCTCTGCTTCGATGGTTTCCAGATCCCAGCCCGAACCCTTCACATGAAGAACATCAATCTCGTGCCCCATGACGTCGCGTGCGCGCAATTTTACAGATGTATTGCCACCGCCATGCATGACCAAATCCGGGTCTTGCCCGATCAGGCGTGACGTATAAACACGCAAGGCAAGCTCGCGCGCCATGGGGTCGGGGCCTGCCGCATCCTGAAACGCCGCCGCCTGCTTGTCCTGCCAAAGATTTGCGATCATGTTATCCGAACCCGTCTTTGCGCTCCGTGTGATTGACAATGGGACAGACATGAACAAATGTCAAAACGTCTTGGCATTAGTCTAATTGGAGCGGATATGGGGACCACGCGACGCAGGACAGCCGGGCAGATCACGGGTGAAAACGTGATCATCGAAGTCGCGTGGATGTATTATCAAGAGGGCCTGAACCAGAAGGAAATCGCGGACCGGTTGGGAATTTCGCGAGCCTCTGTGGTGAACTACTTGGCAGAGGCTCGTGAAAGCGGTTTGATCCGCATTTCGATGGCCGCTGAAAGCTTTACCACCCATCGCGTTGCGCTTGAACTCTGCGCCCGCTTTGGTCTGCGCGCGGCCTATGTCGTCCCCGACGAGGCCGCAGCGAATGACGAAGACCGCTTTTTTCGAGTGGTCAAAGGCGCGGCAGAGTGGTTGCCAGATTTGCTGTCGCCGCTTGACCGATTGGGGGTCGCGTGGGGGCGCACAGTCTATGACCTTGCAACCGTGCTGGAACCTCAGAATTTCCCCGACTTGGCGGTGATCCAGCTTGTGGGGTCCATGTCCACACCTTATGGCTTCACAGCAGAAGCCTGCTCTACCCGGCTTGCCCAAAAGCTTGGGGCACGCTGCCACATTCTGCACGCGCCTGCGGTCTTGAGCCGGGCGAACCTGGCCCGAGAATTGCGGGCCGAACCGATCCTGAAAGCCCAGCTTGACCAGTTTGGCCATATCACCAAAAGCCTGTTTTCCGTGGGCACCTGCCAGCCCGATAGCCATGTTGTCAGCTCTGGCGTGGCCAGCCGCGCCGAGCTTGATTGGTATGTCGCCCAAGGGGCCGTCGGTGTGGTGTCGGGTCGCTTCATCAATGCCGCCGGCAAGCCCATTCCCGGCCCCCTCGACGAACGTATGATCGGGGTCGATCTGCGCGAGTTGATCGGACTGGAAGCGGGCATCCTGATCACCCCCGGCCATGACAAGGTTACCGCCACGCGCGCTTGTATTGCGGGCGGCTATGCGACGCATCTTGTCACGAGTTTGAGCGTAGCGCAGGCGTTACTGGCCTGACTATTGCGCCGCCGCCGCGAATTCGGGGAACAAACCGGCAATAGCTTCAGGCGTGGGCACACAAATGCCGCGTTCCGTGATCAGACCTGTCACAAGTTCCGCCGGGGTCACGTCAAATGCCGGGTGGCGCGCCCCTGTCCCGTCGGGCGAGATATGCACATCTGCCACGCGCCCCCTCTGGGTCACGCCCTTGAACTTGGGTGACTTCGCAGCCAGACCGCTCTTCGATCGGGATTTCGCGCAACCCATCCTGCACCGTCCAGTCAATCGTCGGCGAGGGCAAAGCTACATAAAACGGCACATTACTCGCGCGCGCCGCAAGCGCCTTCAGATACGTGCCGATCTTGTTGCACACATCGCCCCGCGCTGTCGTGCGATCTGTGCCCACGATCACGATATCCACCTCGCCAAGCTGCATCAGATGACCGCCCGCATTATCCTCGATCAGGTCGTGACTGACATTATGGCTGTTCATCTCCCATGCGGTCAGAAGTGCGCCTTGATTGCGCGGGCGGGTTTCATCTACAAAGACATGCACATCAATCCTGGCTTCGACCGCGAGATAAATGGGCGGTGTTGCTGTGCCCCAATCCACTGTCGCAAGCCAACCGGCATTGCAATGCGTGAGCACATTCACGCGCCCGCCGCCTTTGCGCGCGGCTCTGTCACGCAGCAGAGTCAGCCCATTCTGGCCAATCAGGCGATTTATTTCCACATCTTCGTCGCAAATCGCCTCGGCTTTCGCACGGGCGCTGGCGGCACGCTGCGCGGGTGGCAAAGGCGCAAGGGTCGCGCGCATGGCGTCGAGCGCCCAGCGCAGGTTGACCGCCGTGGGCCGGGTTTCGTGAAGCACGTCCCACGCCGCATTCAGACTGGCATCTGACGGATCGCGCGCCATGTGCTCGGCCATGCCCCAAGCCGCCGTCGCCCCGATCAACGGCGCTCCCCGCACCGACATGTCACGGATGGCCGTTGCGAAATCGTCCAATGCGCAAGGGCACGATCCGCAGCTCATGCGGCAGCCAGCGCTGGTCGATGATTTGCACGGTATCGGACGCCACATCGCGCCGGATCGACCGCTAGGGGGTGCCGTTGATTTTCATAGATAGTCCTTCCCCATGAGAGTGCGGGCCAGATCGGTAACGTCCGCCATCATCCGCAAAGCCCCGCGCCCGATCACAAGCGCGCGGCCCAACATCAGCCCGCGTGCTTCGCAGACCGCGCGCAGGGCTTCATCCGCGATTTGGTCATATTCTGCGATATGCGCGAGACCCAAGGTACGGCAGTGCATCTCGACCCCGCAGAAGCCCAACGCATCGCGCCAGATGGCGGCCAGACGATCAAGCCGGACTTGTTCTGCCCCAAGCGCGTCGCCCTGATCCTCGAACAAAATCGCCTGATACAGAATGCCGTTGCGCTCGGTCCGCCACAGATGGGTGAATTCGCGCTCGAAACTGTCCCAGACCTCGGTTGCTGTTGCCAGAATCCAATCCTGATAACTGGCTTGCTCCGCCGGATCAGGCAAATGTCCGGGCACAGCACAAGCGGCCATCAGGAAGTTTGCGATCAACATGCCCACATCAAAGCCAATCGGCCCTTATGTGGCAAATTCCGGGTCGATCACCCGCGCGCCTTGTCACCGCAGACCATGACGGAACCCGTGTGCAAATCCCCGTGCAGCAAAGTTTCGGCATTGTTGGCGAACGCTGCTTTCAAGTGGTGGGCGGCGACTTTCAAATCCCTTTCTGCGCGCAGCATAGCAACAATCGGGTCCAACGCGGGCGTGTGCCGGTTGGGGGTGGCGGCAAAATAAGGGTCCGAAAACACAAGGTTCTCGGTGATGTCGCATAACTCGATATGGCCAGCGAACAGCGCCGGATCGCGCTTTCGCTCGGCGGTGTCCATGCTCAGGTCCGAGCCCCGAAACAGGGTCTGGGCGCAGAACCGCCCCAGAAACGCCTCCAGCCCCGGATGGCGCACCCCTTTCATCAGGCTCCGGCGCAAGATCACATGATCAGTCAGGAAATTCCATGACCGCCAGCGCCTGTGCGTCGTCGCAATGATACACCTCGGGCCCTGTGCCGGGGGCGCGCGCGGCATGACGGATCAAGGCGTCGTATTCAAAGAACGCGCGTTTCAGTGGCAAGGGCCAACTTTCCCCTACCAGTCGCCCATAGGATAAAGCCTGCTTGACAATCACATGCCCCGCAGCCCCCGTCACGATGAACAAAAGGTTCAAGTTGCCGTCCCCGACTTCTGCCACTGTCCATGTTTCAGGCGGGCCCGCTTGAGCGCGCACAGCGTCGATATGGCCAAGCCGCGCAGGTACTGTTTCAGGCGTCAAAGCTTGATATGGGCTTGTGTTCATGGTGATCTCCTCCCGCGGCCTGATGGCATAGCCCACGCCACTTTCCTTCAGCTTTCTGTTTTTGCTCAAAGGTCAAACACTTCTGACATTTGTATAATTCCGTCAATTATCGACCCCGGGGGAGAATTGGCATGTCGAGAAATGCGCTCGAAATACGCAGCATGTTCAAAGCCTTTGGCAGCAACAGCGTGCTGCGGGGCATTGATCTGGACCTGCCCGCCGGCCAAGTGACCGTGCTGATGGGCGCCAATGGAGCGGGCAAATCAACGCTCGTGAAAATCATGTGCGGCGTTCAAGGCGCTGACAAGGGCGAGATGTCCCTTGATGGACAAAGCTATGCGCCCGCCACCCCGCATGCGGCCTTGCGCGCGGGCATTGTGACTGTGCACCAATCTCTCAATGACGGTGTCGTGATTGATCTGGATGTCGCTTAAAACCTGATGCTGGATCGCATTGCATCAGGCTCCAGCTTGTTTCTGCAAGGGAAGAAGCTGCGTGCAGAGGCGCGCGACATCGTCAAAGCTGTCGGCCTGATGGTATCCATGACCGAACCCGTCGCGGCCTTGTCGCTTGCCGACCGGCAGCTTGTCGCAATTGCGCGCGCGTTGTCGCATAACCCCAAGGTTCTGATCTTGGATGAACCCACCTCGTCACTGTCAGATGCCGAATCCCAGCGCCTGTTCACGCTGATCGAAGATCTGAAAGCCTAGGGGGTGGCGATCCTTTATATCTCGCATCGCATGTCGGATATCCGCCGCTTGGCAGACCGCATCCTGTGCATGCGCGACGGGCAGATTTCCGGCACTTTCACTGACGCGCCGCTGGATTATTCCGGTGCCGTGCGCGCCATGCTGGGCCATGAAATGACCGAGGTGGACATCGCCCTGCCCCCGCGGAACCCCTGTTCTGGAAGTGTCCGGGCTGCAATTGCGCGCGCAGTCGCGGCCATTCGACCTTGTTCTTTACGCAAACGAGGTTGTCGCGGTGGCAGGCCTTGTGGGCAGCGGAAAAGCGCAACGGGCCAATACCCTTTTCGGTGTGAGCCCACCTGTCGCAGGGGCCATGCGGCTGGACGGGCAAGCCTACGCTCCCACCTCGCCCGCCGGGGCGATCAAGCGCCATGTGTCCATGGCTGCGCGGGATAGACGCAGCAACGCCGTGATCCCGGATTTCGACATTGGGCGCAATTTCAGCCCGCCTTTCACCCGTCGTCAAAGTGGCTTGGGCGATGTGATCAGCCGCAAGAGCGAGCGTGCCTTGGCAGCGCGGATGATCACCGAGATGGGGGTGAAATGCCAGTCCCATACCGACCCGATCCTGAGCCTGTCACGGGGCAATCAGCAAAAAGTCATGGTCGGACGCCGGATGGCGGAAGAGGCACGGCTTCTGATCCTTGATGAACCTTTTCAAGGGGTCGACATTCAGGCGCGGCGCGATATCGGCGCGCGTATCAGGTCGCAGTCTTCGGGACAGGCGACGCTTGTTCTGGTCACCGAACTGGACGAGGCGCTCGAAGTTGCGGACCGCATCGTGGTGATCTGTGAAGGCAGCATCAAGAACGACCGGCCCAACCGCGATATCGACGTGGCCCAAATGATGGCTGAAGTCGCAGACAGCCCGCTCGAGGCTGTAATGGAAAGGCAAAGCGCATGAGCTTGCAAACAAGACTGGTCGATCTGGCCATCAAAGTCGGCTTCCTGCTGTTGATGGCCGGGCTTCTGGTATTCTTCTCGGTTGCCCCACCCGGCTTCGTGTCGCCCCATAGCACGGTCTTTGTGTTTCAGTCCGTGGCAATCACTGGCATCCTTGCATTGGGCGTGACGGCGACGCTGGTCGTGGGCGGGTTTGATCTGTCGATTGGGGCAGTTGCCACTTCGGCGCTGATGCTGTCGGCCTATGTCATGGTCGTGTGGGCACTGAGCGCGGGCGTGGCGATTGTGCTTTGCCTGTTGATGGGCGCAGGCGTCGGTTTGGTGAATGGCCTGCTGATTGGAGAGTGTCCGACCTTCTGTGTATCGGTGATCTGGTCCGTGTTCCCTGAGAGGAGCACGGACGATGACGATATCAAACGAATGACTGGACGAGTTGTTGAAGGGCTGCAAGCGGCCTGAGGATCTGCTCGGCGATGCCGGGCTGATGCAGGAATTGAAGGTCCGGCTGATGGAGCGCATGCCAGGGGCCGAGCTTACCGCACATCTGGGCTATGAGGCCGGAGCCGAGCCGCCGCCTTTGCAGACCAACCGCCGGAACGGGGTTACGACGAAGCGGGTGAAGGGCTCGGACGGCGAGGTGCCGCTCTCGGTGCCGCGCGACCGGGACGGCAGCTTCGAGCCGGAGTTGGTGAAAAAAGGCCAGACCCGGATCGACGGGGTGGATGACAAGATCATCGGGCTCTATGCTGCCGGTCTGTCGGTGCGCGACATCCAGGCTCATCTGGAGGACCTTTATGGCCTGCGGGTGTCGCCCGACCTGATCAGGCGCGTGACCGATGCCGTGCTCAGCGAGGTGCGCGCCTGGCAGCACCGGGCGCTGGACCGGATGTATCCCATTGTGATCTTTGACGGTCGCCATTGTCGCGCCATTGGTCCGAGCGACAATGGCGACGCGCGTGAAGATCCGCGGTGCCGACAGCCGGATGGTCAGGAGTGAGCCATTGAGGCGCCATTGGTTCGAGCCCAATGGCGAAGCCGCTTACATCGCCCTCGGCGTCACCCGGGACGGGGAGCGCGAGGGTCTCGGCCTGTGGATTGCCGACAACGAGGGGGCCAGGTTCTGGCTCTCGGTGATGAACGAACTGCGCAACCGGGGCGTTCAGGACATCCTGATCGCGGTCGTGGACGGGCTGAAAGGCTTTCCGGAAGCGATCACGGCGGCCTTCCCCGTGACCACGGTCCAGACCTGCATCGTGCACCTGATCCGGCATTCGATGAACTTCTGCATCTGGAAGGACCGCAAAGCCGTGGCCGCCGACTTGCGCCCGATCTACGAGGCCCCGACGACCGAGGAGGCCGCCACGTAGCTGATCTTCCTGGCCATCCGGAACTTCGAGAAGGGCGGCCGCACAGTCCGGGAATGGATTGCGGCCCGCAATCAACTGGCCATAATGTGCGCTGGGCGCTTCGACGCCTGAACGTATCTGAAACCGCATGGGCCCGGTCAGATACACAGAGTTCCGGATACTCCC
>JBKBLP010000039.1:0-17148 GCA_046296275.1 Roseinatronobacter sp. | reverse complement strand
GTGCAAGAGCGGCGGGACTTCGCCAAATCTGGTGTAAAATCAACCGCCGATCATGGCAGTTTAACCGTTTCCGCCCTATCTGACATAGGCAACCATGACGAGGATACGATGCGCCTGCCCCTGACCCGGCCTTTCGCCGCCCTTGCGCGGCATCCCCACCGCCCGCTTGCCTTTGTGGCGGGCATGACCCTGCCGTTGCTGATTGCTGGCCTGATGATGGTGCCGCTCATGGGCGGTCTGTCTGATAGTCCCAACGACAACCGGCCGCCTGCTTATGTGATTCCGGTCGATTAAACGGCCTTTTCAATCCGCGCCCTTGACCTTGGGCGCACAAGGTCCCTTATTCACCCTCAACGACCCATAACAACCGAGGAAAGATCATGTCCTTCACGCTGCCCGACCTGCCCTATGCCCATGACGCGCTGGCCGATCTTGGCATGAGCCGCGAAACGATAGAGTTTCACCACGACCTGCACCACAAGGCCTATGTGGACAACGGCAACAAGTTGATTGCCGGGACCGAGTGGGAAAACAAGTCGTTGGAAGACATCATCACGGGCACCTATCAGCCCGGCACTGTCGCGCAGAACGGCATTTTCAACAATGCAAGCCAGCACTGGAACCACGTCCAGTTCTGGGAAATGATGGGGCCGGGGGGCAACGCGATGCCGTCCGAGCTGGAAAAAGCATTGGTTGAAAGCTTCGGCTCGGTAGACAAGTTCAAGGCCGACTTTGCTGCGGCGGGCGCTGGGCAGTTCGGCTCTGGCTGGTGCTGGCTGGTCAAGGACACGGACGGCGCGCTGAAAGTCACCAAGACCGAAAACGGCGTGAACCCGCTCTGCTTTGGCCAAACTGCCCTTCTGGGCTGCGATGTGTGGGAGCATTCCTACTACATCGACTTCCGCAACAAGCGCCCGGCCTATCTGGACAACTTCCTGAATAAGCTGGTCAATTGGGAAAACGTCGCATCGCGGATGTGATACCCAGCATGTCGCGCAAAAGTGGGAACCGGTTTTGCGCATCAGACATGCGGTAATCAAAGACTAGAGCGTGCCTGCGTGAATGCGAATGAACGCAGGCACGCTCTAGCGGCGGGGGACGACAGCCCCTCTTTTTACTTTCTTCGCGCGGTCAGAACAGCCGTCACGCCGGCGCGCAGGATCAGACTTCCATCGCGGCCAATCTCGAACCCACTGACCCCTTCGAGCGCATTCAGGAAGCGTTGTTCCAGATTGCGCGCCGCCAGATCGCAGCCTAGCCGCGTCGTGCCCAGATCACGCAAGCTTAGCTGCCCGCCTTCGATATGCAGCGCGGCAAGGTAGCGGTTGCAACTGGAGCGCCCCGCAACTTCTACTCCCGAAAAGCTTAATGTCATCTCAGGGCCCAAGGCACGCCCCAGTAAGCTCGTCACTTTCCACTCGGGCCCTGTCAGCAGATCGACAGGCGCACCCGCGCAGCCCGCGCGCGGCGCGCCCATATCCGCGCGTTCGAGCAGAGCCTTCATCGGATATGGCACCAGATCGTCCCCAAGGCTGCAAATCTGGTCGCTCAGACGCAAGTCAAATTCAGGGTCTGTGAAGATGATTGTCCCATCGTCTTCACGGCGGGCGGCAAGCGACGCGTCGCGTGTCCCCTGATCTGTCGAATCGAGGGTCAGGCGGAACGCCGCACCATCCCCCCGCAGATCCATATGCCAAACACCATCCTCCCCGCGCACATGCAACGGCAAAAGCGGACGCGTGGGCAGGCCGGGGCAGGTGGCGCTCTCGCCCGATGCCATCTCTACCCGCAGGCGGGACCCTGCAAGCGTCAGGCGCGCAGTATCCGCAAAGCTCCATTCGGTGGGTTCCTGCCCGACTGGCAGCAAAACCGCGCTGTCTGTGCTCAGGCTGAGCGCCTGATCTTGCAGCCGTAGCGTCGCAATGCCCAGACTTTCGGCACATTCAAACTGATGTGTCCGCGCAATGCTCAGGTGACGTGACAGGTCGAGAACCACTGTGTCCGATCGCGGCTCGATGGCCGTGACAGGACTTTGCGCCCAGATCGTATTTGTGCCGACGAGCGCGGCTTGCAGGCTTGCGGTTTGGCGTGGAATATCGGCAAGGGTCACGCGCATGTGTTGATCGGTCATAACAACCGCCGCTCGGGTGCTGGACAGCACCATCCCATCGGCCCGGCGCAAGACTGTGACAAGCTCTGCATCTGCGGCAATGTCCCAGGTCAGCGACACCACCAAATCGCGCGCATCAGCAGGCGCGGCCAGCGCGAGGCAGCACAACAGGACAGGAAAGAAACGCACCATACCCCTCCATCCTTGGCGGGATGTCGAGGCGCGGATAGCGCAAGGGCAGGGGGCGCGGCAACAGGAAATGCCGCACCCGCAAACATTTTACCGCGATCAGGCGCGTTCGGAATACTCGAACGTCTCGGTGTTGACGACGATATCTTCGCCTTCCCCTACGAAGGGGGGCACAGTGATGCGCACGCCGTTGTCCAGCACCGCAGGCTTGTAGCTGTTCGCAGCCGTCTGGCCCTTCACCACAGGCTCGGTTTCGACAACCTTGCATACGACCTTTTGCGGCAGCGCGATGTTCAGCGCCTCTTCGCCGTAATATTCGACTGTCACTTTCATGCCGTCTTGCAGGAACGGGCGACGCTCGCCCAAGAGTTCCGCGTCGATTTCCACCTGCTCGTAGGATTCCATATCCATCACGACCAGACGGCCATCGGTTTCATACAGGAATTGCTGATCTTTCTGGTCCAGCCGCACGCGCTCTACCTTGTCTTCAGAGCGGAAACGCTCGTTCAGCTTGCGCCCGTCGCGGATATTCTTCAACTCGACCTGCGCAAAGGCCCCGCCCTTGCCGGGCTTGACATGGCTGACCTTCACAGCGGCCCACAGGCCATTGTCATGTTCCAGAATGTTTCCGGGGCGAATTTCGTTACCGTTGATCTTGGGCATTGGGAAACCTGTCTGGCTCTTGGATTTATGAACCGCGTCCCTATATCGCGGGGGCGAGGTTTAGGCAAGAACAGGATATGGCCTGCAAAATTTCGCTGGTATGCACAGAAAGCATGGCTGGTATGCAATGTTAGCGTAGCGAATCAATGACCAAAGGGGCTATGCAGGCCCGAGCGGTGAATACAAGAGCAAGAACAAGGAATGCACGATGTTTGATGCAGCGGATGGCACGGCCTACACACATGAACAAGGCGCACGTGCCCGCAAACTGTTTGCGGCGGTCGTTCTGGCGGCTTTGGATGACGCAATCGCGGACGACAAGAAATATGGCAACGGTCCCGAGCAGATCGCCCGTTGGGCACGTTCGCGCGATGGCCGCGAAGTGCTGACCTGCGCGGGTATCGACCCGAACGAGCGGGTAGTGTCCGGCCTGATGGACTTCGTGTCGAAAGGTGTGCGCACGTCTGTCGCCCTGTCGCGCGAAGAAAGCGAGCGTCGCCACGCTGCCGCAGCAGCAGAGGCTGAAGCGGCCTGATCCAGCCTTCTGGTTTTGGAAACACCCTGCCTGCACAGGCAGGGTGTTTCCTTTTGCGCTCAAGCGGCAACGCCCAAGGCTTCGGCCAGGAAATCCAGCCGATCTTGTCCCCAGAAACCCTGATCGCCCAGCTTGAAGAACGGCACACCAAACACGCCGCCCGCTACGGCGTCTTCCAGATTGCGGGCGTAGATTTCAGCGCCTTGCAGCATTCCGCTGAAGGCAAGCCCCGGATTGAAGCCCGCGCGCGCCAGGCAATCGCGGATCACCTCATCCTCGGCGATGTTGCGCTCTTCTTCCCAACAGGCGCGGGTCAGGCTGGTGAGCAGCGCGCAGAGATCACCCCCACCCGCTTCTTGCGCGGCGATGATCGCATAGGCCGCAGGGGCAGGGTTGGTCGGGAAATACGCTGGCTGCAATGTCAGCGGGATACCCAACCGCTGCGACCACCGCGTGAGTTCCTGCAAGCGATAGGCCTTGCGGCTGTCATGGCGATTGGCAAGCACTGTGCCGCCTGTGCGCCGAAACAGCGCTGTCGGGTCCACAGGTTTCAAACGAACCACAGCGCCCGCATCTTGCACCATGCGAAAGACACGCGCGCCCACCATATGCGTCCAAGGCGAGATCGGGCTGAGATAATAGTCGATATGTGTCATTGCGAGGCTATCCAGTTGGGGCGCGGTGATCGGGCGGTTTGCAAGACCCTAGCGGGGTGATAAGCGGTGTCAACGCCGCCGAATCCCCTATGCCCTGCGCCAAGGACTGCTCCATGATCGAACTTAGCGAACCGAAGCTCATTTCTGGCAACGCGAACCGTCCCTTGGCGCAAGCCATCGCGCGGCGTATGTCGTTGCATCGGGGCATGAATGTGGGACTGGTTGACGCGCGGGTCGAGCGGTTTAATGATCAGGAAGTCTTTGTCGAGGTCTATGAGAATGTCCGCGGCGAGGATATGTTCATTATCCAATCGACATCAAAACCTGCCAATGACCACTTGATGGAGCTGCTGATCATTGCAGACGCGCTCAAACGCTCGTCTGCGGCGCGGATTACCGCTGTGATTCCCTATTTCGGTTATGCCCGTCAGGACCGCCGCACGAAGGCGCGCACGCCGATTTCGGCGAAACTGGTGGCGAATATGATAACCCAGTCGGGTATCGAGCGGATCCTGACGCTGGACCTGCACGCCGCGCAAATTCAGGGCTTTTTCGATATTCCTGTCGATAACCTCTATGCGGCGCCGGTTTTTGCGCTCGATGTGAAGCACCATTTCAAGGGGCGCTTGCAGGATTTGATCGTGGTTTCCCCAGATGTGGGCGGGGTAACGCGGGCGCGCGAGTTGGCCAAGCGTGTAGGTTGCGCGCTGGCGATTGTGGACAAGCGCCGCGAAAAGCCGGGCGAAATTGCCGAGATGACCGTGATCGGGGACGTCAAAGGCAAGGTCTGCATCATCGTGGACGACATCTGCGACACTGCCGGGACGCTGTGCAAGGCCGCCGAGGTGCTGGTCGAAGCTGGTGCTGTTGAAGTGCACAGCTACATCACCCACGGCGTGTTGTCGGGGCCTGCGGTGGAACGGATCACCAAGTCGGTGATGAAAACACTTGTTATCACCGATTCGATCGCGCCCACCCAAGCGGTCAAGGACGCGCCGAATATCCGCGTGGTGCCCACAGCGCCGATCTTTGCGCAAGGCATCCTGAACACATGGAAGGGCACATCCGTGTCGTCCCTGTTCGATACAGAAACGCTGATCCCGATTTATGAGGGGCTTTACGGCCACCCGTGAGCGTGTGTGCCCGAAGTCGGGCACATGCGCTATGCTGTCATTTGCTTTCACGCGTCGCTTCAGCGCGTGATCGTGTCCATCTGCACAAACATATTCTTCCAAGCCCGGTCGATCAATTCCGGCGACATATGGCGCGGTTTGCCTTCGAAATCGCAGATATTGATCATCTGGTCGATCAAGAAGATCGGCTGGTAATTCGCATAGACATTGTCGATGGTCGGGTATTTCTTCTGGATCAGATAGATGATCGCTTCTTCATTCAGCGGTATCTTGCGCTTTTGCGCCACCATCGCGAAAATTTTCAGAAAGTCCGACTGGCTCGGCCCATCGATCTTGATCTTGTAGAAAATTCGGCGCAGCGCAGCCTGGTCAAAAATCTCGTTCGGGTGGAAGTTGGTCGAAAAGATCACCAACGTATCGAAGGGCACGATGAATTTCTCGCCTGACGCGAGCGCGAGAATGTCGTAATTCATCTCCATCGGCACAATCCAGCGGTTCACGATGGCTTGCGGTGGCTCTTCCTGACGGCCAAGGTCGTCGATGATGAACACCCCACCCGTCGCCTTGAACTGAAGCGGCGCCTGATAGGTGCGCGAGGTGGGATTGAACTTCAAATCCAGCATATCAAGGGTCAATTCGCCCCCCGTAATCACGGTCGGACGCTCGCAATAGACATAGCGGCTATCGAAGCGGTTCCCCGTCTGGCGCAGCAGCGAAGGGTTATCCTCGGACACTTCGGCCAGTTTGTGCACGATCGGGTCATAGACGCTGATGACCTGACCGGCATGAACCACAGAACGCGGTACATAAATCCGGTCGCCCATGGCCGCGCGAATGCCATTCGAGATCGAGGATTTCCCGTTCCCCGGCGGACCATACATCAGGATCGAGCGGCCAGAACTGACAGCCGGGCCCAGGTCATCCATCAGCGTGCGCGGCAGGATCAGATCCCCCATCGCCACTTTCAATTCGCGCCGCGTGATTTGCACATTGCGGATCGATTGGCGCGCGATCTGCACGCGGTATTGATCCAGCGGCACAGGCATGGCGCCGTAATACTCGGATTGGGACAGCGCATCGAGCGCGCGGGCCTTGCCCGCTTCGGTCAACTGAAAACTGGCTTCCGAATTCGCGTCACCAGAAATCGTTGCGATTGCTTCCAGCAATTTGTCGCCGCGCGCCAGATCCATCAGTTCGATGGTCTGCGGGATTGGCATGCAAATCGCACGGGCGATGTCGGTCACTTTGGACAGCGACATCCGGTAGATGGTCTTGAGCAGGATATCCCGCATCAGCACCAAATTCAGACCCGTCGCGTCAAGCGACCGGATTGTCGGGGGGGCTTGAATATTGGTGGTCTGAACATTCATGACGTCACTCTCGTATAAAGAGAAAAAGAGACAGTTACCCAGCGCTGCCCGCGCCAAAATTTGCCGCCAGCGCGACATAGGTCAGCAACGCAGGCCCAAGCGCCAGACCCATCGGGAATTCTCGCCTGTGCCAGCTTTCCCAGCCGGGCGCCACGCGTTCCGCGAGCGGCGAAGCGCGAAAGACGCGGTGTCCAACGAAGCTGACAATCACGATCGCCCCGAGCAGCATCAGGAACAGCGTCAGATCCCCCAAGGCGATGAAGGGGGCCATGGCAGCAGCGAACTTTGCGTCACCGGCCCCCATCAGCCCGGCACTGGTCATGACAAACCCCAAAGCCAACACGACGGCAAGGCTGAGCCAACCCCAGGCCCAAGCCTGAAACGGCAAGGCCAGAAGCCCGATCACCAGATAGACCGCCACCAGGGCCAAGACGGCGGTGTTCTTGATCTTCATCCACTTCAGGTCGGTCCAAGCGACCCAAAGCGCGATGGGGGCCACGAAAGGCAGGAAATAGAGCGCGGCCTGGGCCGAAAGCATCATCACCCGCGCCCTCGCCCTTCCAGCGCGCGCAGGGCGCGCACGGCCTCGTCATAATGTTGGGGATGGGTGTCAATCGCTTCATTCAGAAGCGTGCGACCGACATTGACATCCCCACGCCGGATGGCGGCGATACCCATGGTGTGCAACAGCATCGCGCGTTCGGTTTGTGTCATCTGCACCAAGGGCAGACTGTAATTACCCTGTCCTGCGCGGGCGAGGGCGAGGTTGTTCTTGGCCGTGAACAGGTTCGGGTCATGCCGTAGGGCTTGGGTAAAGAGCGCTTCTGCCTCTTTCGGGGCGCCGCGGGTCAGCTTCGAGAAGCCCCAATTGTTCAGCACCGTCGCAGGCCGTGTCGTCATGCCGGCAGCGATTTCATAGAAATGATCGGCCTTGGCCCATTGCTTCTTGCTGTCGGCGATCATCGCTTCCAGCCGATAGCGGTCAAAGCTTTCATGCGTGGGCGGAATGGCGTTGAGCGTCGCCTCGGCCTCGGCCCAGTTATTGGCGCGGATGAAGGTATCGGCCAACATGACGCGGTCGTCATTGGTCGCGTCCTTGTGGGCGATCACCTGACGCCAGACCGGCACGGCTTCTGCGACCTGTCCGGCACGCACAAGCGAGCGAGCAAGGCCGCGCA
This sequence comes from Roseinatronobacter sp., assembly GCA_046296275.1. Classification (GTDB taxonomy): domain Bacteria; phylum Pseudomonadota; class Alphaproteobacteria; order Rhodobacterales; family Rhodobacteraceae; genus Roseinatronobacter. The sequence goes on along the minus strand of JBKBLP010000039.1, from coordinate 9,314 downwards.
GGTTGATCAGATTGTCCGGCGCGCGTTGCACCTGGCCAGAGAAATACGCCACCGCCTCTTGCGGGTCGCCCGCAATCAGCATCAATTCGGCCATGTTCTGGTTGTCAACGGCGGTCACGCTGTCAATGGCGCGCGAAACGCTGGCCTGATCGCTGCCCGCGCAGGCCGCAATCAAAAACGTGCTGCCCGCGAGCAGCGCAAGTAGTCCGGGGTGGCGCATTTTTGCGTCCTTCCTGCTCATCATAGTGGCGTTGAAAGCAACAGATACCTGCCGCTCCCCCGCCGTATCAGCGAAAGCCGATTTGCCTCATCAGGAACATACCCGGTTTTCTCGGTCTTTTCGATGGCTAAACGCAGGTTATCGCGGATTTCACGGGATCGCCCCTTGTCATAGGCAAAAGCGTTGCGAAAATGCAAACTTGCTTCCCCCCATTTGCCTTGCTCTGACAGGGCAACGCCCAGATTGTTCTGAGCAGGCACGAATGTCTGGTCCATATCGAGCGCGCGGCGCAGCACTTGCTCGGCCTGACCCACACGCCCCAGCCGAAGATTGGCCGAGCCAATTGCCGACAGCGCATCGACCGACGGGCCATTTTCGCTTATTGCGCGAAAATAGGCTTTCAGCGCCAAATCATATTCGCCCGCGGCCATCAGGCGATGCCCGACAACCAAACCATCAACGGCTTCGGGCACATCGCCACGGCTCGGAACGGGCGCCATCTGATCAGGACCCGCTCCCGCCAAGGCGCGTGCCGCGCCATCGGTTTCGCTTGGACCGCACGCGGCCAAAGCCAGAAGCAAGGGCGCAGACAGGAGCAGCCGCATCACTGACCCATGATCGCTTCTGCGCTCAGTTCAGTCATCACACCCACCACCGATGGGCCAATCAGGATGATCAGCAGCGGCGGCACTGTGAACATCATCGTGCCGAGTGTCATCTTGGTGGGAAGGATATTGGCTTTTTCTTCGGCGCGCATCACGCGCTTGTCGCGCATTTCCGACGAAAACACCCGCAACGCATCTGTGATCGAGGTGCCGTAAGTCGCCGCCTGCACGATCACAGTCACGAAGGATGTGATGTCAGGCACATCAAGGCGCTTGGCCATTTCGCGCAACACCTCACCACGTTCGCGCCCAGCTTTGACTTGTTCGCCCACCGTCGTCAATTCTTCGGCCAAGGCCGGATAGGCCGGGGCAATTTCCTTGGCGACGCGGTTGATCGACTGGTCAAGCGATTGCCCAGCTTCGACACAGATGAGCATCATGTCCAGCGCATCGGGAAAGCCCGCGATGATTTCTTCCTTACGGGCGTCGGCGCGCTTCTGAACCCAGCGCTTTGGGGCAAAATACCCCATCAGCATGGGTGATACGAGGGTTGCGGCAGTCGCAACTACACTGCCCTCGAACCGTTCGGGCATCAGGACAAACACAACCAGAACCGAGACGAGCATAGCCCCCACCGCCAGCAAGAATTGCAGCGCGTGCAAATGGCGAACCGCGTCTTTGCCATGATAGCCGGCCTGAATCATGGTCTGGCGCGCTTCGGTCAATTCCTTTTCATCTGTCGGCTCAAGGAATTTTGCGTATTTGGTGATGGCCGCGATTTCCTTGCCCCCACGCCCCCGCCGCAATGTCTTGTCGTCAGGGCCCGCGCTGAGCGTCTGTTTCGAGGCCTTTTCGAACTTCTGCAATGGGTCTTCTCGGCCCGAAGGCGCGAAGGCCAATCCTGCAAGCCCGACCAGCCCCAAGCCGGTCATTCCGAGCAACAATGTCAGTCCCTGAGAGCTTTGGAACAGGTCAAGCATGATACAATCTTTCAAGTTTCGGTCAGGATGACCGGGGCCAGGTGTCAGACCTTGATATTAGTCATTTTGCGCATGTAGAGGATGTTCACGACGAGGAACACGCAGACCACGATTGCAAGCGGTACATAGAGCGGCGTGCCTTTTACATTGTCGTAATAGTCGGGCTTGATTGCCTGGATCATGACCATTGCCGCAATGGGGAAGCCGGATAGGAACAGGCCCGACCATTTGGCTTCAGCCGTGATGGCCTTGACCCGGCGAAACAGTTTGAAGCGGGCGCGGATCACTTTCGACAAACCGTCCAGAATCTCTGCCAGGTTACCGCCCGATTTTTGCTGGATCGACACAGAGACCGCAAGGAAGCGCAAATCCTGCAAATCCACGCGTTCACCAAATTCCGAGATCGCTTCACCCGCATCGCGACCATAGGCGACTTCGTCCGATATCAGGCCCAACTCCGTGCCAAGCGGGTCTTGGATTTCTTCCGAGGCGATGGTCAGCGCCGCGCCGAAAGGATGGCCCACACGCAAAGAGCGCACAATCAGGTCGATCGCTTCGGGAAGTTGCTCTTGAATGAGCGAAACACGTTTCTTGGCCTTGCTTGACAGCCAGAAGAACACGCCGCCGAAGCCAAATGCCATCGACATGCCGATTCGCATGGGAAGGGCGGTCCCTGTAAACAATGTCAGCATCAGGTAGCTGAACACACTCAGCGCGAACATCAGGATTACAAGGGTCGACGGCGCGAAGCCGATATTGGCTTTGCGGGCATGCGCCTCGACCAGACCATAAAGCGGCATGGAGGATTGCTTGCCTCCATGAGCGCTCCGCTCCTTGCGCAACCGATCCATGACTTCTTGTTTGGTCTTGCCCTGATCAATCAGGTCAAGGCGGCGGTTCATTTTGTTGGTGCGGGCGATCTGGTTGCCGAACAAGAGCAGATAAATGCCCTGGATCACCAGCAGCACAGCCCCGAAGATCGCCACATAGATAAAGGGGGAAAGAGATAAAGCCATGTTACTTCACCTGATCGTAGATCGAATGCGGCAGATCGAAACCCCAGCGCTTGAAGCGTTCCGAAAAATGCGAACGCAGGCCTGTGCCGGTGAAATGCCCGATGATCTTGCCATTGGGTTCCAGCCCGGTCCGCTCGAATTTGAATATTTCCTGCATGGTGATGATATCGCCCTCCATGCCGGTCAATTCGGTGATCGACATCATCCGGCGCGATCCATCCTGCAAGCGCGACACCTGCACGATCAGGTTCACAGCAGATGATATCTGGCTGCGCACCGCGCGGAGTGGCATTTCAATCCCAGCCATGGCGACCATGTTTTCCAGACGGCTGATCCCGTCACGGGCATTGTTGGCGTGGATCGTGGTCATCGAACCATCATGGCCTGTGTTCATGGCCTGAAGCATGTCGATCACTTCCTCGCCCCGCGTTTCGCCCACGATGATCCGGTCAGGGCGCATCCGCAGGGCGTTGCGCAGACAGTCGCGCTGGGTGACAGCGCCTTTGCCTTCCATGTTGGCGGGGCGGCTTTCCATGCGGCCGACATGAACCTGCTGCAGTTGCAATTCGGCCGTATCCTCGATCGTCAGCACACGCTCGTCATTGGCGATGAAGCTTGATAGCGCGTTGAGCGTCGTCGTTTTCCCCGAGCCCGTTCCGCCCGACACGATCACATTCAGGCGCGTGGAAACGGCGGCTTCCAGATAGAGCGCCATTTCCGGCGAGAAGGCCCCGAAATTCACAAGGTCCTGTACACCAAGCTTTTCTTTCTTGAATTTACGAATCGAAACCAGCGCGCCATCAACCGCGACCGGCTGCACCATCGCGTTGAAGCGCGAGCCATCCAGCAAACGGGCATCGACATAGGGGTTTGATTCGTCCACCCGGCGGCCCACAGCCGACACGATCTTGTCGATGATCCGCATCAGGTGGCGGTCATCTCGGAAGGTGACATCGGTCAGTTCCAGCTTGCCCGCGCGCTCGACAAAGACCTGCTTCGGGCCATTCACCAGAATATCGTTGACTGTGTCATCCTGAAGCAGCGGCTCCAGTGGCCCAAGGCCCATGACCTCGAAATAAAGGTCCTTGTTTAGAAGCATCCGTTCTTCATTGTTCAAAACAATGTCGAACTCGCTCAGCGCTTCAGCGGTGATCGCGCTGATTTCGGCGCGCACTTCCGCTTCGCTCGCCTTTTCCAAGGCGGCGAGGTTCAGGTTTTCCAAGAGCCGCTTGTGCATATCGCTCTTGATGCGGTTGATCCGTTGCTTGCGTTGGTCGGCTGTGTTCGCAGCCGAGGCTTTTGCAGCGATCAGGCGCGCGTCGGGCCGACTTGGTGACGGTTCTTGCGCGGCAGTCTTGGTCGGAACGGCTGGTTTCGCTGCGGTGGGCTCTTGCGTCACCGAAACCGGTTTCGAGCTGCTGTCCTTGCGGTATCGTGCGAACATGGCGATGACCTTTTTACTCTGCGACTATGCGGGCTTCTGTCGGAGCCGTCGCAAGCGACGACGCGTATTTTCGGATTTCCTTGGCCAAAGCGTTCTTTGGCGCGAATTCGTTCAGCGGAAGGCCGTGATCATTGGCGTCCCGCACCTGTACGCCGCCATCTGGTAGGTAGGCTGCGATCGAAATCCCAAGGCTTTCCGCCATCCGTTTCGCACGTGACTTGCCTCCAAGATCGGTCAGCCGTGGCGCACGGTTCAAGATGAAACGGAACGTTTCGATCCCGATGCCATCCGCTTTCATGGCGCGAATGAGCCGCAAAATATTCTGGGCATTGCGCATATCCAGATCGAACAGGGCGAAATACAGATCCGACATCCGCAGGACTGTCTCTGTCCAGTTCACAATAGTCCGCGGCATATCGACGATCACATAGTCGAAACTGTCGCGCGCCGTTTCCAACAGCCGCTCTATTTCTTCGGGTGTCAGCAAATCCAGCGGCAGCATATCCGATGGCGCTGTCAGGACGTTCAGTTTTTCCTTGAACATTTGTAGTGCAGACGCGAACGAAGCGCGGTCCATCGTGTTGATCTGCGAGAGCATCTCGTAGACTTTTTCTGTTCTCGGCAGATCGAGGTATGTGGAAACTGACCCGCTCTGGAAATCGAGATCGATGATGCAAACCGTCGGGGTCCGCTCTGGGTACTTTACCAAGCACAATTCCCAAGCCAGATTGACAGCGAATGTCGTCCCACCCGCGCCGCCGGACATGGATTGAACTGCAAAAACCGCGCCGTTCCGGCCCTTGGCCTTGCGCACCTCAGAACTGGGCGTTATGGCTGTTGCTGCGGTTTTCAGCCGTTGAATTGCTTCGTGAAGGGCGTTTTCTGGCAAAGGGTAGGGGACAAAATCATCCGCACCCGCCCGGAGCAACTGATGCAACAGGATCGGCGACAGCGCTTCAGCGATCAGAAGAATGCGAATCGACTTCGCCGCCGCCCGTTCAATTATGACACGCACGAGGTTGGAGTTTGTTTCATCCTCGTCATCCAGCGCGATGGCGAGTAATTCCAGGCCGCTCGATTCCGGGTCCTCAAGAAATCCAATTGTTTCGACGAAACTCAGCTCACCCCAAGAGTTGGGGAACTCCGCTTCCATGTCTTCGATCAAAAGCTCGAAGTTTTGCACGTTCCGGCATACCGTGCAGGCGCGGATTTGTGGGTCATCGCTGCTCGACTGCGCCATGGGCAACCTCAAAATAATTAAATAACCGTAACGGTTAAGATTCCATGTATGACGCAAAGCACCACACTCAGGATTATTCGCGACTATTGTAAACAAATCTGGCAAGAATTGGGCCAAACAGCTTCAATTGTTCGGCAGTGGTTTTTTGTGGCCGCCAAAGGAAAAATTATCTTGACAGACTTTCGCTAAAGCTGAACCGCGTTTCGCCCACAGGGCGAACGATCCGATTAAGCACGGTTCTGCTTTCCTGCGCCTTACTCTGTTGCAGATGCGATGTAACCGCGATGGATGATACGTGCGTATTGACCATCCATCACCGTTGGGTGACGTCGCACGACACCGTCTATCTCGGTGACAGTGCGGCGGTTGGCTGGTTCGCGCCCTTCGCTCACGACCAAAGGCTGACGCGATCCGCGCGAAACAGTCGCCAGGATCACCGAACGCGGCACACCCTGATGCACCAGGTAATCGCGCACAGCATTCGCGCGCCGTTGACCAAGCCGCTGGTTATAGGCATCTGACCCCACCGCGTCTGTGTGGCCGTAAATTCGGTAACGCAGTTCCGGGAATTGTTTCATCCAATGTGCTTGGCGGCGCAGGATGCGCTTTGCTTCGTCGTCCAAGATGGCACTGTCGAATTCGAAATTCACCATCGAGGGGACTTCGGCAGCAAAGCGGCGCGACATGATCGTGGCCAGGCTGATTTTGCCTGTCTGCACAAGTTGATTGTGCATCGTCGGATTGCCGAAATTGCCTTCGTCCAGGCTGATCCCAGCCTCTTTTTCCACATCTGGGCCTGCGCAGGCCGCAAGCCCGATCGCGACAGAGCCCAAAAGAAAGAAACGTCTGTTTATAGCCATGATCACTTCCCTGTCTGCGATGGTCTTCCGCCCGAGCATGCCGCGCGCGACATGATCTATGTCGCGCGTTTGACCTGCTTTAGTCCAGAATATACCCGTACGCCCCGCCAAATTCTTGCCGGGCCACTTCCCCCAAGGCACCGCCGCCTGTGGCGACACGTCCTTGCAGGAACAATTCCCGTTCTGATGGGGGGCGCACGCGGTCCGTTGGCAGGATCAGCGCTTCGCCGCGTGTGGGTGACACAAGATGCGCCGTGATCACGATCACAAGCTCGGTCTGGCGGCGTTCATAGTTGGAACTGCGGAACAACGCGCCAAGGATCGGCAAATCCGCAAGCCACGGGACCGAGTTGCGCAAGGCGCGGAAATCGTCCTCCAGAAGCCCTGCAATTGCAAAGCTCTCGCCATCGCGCAATTCAACCGTTGTCTGAGTCTGGCGAGTGCGGAAGGCGCGCGCGGGAATGCCACCTATCCCGCCAACAGCCCCTTGGCTCAGCGCCGTGTCAATAGAGCGGACAGCAGCATTCAGCGTCAGGTTGATAACATTGTCTTCTAGAACGCGCGGTGTGAAGGCCAGTTCAACACCGATGGGCCGATACTGGATCGCAATCCCCTGTTCGCCCTGCACGGGCACCGGGACTTCGCCGCCGGCAAGGAACGAGGCTTGCTGGCCAGAAAGGGCTGTCAGGTTCGGTTCGGCCAAGGTCCGCGCCAGTCCCTGCGATTCAAGAGCTTCAAGCAAGACCTGCGCGGTTATCGAGCCGCCACCGACGCGGAAGCCCAAAGCCCCCTGCAGCTGGGTCGGGCCAAGCGGCAGAACCTGGGTCCCGCCGGGTGTTTGTGCCAGATTGCCCGTGCGCAATTGTGGGTTCGTGCCAGAGCCGATTCCGAAGCTGACGCCCAAGTTCTTCGTGGCGCTGCGTTGCATTTCGGAAAAACGCACTTTCAGCATGACCTGTTGGGTGCCGCCGACACTCATCAAGTTAGAAACCCGGTCCGGCGCATAGCGCTGCGCGAGTTCCATGGCCGCATCGAGCCGCGCGGCAGTCGAGACAACACCCGACAGCACAAGCCCATCATTGGCCGTGCGTACTTCGATCTTTTCGTTGGGCAGGATTTGGCGCAGGCGTTCACGGAATTCGCTTATATCGGGTGTCACTTGGACTTCGACATTCGATACAAGCAAACCATTCGGCCCCAAAATGGTAAGTGTCGTGCGACCGGGTGTTTTTCCAAGCACATAGATCGAGCGGTCTGACAGCGTCGAGATATCTGCGATCCCCGGATTGGCAATTGAAAGTTCCGCAAATGGCGCCTCTGTTTCCACCACCAGCGCCCGGTTCATCGGAATGCGCAGGATTGTCCCATCCTGGCCACTGAGAACACGAATGTTTTGCGCATAGCTTTGGGTTGCAGGCAGCGCCACGATGGCACAACCCAACAGCAGCGAAGCTGCAAGAGTTTTGAACGTCATGTTTACCTGCCTCGATCGACTGCTTTGCTCGGCGGGGCTTTCCCCGTTTGCCCCGAACCTTGCCTGAAATCGGTTTTATTTGCAAGATTCAGTTTCTTGGCGTGCGTTCTTGATGTGAATTTGTCACCCTGAAGGCACTCATCCGCAGATGTTGCGCAAGAAGTCGGATTGCTCACTTCATCTGGTCGCTCTTAGCATGGGGCAAAGACGACATGAAAAGGGCGCCCATTCAGGGCGCCCATACGGTGCTCGGGTGTCCGTTTGTTCAATTTGTGCAAGGCGTTTCGATGAGCACCAGTTCGTTACCACGGCGTGTGCGCACATGGCAAACGCGTGGGGCCTCAACGACCCGTTCTTCCTTCACGACGCCCAACAGCCGATCCTGCGTCATTTCGATAGCCTGCGACACGGAGCTGTCATTGATCCCGACCAGTGCGAGCGACAGACGCCCGGAATTCTGCGCCTGAGCCAGAGCAGCGGATTGTTCTGGTGTCGCCTCGACCGTCACGTTGCGGGCAGGGGTCGCGGGGGTATTGGTGCGCTCCATATCCGCTGACTGGTCAACGGCGATAATCCGCATCCGGGCTTCGATCAGTTGCGTCAACTCGCCCGAGGCTTGTGTGCGACCTGTCCAGAACACATCAACAAAGTCCCCAGGGCGCACGAAGCCTGCCACACCTGTTGTCTGGTTCACGTCGATGGTGAAGGCGCGCATCCCCGGCCGCAGATGCGACGTGATCCCGGCTTCCTTGCCCGGTTCTGTCAGCTTGGTTGACAGGATCGGCTCGCGCGTATCCATCGCCCGCAGCACGGTGCGGTGCGGGATATTATCCGGGAACAGGTAGTCCAAGCTGGTATAGCTTCCGACGGGTACCGCATCCGCGGGGAATTTCGCGGTCATCACGTCTCCGCGGGTCATCCGCTCGCCATAGCCGAAATTGCGCCGCGCGATAAAGACATCGACTGTCTCGATCACGGCGCCGCCTTGCATTGAGCGCGCATGAGCAAGCTCTGCCTCGATCTGAGCGACATATTGGTTCGTTTGGAGCACTGCAAATCCTGCGAGTCCCAAACCAAGCAACAAGACAACAGCGAACATGATACGCATAAGAACTTCCTTCAACATGTGCGCAGTCGCGCAATTCGGCTCTCTTATCAGACGATAGTTTCCGAATACGGCACGATCATGCGCCAATTGCGGCAAAATCGCGGTTTTCGCAAACCCTGCGGGGCCCGCCCCAAAATGTTACGGCACCGCATCCGGGGGATGCGGTGCGCTGCTGTCTAAAGGACAGGATCAGATCAGGGCGTGGTCACACCAGTTGCAGTGTTGATCGTGCCGAGGCCCGCAACCGTTGCAGTGCTCAGCGAATTGCCGATATTGGTGGCCAGCCTTTGAGTGCCAGTGCGGACCGATGCGATCACAGCGATGCCCAGACCAACGATAGCTGCGGTCAGAACGACCCAGTCAACCG
>JBKBLP010000038.1:0-17987 GCA_046296275.1 Roseinatronobacter sp. | reverse complement strand
CTTCCTGCAAGCCTGCACGACTTTCCAACCCCCGCTCGGTTTCGGTTTCATCGCTCGGGCCTGTTGTTCGGAACGGAGCGCTTGGGCAGAGAAGGTCCGACCTGAGGCCCATGCCCTCCGCGGCTTTGACACCCGCCATAATACGCCGCCTTTCAAATCACGCCATCACCCAAATTCCCGCATCGCTCTACACAGAGTTCCGGATACTCCCGTCGTCAGTGACAATGGGACCGAGTTCACCTCGAACGCGATCCTGAAGTTCGTGGATGACCGCAAGTTCGACTGGCATTACATCGCGCCAGGCAAGCCGACCCAGAACGCCTTCATCGAAAGCTTCAACGGACGCCTGCGCAACGCGCTGTTGAACGAGACGCTGTTCCCGTCCCTGCAGCAGGCCCGCGTCACGCTGGCCGCCCGGCGCACCGACTACAACACCGAACGCCCCCACTCCCGCCTGGGCTGGCAGACCCCCGCCGCCTTCGCACAGACCTTCACCCCGCAACGGGGCCTGACGCTGCGCAACCCGCAAAGCTCCGCGCCAGCCCACGTTGCCCAACCCGCCCAATTGGGCAAAACTCAAACCCGGGGTCTCGCTCACGCCGGACAAAAGTTGGGGGCAACGTCACTTCGGGACAGTTAATATGGCCAGCCGGGCTGTTGTCGAGACAACAGTGCCCCTTTCAGCAGGCCAGACCCATCTGCTCCAGACGCGCCACAGTCGCGGGCAGACGTTGCAGATCGTTGCGCACTTCAAGTGTCAGGCGTGGGCGCTCGGTCAGTGCGGCAAGGGCGTTGAAAACTGGCCGCCATGCAATCCGACCATCGCCGGGATGCCAATGGCGATCGGCGTAGCCGTCCACATCTTGCAGATGCAGATGCCCCAGATAGCCTGCTGCCGCGTCGATGTAATCAACGATATGGGGCGCGTCATAGCGGCCATGGCAGATATCTGCATGACCTGTGTCGATGGAGACCAGCAGATTGGGGTGCCCGATCTGGCGCACCAGATCGACGCGGGCGCAAGCATCCGTATCGTCGCAGTTTTCCAAAACGAGCGTGCAGCCGATATCCGCTGCACGGTCTAGGACAAGCGCAAGGCAGGCAGCGCTTGCGTCCATCAGGCTGGGGTAGACGTTCGGATAATTGGCGCGGTTCAACTGGTGCCAATGGTTGAACGGGCTGTGGATCACCATCAGATCGGCAGCCAGCGCTTCGGCCACTGCCAGCCCTTGAAACATACGCTTTTGGACAATCGCGCGCACCTCGGTATCCGGGCTGGCAATATCAAGGCCGAAAAACGGTCCATGAATGCCGCGCGGGCCGGTATGGCCGTCCAATTGCTTCTGCCACGCATCAAGCAGGTCAGAGTGGTCGCGCTCCAGCACGCCGACCCCACAAAAATCCTGAATCTCCAGCGCACGCCCCGGGCCGCAGACCCAGTCGCGGATAGGGGGATAGGTGTTCAGCGTCACAGCAGTTCCAAGCAGGGGCAGTGTCATGGTCTTTCCTTCATTTGATGCCGGCGCGCATGAAACTTTGCACGAATTGGCGTTGAAACAGCAAGAAGCCGATCAGCAGCGGGCCAGAGGTGATGAGCGTGGCCGCCGTGATGATCGACCAGTCGATGCCACTATCGGTCGTGGCAAAGATCGACAGACCGACGGTCAGGGGGCGCGTGTTGACTGACGATGTCACGATCAGCGGCCAGACAAAATTGTTCCAATGATTGCTGACCGAGACCAGCGAGAAGGCAAGGATGGTGGGCTTTGCCAGTGGCACATAGACGCGCCAGATCAGCCCCAGCAGGGTGACACCCTCGATCCGCGCGGCCTCGTCCAGTTCTTTTGGGACCGTCTTGAAGGTCTGGCGCAGCAGAAAGATCGCAAAGGCCGAAGCGAAATAGGGTAGGCCAATCGCAAGGATCGTGTTGAGCAGCCCCAGTTGCGCCACAGTGGCATAGTTGCGTACTAGCAAAATGTCCGGCGTGATCATAAGCTGCATCAGCACCAGCGCAAAAAGCAGGTTTTTGAACGGAAATTCCAGACGCGCGAATGCAAAGGCCGCATGGATGCAAAGCAATAGCTGCGCGGTCAGGATCATTGTGACAAGCAGGATCGTATTGATCAGGTAACGCCCGAACGGGGCCGCTTTCCACGCATCGGTGAAATTCTGCGTTGTCAGCGGCGCGAGCGGGTCAAAGCGGGTGACAAATTGCGCCGGATGGATCGCCGCCCAGATGGCCCAAGCCAGTGGCAGAATCCAGACCAGCGCCAGAAGCCAAGCGCCGGTGACAAAGAGTGCGCGGTCAAATGGGCTATCGGTCGCGGGCATCGTGCTCATTTGTAATGCACTCGCCGATCCATCAGGAAAAACTGCCCCAGCCCCACGGCCACAAGAATGACCACCATCACCACGGTCAGTGTCGCCGCATAGGCCGTGTCCCAAAAGCTGAAGCCAGTCTCATAGATGTAATACAACAGCAGGTTCGACGCATGGTTCGGCCCGCCTTGGGTCATGACGAACAAATGGTCCACGGTGCGGAACGCGTTGATTGTGGCATTGACCGATAGAAACAGGGTTGTCGGCATCAGAAGCGGCCAAGTCACGCGGCGGAAAAAGGTCAGGCGTGGACAGCCCTCGATCGCGGCGGCCTCGCGCAGCGCGGGCGGGATGGTTTGCAGCGCGGCCAAGTAGAAGATCATAAAGAACCCCGCCTGCGCCCAGATCGTCACGATGGTAATGCCATAAAGTGCGGTTGTTGGATCGCCAAGCCAGTTGCGGGGTGACAGGCCCATCCAGCCGCGCAGTTGTTCAAACATGCCAAAGCCGGGCAGGAAGAAGAACACCCAGATATTGGCCACCGCGATCAGTGGCAGGACCGTGGGCGTGAAATAGGCCAGCCGCAAAAAACCGCGCCCGACAATCCGTCCTTGCACATAAAGCGCCATCGCCAAGGCGAGCATTATCGAGGCCGGGATCGTCAGCGCGGCATAAAAAGTGTTGTTCCACATCACGCGGCGAAAGGTGGGGTCGGCCATCAGACGCTCATAATTGGCAAATCCCACAAAGACCGAAGGCCGCCGCCCTCGGGGCGTGGACCAGAAGCTGTCGATAATTGTCTGGATTGCGGGCCAATGGGTGAAGCTGACCAGCAGCACCAAAGCGGGAGCCAATAGCAGGGCAGCAGAAAGCCAGTCGCGGCGCATGGGGGCGTTACCTGAAATCGAAACGCGGGCGACCCGAGACAGGGACGCCCGCAGTAGTATTCGGGCAATCAGCGATAGGCCGCGAGGATCGCGTCAGCCGCCGCTTGTGCGTCTGCCATGGCCTGAGCCGGGGTCTTTTCGCCAACAATTGCGGCGGCAATGTTATCGTTCAAGATCCTGGTGATCTGCGGCCCTTGGAACGTGGCCAGTTCCGGCACCGCAAATTCTAGCTGGTCGCGAGCAACAAGCGCGCCGGGCACCTCGGATGCGTAGTTGCGCATCAGGTCGGTTTCCCATGTGTCAGCGCGGGGCGCGACATAGCCGGTATCAATCGACCATTGCGCAGCCTGCGCAGGCTCGGTCGCCCAGCGGACGAAATCGACGGCGGCTTGCAATTGCTCGGGGGTTGACCCGTCGAACAGATAGAAGTTGCCACCCCCCGTGGGCGCCCCGCGGCGCACATTCGCAGGCAGCATTGCGACACCGAAATCAAAGGTCGCGTTGCTGCGAATGTTGGTCAGGTTGCCGGTCGTGGTCCAAGCAATCGCAGTTTGCCCGTCCAAGAACGCGCGCGGCGTCGCACCCCAATCCAGAATACCGGGCTCCATCACGCCGTGCTCGGTCGCGAGCGAGACCAGATATTCCAGCGCGCCGACCACTTCGGGGGTGTTGAAATACACCTCGGTCCCGCCGTCATTGGCCAGCCCGTCCTGGCCATTGGATGCAACCAGCCCTGTGAACAGCCACGACGGGAAGCCAGAGGACGGGATGCGCACGCCCCATTGCGTCACGTTGCCCGCAGGGTCGCGCAGGGTCAGGGTCTTGCCCATCTCGACCATTTCTTCCCATGTCGCGGGGGGCGCGTTGGGGTCAAGGCCTGCGGCAGCGAAAGCCTCGCGGTTGTAATACATCACCGGAGTCGAGCGCTGGAAGGGGATGCCCCAAGTCTGCCCTCCGGTCTGGCTGTTGCGCATGAAGGACGGGTAGAAGCCGCCCAGAAACGCCTCGCGCTCGGCTTCCGGAATGAAATCGTCCCATGGCAGGATGATGTCTTCGTCGATCAGCGCGAACATGTCGACCGACAGCAGGATCGCCAGTTGCGGGGCATTGCCGCCGCGTGCCGCCGTGATGGCGCGTGTGGTGGTGTCGGCATAGCTGCCCGTGTAGATCGCGTTGATCGTGACACCGGGGGTTTGCGCCATATAGGCGTCGGTCATGCGCTGGATGATCCCGGCTGCATCGCCACCGACGGCAACGGGGAAATAGAACTCCAGATCCACGGCATGTGCAGAGGAAGCAATACCCAGGGCAAGTGCGCAGGTCGTGGCGGTCAGTCGTAGGCGGTCGAACATGGAGAGGCTCCTTTGGTTCAGGTCAGGGAGAGGGTACGCGCTGGCCATCAGGCCCGAAGCGATGGGCCGCGCTGGCAGGCCAGTGCAGAAAATGCGCGCCATCTGACAACGACCTGCGCGCAGGCAATCGCACGAGCACCTGCGCAGGCGCTTGAGCGGGGCCGATCTCAAACGCGGCAAGCTGGTCGGCGCCCAGATACTCCACCCCGATCAACCGGGCAGGGACGCCCGAGGGTTCAAGGCTGATATCTTCGGGCCGGATGCCCAACATGCCGCCTGCAGGCAATCCGTGCAGATCGGGAAGCGCCGCAGACGGGATCAAGTTCATGGGCGGCGTTCCAATGAAACGCGCCACAAAAGTGTTGGCGGGGCGCTCATATAACTCGCGCGGACTGTCCACCTGCTGAATACGACCCTGATCCATCACCACGATCTGGTCGGCCATTGTCATCGCTTCGACCTGATCATGGGTGACATAAACCATGGTCAGGCCAAGCCTGCGCTGAAGCGCCCTGATCTCGACCCGCATTTCGGCCCGAAGCTTGGCGTCAAGGTTCGAAAGTGGTTCATCCATCAGGCAGATAGGCTTGTCCGCGATGACTGCGCGCGCCAGTGCCACGCGCTGCTGTTGGCCGCCGGATAGTTGCGACGGCCGACGATCCAGCAATCCAGACAGACCCATCATTGCCGACAAGCGCGCAAGACGGTCTTTCTGTTCGGCTTTTGGAACGCGGCGTACGGACAGGCCGAACAGAATATTCTGCGCCACATCCAGATGCGGAAACAGCGCGTAGGATTGAAACACCATCGAAAGATTGCGCTCGGCGGGGGGGGCGGTGGTGATGTCCGCTTGCCCAAGGTAGATTTGGCCAGAAGTCGGTGTGTCCAGACCTGCGATCAGTCGCAACAGGGTCGATTTCCCGCAACCGGACGGCCCAAGAAGCACTGAGAATTGCCCCTGTGGCAAATGCACACTCACATCATCAAGCGCACGGCTTGTTTCGAAATGCCGCGAGATGTTGCGCATGGCTAAACTGGCCTGCGCCGCTGCGGAAGGTCTGATGTCGTCAAGTCGGGAAGCGCGATGCAGGGTCATGGCGCAGCGCATACAGCCGTCTTCCAACAATTCTGTGACGGTTGCAGAGGCGCGCTGGTCCAAGCGCAGATAGAGATGCGATTGCCCGCAAGGGGTTGCGCCGGCACATCACCTGCATTCGCTCTCAGGGCGATGCGGGGCTTTGGCGGAAAGCAAAGGCTTTCAGGCTCGTCGAAAATTCTTCGATGAATTCAAGCGCGATCAAGGAGGGCGCCTTGTGGATTGGCCGAACCAATGACAGCCGGTGAGGAAAGGCAGGGGCGAAGGGGCGAAATGCGACACCGCGCCCTGCATATTGCACGGCGTCCAATTCGCTGATCACCGAAACCCCTGCGCCATGGCGGACGAATTCGCAGGCGGTGGTAAATTGCCGGACCTCGATAAAGGTTTTGATGGGGGTGCCATCTTGGTCAAACGCGGCCTTGAGCTGGCGGAAATATCCACTTTCGCGCCGCGCATGGATCAGCCTTTCGCCCACCAAATCCCGTGGGCAGATGACGGGTAATTTGCCCAAGGCGTGGTTTTCAGGGAAGATGCAGACCGTGCGGATGTCGATGCGCTTGCTTTCCAGCGCGGGGTGGCCCTCGAACCCGTCGGCATCTGTGATGCCCACATCGAATTGCGCGCCCACCATCCATTCCAGAATCCGCTCGGGTCTGTCGGGTTCCAAGGTCTGGGTCACATCGGGCCGGTCTGACAGGAACTTGGCCAGAAATTGCGGCAAATGGCTGACCGCAAAGCCGGGCAGGCAGGCAATGCGCAGCTCGCCTGCCTTGCGTTGGATGATGCTGCGCCCGGCCTCCGAGACGCGGTCCACCAATTCCAGCGAGTGCTTGATATCCGGCAGCAGGAACCGGGCTTCTTGTGTGGGAGCAAGCCGCCCCTCGCGGCGCTCCAGAACTGGAAATCCAAGAGATTCGGCCAGATCGGCCAGCAATCGGCTGACCGCAGGCTGCGAGATGCCCAGCGCCTGCGAGGCGCGGGTCATGGTGCCATGCTCGACCACGGCCAGCAGCGCTTCGAGTTGTCTCAAACTGAGTTGACGATCCATGAATTTCCCAATTCGACTAGTCGGACAGACAATAATATAACACTGTGTTATACACTGGAAAGAATTAATTGCCCTGTCTTATGGTTGTTACAATGCCTCGGTATCGCCCCGCACAAGCGACCAGAACGCGGTCGCGATCGACAGAGTTTATCAACCCTTTCTCCAAAAGGAGTATGAGATGAAGAAACATGTTTTCGGGGTCTGTCTGGCAGCCGCCACAGCGCTGACGCCTGTCTGGGCGCAGGCGCAAACGGAAATCACTTGGTGGCATGCGCTGGGCGGCGAGTTGGGCGAGCTTCTGGAAGGTGTCGCGACCGCTTTCAATGAAAGCCAGTCCGAATACCGCGTCGTGCCCAGCTTCCGCGGCACTTATACCGAAGCGATGACGGGCGCGATTGCTGCGTTCCGCGCCAATCAACAGCCTCATATCGTGCAGGTTTTCGAAGTCGGCACCGGCACGATGATGGCCGCAGAGGGCGCAATCGTTCCGGTCTATCAACTGATGGCGGATGCGGGCGTGACGTTTGATCCGGCCAGCTACCTGTCTTCGGTCGTCAGCTACTACACGGACCCGAACGGCAACATGCTGTCTTTCCCATTCAACTCCTCGACCCCGATCATGTACTATAACAAGGACATCTTCGATGCCGCCGGGCTTGACCCCGAAAAAGCGCCTGCGACCTGGGCCGAGATGGAAGCAGCTTCGCTCAAGATCCTCGAATCCGGTGCGGCGCCCTGCGGCTTCACCACATCGTGGCCAAGCTGGGTGATGCTGGAAAACTTCAGCGCTTGGCACAACATCCCGCTGGGCACCAAGGCCAACGGCTTTGAGGGCTTTGACGCCGAATTCGTGTTCAACAATGAACTGGTTGCCCGTCACTGGGACAATCTGAAAGCTTGGCAGGATGCTGGTGCATTCCGCTGGGGTGGCCCCGGTTCGGGCCCTGATGCAGCGCCCGCATTCTATGCAGGCGAATGCGCCATGTTCTTCGGTTCGTCGGCCAGCCGCGCTGGCGTGCTGCGCAATGCGACCTTCAACGTTGGTTTCGGCTTCCAGCCCTACTACGATGACGTTGCCGGCGCTCCGCAGAACACCATCATCGGCGGTGCAACCCTGTGGGTTCTGGCCGGTCACAAAGCAGAAGAATATCGCGGCGTCGCGAAGTTCTTCGAATTCGTTTCGGATCCCGCCGTGCAGGCAAAGTGGCATCAGGACACGGGCTACCTGCCGATCACGCAAGCTGCATGGGACCTGAGCACCGAGCAGGGCTATTATGCGGCAAATCCGGGTTCGGACACGTCGATCAAGCAGATGATGCTGAACGCGCCCACCGAAAACTCGCGCGGGCTGCGCTTTGGCAACTTCGTGCAGGTCCGCGACGTTATCTCGGAAGAGATGGAAGCGGTGATGTCGGGTGCCAAGACCGGCATGCAAGCAGCGACGGACGCTGTGCGCCGTGGCAATGACTTGCTGCGCCAGTTCGAAGCACAGAACTAATCCAGCACCACAAACGCGCCCCTGAGGATCGTTTCAGGGGCGCGATTTTTATTTGCGACGGGTCTGAAAATGCAAACGAAACGGATGACCTTTTCTAACCGGTGGCTGCCCTATCTGCTGCTGGCCCCCCAAGTTATCGTGACGCTGATCTTTTTCGTCTGGCCCGCTGCTCAGGCGCTTTATCAATCCTTCCTGCGCCAAGACATTTTCGGACTGCGCACCACCTTTGTCTGGTTTGACAATTTCAACAGGCTTTTTGCCGATCCGCTGTATTTGAATTCGCTGAAGGTCACGTTCTGGTTCTCTGTCGGAACGACCATCCTGTCGATGTCCGTGGCGCTGTTGTTTGCGGTCATGGTCAATCGCATGATCCGCGCGCGCGACGGCTACACCACGTTTCTGGTCTGGCCCTATGCTGTCGCGCCCGCGATTGCGGGCGTGCTGTGGTGGTTCATCTTCAACCCGTCCATCGGGATCATGCCCTACATGCTGAAGGGGTTCGGTTATGACTGGAATCACAGGTCCTCTGGCACGGATGCGATGATACTGGTCATCATCGCGGCTGCGTGGAAGCAGATCAGCTATAACTTTCTGTTTTTCCTGGCCGGGCTGCAATCCATCCCCCAATCCCTGATTGAGGCGGCGGCGATTGACGGGGCCAGCCGGTTCAAGCGGTTCTGGACGATTGTGTTTCCGCTGCTCTCGCCCGTCACGTTCTTTTTGATGGTCGTGAATATCGTCTATGCCATGTTCGACACATTCGGCGTGATCCATGCCACGACCGAAGGCGGACCTGCGCAGGGCACGAATATTCTTGTCTACAAGGTCTATCGCGACGGGTTCGTGAACCTCAACCTTGGCTCCTCCGCTGCGCAATCGGTGATCCTGATGGGGATCGTCATCGTGCTGACCGTCATCCAGTTCCGCTACATCGAGCGGCGCGTGAATTATTGAAAAGGGGGGCGGCACAATGGTCGACAATAGCCGCTGGAGCAATCTGTTCGCGCATCTGGTGCTGATTCTGGGCGTCACGGTTGTGATTTTTCCGGTCTATGTGGCGATCATCGCCTCTACCCACCCGCCCGGGACATTCATTCGCGGCGTCATGCCGCTTTTGCCCGGACCGAATGCGCTGGAGAATTACAAGACGGTCATCTTCGAAGGGCGCTCGCGCGCAGGCACACCGCCTATCGGGGGGATGCTGTGGAACAGTTTCGTGATGGCCATGGCAATCACCATCGGCAAGCTGTCCATCTCGCTTCTGTCAGCCTTTGCCATCGTCTATTTCCGCTTCCCGTTCCGCATTCTCTTTTTCTGGGTCATTTTCCTGACCCTGATGCTGCCTGTCGAAGTGCGCATTGTGCCAACATTTCAGGTTGTGGCCGATCTGGGAATGCTGAACAGTTTTGCAGGACTTTCGATCCCGCTGATCGCGAGCGCCACAGCCACATTCCTGTTCCGGCAGTTCTTCATGACGGTGCCCGAGGAATTGATGGAAGCCGCGCGCGTTGACGGCGCTGGGCCGATGAAGTTCTTCAAGGACATCCTGCTGCCCCTGTCGATCACCAATATCGCCGCGTTGTTCGTGATCATGTTCATCTATGGCTGGAACCAGTATCTGTGGCCGCTGCTGATCACGACGGACCCGCAATACTACACCATTGTCATGGGCATCCAGCGCATGGTCACAGGCGGCGATGCGGAACCCCTGTGGCATCTGGTCATGGCAACGGTCGTGCTGGCGGCGCTGCCCCCCATTCTTGTCATTTTGTTCATGCAGCGCCTGTTCGTGAAGGGCCTGACCGAGACGGAGAAATAGCACATGGCTTCCATAACGATGGACAACCTTGGCAAGGTCTATGCTGGCAATGTCCGCGCCGTCAAAGGTGTGCAGATCGACATCGCCGATGGCGAGATGATCGTGCTTGTCGGCCCCTCTGGCTGCGGGAAATCCACGCTTCTGCGCATGGTCGCAGGGCTGGAGACGATCACCGAAGGGACCCTGAAGATCGGGGATCGGGTGGTCAACCAGCTTGAACCGGCGGATCGTGACATCGCGATGGTGTTCCAGAACTATGCGCTTTATCCGCATATGTCAGTTTTCAACAATCTGGCCTATGGCCTGAAGAACCGCGGCATCAAGAAAGACGAGATCGACCGCCGTGTGCGAGAAGCTGCTGCCATGCTGGAAATCGGTCCGTTCCTTGACCGCAAGCCGCGCCAGCTTTCGGGTGGACAGCGGCAGCGTGTCGCTATGGGGCGGGCGCTTGTGCGCGAGCCTGCGGCGTTTCTGTTTGATGAACCGCTCTCGAACCTTGATGCGAAGCTGCGGGTGCAGATGCGCGTTGAAATCCGGCAGTTACAAAAACGGCTGGGCACAACATCGCTTTATGTAACGCATGACCAGCTAGAGGCGCTGACCATGGCTGACCGGCTGGTGGTTCTGAATGGCGGACGGATCGAGCAGATCGGCTCCCCGATGGAGGTTTATCTGCGACCTGCAACGACCTTTGTAGCGGGCTTCATTGGTTCCCCTGCCATGAATATCCTGCCTGCCGATTACCTGCGTGGTCTGGTTTCTGCAGATGCACTGGCGCATATTCCCGCCGCCGCCGATATTGTGGGGCTGCGGCCCGAAGACCTATCGCTTGCACCTGCAGCCGACGGGGAAATCACTCTGACCGGGCATTTGGTGTTACTCGAACCCGCCGGGGCAGAAAGCCATCTGCACCTGACCATCGAAGGCATCAAGGACAAGATCGTCGCCCGTCTGCCCCATGTGCCGAATGTTGTTGAGGGTGCTCAACTGACATTCAGCATCAGTCGCGACAAATTGCACCCGTTTGACAGCGCCTCTGGCAAACGGATGGCATAAGCGCCAAACCGTTTCGCAGCCCGCAGGGGCAACCCGTCATGGTTGGTTATCATGGCGGGGGTATCGTTTGGGGACATCAGTCCAGCCTTCTGCTTCTGGCGCCCCTGTTCCGTTTTCCGAAATCGGTCTGAAGCAAAAAACAATCATGTCGCATGAATGTTACATCGAGCCATTAGGCGCGGTCTTAGGCCGTCCCTCAAAAAAGGAACATGACATGACCGCGAAACTTCTCTCCTCTGTTGCTCTGGGTGTCGCACTGGCGCTTCCTGCCTTTGCCTTCAACCTTGATGCGCGTTTCTCCGATGCCGATGGCGACATGATCGCCGACATCCCGACCGATGCCGCGCAGCTGGTTGACCCGTCTGTACTGATCTTCGCCTATACCCCTGTCGAAGACCCCGCCGTTTATGCCGAAGCCTGGGCCGATTTCCTGACCCATATGGAAGCCGTCACGGGCAAGCCGGTCGAGTTCTTCCCCGTCCAGTCGAACGCAGCCCAGATCGAAGCCATGCGCGCAGGTCGTCTGCATGTCGCAGGCTTCAACACGGGGTCCAACCCGGTGGCCGTGGCCTGTGCAGGTTTCCGCCCATTCGCCATGATGGCAAAAGCAGATGGCAGCTTCGGCTACGAGATGGAATTCATCACCTATCCCGGTTCGGGCATCGAAAAGGTGGGGGATATCAAGGGCCGCACAATGGCCTTCACTGCGGAAACCTCAAATTCCGGCTACAAGGCCCCGTCGGCCCTGTTGGCCGCCGAATACGGCATGGAAGCGGGCCGCGACTTCACGCCCGCTTTCTCGGGTGCGCATGACAACTCGATCCTGGGTGTGGCGAACAAAGACTACGACGCCGCCGCGATTGCAAACTCGGTCATGACCCGTATGATTGAGCGCGGTGTGGTGAAGGCTGATCAGATCGTAACGATCTACAAATCCGACACATTCCCGACCACAGGCTATGGCACCGCCCACAACCTGAAGCCCGAATTGCAGGACAAAATCCGCGAAGCATTCTTCAGCTTTGAATGGGCAGGCAGCTCGCTGGAAGCGGAATTCAGCAAATCCGGCGAAGCGCAGTTCATCCCGATCACCTTCAAGGATAACTGGACCGTGGTGCGCGCCATCGATGCGGCTATGGGTGTCAGCTATAGCTGCAACTGATCCAGTGATCTGACCATTCTGGCAGGCAGGGCCCCCCTTGCCTGCCAACTTTCTTCTGCGAAGGACGCGAACCATGCTGACACTCTCTGCGCTGACAAAAATCTATAAAACGGGCGATAAAGCGTTGACCGATGTCAGCTTTGATGTGCCCAAAGGGCAGGTGGTGGGATTGATCGGGCCATCGGGGGCAGGCAAATCGACGCTGATCCGCTGTATAAACCGATTGGTGGAACCGAGTTCGGGCAAAGTGCTGTTGAATGACACGGATCTTGTTGCCCTGCGTTCGGGCGACCTGCGTCGCGCGCGGCGCAAGATCGGGATGATCTTTCAGGAATATGCACTGGTCGAACGCCTGACCGTGATGGAAAATGTCCTGTCCGGCCGGCTTGGCTATGTCAGCTTCTGGCGCAGCTTCACCCGCCGCTATCCTGGTGCGGATATTGCCAATGCTTTTCGGCTGCTCGACCGTGTGGGGCTGAGCGCCCATGCCGACAAGCGCGCGGATGCGCTGTCGGGCGGACAACGCCAGCGGGTGGGGATCGCGCGGGCATTGGCCCAAGACCCGGAATTGTTGCTGATCGACGAGCCGACCGCAAGCCTTGACCCCAAGACCAGCCGCCAGATCATGCGCCTGATCGTGGAAATCTGCCGCGAGCGTGGCCTGCCTGCGATC
Source organism: Roseinatronobacter sp. (assembly GCA_046296275.1). Taxonomy (GTDB): domain Bacteria; phylum Pseudomonadota; class Alphaproteobacteria; order Rhodobacterales; family Rhodobacteraceae; genus Roseinatronobacter. The sequence goes on along the minus strand of JBKBLP010000038.1, from coordinate 5,074 downwards.
ATCAACATCCATGACGTCGTGCTGGCCCAGCAATTCACGGACCGGATCATCGGCCTGCAAGCGGGGCGCGTGGTATTCGATGGGCCCCCCGCCGCCCTGACCGAAGATGCGCTGACCCGCATTTACGGGGCCGAGGATTGGACTGCCATGCGCCAAGGCGCGCGCGACGATGCGGAAGCCGAGGAAGAAGAGCGCGCGCAGGCCAAGAAAATGCTGGGGGCGCTATGAGCAGCACGTATCCCACAACATGGAAACGCCCGCCACAACTGGTGCAATCGCGCGTCTGGCGGATCGTGCTGACCGTGGGTGCAATCGCCTATCTGCTGATCGCCATTGGATCGGTCGAGGTGAATTGGGCCCGCGTCGTTGTCGGCATGGAACGCGCGCAACGCTTTATCGCGGGTTTCTTGCAGCCCGATTTCATGACGCGCTGGCGCGATATCAGCAACGGGTTGATTGAAAGCCTGACAATGACGCTGACCTCGACTGTTGTGGGCGTGCTGATTTCTATTCCCATCGGGATCGGGGCCGCGCGCAACTTGGCGCCGAGTTGGATGTATATGATCTGCCGCAGCATCATTGCAGTCAGCCGCGCGGTGCAGGAAATCATCATCGCGATCTTTTTTGTGGCTTTGTTCGGCTTCGGGGCATTTGCGGGTTTCCTGACCCTCAGCTTCGCCACAATCGGCTTCATCGGCAAACTGTTGGCCGAAGAAATCGAAGATATCGACCCCGCACAGGCCGAGGCCATCCGCGCGACCGGCGCATCGTGGTTCCAACTGATCAATTACGCTGTCCAGCCGCAGATCATGCCGCGCCTGATCGGGTTGTCGCTGTATCGCCTTGACATCAATTTCCGCGAATCCGCTGTGATCGGGATTGTCGGGGCAGGCGGGATTGGCGGCACGCTGAACACGGCGCTGTCGCGCTACGAATATGATAGTGCGGGGGCTATTCTGATGATCATCATCGCGATTGTGATGGTGGCTGAATATTCCTCCAGCCATATGCGGAAACTGGTGAAATGAGCACGACATCCTCCCACACTCCTGTCTGGCAGCACCGCACCCCCTTTGCCCGGCTCTTGCTGTGGATGGGCTGGCTTGCGCTGGTGGCGCTGTTCGTCTATTGCTGGAACCTGATGACCGCGCGCACGATGTGGGTGTTCGTTTATGACGCCCCAAAAGCTGCGTCCGACCTGCTGGGACGCGCGTTTCCGCCGCGTTGGGCCTATATGGATGCGCTGTGGAAGCCGCTTTGGGATACGCTGAGCATTGCGACCCTTGGCACGCTTCTGGGGATCATCATGGCTGTGCCGCTGGCATTTCTGGCCGCGAACAACACCACGCCGTCGCGCCTGCTGCTGCGGCCTGTCGCGCTGCTTGCGATTGTTGCGTCGCGCTCGATCAACTCGCTCATCTGGGCGCTGCTGCTGGTGTCTATCCTTGGGCCGGGCTTGCTTGCGGGTATCCTTGCGATTGCGTTTCGCTCCATCGGGTTCATTGGCAAGCTGCTGTATGAAGCGATCGAGGAGACCGACGACAAACAGATCGAGGCGATCACCGCGACAGGGGCGAGCAAAAGCCAGATCCTGAACTATGCCATCGTGCCCCAAGTGCTGCCCACCTTCTACGGGATCAGCGTGTTCCGCTGGGACATCAATATCCGCGAAAGTGCTATTCTGGGGCTGGTTGGTGCGGGCGGCATTGGCGCGCAACTGCAATCCAGCCTGAACGTGCTCGCCTGGCCGCAAGTGTCGCTGATCATGCTGGTCATCCTGGCCACGGTCGTTGTCAGCGAATGGGTCTCGGCCAAAGTGCGCCACGCGATCATCTGACAGGGCTCAGGCAGGCATTGCCCCAAGGTGCAACTTGCGGCAAGGTCGCGCGCGCAAACCCTGATCAACGCCAAGCCCGAAGGCACCCATTTCTGTCTTTGAACGCTATCTTTCGCTTTGGGTGGCTTCCTGCATTGTCGCCGGGATCGTGCTGGCCAATCTGATGCAAGGGCTGTTTGGCATCCTGGCGGAGCTAGAGGTGGCGTCGGTCGATCTGGTCGTGGCCGTCCTGATCTGGGCGATGGTCTACCCGATGATGGTCGCGGTCGATTTCAGTGCGCTGCGCCGCGTGGGCGAGCGGCCCAAAAGGTTGATTTTCACGGTCACTGTGAACTGGCTGATCAAGCCCTTCACCATGGCGGCGCTGGGTGTGTTGTTCTTTCACCATGTTTTTGCAGGGCTGATAGATCCGGCCGATGCAGGCCAATATATCGCGGGTCTGATCCTGCTGGGGGCGGCCCCTTGCACGGCCATGGAGTTCGTATGGTCCCAACTGACCAAGGGCGATCCAAATTACACGCTTGTTCAGGTATCGTTGAACGATGAGATCATGGTCTTTGCCTTCGCGCCGATTGTTGCGCTGCTTCTGGGGGTGACAAAGTTAAGCGTGCCTTGGAAAACGCTGCTGCTGTGAGTGGTGCTGTATGTGGTGCTGCCACCGGCGGCAGGGGCATGGACACGGGCGCATCTGGTGGCAAAGGGGCGGTGAGGCGGCGGTGACGGACTTCACCACCCGCATCAAGCCTGCATCGGTGCCGGGCCTGTTGTTGACGGTCGTGCTGCTGTTCGGGTTTCAGGGCAATGTGATCGTGGACAGCCCGTTTCTGATCCTGCTTTTGGCAACGCCCATCCTGATCCAGTCCTATGGCATGTTCGCGCTGGCCTATTTCTGGGCATGGCGCTGGCGTGTGCCGCACATCATCGCCGCCCCCTGCGCGCTGATTGGCAGGTCGAATTTCTTCGAATTTGCGTTTGCTGTGGCGATTGGCCTGTTCGGACTGAATTCCGGCGCGGCGCTCTTGACAGTGGTGAGCGTGCTGGTGGAAGTGCTGGTCATGCTCTCATTGGTCTGGTTTGCCAAGCGCACGCGGCATCGTTTTGCATCGGAGAATTCGGCATATGCACATTGATCCAGAACAAACACCAAATCTCGATGAAACCTGCTTTGCACTGATCGACCCCGCACGCTTGCTGCACCCGCAAATCAGCACACACCCGCCTCGTATTCTAATCCTCTATGGCTCGTTGAGGGAACGATCCTTCAGTCGCTTGGCTGCCGAAGAAGCCGGTCGCGTCCTGACCCGGCTGGGGGCCGAGGTACGGTTCTTCAACCCCTCCGGCCTGCCACTGGTGGACCAGCCCGGCGCCGACACGACAAAGGTGCAAGAGCTTTGGGAGCTTGCGCAATGGTCCGAAGGCATGGTCTGGTCCAGCCCTGAACGCCACGGTGCGATGACGGGGGTAATGAAAACCCAGATCGACTGGATCCCGCTATCGGCGGGCGCGGTCCGCCCCACGCAGGGCAAAACGCTGGCCATCATGCAAGTTTCAGGCGGGTCGCAAAGCTTCAACGCCGTCAACCAGATGCGCATTCTGGGGCGTTGGATGCGGATGATTACCATCCCCAACCAATCCTCGATCCCCAAGGCGTTTCTGGAATTCGACGAAGCGGGCCGCATGAAACCCTCTCCCCTCTATGACCGCATCGTGGATGTGATGGAGGAGTTGGTGAAATTCACCCTTTTGACCCGAGACCGCGCGGGCTATCTGGTCGACCGCTATTCCGAACGCAAGGAAACCGCTGCGGACGTGTCAAAACGGGTCAATCAGCGCAGCCTGTAACCGATCTGCGCGCCAAACCCGGGCTTGCGTAAACGGGTTGATCGCGGCTCAGCCACCACGCCCGGTTGTTTGACCTCGCCCTCCGGTTACCTGCCTTGGCATCTGCTGCAATCTGCGCCATGCGCCCCACAGCGAACATGGAGCCGGGTGCAAATCCCGGCTGGCTCTTCCGGCCGCCGATCCTCTGGACAACCTGAAAAAACCAGACACAAGGCCGATGCGCTTTTGCGCAATGCGGTCAGGGACAACTTTCGCATGATGTCATGTGAAACCTACCGCCGCCAATAGACCGGCAATATACGCGGCGACCTGCTGTCGGGGCTGGTCGTGGCCCTCGCGCTGATCCCCGAAGCGATTGCCTGTTCCGTCATCGCAGGCGTGGACCCGAAAGTCGGGCTTTATGCCAGTTTCTCGATTGCCGTGATCACGGCGATAACCGGCGGACGGGGGCGGCTGTCGTCTTTCGTGGCCGGCGTGTTCCTGCTGATCCTTGTGGTGGTTCTGGGCGATCTGGTGCGCATCATCCCCATGCCTGCGCTGGTCGCGATCATGATCATGGTCAGCATCGGCACCTTTTCGTGGTCCTCCATCGCCAACCTGCGCACCCATCCGCGGTCAAGTTCCGTGGTCATGCTGGCTAGTGTGGCGACGGTCGTCTATACGCATAACCTTGCTATTGGCGTTCTTGTGGGCGTGCTGCTATCGGGCATCTTCTTTGCCGCCAAGATCGCGCAACTGTTCCGCGTGACGTCGGACATCAGCACCGACGGGCACGTCCGCATCTACCGGGTGGAAGGCCAGATGGTCTACGGTTCGGTCGAGGATTTCATGGCAGCGTTTGATTTCAAGCAAGCGCCCGAGGCGTAGTTATCGACGTGAGCCGCGCGCATATCTGGGATATTTCATCCGTGCAGGCGCTGGATATGGCGGTGCTGAAATTCCGCCGCACCGATGCGCCGGTCGAGGTGCTGCATGTCCTGGGCCGCCGCGAGGGGGCCGAGACACAGGACCGGTCCGTGCGATCGCCCTGGGGCCCGCACGGCGCTTTTGAATGAACCGGCGTCACTGGACGCACAGCACGCCAAACTGATGATGGAGCGCGGGCGCGCTATTCTGTATGACGCGCAGGCAAGGCTGCACGCAGCAGGCGCGGCAAACATCACCACCCGTCTGCGCCATGGCGACATTGTCGAGACTGTGGCCGAGATCGAAGGACAGGCCCGCGCCCGCATCATCGGCAAGCGCGGCGAGGCCGCCGATTTCGCAACTGGCCATCTGGGGTCCAATCTGGAACGCATCTTGCGCAGCGCGCGCAAACCAGTGCTTGTTGCCTCTCGCGCCTTCCGGCCCATCGAGAAAGTTCTGGTCGCGTTTGATGGCGGCACTTCCGCGTTG
>JBKBLP010000037.1:0-18016 GCA_046296275.1 Roseinatronobacter sp. | reverse complement strand
TGTCGGCCGCGTTTGCCAGTCGGCGCGGCTGCCCAAGTCATGCTGGGGTCGAACCAGATCGTCAGCAAGCCACGGCGCTTCAGCGCTTCAGTGTAGGCGGGCCAGTTCCTGGTCTTGTAGGGGGGGGTGTAGGTTTGCTCATCCCGTCCAGCGACCACACTGGATTCACGAGATGAATCCCTCACAGGATTTGTGCAACAGAGCCGCTCCGGGCGCGACCTGATGTTCGGGGGGGCCGGAAATGACCTGCTCAATGGCGGATCCGAGATTGACACGCTTTATGGCGGGTCTGGCAACGATACTTTGATCGGCGCGTCAGGGAATGATTTTCTCGACGGCGGCACGGGCGATGATGTGCTCGAAGGCGGATCAGGGGCTGACACGCTGATCGGTGGCGCGGGCAATGACACACTGACCGGCGGCAGCGGGGCGGATGTGTTCGTCTTTGCGAACGGATTCGGGAATGATGTCGTGACGGATTTTCAGAGTGGCATCGACCGCTTTGATTTCCGCGCGCACAGCGCGAGCAGTTTCGCGCAACTGATAGTCACGAATGCGGGCGGCAATGCCACGATTTCGGACGGGCTTGGGAATACGATCCTTGTTCAGGGTGCTGCGGGGTTGATTGATGCGGGGGATTTCATTTTCTGAAATGCCCGTCTCATTCCAGCCTAATCCGGGTCTTTCGGCTTGAAGGCAAAGAAGAACTGGGAGGCGGAAATCAGGCCCAAAAATCCAAACAGGGCTGCCCAGCCAGGGTTCCCGGTCATGTATTCGAACCCAGCCCAGCCTGCGCAGACAGCGACAACAGCCACTCTGCGGCTGAGCGGTTTGAAAAAGGGATGTTGCACATCAAGAAGTTTCATCCTGCGCGCCTTGGCCGGGCTTCAAACATGCTGTCGGCGTGAGCATGGTTCGCCACCGAAGCACCCTTAGCCTAACCCGGCCCTGCAACCGGTTGCAAGTGGGTGCTTGGCGGTCCTATACTCGGCGCCGGGCGCTGCGGCCATGTGTCAGACCCGCAGACCGGGGGGGGCTATGCCAGTCACGCTCAGGGATGTTGCCACACGTGCAGGCGTTTCGCGCTCGGCGGTGTCGCGCACCTTTACCGAAGGGGCGTCTGTCTCGGCCAAAACACGCGCGAAAGTCGAGCAAGCCGCGCTGGACCTTGGCTATGCGCCCAGCGTGATCGCGGCATCTTTGTCCACAGGTCGGACCAAGCTGATCGGGCTTGTGTCGAATAATTTTCACAACCCGATGTTTCTGGAAGTGTTCGATCTGTTCACCCAAGGGCTGCAAGAACGGGGTTTGCGTCCGCTTCTGGTTAATCTGAGCACAGAGACCGACCCTGCCAATTCGGTGCGCATGTTGCGGCAATATCTGGTGGACGGGGTGATCCTGGCGTCGTCCACCCTGCCCCCAAGTTTCGCCGCCGCGTTTCGGGATGCAGGCTTGCCCGTCGTACATTCCTTCGGACGGCATAGCGCCGCGCCGCATGTGCATGTGGTGGGCATTGACAATGTGGCCTGCGGTCGGATGGCCGCGCAAACGCTGATCGCGCGGGGGTATAGGCAGGTGGCGTTCATGGGCGGGCCAGAGCAGGCGACATCGACCCAGGACCGCGAGCGGGGCTTTCTGGGAGTGCTGCGCGCCGCACCGGCGATGCAGGTCAGTGTCAGCTACGCCCGCGCCTATTCCTTTGATGCCGGGCGTCAGGAAATGGCGCGTCTGCTTGCCATGGGCATCCCGCCCGAGGCGTTCTTTTGTGGCGATGACGTGCTCTCGCTTGGGGCTTTGTCCGCGCTGCAAGAAGCGGGTCTGCGCGTGCCGGACGATGTGGGGCTGATTGGTCTGAACGACATGGCCATGGCGCGGTGGCAGATTTTCGATCTGACGACCATCCGACAGCCGATTGCCGATATCATCGCGGCGTCCATTGATCTGATTGTCAACTCGATTGACGCCCCCGATTGTCCGCCCGTGGTGCGCCTGTTCCCCTGCGAGGTAGTCGAGCGCGGCACCTTGCGTCCCGTGCCGCGCTAAAGGGTTATTAGCGGAATATGGGCGGGCGGGCATCCACCCACATGCCGTGTGATTTGGCAGAACTGACCGCCGCATAGACTGCGGCCATGGAGCGCAAGCCATCCTCTGCCGTGGGCAGACCGTCGCGCGCCTCGCCCCGAATGGCGGCGGCGAGGTCCACGTAGATATTCGCCACTGCGAGCGGAAACCCTTCGGGATGGGCAATCGGCACGCGGCTCAGGCGGGCGGCGTCATCCGACAAGCCGCTCTCGCCCTTTTCCATGATTTGCGTGCGGCCCCCCAGCGGGGTGTAGAACACTTGGTTGGGTTGCTCGGACGCCCAGCGCATCCCGCCGGTTTCGCCAAACACCTGAATGTCGAAGCCATGCTGCCGCCCCAGCGCGACAGAGCTTGTCCACAACCGCCCCACAGTGCCGCCTGTCATGCGGAAATTCACCATGGCGTCGTCTTCGAGCACCCGGCTTTCGATGGTCGAGGCGAAATCGGCCGAGAGCCGCTCCACCTGATCGCCCACAATGAAACTGGCCATGTGCAGCGCATGAATGCCGCAATCAGCGAATTGCCCCGACACCCCCGCCATCGCAGGATCATAGCGCCAGCGCACGCGCGGGTTGCCGGCGTCAGCGGCGTTGCCGTGATGGCCGTGGCTGAAACTGGTCACGACCAGCCGCACCTTGCCCACGCTCCCCACCCGCACCATCGCGCGCATTTCGCGCACCATGGGATAGGCAGAATAGCAGTAATTCACCGCGCAAATCCGGCCCGTGGCGCGGGCGATCTTCACGATTTCCTCGCCCTCGTCCACGGTCATGGTCATGGGCTTTTCACACAGCACATGGAAGCCCGCTTCCAGAAACGCCTTGGTAATTTCGAAATGCGTGGAATTGGGCGTGGCCACAGTCACAAGGTCCACGCGGTCCGCGCGGCCCTTTTCGCCTGCCAGCATTTCGCGCCAGTCGCCATAGGCGCGGTCCGGGACCACGCCCAGACGCTGCGCATAGGCGCGGCCGCGCTCGGGGTCCACATCCAACGCCCCTGCAGCCAAAATGAAATTCCCGTCCGCTTGCGCGCCCAGACGGTGCGCGGGGCCGATCTGGCTGCCCTCGCCCCCGCCGATCATGCCCCAATTAAGTTTCATGGCGGCCCCCTCAGAACCCGATGCTTTGCAGATATTCGCGGTTCGCCCGCGCGTCCTTGACGGGCGAGACATCGAGCGTCGGGTCGCAATCCTGCTCGACCGTGCACCAGCCTTCAAACCCGTGATCGAGCAGGATCTGCCGCACGGCGGGGAAATCCACATCACCCTTGCCCAGATTGCAGAAAATGCCCTGCCCGCAGGCGTCGTAGAAGCCTGTGCTCTTGGCAATCGCATCGGCCTTCACCACTGGGTCGATATCCTTGAAATGCATGTAGGAAATCCGGCCCATATGGCGGCGCATGAAAGCCACGGGGTCATAGCCCGCATAGGAATGATGGCCCGTGTCGAAGCAGATTTTCAGGATGCTCTCGTCCACTTCATCGAGCAGGCGTTCGAGTTCCGGCTCAAAATCAATGAAGCCCGCCGCATGGGCGTGAATGCCCACCGTCAGGCCATATTCCTCGGCGCCCATGCGGGCGACATGGGCGATGCGGTCGCGGAAGGCGGTCCATTCGGCCAAGTCCATCTTCTCGGCTGCATCCCACCGCCCGGCGGTCGGCGCACGGCGGGGCGAGATCGAGTCGATCAGCACCAGATGCTGCGCGCCATGCGCCACCAGCGCCTTGCAGGTCCGCACGGCGCCGTCCAGCACATCGTCCCACTGCGCGGGATCGTGGAAAGCGCGGAACACTACACCACCGATCAGGGTCAGGTCATGCTCGGCCAAGGCATCGGCCAGAATGGCGGGATCCTCGGGCATGAAGCCCACGGGGCCAAGCTCGATGCCCTTATACCCGGCCGCCGCGCAATCGGCGAGCACGCTGCGCCAAGCCGGGTTGCGGGGGTCATTTGCGAATTCCACGCCCCAGCTACAGGGGGCATTGCCGATACGGATGGTCATGTGAGCGCCTTTTCAGACAGAGGGAACAGGAAGCCACCGCCCGGTCCGGGCAGAGGCAAAAGCCGTTTCGATCACTTCCGCCACGGCCAAGCCATCGCGGAAGGTGGGCCAGACAGGCTGGCCTGTGTGCAAAGCGTGCAGGAAATCGCGCGCCTCAATGATGATCTGGTCCTGGTAGCCTGTCCCATGCCCCGGCCCTTGGCAGAAAGGCAGGTAATCGGGATGGGCGGGGCCGGTCAGGATTTTGGTGAAACCGCGCGTGGCCTCCGGCCCCTCGGCTTTGTAAAGCCAGACCGCGTTCTGATCTTCCTGATCGAACCGGATCGCGCCTTTGGTGCCGTGGATTTCATAGGCATAGCCCATCTTGCGGCCCGTGGCGCAACGGCTGAAATAGAGGTGCCCCATTACGCCCGATGCAAAGCGCACCATCACCTGCGCATGGTCGTCGTTTTCGACCGCCACAGGGCCATCTGGGCCGGGGCGCGTCGGGTGCAGCGTTTCGATCCGCGCCGACACTTCAGCAATCCCCCCCATCAGCGCCAAGGCGCAGTTGATCATGTGCGGCGACAGATCGCCCATGCAGCCATTCGCGCGGCCCACGCAGCGCCATGTGGCGGGCAGGGCGGGGTCAGACAGAAAATCCTCGGTATGCTCGCCGCGAAACCATGTGACTTGGCCGATGGCCCCTTCGGACAAAAGCCGGCGGACGAATTGCGTGGCGGGTGTGCGGACATAGTTGAAGCCGATCATGTTCGTCAGGCCCGACGCCTCTGCCGCCGCGACCATGGCTTGCGCATCGGCAAGCGACGCGCCCAGGGGCTTTTCGCAGAATACGGGCTTGCCCGCTGCAAAGGCGGCTTCGGCAATCGCGCGGTGGGTGACTTGGGGCGAGGCGATCACGACCGCCTGCACGCTCGGATCGGCTACGAGCGCTTGCCAGTCGGGGGCGGCGCGGCGAAAGCCATAGGCGGCGCGGTAGCGTTGGCTTGAAGCCGGGGATGCCGCCGTGATGACCTCCAACCGTGGGCGGAGTGCCGTGTCAAACACAGCCCCCACGGCGGCAAAGGCCACCGCATGGGCCTTGCCCATATAGCCCCCGCCGATCAGGCCGATCCCTATCGCGCGCATTCCTCGCCACCCCCCTGCAAGGCCGGTTGCAACCGGTTGCAAAACTGTTATCCTGAACCCTGATGCCGCGCAACATGAATTCCGCGTGGGGCGATGAAGGGGGGATATCATGGCTTCGGATACCACGATCCGGCTTACCACAGCGCAGGCCATCGTGCGCTATCTGCTGAGCCAGTATATCGAGATTGACGGGCATGAAGTCCGCATCTGTGGCGGCGGCTTCGGCATTTTCGGTCATGGCAATGTGCCGTGTCTGGGCGAGGCGCTTTACCCCCACCATGAAGAATTGCCGCTCTATCGCGGGCAAAACGAGCAAAGCATGGGCTTTGCCGCGGCTGCCTATGCCAAATACCACCTGCGCCGTCGCTTCATGTTCTGCACCGCAAGCGCAGGGCCCGGCACTTCGAATCTGCTGACGGCGGCGGCTTTGGCCCATGCAAACCGCCTGCCCATGCTCATGCTGTGCGGTGACACATTCCTCACGCGTCTGCCTGACCCCGTGCTGCAACAACTTGAGCATTTCGGCAATCCGACCTTGGGCGTCAATGACGCGTTCAAAGCCGTGAGCCGCTTCTGGGACCGCATCACGCATCCCGCGCAGATCATCCAGTCGCTGCCTGACGCACTGGCCACGATGCTCGACCCCGCCGATTGTGGCCCAGCTTTCATCGGCCTGCCGCAGGATGTGCAGGGTTGGACCTATGACTACCCCGAAGCGTTCTTCGCGCGCCGTGTGCACCGTATCCGCAGCCAAGCGCCTGATCCGATGGAAGTAGCTGACGCCGCGCGCCTGCTTGTCGGGGCGAAGCGGCCCATGATTATCGCAGGCGGGGGCGTGCAATATGCAGGGGCTGTAACGGAACTGACGGCTTTTGCCGAGGTGCATGGAATTCCCGTGGTGGAAACCATCGCGGGCCGTGCCAACATGCTGGCCACCCATCCGCTCAATATCGGGCCGATCGGTGTGACCGGATCAGACAGCGCCAATACCATCGCGGAACAGGCGGACGTGATCCTGGCTGTGGGCACGCGCCTGCAAGATTTCACCACGGGGTCATGGACGGCTTTCGCCAAGGACGCGCAGATCATTGGCCTGAATGTGGGGCGCCATGACGCGATGAAGCATCTCTCGGTCCCGGTGGTGGGCTGCGCAAAGCCCGCGCTTGCCGCGCTGGGTGCTGCGATGGGCGGCTACCGCGCGCCCGCGGATTGGACCACCTTCGCGCAGGCCGAGCGGGTCAAATGGGATGCCTATGTCGCTGAAAATGTCGCGCATGGGAACCGCCCCGCCTCTTATGCCCAAGCGATTGGCGTCGTGAACGCGCTCTGCCATCCCCGCGACCGGGTTGTGACCGCCGCAGGCGGCCTGCCCGCCGAGGTCACGGCCAATTGGCGCACCCTCGATATCGGCACCGTCGATGTGGAATTCGGCTTTTCCTGCATGGGGTATGAAATCGCAGGCGGCTGGGGCGCGCGGATTGCGCAGGCAGAGCGCGAGCGTGATGCCGATACCATCGTATTCGTGGGCGATGGCAGCTATCTGCTGATGAACTCCGACATTTATTCATCCGTGCTGACGCGCAAGAAATTGATCGTGCTTGTGCTCGACAATGGCGGCTTTGCGGTCATCAACAAGTTGCAAAACAACACTGGCCAGCCCGGTTTCAACAACCTGCTCGCCGATTGCCCGACCATCCCCGAAGCATTTGCCGTGGATTTTGAAGCACATGCCCGCGCGATGGGCGCGGATGCTGTGACTGTGGCCAATCCGGCAGAACTGGGCGAGGCATTCACCCGCGCCAAAGCGTCGGACAAGACCTGCGTCATCGTCATGCAAGTGGACCCCTATGAAGGTTGGACGACCCAAGGCCATGCTTGGTGGGAAGTGGGCACACCGCAAGTGTCGGAAAACCCCAATGTCCGCGCCAAACATGCCGAGATCGAGGCCACCCGCGCCCACCAACGGCAAGGGGTGTAGGAATGCGGCTTAAGGGCAATAAATTCGTTATCATTGGTCGCGCGGGTATGGATTTCTACCCCGCCCCCCCCGGCACCAAGACCGCAGAAGCCACGCATTTCTTCGCCTGTCTGGGGGGATCATCCGCAAATATCGGCGTGGCAATCACTAAGCTGGGGGGCAGTGCTGATCTGGTCACTTGCGTGTCTGACGACGCGATCGGGCGGTTTGCTCTGAACCAGTTGGACCATTACGGCATTGGCCGCGCGCATGTCCGCTCTGTGGGCGGCGAGGCGCGCAATTCGCTCGCTGTCGTCGAAACGCGGATCGAGGATCACCAATCGGTCATTTATCGCAACGGCGCTGCGGACTTCCAGATGACCATCGCGGATGTTGAGGCGGTGGATTACGCGGCTTATGACGCGCTCATTACCACGGGCACAGTCTTTGCGGCGGAACCGTCCCGCAGCGCGGCTTTCCGGGCGCTCGACCTCGCCCGCGCCGCAGGCTTGCCGTTGATCTTCGATATCGACTATCGACCCTATTCCTGGCCCTCGGCGCAGGTCGCCGCCGATGTCTATTCCCGCGCAGGCGCTTTGTGCGAGATCATCGTGGGCAATGACGTCGAGTTTGGCTTCATGGCCGGGGATTATGCCAAGGGCTTGGACAAGGCGCGCGAATTGGTGGCCAAGGGCGCGCAGCTTGCCGTTTACAAGATGGGCGAGAAGGGCGCGATCACGATCACACCTTCGGGCGAGTTCAGGACAGGCATTTATCGCACTGAAGCGCTAAAACCCACAGGCGCAGGCGACAGCTTCATGGGCGGACTGGTAGCGGGTCTGGCCGATGGTCTGACTGTGCGCGATGCAGTCCTGCAAGGGTCAGCCAATGCCGCGATGGTCGTGGCCCGCGTGGGCTGCGCGCCTGCGATGCCGACGCGGGCCGAGCTTGACGATTTTCTGCGCAGCCAAAGCACCCCAGATTAAGGGTCAGACATGCACATCGCCCCCCACGACAACCAGAACCGCGCCATCGTGGATACCCATGACCCGCGGGTGCCCTATGTCTATTTCAACATCGTGAAACTGCGCTCGGGCGCGAGTTTTGACTATCGCGTGCCCGGCTATGAAACTTGTGTTGTGCCTGCGATAGGGACAGTGACTGTCACTGTCGGCGCAGAAACCTTCGTCGATATCGGCCAGCGCGGTGTCGATGTGTGGGATGGCGAGCCCGAAGGGGTCTATGTCCCCACTGATACACACGCCCGGATCACGGCCCATACGGATACCGAAACCTTCATCGCAGGCGCGCAGTTTGACCAGACCCTCAGCGCGTTTGCGGTCCGTGCGGCGGACCTTGATGTGGTGCAATATGGCAGCGACGACACCAAGACGCACCGCAAGATCAAGCATATCCTCGGCACGAAATACCACGACCGCGTGGGCCGCTTGCTGGTCAGCGAGTTGTTCACTGTGGGCCAAGGCGGCTGGTCCGGCTTTCCCAGCCACAAGCACGACACCGACCGCCTGCCGGATGAAACCCGCCACGACGAATGCTATAATTTCCGCTTCCGGCCCGATTACGGGTCAGGGCTGCAAATGTTGCAGCGCGTGGATAATGAACCGGGCGACGCCTATCACATCGTCAACGGATCAACCGTGCTGATCGACAAGGGATATCACCCTTGCTGCGTGCTGCCGGGCTATGAGATGTATTATTTCACCATCCTTGGTGGCCAGTCGCAGCGCAGCCTGAAGCAATATTTCCAGTCCACGCACGCGGCGCAACTGCACACGATCCCCGGCATCATGGACATGGTGGCGAAATTCAAATGACACTCGCCACTCTGTCCCAAGTTCTGCAACCCGCTGTCGCGCAAGGCTATGCTGTCCCCGGTCTGGTCTGTCTGGGGTGGGAGGATATGCGCGCCTATGCCATGGCCGCGGCAGCCGAACGCGCGCCCGTGATCTTGCAGGCCGGGCCATCATGCCGCGCGCATACGCCCTTGCCCGTTCTGGGCGCGATGATGCGGCACTTGGCGCGAGATGTGGATGTGCCCATCGTGGTGCATCTGGATCATGGCTACACGCTCGACGAATGCAAAGCAGCGCGCGATGCGGGCTTCACCTCGCTCATGTTCGACGGCTCGCGCAAGCCTTTGGACCAGAATATCGCGGAAACGGCCGAAATCGCGGCGCTCGCGCACGAGGCCGGCATTTCCTGCGAAGGTGAGATCGGCTTTGTGGGCTATGCCGGCGGCGAAGGGTCGGCTGGCACCGACCCGAATGAGGCCGCGCGCTTTGCGCGGGAAACCGGTGTCGATGCGATGGCGATTTCTGTGGGCAATGTGCATCTGCAAACCGACCACGAAGGCGGCCTTGACGAGGCCCGCATCCGCGCGATTGAAGCGCTCACAAGCGTTCCGCTTGTGATCCATGGCGGCTCCGGCGTGCCTTACGCGCAGCGCGCGCATCTCGCGGCGACCTCGCGCATCGGCAAGTTCAATATCGGCACCGAATTGCGCATGGCCTTTGGCAAGGCCTTGCGCGACGCGGTTCTGAAAGACCCTGCGCGCTTCGACAGGGTGTCGATCTTGAAGGAAACACATGATCCGGTCTTTGAAGCCGCCCGCGCGGTCATTCGGGGCTTGGGCGCATCAGGAAAGGGCTAAGATGCTACGATTAGGGATACTCGGCTGCGGACGGATCGGACAGGTCCATGCCCGCAGTGTCAAATCGCTCGACGATGTGCGCGTGGTGGCGGTGGCCGATGCCATGCCCGACCCCGCGCAGGCTTTGGCCGCGAAAACGGGCGCGGAAGTGCGCGCAGTGGACGCGATCCTGAATGCGGCCGATATTGACGCGGTCATCATCGGGTCGCCCACCGATAGCCATTTCGAACAGATCATGGGTGCTGCCAAAGCGGGCAAGGCGATCTTCTGCGAAAAGCCCGTCGATATGTCCGTGGACAATATCCGCGCCTGTATGGATGTGGTGAACGCGGCAGGCGTGCCGTTCATGACCGGCTTCAACCGCCGGTTTGATCCCAATTTCGCGTCCCTGCGCGCGCGTCTGCGGGCGGGCGATATTGGCGCGGTGGAGCTTGTGACAATCTCCTCGCGCGACCCGGCCCCGCCCCCTGTGTCCTATATCAAACGCTCGGGCGGGTTGTTTCGTGACATGATGATCCATGATTTCGACATGGCCCGCTTTCTGATGGGCGAGGAATTCGTGACGCTGCACGCGATGGGCAGCGCGCTGGTGGACCCCGAAATCGGGGTGGCAGGTGATGTGGACACAGCCGCCGTGCTGCTGACGACCGCAAGCGGGCGGATTTGCCAGATCTCCAACTCGCGCCGCGCGGCCTATGGTTACGACCAGCGCGTCGAGGTGCATGGCGCATTGGGCATGTTGCGGGCCGAGAACCAGTTGGAAACGACTGTGGAAATCGCCACCAAAGCTGGCTTTCGCCGTGACCCGGCGCAGCATTTCTTCCTTGAACGCTATGAAGCCGCCTATCTGGCGGAATTGAAAGCGTTTGTGGCAGCGGCCACGGGCGGGCCTGCGGCAGAACCGTCCATCTATGACGGGTTGCAGGCGCAGATCATGGCTGATGCAGCGACTTTGTCGCGCGAAACTGGCAAACCCGTCAGTCTGGTTGGATGACGCTTTGCGCAAAGCATGACGGGCGCGACGGTTCGCGCGCCCGTTTGTCGTTGGGGATTGTCGCAGGTCAAGGGGTGACGGCTCGATCTGGGCGTGTCGCTGCTGACAGGATCAGTGCGGCGCAGGCTTTGCTTGGCTGCGCGGGGCGTTGCACTGGCAGATGTGACACGGTAAAGGTCTGGCATGGTCCCGTAGCTCAACTGGATAGAGCACCTGACTTCTAATCAGGATGTTGGGGGTTCGAGTCCTCCCGGGATCGCCAAAGCCAGGTTTTTTGTAGATGGGGCATATGAGTGCGCAAAAGTGCGGTTTTTGCTGCGCACCGTGTCAAGGGTTTTTTTCGAATTTTGCCGAATTTAACCACTGACCGGCTGTCTGGCAGGCGCCGCCGCGCGCCCACCGGCAATCACGATTTCGACCGGCTCTGTGCCGAGCTCGGCATCGAGCACCGCCGCACCCCGCCCATGCGCCCCCAGACCAACGGCCTTGTCGAGCGCTTCAACGGCCGGATCGAGGACGTGCTGCAGAGCAATCGCTTCCACAGCGGCGAGGACCTGGAACAAACCATCCTGCGCGAGGTCCGGCTTTACAATGGCCAGCTGCCGCAATCCGTCCTGAAATCCGAACGCCCATCCAAGCCCTCAGGGACTGGCAGCGCACAGGCCGGAGCTGTTCAAGAAACGGGTCTACAATCACACGGGATGTGACAGCTAGTTTAATAGGGGAGATTGCCTGCCAAGCGAATGGCCATAAATCTGGCAAGTGCCCACGGACCCAGCTTTCTCGAGCGGGGGCGATGGACACTTGTCCTGCGAAAGCCTAAAGTCCCGGTGCAACAGAAACACTCACGTTATCGCTAGGTTGCATCAAGGTGCCTAAATGATCCCTGAAAATGACATTACACTCGTCGCCGACACCGAGATACCCGCAGACGCAACGACATCTGCGATGGATGCGCCACGTCGTCCTGCCATAGCTTTTGCGCCCATATCGCTGACCATGCCATTTCGGCATATATTCAATGACCCCGACTTGCAGGTCATTGATCCGACGACGTCCGAAGGTGAAATTCTGTTCAAGGAGCGTTTGAAAAACACGCGCGATGAGTTGATCGCGCTCTGGGGCAGATTGCCACTGGCCTATCGTCGCAAAAGCCTCGCAGCCGGACTGCCGGTTGTGCAGGTGGACGAAGGTTTTTTGCGTGGCCCGGAATTGCCCGGACGCACCAGCCTTCCATTGTCGTATGTCGTGGATGATCTTTCACCTTATTACGATGGAACGACCCAGTCCCGGCTTGAAAAAATGCTGGCGACCTACGAATTCGAGGCCGATCCCGACCTGATGCAATCAGCGGACGCGCTGATCGCAGAGATGGTCGCGAAAGGTGTTGGCAGTTTCAGCCACGGGATCGCCCCGCGCGACATGTCGGCGCTCTATGGCCGCAAAAGCCACAAGCGCGTTCTTGTACTTGGCCATCACCCAGAGGCGCGTGCGTTACTCTTGGGCAATGTGAACAATGTATCGAATGTGCAAGCGCTGCTGCTTGCCCGGCGTGAACATCCAGGCGCGCAAATTATCTTCAAGCCACATCCGCAATATCTGGCGCAGGCGCGGGAAGCCTGTCTGGCGGAAGTCAACGAGCATGCGCACGAGATACTTGTGCTTGATCTCGACATCCCTCTTGCCGCTGCGCTCGACGGGGTGGACCATGTCGTGACAGTCTGTTCGTTAGGCGGCTTCGAGGCTGCGCTGCGCGGCGTTCCTGTGACTGTGCTTGGCGCGCCGTTTTACGCGGGGTGGGGCATCACAGATGACCGTGCCGCACCCGAACGCCGCACGCGCCGCCTGAGCGTGGCGCAAGTGTTCGCATGTGCGTACCTGCGCTACCCGGTCTATTTCGACACGATGAGCAATGGTGCGCTGGCTCCGGCAACAGCCTTGTCGATCATAGCGGCAGGCCAGACCATTGAAGCCGAACAAAACCAATCAAGAGCAGAAGCTGCCATCCTTCATATTGGCCGCAAATTGCCGGGCGATTTGTTGATGCAGGCCGTCCCGCATCAGACCGCAACAACAATCAGCCCAAACGACGCGAACCTGAACACCGTTCTTGCGCGCCATGTCGCTGATATGCGCGGGGCGCATCCCTCTGCAATGGCGCCGGTTGTGGTGCAGTCACCCTTGCGCGCGTCGGTGCAGGATTTGGTCGCGCAGCATCCTGTTCAGGTGATCCACCTCGACCCCGGTTTTCTGTTCGGCGATCTGGAGCAATCCGCCCCTGACGGTCTGTCTGTCCTGGTCGCGCGCCTTGCGCCCCATTATGACGGCTCACGCGTCTCTGATCTTGAACAACTTCTTGCAACTTATGATTTCGACGCTGATTCACCGCTTATGGAACGCGCGGCCAGGCTGCGGGAGCGCCTGAACAAGGCCGGAATGGGGCGGTTTCACTATTCCGACGCTTCGACCCTTGGCCCGGTTCTGGCCGCGAAGTCGGGCAAACGCGTGCTCGTGATCGGTCACAACCCGACAGATCTGGGCACCGCCATGAGCAATCCGCGCGGTTACGACAATCTGGACCTTGTTCGCCTTGCCCGGCGCGAGCACCCGAATGCCGAGATCATCTTCCGCCCACACCCGGCAAAAGCAAAAGCGCAGGACGATGCCATTGCCGCAATCAAGGCGGCGCAACCTGATGTCAGCGTCGGAGACTGGAAAGTTCCCTTGGCAGAGTTCTTTCAGGGTGTCGATCATATTGTTACCCTCGCCTCGCTTGGCGGGTTCGAGGCTGCCATGCGCGGTATTCCTGTGACGACTTTCGGCACGCCTTTCTATGCGGGTTGGGGGATCACTGACGACCGCGCAGCGCCTGCGCGGCGCACAAGGCGGCTGACCGTGGATCAGGTCGTTGCGGGGGCCTATCTGCTCTATCCGACTTATTTTGATCCGCTTTACAAAGCTGTGACGACACCGGAAGCGCTGATTGATGTCGCGTTGGAGGCACGCTCGCAGAAGCCCGCTCCCACGGCCTCTGCATTGTTTGTCAGAGTGGAAAAACCGGCAGTTTCCCCGGTCCCTTCGGACCCGCCCGCGCTGCCTGCTTGGTTCCGCCAGCATCCGGGCCCGGAATTACAGCGCGCGCTCGATAGCGATCAGCCGGTATTCTTGTTCTTGCCGTGGATTGCAGAGCATAGCGACGTGCTGATCACGCGCGTCAAAAACCCGAGCGAGTATCTGATAGCCCCATTTGATATCGTAGATGGGGTGTCTGATAACGAAATTCGGCGCCAAGCGTTTTCGTTCGCGCGCGAGCGCCCGGACCTTTACAGGCGCATGATCATGAGACGCCTGATTGCTCTCAAACGGCGCATCTCCGGTTTCATTCTTACTTTTGATTGGGCACCTATCGCTAGGCTCATATCAACTTGCTGCAAAGAGCTGTCGATCCCGACAATACTGGTTCCACACGAATCAGTTTTTGTAGATCGTGACAAATATTACTGGGATCCTCGCGGCAAAGCTTCGCTCCCGGTTTGTGACGTGGTTCTGGGTTGGGGAGATTTGCAACGCTCAATTTTTGCTGAACGTGGCTTCGATGTTGAAAGCAGGTTCAAGTCACTTGGAGCGCCAAAATTTGACACCTATGTAAACTTTACGCCAAGCCTAAGCCGCGAGGAGTTTTGTGGTATCTTTGGCCTAGACCCCGCGAAAAAAATTGCGCTGTTTGCCACTCAGGCGCTTGACAGTCAGACTGACACAAAGGTCGCCAGAAGGTCGCAGAGGCAGGCCATTTCCGATCTACTGGAAGAATCGGCGCGCTTGGATTGTCAGGTTATCGTTCGACTGCCTCCGTCCAAAGATGACGTTCTTGGGAAAGTCTTGCGCCAACAAATGGACAGTCGCCCAGGTAACGCGGTAGATGACGCGATTTGTTACATCGTCCCGCCAGAGGAAGCGATCTACCACGCGGACGTTGTTCTGTCGATCAATAGCACGATGCTCTTTGAGGCTGTGCTTATGGGGCGGCAGGCGATATCGCAGAAGTATGTTGATTTCATTCAGATTTGGGAACCGATAGGGATACCCGCGCCAAGGAATCAAGATCAGTTCCGACCAGTTTTTGAACAAGCCCTGAAGGGAAGTTGGAAACCGTCTGAAACTGGAATGGCATGGGCAGCAAATCAGTTTGGTTCTGGGGTCTTTGATGGAAAGGCTGCAGTGCGGATACGTGAAGAACTCACCAAGATAGCACAAGGATCAGCCCATCAGATTACGCCTTCTGTACTCTCTCGTCTGCTCATGAACGAGCAGCTAGATGTGCTTGCAATCCCACGTTCTGATGAAATTCTTGTTGGATGTGGAAAATACTTGCATCAACTCGTTCGGGGTCGCACGATTGTAGCTGCGAATTCACCGACGTTGATTGAACTTGTAGCGGTAGAGGCGTTCTTGCAGTGGGGATTAACGAAAAACGCGCTACACGCTGCCCAAGCCGACGCCGCGCGCGCCATGGGCCGCCCTGTCGTGATTGTCGAGGATGGGTTCCTGCGTTCGCTCGCCATTGGCCTTTCGGGTGATCCGGCCTTGTCGATCATCCTTGACGACAAGACCGCCTATTATGACGCAACGCGCGTGTCGCGACTTGAAATGCTGATGCAGGACGGTCCTGACCTGACCCCCGAACAGCATTCCCGCGCGCGCAATATCATCGACCTGATCCGTGCAAAGCGTTTGTCGAAATACAATCACGCCCCAGATACGCGCTTGCAGATCGGCGAGCCGGGGCGGCCCAAATTGTTGCTGATCGACCAGCGCTTCGGGGACCAGTCCATCGCATCTGGCATGGCCTCAGAGGACTCGTTCAATGCGATGCTGTTCGACGCCGTACGCGAGCGGCCCGATCATGACATCATCGTCAAGCAGCACCCGGATGCCATTGGCGGCGGCAAACTGGCATATTTCACGCCCGAACGTCTGGCGCAGGTGGACAAACTGACCTCGCGCCTGCACCCGATCGCATTCGACGTGAACCCCCACGCGCTGTTCGATTTGTGCGATGAAGCATGGGTCGCAACCTCTGGCATGGGGTTCGAGGCGCTGATGGCGGGGCTACCTGTGCGCTGCTACGGGGTGCCGTGGTATTCGGGCTGGGGGCTGACCGAGGACAAGCAAACGCTCCCGCGCCGGACACGCGCGCGCGACATAGAGGCCGCGTTCCATTTCGCGTGGATCGCGCTCAGTCGCTATGTGGACCCAGAAGCAGAAACCCCTTGCGAGATCGAGGACTTGATCGCGCATATTTGCCGTGTCAGAGGGTGGTGAGGAGACAGCAATGGCGATTCAAAAAATCTCAGCAGGTCAGGCATTTGAGTTGGCCAAGCGCAATCCTCAATCGCGTTACCCTAAGCCCGGCAATGGCCAAGAGCGTCTTTTCCCGGTCCCTCGCCCTGTAGGGCGACCCAGCTTCAAACTGGCACTGGACAATAAGGTATTCACGCTAGGGTCGTGCTTTGCACGCGAAGTTGACCGTGCGCTGCGTGGATTAGGCTTTCAGGTCTTGTCGCGTGAGGCAAATCTGGACGCCGAAGTTGAGCGGGCCGGCAAGGACGAAAGCCTGTATAACAAGTACACTGTTCACTCGATCTTGAATGAAATTCGTTGGGCGCTTGACCCAGATGCGCCGCATCCCGGCGGGGATGCCTTGCTGCCGACAGGCGGCGGTAAGTGGTGTGATCCACAACTGGGTGGAAGCACTTTTTCCGGCACATTTGAGCAGATGATGGCATTTCGAGGATCGTTTGTTCAAACCATGCAGCGCGTCCGTGAAGCTGACGTGATAATTATTACCCTCGGCTTAGTCGAAGCATGGTTTGATAAGAATTCGGGCCTGTATTTGAACGCCGCCCCACCACCAAGGGCAGTTGTATCTGAGCCGGATCGTTTTGAATTGCATGTCCTAGATTATCAAGAAATTATTTCTGCTCTAGAAGAAGTTCATGCTTTGCTCTCTCGCTTCGGAAAGCCAGGCTGGAAGATGTTGTTGACAGTTTCGCCGGTGGCGTTGCTTTCGACCTTCAGAGATCAGGATGTACTGGTCGCAAACATGTATTCAAAATCTGTTCAAAGGGCCGCTGCAGAGGCTTTCGTTTTGCGGCACGAGAACGTCGACTACTTCCCAAGCTATGAGTTCGTGACACTTGGGGATCCAAAGACAAATTGGACCCACGATTATCGCCACGTTCATCCACGTGTGGTGAATAGAATTATGTCCAGTGTCATGGCGGCTTATCTGGACGATCCCGAACTGGCACAAAAGGCTTTGTCCGACGACGCGCATATGCTTTACGGCGCGCAGGATTATGAGGCCTTGATAACACTCTATGCAGCGAACGATCCAAAGTATTTGTCGAGTTTGGCACTTTACCGCATCGGCCTGGCTTACAAAAAAGTTGCACGTTTTGCTGAAGCGCTTGATGTCTTTAGAATATGCGTACAGCGTAACCCGGACGATGCAGATGCACAGCGGAACCTGGCCGCGATGCAGGAGCGTCTCCAGAAACAGAGCAAGAGAACCTTGAACATTCGTGAGGGGTAACAAAATGACGATGGGCCACATGAATGCGCACCCGAGGGATTCGAAACAAAATTCTTTACCGTAAGCAATTGTTTTTAAATTCCTATTTATGATAGAATTTTCAAGGTGGGTCAATTACATGCACACCCGGTCGCATAAACGTGCACAGGCATGGCAAACCGCGAAACGAAAAGGGCCCGCATGATGCGAGCCCTTTGTCTTTGCGTTGATGACCAGGTTGTCAGTCCGGGGTCGTGCTGGACCTCGGGGATTTCCTCATGCGTGTTTTCTCGTACATCTGACGCATCTTCTCCTGATCGAAATTGTCCTCATAATTCGGCATGGTGAAGGGGGAGTATCCAAAAGGAAATCCGGACTTTTGCGAAAACGCCGCTGAGAAATGTTCGATCAGGCAAACCTTGTCGGCGCTGAACGCGGACAAGCTGAAGGCTTCAATCAGCAATTCGATGACCAGGCCCCACTCATCGCTAGGTGTTCCATCCCGGATGATCACATTTCCCCTCGGCGATCTGCCCTGTTCATGGCAAGATCGGTTCTGAGGGACATTCGGGACGGGGTGCGGCCATGCTGATCCATCTTCACAAGCAAG
>JBKBLP010000036.1:0-18298 GCA_046296275.1 Roseinatronobacter sp. | reverse complement strand
GATGGTGATGCCGGGCGACAACCTGAAGTTCACAGTCGAACTGATCGCGCCCATCGCCATGGAAGAAAAGCTGCGCTTCGCCATCCGCGAAGGCGGCCGGACTGTCGGCGCAGGCGTCGTGTCGAAGATTCTGAAGTAATCCGCCCGTTACATACGGACGTATATCAAGCAAAGGGGCGTGCAGGTCGCTGCGCGCCCCTAACCTGTCTGAAAGCCCTGCCATGTTTTCACGCCTTTTTGCCCATTTTGAAGCCCGTATAGACCCCTATCCAGCGCAGGCCCCCACGCGCCCGCCTGCGACGCTGTGGGGTTTTGTCGCGCATCAATCGCGCGGGGTCTGGCTGTGGCTGATCGCGATGGCCGTGATCTCGGCCTGTATCGCGACAGCCGAGATTGTGCTCTTCGGCTATCTTGGAACGCTCGTGAACCGCATGGCAGCACTTGGGCCAGAGGGGTTTCTGGACGCTGAGCGCAGCAACCTTTGGGCTATGGGCTCATTGCTTTTGATCGGTCTGCCGGTCCTGTCATTGATGGGATCGCTGGTGATGTATCAAGCGCTGATGGGCAATTTTCCGCAGCGTATCCGCTGGCAGACCCATCGCTGGCTCTTGTCGCAATCCATGGGCTATTTTCAGGACGAATTCGCAGGCCGCATTGCCACGCGGCTGATGCAAACGGCGCTCGCTGTGCGCGAAGTCGTGATGAAACTGATGGATGTGGCCGTCTATGTCAGCGCCTATTTCCTCGGCGCGCTGTGGCTGGCTGCCGCGCAGGATTGGCGGCTTGCCGCGCCTTTCGCGCTCTGGGCTTTGGGCTATGGCACGCTTCTCGCCGTCATCGTGCCGCGTTTGGGCCAAGTGTCCGAGGAGCAGGCCGATGCTCGCTCCGAGATGACAGGCCGGATCGTGGACAGCTACACCAATATCGCCACTGTCAAATTGTTCAGCCATGCCGCCCGCGAAGAGGCCTATGCCCGCGCCGCCATGGATGGCTTTTTGCAAACAGTCTATCGCCAGTTCCGGCTTGTGTCGTGGCAGGATGTGGGCCTCAATCTGCTCAACCAGTCTCTGGTGGGGCTGGTAACGGCTGTGGGGCTGTGGCTGTGGCTGGCAGGCCGGATCGATTTGGGCGCGCTTGCCGTGGCCATTCCGCTGGCGCTTCGCATGGGGAACATGTCGCACTGGATCATGTGGGAATTCGCGGCTCTGTTTGAAAATATTGGCACTGTCCGTGACGGTGTCAGCAGCCTGTCCGTGCCGCGCGCGATCCTGGACGCACCGCAGGCCAAGGCACTGCCCAAAGGGCCGGGCGCGGTGCGCTATGATGCTGTGACCTTCCATTATGACGGCGACACCGGCGGCAAGGGCGCAGTGCTCAACGACCTGACCCTCGACATCCGCCCCGGCGAGCGGATCGGGCTGGTGGGGCGCTCGGGTGCAGGCAAATCCACGCTCGTGAACCTGCTTTTGCGGTTCTACGATGTGG
Source organism: Roseinatronobacter sp. (assembly GCA_046296275.1). Classification (GTDB taxonomy): domain Bacteria; phylum Pseudomonadota; class Alphaproteobacteria; order Rhodobacterales; family Rhodobacteraceae; genus Roseinatronobacter. The sequence goes on along the minus strand of JBKBLP010000036.1, from coordinate 16,813 downwards.
GGCAGGGCCAGATCACGATTGACGGCCAGAACATCGCGCAAGTGACCCAAGACAGCCTGCGCGCAGCGATTGGTGTGGTGACACAGGATACGAGCCTTCTGCACCGTTCTGTGCGCGAAAACATCGCCTATGGACGGCCCGATGCCACCGATGACGAAATCTGGGCTGCGGCGCGCATGGCCGAAGCCGATGGCTTCATCCGCACGCTGCGCGATGCCAAGGGGCGCACGGGGCTCGATGCCCATGTCGGCGAGCGCGGGGTGAAACTGTCGGGCGGCCAGCGCCAGCGCATCGCGATTGCCCGCGTGGCGCTGAAGGACGCGCCGGTTCTGGTGCTCGATGAAGCGACATCCGCGCTCGACAGCGAGGTTGAAGCCGCCATCCAGTCCCAACTCGCCCGCCTGATGGAGGGAAAGACCGTGATCGCCATCGCCCACCGCCTGTCCACCATCGCCGCGATGGACCGGCTTGTGGTGATGGATCAAGGCCGGATCATCGAGCAGGGCACCCATGCGGAATTGCTCGACCAAGGCGGGCTATATGCCCAACTCTGGGCACGGCAATCGGGTGGGTTTCTGGTGGATGCCTGACTGTCTGCGCGTCTTGGCATAAATTGGCACTTGCCATAACCGAAGGGCACTTGTTATCGAGGGATGACAAGTGTCTTCGGCTTGGCTATACTTCGGCCATAATGCACAGCAAGTGCGGTAGCCTGAAAACAGGCGCGAGCAGAGGGTAGAGACATGACATTTCTTACACGCCGGGGCGTTGTTCTGGGGCTTGGGTCCAGTGTGTCCTTGGTCGCCTGTGCAGGGAATCCTGTTGGTAGCGACGGAGCTGCGCGGCTGGATGCGCGGGTGGACGCCGCACGCGATTACTTGCGCAATACCTATCCTTCGTTGGGCGATCTGTTTCGGACGGCACGTGGGATCCTGTATATCCCGGTCGTGACCGAAGCCGGATTGTTCGTCGGCGGGGCCTACGGGCAGGGCGCGCTGCGGATCAACGATATCTCGGTCGATTATTATTCAGCCACGCGCGCGAGTTTCGGGCTACAAATGGGCGCACAGCAATACGCTCATGCGCTGTTCTTCATGACCGAACAGGCGCTTCAAGATTTCCGTATGTCCGAAGGCTGGGCTGCGAGCGCCGATTTGCGCTACGCCACGCCCACGCAGGGTGGATCCATGGGGGCGGAAACGACGACTCAGTTCTCGCCGGTCATTGCGGTCGTGTTCGGGCAGTCAGGCGTGCTGGCCGGCGCATCACTTGCCGGTGTGCGGTACGCGCGTATCATTCCTTAAGGTTTTGATCGGCTGTTCTGGCATTGCGGGCATCTTGCACAGAAGTTCGGCCATATTTGCGATGAAAGACGAGAAGCAGGATTTTACGGCTATTTCGACCCCTCCGAAAAAGTCGAGGGCGTGTCGCGTTCATCCGTATGTACGCGCCATTCTCTAGTTCATTGTTTTCACGTGTTTTTATGCGCAAAACCGGTTTCCACTTTTGCGCAACATGCTTTAGCGGTCAGCGACGCTACCTGTCCGGGCGCAGGCCGCAAGTCAGCCCGGCGGGCGGCCAGAGGACTGGCGGTTCACCAATGCGATATCGAGTTGGATTTCGCATGGCTCGTCTTCTCCTGAAAGGGCCGCCACCATGCGCCTTGCGGCCTGAACGCCGATTTCGGCGGCAGGAATGCTGATTGTGGTCAGCGATGGCGCAATAGAAGCCGAGAATTCGGCATTGTCGATCCCCGCAACCGAGACATCCTGCGGCACTTTCAGCCCTTCGCGCTGCAATTCATAAATCGCGCCGATGGCCAGCAAATCGACAAGCCCCAGAATGGCGGTGGGGCGGGGGCGAAGTTCCATCAGGCTGCGGCACGCTTCGCGCCCGGCGCCGATCGACAGCGCGGTTTCCACCACATGCCCGGCATCAAGGGTCAGGCCCGCTGCGCCAAGGGTTTCGGCCACACCTTGCAATCGGGCGCGTTGGCGGTCGTTCTCTCGGAGATGGCCGCAAATGACGGCGATACTGCGGTGGCCAAGGTCCAATACATGTTGCGCCACAAGCCTTCCAGCCTTCGCGTTGTCCACCACCACGCGGTGATGATCGGCACGGCCAACCCAAAGCTGCACCACCGACAGCCCTGCTTCGTCGATCATGCGCCATGTGGCTTCAGGACGCGCGGCCCCCACCAGCACCAGCCCATCCACCCCGTGCGAAATCATTTGCGCGACTGCTGTCGCCTCGGCGGCCGGGTCGTATTCGTGCGAAGTGACCAGCAGCAGATAGCCCTCGGCGTAAAGAACCCGCTGCATCGACTGGAGGCATTGCGCGAAGATTGCACTGTTGAGCGTAGGCACCACCACCCCCACAGTATTGGTGCGCCCTGACACAAGCGCGCGGGCCTTGCGATTGGGCATATAGCCCAGACGCGCCATGACCTGACGCACCTTGAGCAAGGTTTCAGGTTGCAAAAGCTCTGGTTCATTCATCGCGCGCGACGCAGTGGCAATCGAGACCCCAGCTTCGCGGGCGATGTCGGTCAAAATGGGTTTGCGAGACTTCATGGCACCTGGAATGTAAAATTTACATTTCCAAATAGCACGCGACGACGATCCTTCACTGGATTTTTTCCAGACTCGCGGTGACAGATGAAAATGAAAATGTAAGCTTTTACATAATGCGTCGCTACGACGCAGCCTCGGCGGCTGCACGGTGCCATCAGGGAGGGGTTCAATGCCGCGTCGCCTATTGGTCGCGCTGATCACCTTTGGAATTGTCGGGGTCATCTGGCAGCTTGCCACGACCACGCTTGGGCCTGCTGATGGGCTGGAGCCGCAGGCAGAAGCGCTCATCAATCCGGTTTTCCTGATTATCCGACCGATCCCGCCTTTGGCATGGATCCCGCCGGCGATCCTGTGGTTGGGGCTGGGGGACGCGGCGAAAATTCTTGTGATCTGGTTTTCGGCCTTCGTGCCGTCAGTTATCAATGCCTTTGCAGGCGTGCGCACCATCGACCGCCCTGTGCAAGAGGTCGCTGCCATGCTGGGCACGCCGCGCGTGCGCTTCGTGGTCGAGGTGCTGGTGCCTGCGGCATCGTCGATGATATTTACTGGATTGCGGCTGTCATTACTGGCGAGCTGGACAACGCAGGTTGCCGCCGAACTGGTCGGGGCATTTTTTGGACTTGGTCGGGTGCTGAACGTCGCGCAGCAAGACCTTTACCCCGACATGATCCTTGTGGGCATGATTGCGGTCGCGATCTTGGCTTGGCGGACCACGAAACTTCTGGCTTTGCTCGAGGCCCGCGCGCTGCGCTGGAACCTCGCAGCGCTGTCGGCAAAGGGGTAGGTCATGCAAAAGCCACCTCCTTTCATCGAGACATTCCTGCTGGGCTGCCTGGGGCTAGGGCTGTTCATCGGCCTATGGTATGGCTGATCCGCGTCGGGGCTTGTGTCGCGGCTTTTCCTGCCCACGCCGATGGATGTCTTGGAGCGTTTCAATACGCTGCTGCACCGCCGTTTTGCCAGGGCGACCCTGCCTACACCTCTGGCGGCAAGTTTTCAGCGCTTCGCCTATGGGGTCATTCTGGCGGCTGCAATCGGCATTCCATTGGGGCTGCTGATGGGCTGGTTCCGGCTGCTGGATGAAATCGTATCGCCGCTGTTTGATGCGCTGCGCTTTGTTGCGCCGATTGCGTGGGTTCCGTTCGCGGCCCTGTGGTTTGGCACAGGACTCGGCGGGCCGGTGATGATTATCTTCGCAGGTGCCTTTCCGCCTTGCCTGATCAAGGCGTATCGGGGCGCGAAATTCGTTGATCCCCGTCTGATAGAAGCCGGCAAGATGCTGGGCACGCCATCGCACCGGATGATTTCCGAGGTGCTGCTGCCCGCGTCCGTGCCCTCGATCATCTCTGGACTGCGTGTCTCTGCAGGCTTGGGGTGGCAGTCCCTGGTGGGGGCGGAGCTGATCGTGGCCTCGGCGGGTGTTGGCTACATGATGGTGCAGGGTCAGGCCAATATCCAGACCCATACAGTGATGGCGGGCATGGTCGCGATCGGTCTGGTGGGGCTGGCCTTCGATACGTTGCTGCGGCTGATCGAACGGTTGATCCTGCGCCGTCGCGGCAGGGAGCACTAGGAGCGAACGATGGGTGTGATCAAGTTCAACGGCGTCGGGCGCGTTTTCGGATCGGCGGCAAGGCGTTTGTCGCAATGAAGGATATCGACCTGAAAATTGCCGACAAGGAATTTGTCGCGATTGTTGGCCCGTCGGGCTGCGGCAAGACCACGTGCTTGCGGATGGTGGCGGGCTTTGACTTTCCCTCATCGGCCATCATCACGGGTGATGATCAAAAGGTAACACGCCCTGGCCCCGAACGCGCAGTTGTGTTCCAGCAATTCGCGCTGTTTCCGTGGAAAACCGTCTGGCAGAACAGTGAATTGGGCCTGCGCAATCAGAGTGTTTCTGCGGGGGAAAGCGAGGACAGGATCGACGCGATCCTGACGCTGATGAACTTGACGCCCTATCCCCATCATTTCCCGCATCAATTGTCGGGCGGCATGCAGCAGCGCGTGGCGATTGCGCGTGCCTATGTTCTGGACCCTGATGTTTTGCTGATGGACGAACCTTTCGGTGCGCTCGATGCGCAGACGCGGGTGGTGATGCAGGAAGAGTTGGTACGCCTTGCCCGCAAAAACCCTCGGACTGTTTTGTTCATCACTCATGGGGTCGAGGAGGCGGTCTATCTGGCCGACCGCGTCGTGATCATGACCAAAGCCCCAGGCCGGATCAAGGAAACGCTGGATGTTGCCGCGATCCGCAAAGCCGAAAACTGGGACGCCCACGAGAAGATCGAGGACGTGATGGACCTCGAAAGTTTCGTGCATCTGCGCACGCAGATCAGGCGCAGCCTGCGCGAGGAAAAAGGTCTGAAGGGCTGAGACTGCCAAACAAGGAGAGAAGAATGAAGCTGTTCAAGTCACTGACACTGGCCGCTGCGCTGGCCATGACCACCGCGCATGTGACACAGGCGCAAGATCTGACGCCGATCAACGTCAGCTATCAGCCTGCGCTTTATTGGGCGCTGCCTTTCTATCCGGCGACCGAGATGGATTGGTGGAAAGAGGTAGGTCTGGTTCCAAACTTCTCGACTTTCCCGGCCGGTGCGCCGCAGATCGCCGCCGCACAGGCCAATGACTGGGACGTCGGCGGCACAGGGTCGGTTCCGGCGGTGCTGGGGGCTGCGCGTTTCGGTCTGGTCACAGTCGGTCTGACCAATGCCGAATCCAAAGGCAACGCCTTGAGGGCGCGCAACTCCGTGATCGAGAAGTTCCGCGCCGACCCGAGCAGCATCAATGGTGAAAAAATCCTGCTGACGATCAACTCCACAGTCGATTACGCAACCACGGCCTGCCTTGCGCAATGGGGCATTGAACCCACGCAAGTGGAATTTATCAACCTTGCACAAGCGCAGATCATCACTGCCGTGATCGCCAACGAGGGCAATCTGGCCGGGGTCTGGGCCCCCAATACCTATACGCTGCAAGAAAAAGCTGACAGCGATTATCTGTGCTCGGGCGCTGATGCAGGGGCTGTGGTTCCCGGCGCTCTGGTCGTGCGCCCCGGCTTTGCTGAAGAAAGCCCTGAATTGGTGGCCAAGTTCCTTGCCGTCGTCTTGCGCGGGATCGAATGGGCCAAAGCCAATACCGAAGAAGCGCGCGAAATGCTGGTCGATTTCTATTTGGACGGCAGCGTGGAGATTTCAGACCTGGCAGTCAATGCCCAGTTTGACCTGCGCCCGACCTTTGGTCTGGAACAGCAGCTTGGCCTTCTGAGCCGCGCCAATGGCGACAGCCAGCTTGACGAAGGGTTCGGCGCAATCGGCAGCTTCATCCAGTCGGTAGGCACTGTCGAGGCCGCACCCGCAGGTGCTGACTTCATCGATCCCAAGTTCATGCAGATGGTAATGGACGACCCCAAGTCGGCGGCTTTCGCCATGCTTAAGGACTGAACAAACACAATTTGCCGCCCGGTCCAACCGGGCGGCCCCCAACTCTGGTGATCTGAAGGCAAGAGCATGGCTGTCACATATCTCAAGAAAGCTACCAAGACGCCCGAAACCGAGACAGGCAATGCACAGGCCGTGGTCACGGAAATGCTGGCCCGCATCGGCACTGAGGGCGAAAGCGCTGTGCGCCTTTATGCCCAGGCGCTGGATGGCTGGAGCGGAGAAATCATCGTGACGCGCGAAGAAATCGCGCGCCGCGCGGCAGAAGTGCCGCAGGGCCTGCGCGATAACATTGCGTTTGCCGTGGCGCAGGTGCGCGAATTTGCGATGGCCCAGCGCGCCTCTGTGCAGGATTTCACGCGCGAGATGGGCTCTGGACTGATCGGGGGCCAAAAGATGGTCCCTTGCAATGTGGCTGGTTGCTACGTGCCGACCGGTCGCTATGCACATATCGCGTCAGCTTACATGTCAGTGGCGACTGCCAAGGCAGCGGGGGTCAAGACGGTTGTGGCTTGCTCCACCCCTTATCGCGGTGGCGGCATCCATCCTGCGGTGCTGTAGGCGATGAACGAAGCGGGGGCTGATGTGATCCTGACGCTGGGCGGGGTGCAGGCGATTGCCTCGATGGCGTATGGATTGTTCACCGGCAAGCCCGCCGATATCATCGTGGGGCCGGGCAATAAATTCGTGGCCGAAGCCAAGCGGATGCTGTTTGGCAAGGTCGGCATTGACGTTTATGTCGGCCCGTCCGAAATCGGGATCATCGCAGACGGAACGGCTGATCCAGAGATTGTCGCCGTCGATCTGGTCGGGCAGGCCGAACATGGCCACGAAAGCCCGGCATGGTTGTTTACCGAAAACCGCGCGCTGGCGGATGCTGCGATGGCGCGTATGCCTGCGCTGATTGCCGATTTGCCCGAACCCGCGCGCTCTGCTGCAGGGGCCGCGTGGCGCGATTATGGCGAGGTGATCTTGTGTGATACCCGCGCCGAGCTGGTCGAGGTGTCCCACCGCTATGCAAGCGAGCATCTGGAGGTGCACGCCGTCGATCTGGATTGGTGGCTGGACAACCTGACCAATTACGGCAGTCTGTTTCTGGGTGAGGAAACCACTGTGGCGTACGGCGACAAGGTCAGTGGCCCGAACCATATTCTGCCCACGAAGTTTGCCGCACGTTATTCGGCGGCGCTGTCGGTGCACAAGTTTCTGAAGCCGCTGACATGGCAGCGCGCCACACGCGAAGCCTGCAAGGCGCTGGCCATGCCCTCGGCGCGGATTTCCCGCGTGGAAGGGATGGTGGCGCATGCCCGGACCTCGGATGTGCGGATGGCGAAATACTATCCCGGCCACAACTTCGATCTTGGCACCCCGGTTGCGTCATACGAGTAAGCGATGACCGCCCAACTTCGCCCCGATGCCCCTGCCAGTTTGCTCGATCCCGACAGTGGCGCAAGAGCGTGTCGCGGCGCTGATGGCCGATGGCTGGCTGCATCGCTCTGGGGAAGCGGGCACGCGCGGCGCGTCTTCTGCTGCGCGGCTAGAGGCCGCGATGGCCGCGCTGACCGGGCGGCGCTATGCGGTGGCGCTGAATTCCTGCGGATCGGCACTGTTTCTGGCGCTGAAGGGGGCGGGTGTGGGGCCGGGCGAAAAAGTGCTGGCCAATGCCTTTACCCTCGGCCCTGTTACGGGGTCAGTGCTGCATTGTGGGGCTGTGACTGTGGCTTTCGGGATCACACCTGACCTGACGCTGGATCTGGACGACCTGACCGCGAAAGCGCAGGGAACGGGTGCGCGGGTGCTGCTTTTGTCACAGATGCGCGGGCACATGTCCGACATGTGCAGGCTGATGCCTTTGGCCCAAGAGCTGGGACTGATCTTGATCGAGGATTGCGCCCATACGATGGGCGCGCGTTGGGGGGATGTTCCCTCTGGACGTTTTGGTTTGGCCGGGTGTTTCAGCCTGCAGTCGGGCAAGCACGCCAATGCGGGCGAAGGCGGTGTGTTGGTGACTGATGACGCGGAACCCGCAGCACGCGCGAGTCTGCATTCGGGCAGTTACCTGCTATATGCCCAGCATGGCGCAGCCCCCGGACCAAGGTTTTCGCGCCCCTGATTGCGCAATGTGGCAATTTCAGTCTGCGGATGGGGGAAATTCCGGCCGAACCGGCGCTTGCGCAATTGCCGCTCTTGGACGAGCGCGCCGCGCGTTGGAACCGCGCGCATGACCGTATCGCACAAGTGCTCTCGGCGCTGCCCACGATTGCCCTGCCGCGCCGGATGCAGGCCGAAGCCTATGTGCAAAACTCGCTTCAATTCCGCTTGTCCTCTGCCGCACCAGAGGCCATCGCCGCCATGGTTGCGCGGTGTCGGAGGCGCGGGCTGTGGCTCAAATGGTTTGGGGCGCCGGCTGAAGGGTTCACCAGTCGCCCCGACCATAGGCCCGGCCCGGTGCAAGATGTTCCGCCCCAGACTGTGGCCATTCTGGCCAGCCTGCTGGACCTTCGTCTGTCCGACGCGCTGTCGGACGAAGATGCCGACCTGATCGCCGCCATCCTGATCGAGGAACTGCCCCAATGACCCGTCTTGCCCATCTGTTTGACCTGACCGGGCGGCGCGCGCTGGTGACAGGCGGAAATTCCGGCATCGGGCTGGACATGGCGCGCGCCTTGGGTTTGCAAGGGGCGCAGGTGGTGTTAGTGGCGCGCGATGCGGACAAGCTGACCCGAGCGGCAGCCGAATTGACGGGGCAGGGCATTTCTGCGCAGGCCCTGCCTGCCGATCTGGCCAATGCTGACGGGGTAGCCCAATGCATCGCGCAGGCGGGTGTCGTGGATATTCTGGTCAATGCTGCTGGCATGAACCTGCGACAGCCCTTTGGTGATGTGACCGCCGCTGCGCTTGATGCCCAGATGGCGCTGCCGGCGCGCACCGTTCCTGCTGGTGCAAGGATTGGCCCCTGGCATGGCGGCGCGGGGATGGGGGCGCGTGCTTAACCTTGCGTCGTTGCAATCGGCGCGGGCATTCCCAAACTCGGCCCCTTATGGCGCAGCCAAGGGCGGCGTGGTGCAACTGACCCGCGCAATGGCCGAGGAATGGTCAGGCCGTGGTATCACCTGCAATGCCATCGCGCGAGGCTTCTTCCCCACCCCCCTGACCGCGCCGGTATTTGGCGACCCCGAGCGAACCGCAAAGAACGCAGCGCAAACCGCCATCGGGCGCAATGGTCGGCTGGAGGATCTGCACGGCGCAACGGTGTTCCTGTGCTCGGATGCCAGCGCCTATGTGACGGGCCAGACGTTGTTTGTGGATGGGGGGGTCACGGCCAAATGACCATGCCCGCGCTTGTCTACACTGGCCCCATTGCCCTGCGGTTCGACCCGGCCGCTCCCATCCCGGTGCCGGGACCGGGCGAGGTGCTGGTGCGCGTGGTCGCCGTGGGCATCTGCGGCTCGGACATGCATGCCTATCATGGGCATGACAGTCGCCGCCCAGCGCCGCTGATCCTTGGGCACGAGGCAGCGGGCTTTGTTTGCGGTGGCCCGCGCGATGGTCAGCGCGTAACGATAGATCCGCTGGTCACAGACCCCGACGGACCAGAGGCACGGGCAGGGCGTGCCCATCTGTCGCCGGGGCGGCAGATCATTTCAATGCCTCCGCACCCCGGCGCCTTTGCCGGGTTTGTCACCATTCCCGAACGCAACCTGCATGTGGTCCCTGACAGCCTGACACTGGATCAGGCCGCGTTGTGCGAACCAGTTGCCGTGTCGTGGCACGCGTTGAAACAGGGCTTGCGGCTGCTTGGCGACCTTCCAGCGCTGACGATGGTACAAGGCGGTGGGGCCATCGGCCTTGCGGCGGCTTTGTGCGCGCGGCATCTTGCCGGGGACATGTGGTTGTTGTCGAACCCAATGCAGCACGCCGCGCGCTGATTGCGGCCCAAGGACGAGACGTTCTGGCCCCTGAAGCTGCGAAAACCCTGATGCCCGATCTGGTGATTGATGCCATAGGGGCGGCGGCGACGCGGGTTGCTGCTTCGGCCCAAGCGCGTCCGGGCGGGGTGATCGTGCATGTCGGGCTTTTGCCAGGGGTCGAAGGGTTGGATGTGCGGCGCATCACCTTGCAGGAAATCGTGGTATCTGGCAGCTATTGCTACACCCCGCAAGATTTTGCCGAAACGCTTGCCGCCATGGCCACAGGGGCTTTGGGCAAGCTTGATTGGTTCCAAACCCGGCCCCTTGCGGACGGGGCACAAGGGTTTGCGGATCCGGATGCAGGGCGTATCGCCGCGCCGAAACTGGTGTTGCAACCATGATCGCGGGATATCCAATAGCTGATGCGCAAGCGCTGGCCTTGGCCGCGATGGCGCGACAAGATTTCGCGCCTGAAACCGCCGCGCCCACCGTTGGGGCGCTGATTGATGCGGACCTTGATGGCATTCCCTCGCATGGTTGCAGCGCTTGCCCTTCTATTTGCGGCAGGCCGCCGGTGGCAAAGTCAAGACCAAGGCTCTTGCACAGATGTCCCACCGGGGCGCGGTGGTGCAGGTGGATGCAGGATTTGGCCTTGCCTTTCCGGCGATTGTGGCAGGGCTTGCCGCTGGGGAGGGCGTCGCGCGGGCGCAAGGGGTCGCGGCGGTTGCGATCAGGCGCTCGCATCATTTCGGGGTGGCAGGCCATCCGGTGGAACGGGCGGCGCGTTCGGGTCTGGTGGCGCTTGCGCTGTCGAACACCCCCGCAGCTATCCCGCCGCATGGTGGTACACGCGCCCTGCTTGGCACCAACCCCATCGCGTTTGCCTGTCCGGTGGCGGGGGCCGGGCCACGTGTGATTGATCTGTCACTGTCCAAAGTCGCACGCGGCAAAGTGATGCTGGCAGCCCGCGAAGGTCGCTCGGTTCCCGATGACTGGGCGCTAGATGCGTCCGGGCAGCCCACGACGGATGCGCAGGCTGCGCTTGCAGGGGCGATGCTGCCTATGGGCGATGCCAAGGGCGCGGCGCTGGTGTTGATGGTCGAAATTCTCGCTGCCGGTATGACCGGCGCGAATTTTGGCCACGGCTCCAGCAGCTTTTTCAAGGATGCAGGCCCAGCCCCCGGCATTGGCCATCTGATTGTTCTGTTCGATCCCGACGCCTTTGCGCCTGGATTTGCAAGCCGCGCGGGCGCATTGGCCCACTCCATTCTGGCCCAGCCCGGCACCCTTTTGCCCGGCTTGGCGCGCGCGCAGGCCATGAGCACCCATTCCACCCATATTCCGCCGGCGCCTTCGGTCGTGACCGAGTTGCAGGCGCTGGCCAACCCCGGCTGAACCCTGAAAGAGAGGACGACATGGCCACAAAACCCCACCTTCTCGTTCATCACAAGACCGACAATGTCGGCGTTGGGGTTGTCGAGGGGCTGACCGCAGGCACAGGGATGCTTTGCGTGTGCACCGAAGACAACTCCGATTTCCGCCTGACTATGACCACCGACATTCCGATCGGCCATAAGGTCGCGCTGAAAGACCTGTCTGCCGGCGACACTGTCATCAAATATGGCGAGGATATCGGCATAATGATCGGCTCTGCCCAGATCGGCGGGCATGTCCACACTCAAAACCTGAAAACCAAGCGGTGGTAAGCGATATGGCACTCGATTATTCAAACATGACGGTCACGCCATGGCGGCGCGAGAATGGTCGCGTGGGCGTGCGCAACAATGTGCTCATCCTGCCGGTGGATCACATCTCCAATGCCGCCTGCGAGGCAGTGGCGAACAATGTCAAAGGCACGATGGCCATTCCCCATGCCTATGGACGACTGCAATTCGGCGCGGACCTTGAGCTTCATTTCCGCACCATCATCGGCACAGGCGCGAACCCGAATGTCGCGGCTGTCGTGGTCATCGGCATTGAACCGGAATGGAGCAAAGTCATCGTGGACGGCATTGCCGCCACAGGCAAACCTGTTGCGGGCTTCTGGATCGAACAGAATGGCGATTTTGAAACGATCCGCGCTGCAAGTTGGAAGGCCAAGGAATTCGAGCAATGGGCCAGCGAATTGCAGCGCGAGGAATGCCCGCTATCGGACCTGTGGATATCCACCAAATGCGGCGAGAGCGACACCACAACGGGCCTGTCATCCTGCCCGACTGTGGGCAATATGTATGACAAGCTTTTGCCGCACGGGATTTACGGTGTCTTTGGCGAAACCTCGGAAATCACCGGGGCCGAGCATATTTGTGAAAAGCGCGCCGCCACCCCCGAGATCGGTGCAAAATTCATGAAAACATGGCAGGCATATACCGATGACGTGATCGAGGCGCACAAGACCTCTGACCTATCAGACAGCCAACCGACCAAAGGCAATATCTTGGGCGGGCTTTGGACGATCGAATAAAAAGCGTTGGGGAACCTCGAAAAGATCGGGCGCATCCGCACATATATCGATGTTCTTGACGCCGCCGAATCCCCTGCAAAGGGGCCGGGGCTGTATTTCATGGACAGCTCCTCTGCGGCGGCCGAATGTGTGACGCTGATGGCTGCGGGCGGATATGTCATCCATACTTTCCCGACTGGACAAGGGAATGTCGTCGGCAACCCAATCGTGCCAGTGATCAAGATTTCCGGCAACCCGCGCACTCTGCGCACCATGTCGGAACACATTGATCTGGACGTGACGGGCGTGCTGACCCGCGAGATGACTATCGACCAGGCCGGTGACTCTCTGATCGAGATGATCCGTCGCACTGCAAATGGCCGGCAGACCGCCGCCGAGTCGCTTGGTCATCGCGAATTCTCGATGACCAAGCTTTACCGCTCTGCCTGATACGGGCAGGGTTTATGCAAATCAGGGGCGCGGGCAAAGGCGCCGCGCTCCCTATGCGGTCACGATGAATCCCGCGATGAACCGCATTGAAACCCTGCGGCACAAATCCGCGCGCAGGGGATTGGGTCTAACGTCATCAAAGGTGAGCACAAATCAGCTTTCCGGGGCTGAATGGAGCGCTCTGATCATGCTGTTCTTGCAGCAGATCTGCAAAGCCCGTCGCCCTTGCTCGCAGCGCGCGCGGCGCAGGCCCCAGCTTTCAGGCTCAAGACCGGGAATGTCATTCACGAATTCGCTGAAATCCGAAACCGTATTGTCGCGGACCAATGTGATTGACCTGGTTTGCCAAAAAATCCATCACATAGTCATAACAGCTGAGCTGATCCAGGCCGCAAACTTGCCTTCGTGCCGCATCGGTTCCTCCGCATCGTTCCCCAAAAGCGGGATCAGGTTGGAGTTAAGATTGCATGAACCACCGATCCCGCCGTTCTCTTGGCAGAGACGGTTGGATTTCGGGGGCGTTCGGGTGGCGGAGCGCGTGGGCCTGGGACCGGACCTTCTCCGGGGTGTTTGCGCCCCATCGCGTCAGGACTGCGGCGCGGCAAGGTCGAGGACGCGGTGACCGAAGAGACCGGTGAGAGCAGCATCATGGCTGACGAGAATGATGGCTGCGCCCGTGGCGGCGAGTCGGCGGAGGCCGTCGAGCGCGCGTCCGCGCTGGCGGGGGTCGAGGGCGCTCGTGGGTTCGTCGGCAAGGATCAGCCGCGGCCGGGCGAGGGCTGCGCGCGCGAGGGCCACGCGCTGCGCCTGACCCGTCGAGACCGCGCCTGGGCACAGGCGTGGATCGAGATGGCCAAGCCCGAGATCGGCGAGGGCCGCACGCGCCGCGGCCTGCCGTTCGTCCCGCCCGCGCCGGTGCGGACCGACGGTCAGCGGCTCGGCCACCACGCGGGCGATGTCCCAGCGGGGGTTCATGCTTGACAGCGCATCCTGGAACAGGGGTAGCACCTCGCCGGGCCGCGGCGGGCGCGCGCGCCCCTCGCGCAGAACCTCGCCGCCGGCCGGCGGCAGACGCCCCGCGAGCACCGCAAGCAGCGTGCTCTTGCCCGACCCAGAGGGCCCGCGCACGCACAGCACCTCGCCCGGCCGCAGCGCAAAGTTCAGCCCCCGGGCAAGCCGCCGTCCGCCCCGGGCAAGCGCCACACCCTGCACCGCAATCACGGGGGCGGCCTCGGCCGGGGGTGAGGGCGGCCGGGTGATCTCGGCCAGACGGGCAAAGTCGCGCAAGGCGGGCGGGGCCGCGGGCGACAGGGCCATCCCGGCCGGCACCTGCGCGGCGATCCGACCGCCGACGATCAGGGCCACGCGGTCGGCCTGCCGTGCGACGAGGCCCAGATCGTGGCTGACCAGCAGCACCGCGCGCCGCCCGTCGCGCAGGCAGGCGACCGTTGCATCGGCGTTGTCCGCGTCGAGCGCCGATGTCGGCTCGTCCGCCACCACCACCGGCGGGTCGAGGGCCACGGCCGCCGCGACATTGGCGCGCTGGAGCATGCCCCCCGACCATTGGTGCGGGTAGAGCGCCAGCGCTGCCGGGTCGAGGCCAAGCCTGCCGGCCAGAACTGCCAGACGCGCGCAGTCGGGCGCGCGGCCATGGGCGCGCCAGGCCTCTTCCACATGCGCCTGCACGGTCCGGTGCGGCGCGCAGGCGTCGAAGGGGTTTTGCGGGACAAAGCCGATCCGGCGCCCCAGCCGCGCCCGCAATGCCCGCCGGTCGCCAAGGTCGATGCGCCCCTCGGGCGTCTCGAGCGTGCCCGCGACCCGCGCCGAAGGCGGCAGGAGGCCCAGCAGCGCGCGCAGCACCGTCGTCTTGCCGCAGCCCGACAGGCCCACCAGCGCCAGCATCTCGCCGGGGAACAGGTCAAATGCCACGTCCTGCACCACCGGCGCGCCGCCATAGCACACCGTCAGCCCGCGCACCGACAGGACCGGCGCGGTCACGACCGGCCCTCGGGCGTCGCGATGTCGCGCAGCGCCTCGCCCAAGAGGTTCGCCGCCAGGACCGAGGCGAAGATGCAGGCCGCCGGGGCCAGCAAGAGCCAGGGCGCGATGCGGAAGAAGAAGCGCGACTCGGCCAGCATCGCCCCCCACTCGGCCAGCGGTACCGGCACCCCGAGCCCGAGAAAGGAAAAGGCCGAGATCGCCGCGATCTGCCCGCCCAGCCCCAGGGTGGCCAGCACGAGAAGCGGCCAGAACACGGCCGGCAGGATGTGCCGCGCCACGACGCGCCATTCCGGCACGCCGAGGTGGCGTGCGACCTCGGCCGCGGGGCTTTGCGCGGCGGCTTGCGCACAGGCGCGGGCGATGCGCGCCTTCCAGGCCCAGTCGGCCGCAATCAGCGCGATCAGCAGGTTGACATAGCCCGGGCCGAGCAGGCCGATCACCGCAAAGGCGAGGATCAGCCCCGGCAGTGCGAGGACCACATCCACAAGGCGCATCATCGCCGCATCGATCCAGCGGCCCGCCAGCGCCGCAGCCGTGCCATAGACCAGGCCGATCAGCGTAATCGCGACCGAGACCACCAGCGCCCCCCCGAGCGACCGGCGCGCCCCGTCCAGAAGCCGCGACATCTGATCGCGCCCGGTGGCGTCGGTGCCCAGCCAGTGCCCGGGCCCCGGCGGGCGCAGCGCTGCGGCATAGTCAGGCAGGTTCGGCGGATGGGGCGCGAGCCACGGCCCGGCCGCAGCCGCGGTGAGCAAGAGGGCGGTCAGGATCAGGCCCCAGCGCCCCGTGGGGTGCCGCAAGAGGGCCGCCAGCAGATGCGGCGGCGGGCGATGGCGGCCTGCGGTCGGGTCGATCCGGGTGGCGGATATCACGGCCGTCCTCCGTCGCGCAGGCGGGGATCGAGCCAGAGCGCAAGGCCATCGACCAGAAAGCTCGCGCCCACATAGCCCAGCACCGCCAAGAGGACGAAGGCCTGGATCACCGGCACATCGCGCACCGACAGCGCGGCCAGCAATTCGGCCCCGACACCCGGCCAGGTGAAGATCGTCTCGATCACCGGCACTCCGGCGATCAGCCCGCCCAGCGACATGCCGGCCGCCGTCAGCCAGGGCAGCAGGCCCGCGGGCAGCGCGATCACGCGCAGGATGCGCCCTCCCGGCGCGCCACGGGCGCGGGCCACATCGGCCGGCCCGCGCGCCATCTCGGCCAGAAGTGCGGCGCGCAAAAGCTGCGTCCAGCCCGCCGCCCGGTCGATGCCCAGCACCAGCGCCGCCAGCGCCAGCGTCGCGCCCGCGCCGCCCGACAGCACCAAGCCAAGGCCGAGGCCCACCACCACGAATTGCAGCACCAGAAGCGCCAGCACGAAGGCCGGGATCGCCGCGAACACCCGCGTATAGGCCAGCACCAGCCGGTCGGGCCAGCGCCCGGCCCAGCGGGCCGCGACCAGCGCCAGTGCCAGCGACCAGGCCAGCGAGACGACAAAGCCCAGCCCGACAAGCCGCAGCGTCGCGGGCAGCCGGTCGGCCAGCAGTTCGCCAACCGGCGCGCCGGTGCGCCAGGACAGACCGAGGTCGCCCTGTACGACGCCGGCCGCCCAGTGGACATAGCGTTGCCACAGCGGCAGATCGAGGCCGAAGCGCGCGCGCAGCTCGGCGATCTGGGCGGCCGTCGGTTCTTCGATGCGCCGGGCCGACAGGATCATGTCCACCGGATCGCCGGGCGCGAGCGGCAGCATCAGCCAGACGATCAGGCTTGCCCCCAGCGCGGCCAGCCCCGCCTGGGCCAGCCGCGAAAGAAGGGCGCGGACCGGCCCGCGCCCTTCGCCAGCAGGGGACGTGCTCAGCGGCACGGCGCGGTCTGCCACGAGATGTGGTAAAGCGCGAAGCCCGGCTGATAGCAGGCGTAGCGGTCGTTCACGACCACGCGGCCCTTGTGGATGTTGAACGAGAACGCATAGGGATCCGCGTCCCACAGGATCGTCTGGATGCGGTG
>JBKBLP010000035.1:0-21954 GCA_046296275.1 Roseinatronobacter sp. | reverse complement strand
TGGATGCGGGTGATCGTCGTGCCAGATGCGCCCCTGCGCACAAAACCGCGCGCGTTGAATTATGCGATGCTGTTTGCCCGTGGCAGCCTGATCGGCGTCTATGATGCCGAAGATGCACCAGAGCCTGACCAATTGCACCGCGTCGTGCGCTGCTTCGCCGAGGGGCCGGAAAATCTGGCTTGCGTGCAAGGTTTGCTGGACTTCTACAATCCACAAACCAACTGGCTCGCGCGGTGTTTTACCATCGAATATGCAAGCTGGTTCCGGGTTATCCTGCCGGGATTACAGCGGATGGGGCTGGTCGTGCCGCTGGGGGGAACGACACTGTTCTTTCGCGCGCGTGCCTTGCAGGACTTGGGCGGGTGGGACGCGCATAACGTGACCGAGGATGCGGATTTGGGCCTGCGTCTGGCCCGGCGCGGCTACACGATGCAAATCCTGCGCAGCGTCACCTACGAGGAAGCCAATTGCCGCGCCCTGCCTTGGGTCAAGCAACGCTCGCGCTGGCTGAAAGGCTATGCG
The DNA here is from genome assembly GCA_046296275.1 of Roseinatronobacter sp. GTDB lineage: Bacteria > Pseudomonadota > Alphaproteobacteria > Rhodobacterales > Rhodobacteraceae > Roseinatronobacter. The sequence continues at coordinate 21,432 of JBKBLP010000035.1, read as the reverse complement.
ATCACCTGGGCCGTGCATATGCGTGATCCGCGCGCGCTGTGGCGCGATCTGGGGCCGAAGCGGTTTTTCGGGGTGCAAGTGCTGTTTCTGGGCACGCTGGTGCAATTCGCGCTGATGCCGCTGCTGTGGTCATTCTGGATCATCCAGTTCGGCCTTGGCCATCCGCTGCTTGCAGGGCAGCCGGCTTGGGTGTTTGGCAGCCTGCTGGCCGTGTTCCTTGTGACCGAGGCGATCACGCTGACCGTGGGTCTGGTTGCCCTGCGCGCGCGCCACCATCGCAGCCTGATTTTCTGGCTGCCTGCGATGCATGTCTATTTCCCGCTCGCGGTTCTGGCGGTTTACAAGGCGCTGTGGGAACTCGTGCGCGCGCCGTTTTATTGGGACAAGACAAGCCACGGCAATCACAGTGCAAGCCTTGACGCCTGCATCGTTCAGGCCCACAACTAGCGCCGTTCTGACCGGCGAGACGCAATGCTCTATTTCCACAAACGCAATCTGGTTCTGTTTGCGACCCCAAAGACCGCGAGCACTTCGCTCGAGCAGGTGCTTGCCCCCCATGCCGATATCGTGTTGCAGGGTGATCCGGGGATCAAGCATTGCACGTTTCAGCGCTATTGCTGGCGGTTTGAAAAATTCACGTTCATTTTCAATGCCAAGGTGCCGCCGGAAACTGTAGCTTTGGTGCGCGAGCCAGAGGATTGGCTGGGAAGCTGGTTCCGGTTCCGCCATGGAAGCTGGGTCGATGGCACACCGCGCAGCACCCGCGGGCTGACCTTCGCACAGTTTATCGAAGCCTATCTGTCCGACACGCCCCCGCCCTTTGCCGCTGTCGGCTCGCAAACCGCGTTCCTGACCCATCCGCCGCAGCAACGCCAAGTCCAGACGCTCTGGCGCTATGATGCGCTGCCTGCATTTCAGACGTGGTTGCAGGGCGAACTTGGCCTGACCCTTGATCTGCCGCAGACCAATGTCAGCCCGCGCTTCGGCACGCCCTTGCCCGACGACCTGCGCGGCGCGTTGCGTGCCAAATTGGCCAGCGATTATGCGCTTTATGAAGGGGCGCGCGAGGTGTGACCCTTGCGCGGCGCGCGCCCGCGCGTCAGCATGGCGGCACATAAAAGGGGGCGAATATGGCTGATCTGGAAACCCGCATTGCCGCCGCATGTGGCGAAATTCCGGCTGATCTGGTCCTGCGCGGCGCAGACGTGCTGTGCATGGTCACAGGCGCGCGCATTCCGGGCGATGTGGCGATCCTGGGCGATGTGATCGTCGGCGTAGGGGCCGCTTATGAGGGGCGCGAGGTGATCGACTTGTCTGGTCATGTGCTGGTGCCGGGCTTTATTGACACGCATCTGCATATCGAATCCTCGCTCGTGACACCGTTTGAATTCGACCGCTGCGTGGCCCCGCGCGGGGTGACGACGGCCATTTGCGACCCGCATGAAATTGCCAATGTCGTGGGGGCCGACGGGATTCGCTATTTCCAAGCAGCTTCCGAGCGGACAGTCATGGATATCCGCGTGAACCTGTCCTCCTGCGTGCCGTCCACGCATATGGAAACGGCGGGCGCGGCCTTGGCGGCGGTCGATCTGGTGGCGCTGCGCGACCATCCGTCAGTCATTGGCCTGGCCGAGTTCATGAACTTTCCCGGTGTGATCTGTCGCGACCCCGGCTGCATGGAAAAGCTGCGCGCGTTTGCGGGCGGCCATATCGACGGGCACGCGCCGCTTTTGTCCGGGCGCGACCTGAACGCTTATGTCAGCGCGGGCATCAGGACAGAACACGAGGCGACCAGCGCCACGGAGGCGCGCGAGAAGCTTCAAAAGGGCCTGCGCATCCTGATCCGCGAAGGGTCGGTGAGCAAGGATATGGTGGCGCTTGCGCCGCTGCTGACGCCCACGACCGCGCCCTATATGTGCCTGTGCACCGATGACCGCAATCCGCTCGACATTGCCGAGCATGGGCATCTGGACCACATGATTCGATCGCTGATCGCGATGGGCTGCGACCCGCTGGCCGTGTATCGCGCAGCCACGCTTTCGGCTGCGGAAGCTTTCGGGCTGAAAGATCGCGGCCAGATTGCACCGGGCAAGCGCGCCGATATCGTGGCCTTGCCCGATTTGGCGCAGTGCCGTGCGGCCTTGGTGGTGTGCGGGGGTGTCGTGGTGAATGACGCAGCCTTTGCTGCACGCGACGTGATCGCCCCTGTTGCGCGCAACTCGGTGAAAGCGCGCGCCGTGAGCGCGCAGGATTTCCGCTGTGCGTCGAACACGCCGGAGACATCCGTCATAGGCATCATCGAAGGCAAGATCATCACTGAACATCTGCGCGAAACCATCGCGCCTGTGGATGGCGACAAGCGCCCTGACCCGGCGCGCGACTTGGCGCGGGTGGCCGTGGTCGAACGGCATGGGAAGAACGGCAACATCGCCACAGGCTTCGTGCGCGGCTTCGGGCTGATACGCGGTGCAATTGCGGCCACAGTTGCGCATGATCACCACAATATCGTGGCGGTGGGGGTGGGGTATGATGACCTCGCGCTTGCCGTGAACCGGCTTTCGCAGATCGAGGGCGGGTTTGTCGTGGCCGCGGCTGGGCAGGTTCTGGCCGAAATGGCGCTCCCTGTCGCAGGGCTGATGTCGCTGGACCCCTATGAAACGGTCCACGCGCAGCTTGTCACCTTGCGCGCGGCGGCCAAAAGCTTGGGCGTGGTGCTGGAGGAACCCTTCCTGCAACTCGCCTTCATCGCCCTGCCCGTGATCCCGCATCTGAAGATCACGGATCACGGGATGGTCGATGTGGACCGCTTCGAGGTTCTGTAAAATCAAGCGCTTACGGGCAGTCCTTCAACCACGCCTGTTGCGTCTGGTGTAAATGTCAGCGCCAAGCCATTGATGCAATGGCGTTTTCCTGTGGGGCGGGGGCCGTCGTCGAAGATATGCCCCAAATGCCCGCCGCAATTGGCGCAATGCACTTCGGTCCGAACCATGAAGAAGCTGCGGTCAATGGTCGTGCCCACTGACCCTTCCACTGCGTCCCAGAAGCTTGGCCAGCCTGTGCGGCTGTCGAATTTGGTTTCAGACCGATAGACGGACTGCCCGCAGCCTGCGCAATTGTAGCTGCCCGCGCGGTCCTCTTTCAGCAGGGGCGAACGCTCGCCCATCAGCGCGTTGGTAAAGGCGCGTTCGGTCGCGTGCTCGCGCAGGACGGCGAATTGCGCAGGCGTCAGGCGCGCGCGCCATTCGGCCTCGGTCAAGGTGAGAGGAAAGCTTCGCACGGGGTCGGCAGCTTGCACTTTGCTCCCGATCAGGGCTAGGGCAGCGGCGGACAGGATATTGCGACGGGTCAACATGGCACCTCCGAAGGTTGTCTTCCGTGATATACGCGCGCTGGGGCCAGATGTTGCAACCCACACGCTTTCGTGTTCCGCATCACCCTGAAATCTGTCATTCTGCTTCGCATGAGTCTCCCCCCCGGTTTTCTGGATGAATTGCGCAACCGTGTCTCGCTCGCGTCCATCGTCGGGCGCAAGGTCACGTGGGACATGCGCAAATCCAATCAGGCCAAGGGCGACCTTTGGGCGCCGTGCCCGTTCCATCAGGAAAAAAGCGCGTCTTTTCATATTGATGACCGTAAGGGCTATTATTATTGCTTTGGTTGCCACGCCAAGGGCGACGCGCTGAAATTCGTGCAGGAAACCGACAACCTGTCGTTTATGGAGGCCGTCGAGATGCTCGCGCGCGAAGCGGGCATGACCATGCCTGCGCGCGACCCGATGGCCGCCGAAAAGGCCGACCATCTGAGCAGTCTTGCCCAAGTCATGGAGCAGGCCGTGCGGTTTTTCCGCATGCAGTTGCGCGGGGGGCAGGCGGCAGAGGCGCGCAGCTATCTGACCCGACGGGGGCTGGACGAAGCCGCTTTGGAGCGATTCGAAATCGGCTTTGCTGGCACGGGCCGCCAGGCGCTCTGGTCGCATCTGACAGGCGCAGGTGTCACGCCTGCCCAGATCGTTGAGGCGGGCCTTGCCATTGCCCCCGACGATGGCAGCGCCCCCTATGACCGTTTTCGCAACCGCATCATGTTCCCCATCCGCGATGCGCGCGGGCGCTGCATTGCGTTTGGCGGGCGGGCGATGGCCGAGGGGGTGGGGGCCAAGTATCTGAATTCGCCCGAAACCCCGCTGTTTGACAAGGGCCGCTCGCTCTATAATCACGGGCCTGCGCGCAGCGCAGTGGGCAAGGACCAGCCGCTGATCGTGGCCGAAGGCTATATGGACGTGATCGCGCTGGTGCGGGCAGGGTTCGAGGGCGCGGTGGCCCCCTTGGGCACGGCCATCACCGACGAGCAATTGCGGATGATCTGGCGCATCTCGCCCGAACCGATCATTGCGCTCGATGGCGACACGGCGGGCCTGCGCGCGGGCTATAGGCTGATGGAATTGGCGCTGCCCTATCTTGGCCCCGAGCAATCCATGCGCTTTTGCTTGCTTCCAGCCAAGCAAGACCCCGATGACGTGTTCCGCGCGGGCGGCGCGGCGGCCATGCGCAAGCTTTTGGATGGAGCGGTGCCGTTGGTGCAGTTGCTCTGGCAGCGCGAGACAGAGGGGCAGGTTTTCGACAGCCCCGAGCGGCGCGCGGCGCTCGACAAACGGTTGCGGGGGCTTTTGGCGAAGATCGCCGACCAAGGCCTGCGCGCGCATTATGCCGATGAAATCCGCGCGCTTCGCGCCGGGCTGTTCGGGGCCACGCGCCCGCGCCGGGATCGCACGGCGCCCAAGGACCGCGTGCCTGTGGCCGCCCATGCAACGACCCGCGCCACGCTGCTGGCCAGTGCCGACGGGCTGAATGTGGCCGAACAGATGCGCGAGGAAATCGTAGTGGCAACACTTTTGCGCCACCGCGATCTGGTGCGCCAGTTTGAAGCCGAATTGGACCGGGTCGAGTTCCAGGCCCCGCTCGCGCAGGCCGCGCGCACCTGTCTGCTGGGGCAGACGGAATTGCCCGCGGCCCTAGCCGCCGAACTGGCTGCGCGCCCGCATGTCCAGATTGCCCCGCCCGTGCGCTCGCCTGACCCGGATTTCGCGGCGCTCTGCCTGACTGAGGAATTCGCGAAGCTGTTTGCGCGTCGCGGCTGGGACGCGGAATTGCGCGACGCCTTGGCCGATCTGGACCGCCGCCCGGATGAAGGGCTGACATGGCGGCTTGCGCAAGCGGCGGATGCACGCGCGCGGTCGGAGCGATCCAACCTGAACGATCAGACCGATCTGGGTGAGGATCGCGCGGCGCTGAAGGGCCAATTGGACCGCCTGATCGAATCACAGGTCTGGGTAAAACGGCGAAAGTGAAAGAATCGTTGCTCCGGCGCACGCATGATGTGCGCAAAATCGCGGGTGGAACTGGAAATCCCCCGATTTTCAACCTACATCCTGTCTACAGCGTGTGGTGGCTTTGGTGATTCGTCCCTGATTCGCCGCCACGCATACGGACCGATGCACCCGCGCAAGGAAGCTCCATGGCCGCCAAAGATACCAACGAGATCCGCAGCGACGATCAGGATCAGGACGTTAGCCTGAATGTCTCGCAAGCCTCGATCAAAAAGATGATCGCGCAGGCAAAGGAACGCGGCTACATCACGTATGAGCAATTGAACCAGGCCCTGCCGCCCGAGCAGGTCAGTTCCGAGCAGATCGAGGACGTGATGTCCATGCTGTCGGAAATGGGGATCAATGTCGTCGAGGATGACGAGGAATCGGAAGAGCCCGAAGCCAAGGGCGGCGAGTTGGTGGAAACCAGCGGCTCGCGCGAAGTGGCTTTGGCCGCGTCCAGTGGACCAGAGGCGCTGGACCGGACCGACGACCCTGTGCGGATGTATCTGCGCGAGATGGGTTCAGTGGAACTGCTGTCGCGCGAAGGCGAGATTGCGATTGCCAAGCGCATCGAAGCGGGCCGCAACACGATGATCGCCGGGCTTTGCGAAAGCCCGCTGACATTTCAGGCCATCACGATCTGGCGCGATGAACTTCTGAACGAAGATGTTTTGCTGCGCGATGTGATCGATCTGGAGGCGACGTTCGGCACATCGCTCGATGGCGACGACGACATGCCCGTGACCGAGGGCTTGGGCGGGGCGCCTGCGCCCGCACGTGGTCCCCGCAGCGCCGAGCCAGAGCTTGACGCGGACGGCAACCCGATCATGGTCGCCGAAGAAGAGGAGGATGACGAAGAACATTCCAACCTTTCCCTCGCCGCGATGGAAAACGCGCTGAAACCGCGTGTGCTGGAAACGCTCGACCGGATTGCGCATGATTACGACCTGCTGTCGGACATGCAGGATGCGCGGATGGATGCTGCGATCACGGAAAAGGGCCGCTTCAGTGCCACACAGGAAGCGCAATATCAAAAACTGCGCGCCGAGATTGTGGAACTGGTAAACTCGCTGCACTTGCACAACAATCGGATCGAAGCACTGGTCGATCAGCTTTATGGCATCAACAAGCGCATCATGTCGATTGACAGCGCGATGGTGAAACTGGCCGATCAGGCGCGGATCAACCGGCGCGAGTTTATCGACGCCTATCGCGGCGCTGAACTGGACCCCCACTGGTGCGACCAGATGATCGCCAAGGGCGGGCGCGGCTGGCAGGCTTTGTTTGAACGCTCGCGCGACAAGGTGGACGAATTGCGCAACGATATGGCGCAAGTGGGACAATATGTGGGCGTCGATATCAGCGAATTCCGCCGGATCGTGGGTCAGGTCCAGAAGGGCGAAAAAGAAGCCCGTCAGGCCAAGAAAGAAATGGTCGAGGCGAATTTGCGCCTGGTGATCTCGATTGCCAAGAAATACACCAACCGCGGCTTGCAATTCCTTGATCTTATTCAAGAAGGCAATATCGGCCTGATGAAGGCGGTCGATAAATTCGAGTATCGGCGCGGGTATAAATTCAGCACCTATGCAACATGGTGGATCCGGCAGGCGATCACGCGCTCTATTGCCGATCAAGCGCGCACGATCCGCATTCCCGTGCATATGATTGAAACGATCAACAAGCTCGTGCGCACGGGGCGGCAGATGCTGCACGAAATCGGCCGCGAACCCTCATCCGAAGAACTGGCCGAAAAGCTGCAAATGCCTTTGGACAAGGTCCGCAAGGTGATGAAGATCGCCAAGGAACCGATTTCGCTGGAAACCCCGATTGGCGACGAAGAAGACAGCCAGCTCGGCGATTTCATCGAGGACAAGAACGCGCTCTTGCCTTTGGACAGCGCCATTCAGGACAACCTGCGCGAAACGACGACGCGGGTTCTGGCGTCCCTCACCCCGCGCGAAGAACGTGTGCTGCGGATGCGCTTCGGCATCGGCATGAACACCGACCATACGCTCGAAGAAGTGGGCCAGCAATTCAGCGTCACACGCGAGCGTATCCGCCAGATTGAGGCGAAGGCGTTGCGGAAGTTGAAACATCCGTCGCGGTCGCGGAAGTTGCGCTCGTTCCTGGATCAATGAGCCGGGGCGCGGCGCAGGCCTTCATTGACCTATACCGAACAGAGGCGCGCAGGGGTATTGCGCGCCTTTTGACCTATACGGATGTCGCAATTGCAGTTGGCTGGCCCCCCAGCCGCGCCCGCAACATGGTGCCGTTTCTGAACGCGCTGCGCGATCTGTGCCGCGCACAGGGTCTTCCTGATTTGCGCGCGATCATCGTGGCGGCGGGGACCGATCTGCCCTCGCGCAAGTCGTTTCATCTGCCGTTCGGCACGTGGGCCGACACACCGCTCGATGTGAACGGCGTGCGCGCTTTGCAGGGCGATATTCTGGCCGGGGCTTGGGCGCGGGATTAACCCGCGGGCCGATACCCGGAGCCCGCCCGCTCCACCCGCAGGAATTTCGGTGCAAGCAAATGCCCGCCCGTGAACAGCGCGCCATCGGTGGCCAACTCATCGAGCAGCCGCTTGCGCGTGGAGCGCGCCGTGTCCGCGTCCAGATCATAGACAATCACAATATCCGGGTTCGGGATTTGCAGCGTGGGCGCGTGGATGATGTCGCCCACATGCAAGAGTGTCGCCCCGTCGCTGTCGATCCGCCAGCCCACATGACCGGGGGTGTGGCCGGGCAGGTCGAACAGGCTTAGCCCCGGCAGGATGGCGGCCTTGTTGCCCACGACCTCCAGCCGGTCGGCATAGGCGGCAAGGACCGCGCGCGCGATGGCGGCAAAGCCTTCGGCCCCGGCAAGCGCGCCGGTGAAATTGTCAGGATTGCCCCAGAAATCGACCTCGGCCGCCGTTACGAACAGCCGCGCATTCGGAAATACCGCCGCGCCGTCAGGGGTGACGAAGCCTGCCACATGGTCGGGGTGCAGATGCGTGGCCAGAAGCGTGTCCACTTGATCGGGCGTCACACCAAGTTCGGACAGCCCCTTGGGCAACAGCCCGCAATCCGGCCCCATCAAGTCGCGCGGCCCGCCATCAGCGAGCACCAGATGATCACCCAGCCGGATCAGGGTCGCGTTGAAATTGGTATGGATGGCATCTGCTCCGGCCTGCTCCAGATGGCGCGCGATACTGTCGGGCTCCGTGCCGGGGAACAGGTCTGGGGTGAAGGTCACAGCACCGTCTGTGATGACACTGACGCTTGCTGCCCCAAGCGTTTGGGTGTGGGTATGGGTCATGGCGTTCCTCTCTCGCTGCCGTGAAGCCTGGCTCGAAATCCTTTCAAGGCAATGAAGGCAGGTTGATGCGGTGCTGCAATCTGCCCGTCGCGCGGTCAAAGACCAGCAACTCGGTGTCGCCTGTCACGACCAGAACATAATCGCGCGTGAGCGTCACAGCCTCGGCCCGCGCGCCCGTGGGCAAGTCCAATTGCGCGGGCAGAGCCAGAGGGGCAGGGGGCGCGGATAGGCGCATCACCAATAGCCCCACGATCAGCGTGATCCCCACGATCATCACGCCCGTCAGCACCACGACCAGCCGCTTGACAAAGCGCACTTCGGGGGGGATGGGCTGAACTGGGTTTTCCGACGGGTCAGGCAGGGTCATGGGCAGCGCAACTTTCACCGAACTTCAGGTCGTCATCGGGCCGGAGCCGCCCGAACGTCTGGATAAGGCACTTGCCCGCGATGTGCCAGAGGAAGCGGCGCTCTCGCGCTCGCGGCTGATGCGGATGATCGAGGAAGGGGCGGTGCGGCGCGGGCCTCAAGTGCTCGACAGTCCGCGCGCGCGCGTGGCCGAGGGCGATGTGCTGACGCTTCTGGTCACGCAGGGGGCCGAGGTGGAAACACTAGCGCAGGACATCGCGCTTGTCGTGGTCCATGAGGATGACGATCTGATCGTGATCGACAAGCCTGCGGGCATGGTCGTGCATCCTGCGCCGGGCAGCCCCGACCAGACGCTGGTCAATGCGCTTTTGCACCATTGCGGCGACAGCCTGTCGGGGGTGGGCGGCGAGCGGCGGCCCGGCATTGTGCACCGGATCGACAAGGACACATCGGGGCTTTTGGTCGTGGCGAAATCTGACCGCGCCCATCACGGGCTTGCGGCGCAGTTTGAAGCGCATTCTGTCGAGCGGCGCTATCAGGCGCTGGTCCACGGTCTGCCCGATGCAGGCGATCCGCGCCTGCGCGGCGTGCGGGGGGTCAGTTTTGAGGCGGGCAATCTGCTCAAGATCACGAGCCAACTTGCGCGCCACCGCACGGACAGGCAGCGTCAGGCTGTGGTCTGGAATGGGGGGCGCCATGCCGTGACGCGCGCGCGGGTGGTGGAAAGTTTCGGGGCGCCACCGCAAGTGGCGCTGCTGGAATGTTGGCTGGAAACGGGCCGCACGCATCAGATCCGGGTGCATCTGGCCCATGCAGGGCATGGGCTGGTGGGGGATCCAGTCTATGGCGGTCGGCGCAAGCTGTCGGACAAGGCGCTGGGGGCAGGAGCGTTGGAGGCGCTCGCGGCCTTCCCCCGGCAGGCTTTGCACGCAGCGACTTTGGGGTTTGAGCACCCGGTCAGCGGGGAGTGGCTGGAATTTTCGGCCCCCTCGCCGCCGGATATGGCCGGGTTGCTCGCGGCTTTGGGTGGGTCACATCCAGACACAGCTGAGTGAGGGATGTTGCATCCCCTGCGCAGCGCGCCATTCATCTGTTAGCAACGGAATTGCGCTATAGCAGCGTTGAAGTCAGGAACATGCGCGCATATCTGCGTGACCCTGAAGAGTGAGGTGCCGATGTCGAGTTATGCCAATCTGCCCGCCCCCAGCCCCGAACAGGGGCTGAACCGCTATATGCAGGAAATCCGCCGCTTCCCGATGCTGGAGCCGGAGGAAGAATTCATGCTGGCCAAACGCTGGGTCGATCATCAGGACACACAGGCGGCGCATAAGCTGGTGACATCGCATCTGCGCTTGGCAGCCAAAATTGCCATGGGCTATCGCGGCTACGGTCTGCCGCAGGCCGAGGTGATCTCGGAGGCGAATGTGGGCCTGATGCAAGCGGTCAAGCGCTTTGACCCGGACAAAGGGTTCCGGCTGGCCACCTATGCGATGTGGTGGATCCGGGCGAGCATTCAGGAATATATCCTGCGGTCCTGGTCGCTGGTGAAGCTGGGCACGACGAGTGCGCAGAAGAAGTTGTTTTTCAACTTGCGCAAGGCCAAGACCAAGATCGGCGCGCTGGAAGAGGGCGATTTGCGGCCCGAAAATGTCGCCCAGATTGCGCGCGACCTGAACGTGTCCGCAGACGAAGTGGTGGATATGAACCGCCGCTTGTCGGGCGGGGATAGCTCGCTCAATGCCAGTGTTGGGAGCGAAGAAGGCGCGTCGAGTTGGCAGGATTGGTTAGAAGATGAAGATGCCGATCAGGCCGGGGAATATGCCGAGCGAGATGAGTTCCAGTTGCGCTACGCGCTTTTGCAGGAGGCTTTGGAAGATTTGAACCCGCGCGAGCGCGAAATTCTGACGGAACGGCGGCTTGCGGATGATCCCGTGACGCTGGAGGAACTGTCGCAGCGCTATGATGTGAGCCGCGAGCGTATCCGCCAGATCGAAGTGCGTGCTTTTGAGAAATTGCAAGCACGGATGCGAGTGCTTGCGCGGGCCAAGGGTATGGTCGTGCCTGCGGCGTGAGCTTGTCTTGAACGGGGGCGCGGGGGGGCGGGGGCCAGGGCCCCCCCCCCCCCCCCGGGCCCCGCCGGGGGGGGGGGGCCAGCGCCGGGGGGGTGGGTCACGTCGCTAGAGCCCGTCGCGTTCACATGCATTCGCGCGTCAGGCTCTATTCGTTTATTGTCACATGTCTTTTGCGCAAAACCGGTTCCCACTTTCGCACGACATGCTTTAAACACTGGACATTCTTGGCGGCGCGGCTGCGCCGCAAGCGAGATGTCAGCCTTTCGCCGTTCCGGCCAAAGGCTTCCGTAAAAAAACCGCCCCCATGGGGCGGTTTTTTGGTTTCGACTTGAAGGAGCATGTCAACCGACGACTGCGCTCGCGCCTTTCTTCGTTTCGGCATAAATCAGAAGCGGCTTGACGCTGCCTGTCACAGCTTCTTCATTCACCACGACTTCGGTGACATTTTCCATACCAGGCAACTCGAACATCGTGTCGAGCAGGATATCCTCCATGATCGAGCGCAAGCCGCGCGCGCCTGTCTTGCGCACGATCGCCCGCTTGGCGATGGCGCGCAGGGCTTCGGGGGTGAAGGTGAGGTCCACGCCTTCGATATCGAACAGCTTCTGGTATTGCTTGACCAGCGCATTCTTTGGCTCGGTCAGGATCGTGACCAACGCATCCTCGTCCAGATCCATCAGCGTTGCGATCACGGGCAGACGGCCTACAAATTCGGGGATCAGACCGAATTTCAGCAAATCCTCGGGTTCGAGCTGCTTCAGGCTTTCGCCGATAGTGCGCAGGCTTTCATCTTTGACATCCGCGCCAAAGCCGATGGCCGTGCCTTTGCCGCGCATGTTGATGATCCGGTCGAGCCCGGCAAAGGCGCCGCCGCAGATGAACAGAATGTTGGTCGTGTCCACTTGCAGGAATTCCTGTTGTGGATGCTTGCGTCCGCCCTGAGGAGGAACGCTGGCAATAGTACCTTCCATCAGTTTCAAGAGTGCTTGCTGCACCCCTTCGCCCGAAACGTCGCGAGTGATCGAGGGGTTGTCGGATTTGCGCGTGATCTTGTCGACCTCGTCGATATAGACGATGCCGCGTTGTGCGCGTTCGACATTGTATTCGCTCGCCTGAAGCAGCTTGAGGATGATGTTTTCCACATCCTCGCCGACATAACCGGCTTCGGTCAGGGTCGTAGCATCTGCCATGGTAAACGGCACGTCCAGAATGCGCGCCAGGGTCTGGGCAAGAAGTGTCTTGCCGCAGCCCGTGGGGCCAATCAGCAGGATGTTCGACTTCGACAATTCCACTTCACCGGCCTTGCCTGAATGGTTCAGCCGCTTGTAGTGGTTGTGCACGGCAACCGAGAGGACGCGCTTGGCCTGTATTTGGCCAATCACATAATCATCAAGCACTTTGCAGATTTCGCGCGGCGTGGGCACACCATCGGTGGATTTCAGCCCGCCCGATTTGGTTTCCTCGCGGATGATATCCATGCATAGCTCGACGCATTCATCGCAGATGAACACAGTCGGACCTGCGATCAGCTTGCGCACTTCATGCTGGCTCTTGCCGCAGAACGAGCAATAAAGCGTGTTTTTGCTGTCTTTTTCGGTTGGTGGCATCACGTACCCTCTGACGTGTCGACTTCGATAGGGACCTGCTGGCGAATTGCCCGTTGTCCGGGTCTGTCTTCAAAGCGTAGGTCAGACTGGGAGCAGGGACAATGCAAAACTTTGTCCCTGCTCTGATTTGCGGGCGCGACTATGCGCGATTGCCTCATGCGCTGGCCGGTTCAGAGCGAGAGGTCACGATTTCATCGATCAGCCCCCAATCGCGGGCCATTTCCGCAGTCATGAAATTGTCCCGCTCCAGCGCGTCTTCGACCTTTTTCAGGGTCTGGCCCGTATGCTTGACGTAAATCTTGTTCAGCCGCTCTTTCAGTTCCAGAATTTCGCGGGCATGGATCGAAATATCAGTCGCCTGCCCTTGGAACCCGCCCGAGGGTTGATGGACCATGATCCGGCTGTTGGGCAACGAGAAGCGCATCCCCTTTTCGCCCGCGCACAGCAAAAGCGAGCCCATCGAGGCCGCCTGACCCACGACCAGCGTGCTGACCTTGGGTTTGATGTATTGCATCGTGTCATAGATCGACAGGCCAGAGGTGACGACGCCACCGGGGCTGTTGATATACATGGAGATATCCTTCGACGGGTTCTCCGCTTCCAGATGCAAAAGTTGTGCCACGATCAGGCTGGCCATTCCGTCATGCACAGGGCCAGTGACGAAAATGATCCGCTCCTTCAGCAGGCGCGAGAAGATGTCATAAGCCCGCTCGCCGCGGCTGGTCTGTTCGACAACCATCGGCACAAGGTTCATGTAGGTTTCGATCGGATCTTTCATCTGCCTGCCTTCGCGTTGTTCACTATCCACATTTGTAGCCCAAAAGGGTTACAGGGATGTTAGTCCTGCGCCGGGGGGGCTGCAAGGGGCGGGGCGGAAATAGTGAAATCGGGGGTTAGGCCGCCTTGGTCGATTCGTCGCTGTTCAGGATCGCATACAGCTTGGCGGGATCGTCATTGGCACGCAGTTTCTTGCAGATTTCCGGGCTGCGCAGCGTGCGCGACACATAGGCCAGTGCTTTCAGATGATCCACACCTGCAGAACGCGGCGCGAAGAGGGCAAAGACCAGATCGACAGGCAACTTGTCCACAGAGCCATAATCGAGCGGTTTCATCAGCCGCACAAACACGCCTACCACGCGGTCAAGATTATCCAACCGTGCATGGGGCAGGGCGACGCCATGGCCTACACCTGTGGGCCCCAGGCTTTCGCGTTCTTGCAGCGCTTCAATCGCCAGATCGGCGTCCAGACCATGCGCGCTGCGCGCGGCCTCGCCCAAGGTCTGAAACAAACGCTTCTTGCTCGTGGCCGCCCCCAAAACGCGCAAAGCGCCTGGGTCAAGAAGCGTTGACATATCCATTCGGATCACTCCGTCCTGTGGCCACTGGCCGGGGGCGAAAGGGCGGGTGCCCCAAGACGGCCCGCCCGGCACGAATTACTGCGGGTCGATCCAGCCGATATTGCCGTCCTCGCGCCGATAGACCACATTCAGCCTGCCATGGCGTTCATTGCGGAACACCAACACATTGGCATGGGACAAGTCCATCTGCATGACGGCCTCGCCCGCCGACAGAGACGGGATGCGCGTCTCCATTTCGGCAATGATCATCGGTTGCAAGGAGGCTTCGTCATCGCCTGCCTCGTCTTCATCAGCCGACACGATATACGAGGAGGCGCCGGCGAATTCAACCGGGCTTGTGCGGTCGCGATGATGGTCTTTCAGGCGGCGCTTGTAACGACGAAGCTGCTTGTCAAGTTTTTCGCGGCAGGCTTCAAAAGCTGCATAGATTTCGGGCGAATGGCCGCGTGCCGCCGCTGTCAGGCCCGTGGACAAGTGAAAGGTCGCTTCACAGACTGTCATATGTGCTTCGCGCGAGAATATAACAACGGCTTCTGTCGGGCGTTGTTGGTACTTCTCGACCAACTCCCCGAGTTCCGACTTGACATGAGTTTGCAGGGCTTCCCCAACATCAAGCTGTTTGCCGCTGATCTGGTAACGCATGGACCTCTCCTTCTGTGAGCCGGGGGCAGTCGCACCCGGCGGCAATGCGCGGTCAAACCGCGCCTGATACAATTGGCGCGTAAAGGACAGGGGTTGTCAATGATCCCGTGCATACGACGGTTTACAAGATGTCGCTTAGTTCAGCCGGAAATCTGCGCCCAGATAGACGCGCCGCACATCGTCGTCTGCCACAACTTCTTCGGGCGTGCCGGAGCGCAGCACTGTGCCGTCATGCAGGATGTAGGCGCGGTCCACGATGGCGAGGGTTTCGCGGACATTATGGTCGGTGATCAGCACGCCAAGCCCACGTGTTTTCAGGTCTGCCACCAGCGCGCGAATCTCGCCCACGGCGATTGGATCGACACCCGCGAAGGGTTCATCGAGCAGCACGTAGCGCGGGTCGGCCGCCAAAGCGCGCGCAATTTCGCACCGCCGCCTTTCCCCCCCGGACAAAGCAAGGGCAGGCTGGTCGCGCAGATGCCCGATGGCAAATTCATCGAGCAGTTCTTCCAGCCGCTCGCGCCTGCGCCGCGCGTCACTTTCGCGCAGTTCCAGAACCGCCATGATATTTTGCGCGACGCTCAGGCCCCGAAAGATCGACATTTCCTGTGGCAAATAGCCCAAGCCCATCCGCGCGCGCCGATAAAGCGGCAGGCCCGTTGCATTCTGCCCGTCGATCTGAACGGCCCCGCCTTCATGGCGCACAATGCCTGCGATGCAGTAAAAGCAGGTCGTCTTGCCACAGCCATTGGGACCAAGCAGCGCCACGACCTCGCCGGGGGATAGGGTCAGGGACACGTCGCGCAGGATCACGCGCTTGCCATAGCGCTTTTGCAACGCGGTCACACTCAGCGCGCTGTCTGACGCGTGGGCAGGAGCGAAGGTGTCCGTCATTTTCAGGGTTGGGTCTGCACGATGGAGCGCACACGCCCCTCCATGCGCCCTTGCTGTGCACGCAGATCGACAAACAGGCTTTCCCCTGACAGGATGCTCGCCCCTTGCGTCAGGATCACCGAGCCTGTCATCCGCACTGTCGCCGCGGCCACGTCATAAACGGCGCTTTGCGCTTCCGCCGCTTCCTGCGCTGTGACCAAGGTCACCCCGCCGGATGCTTCCAACCGCTCAATGGCATTGCCCGCCCCCGCAGCATAGTAGATGCGAATTTCAGGCGCTGCGAGCCGCATGTCGCCTTGGCCCAGCACAGCATTGCCGCGCATAATAGACTCGCCGGTCTGGTTGTTGATTTCGAGCGAATCTGCGGCAAGTTCCACAGGCAGCCCGCGCACATTCTGCAATCCGCCAAAGCTGATGCCCGCGCCTTGCGCAAGGGCGGAAGTCGCCATGCTGACGCCCAGAGCGCAAGCCAATGTCGCGATCCTGCTTGCGTGTTTCAGTGCTTTGACTGCCGTGCTCATGGCTCTGCCCCCTGACCATCCGGCACGTATAGAAGCCTGACATCGCCCGTGAAAGCAAGCACATATCCACCACCTTGACCGGTGCCTGCACGCAAGGTCACAGCCTGCGCCGTGATTTTACCCGCAGGTCCCACAGCTTGGACAGGTCCAGTCCCTGTGATCAGATTTGCCCCCAGATCGCTGTGCAGCGCGTCGAGCGTCACGCGGTAGCCTGCCGAGGTTTCGAGCGCCACCGCACCAGTCAAGACCACTTCATCCCCGGCCTGATCGATACGTCCATGTGCGGCTTGAAAATCGGCCGTCCCGCCACCTGCAAAGGCCACTTTCCCGCGCGGCGCATCAAGGATCAGATCCAGCGGCGCGCGGGTGCGAGGGTCCGTGCCCGAGCGCAAAGAGGCGGCTGTGATATTCAACGCAGTCCCAGTCTCGCCCACCCCGGCAAAGCGGGCGCCCCCAATACGCGGCTCGCGCGTGAATTCTTCCAGATCAAGGTCTGACAACGCCACTGCCCGGTTTGGATCGACCGAGCGCGACGCCAGAAAGATCATGGACATCAACGCAACTGCGCCCAGGGGCAGGGTCAGCCGCAAGGTCTGCGTGATTGTCCGACGCATCGGGATGGGCATGACGGTTAATGCGAGAAGATGTCCTGCTCCGGCCAGCCCTTCAGATCAAGGGCCGCGCGCGTGGGCAGGAAGTCGAAACAGCTTTGCGCCAACGCAGTCCGCCCCTCGCGCGCGAGCATGGCGTCAAGCTGGGCTTTCAGGCGGTGCAGATACAGAACATCCGACGCGGCATAATCGCGCTGCGCTGCGGTCAACTCGACCGCGCCCCAATCCGAGCTTTGTTGCAGCTTCGAGATATCCACATTCAGCAATTCCGCGAGCAGATATTTCAGCCCGTGCCGGTCCGTATAGGTCCGCACCAGTTTCGATGCGATCTTGGTGCAATAGACCGGGGCTGTCAGCACGCCGTAACTGGCCAGCAGCATCGCGATGTCGAAGCGACCGAAATGGAACAGTTTCAGCACCTTCGGGTCTGTGAGCAACCGCACCAGATTGGGGGCAGGCTGAATATCGCGCGCGACCTGCACCAGATGCGCAGCGCCGTCCCCGCTGGATAATTGCACCAGACACAGTCGGTCCCGATGTGGGTTCAACCCCATCGATTCGCAGTCAATGGCAACGACAGTCCCAAGGTCCAGATCGTCGGGCAAATCATGGGCGTAGAGCGTGACAGTCATTTTTGGGCCTTTCTGTGCAGGTGCCACCTCGGCTAGGGGGGATTGCACCGGAAATCAAGCACGAAGGAACGCCACGTCACGTTACTTTGG
Organism: Roseinatronobacter sp.; assembly: GCA_046296275.1. Taxonomy (GTDB): domain Bacteria; phylum Pseudomonadota; class Alphaproteobacteria; order Rhodobacterales; family Rhodobacteraceae; genus Roseinatronobacter. The sequence goes on along the minus strand of JBKBLP010000035.1, from coordinate 3,974 downwards.
CTTGGTCCGGGGGCAGGTCGCGCGTTAGACTGCGGTATGCGCATTCCTCGCCTGCCTGCCCCCCGCCTGACCTATTCCCGCGCCGAGACGCGGGCGGATGCGCTGGTTCACGTCACGGGGTTGGGGGCCGCGCTGCTTGCGGTGCCGCTGTTGCTGGGGGCGGCTTTGGTCAAGGCGATTGACGGGGGCAGCGTGGAGATCTTCGCGGCCTTCCTGATCTATGGCTTGGCCTTCTTGGCCATGATCGGGGCCTCCGCGCTTTTCAATTTGCTTGCCCATGCGCGGCGCGCGGCGCTGTTCCGCAGGCTTGATCACTCGGCCATCTATCTCAAGATCGCGGGCACCTATACGCCGTTCACGCTGATCCCCGGTCAGGGGCTATGGCTGGTGGCGGGGCTTTGGGGGGCGGCGCTGACGGGGGTGGTGCTGAAGCTCATCTCGCCCGACAAGTTTCGCGCGCTGGGGTTGATCCTGTATCTTGGCATGGGCTGGGTGGGCGTGGCGCTCTTGCCGCAAATGCTGGCCACGCTTCCCGGTGCCAGTGTCGTGCTGATCGTGGCGGGCGGATTGCTTTATACTTTGGGCGTGGTGTTTTATCTGTGGTCGCGGCTGCCATACCACTACGTGATCTGGCATCTGTTTGTGCTGGTTGCGTCTTTCACCTTTTACGCGGCGGCTTGGGTTCTGGTGCTGTCACCTGCGCTAACCGCTTAGCCCCAAAGCCCCAGGCTTTCGACAATGTCCCGCAACAGGCTCGGTTTGTCCGTCATCAGCCCGTCCACCCCCATATGCAGCAGTGTCTGCATCTGGGGCGCGTCGTTCACGGTCCAGACCTGCACGGCGATCCCACGCTTGTGGGCGGCATGCACGAAGCGGGGCGTGACAACGGCAATCCCGTTCCATGCGGGCGGGATTTGCACTACGGCAAACGCATCGAGCGACACAGGCAGCCCAAACCCCGCGAGCCAGAGCCGGGCGACTTGGGCGTGCGCGGGCGACCAGAGCACAGGCACGCCCAAAGCCTGCCGCGCGGCCAAGGTGCGGGCGGGGTTGAAAGACCCAAGGCACACGCGCCCCACGGCGTCCATCTGTTTCAAGACCTCTGCCAAGGCCGGGGCAACAGTGTCGGATTTCAACTCGATCGTCACGAACAGGTCAGGATGCGCCTCGAGCAAGTCGGACAGAAGCGGGACGCTTTCACCTGTGGCCGCTCTGACCTGCCGCAATTCGGACCATGTCATGTCAGCCACCGCGCGCGGATCGCCAAAGACGCGCGCAAGGGTTGGGTCATGGTGGATCACGACCTGCCCATCGCGGGTCAGATGCACGTCAAGTTCGACATGGCTGTAGCCCAGCCGCACTGCATGGTCAAAAGCGGGAAGGGTGTTTTCCACCCCTTCGAGTGACCCACCGCGATGGGCAATCGCGCAGGCGCGGGGGGCGGACAGGAAAGGGGCGCGCTGGGTCATTCCGACATACTGTCCGAGCCCGCGCCCCAAGTCGAGAGGGTGCGCGGCATTGATGCAGGTCAAAATGGGCGGTTTCGAATCGTGATAGCTTGGGTGGACAGATTGAAAGGACGCTCCATGCAAACCATGTCCTACGTATCTTCTGTTTCCAAATGTATCGCGCCGCAGGACCGTGACCGCGAAGTGCTGAAGCTGGCCATCCGGTCGCTGCTTCTGGTCTGGTGCCAGAAATGCACACCGGGCGAGCGGCCAGGGCCGAAGCGGCTGCATTGAACACCCGGCCCCAGGGTGCCGATGGGGGGAACGAGATGCAGGCGGTCCCACACGGGGCCGCCTGTATCGTTTGCACCCTTGGTCGTATTTGCCAAGCGCGTCACAGGCTGGCATTGTGGCGGCAGACCCCGCCGGAGCCATCATGTCCCACCTGCCCGACCAGATCCCCGAAATCGCCCTCGACTGGCACCGCGCGGGCGCAGGCGCCGCCTTGGCGAGCGTCGTGCAAACCTGGGGCAGCGCCCCAAGGCAACCGGGCAGCCAATTGGCGATCTCGGGCGCAGGCGCGTTGATGGGGTCCGTCAGTGGCGGCTGTGTCGAAGGCGCTGTGGTCGCCGAGGCGCTGGAGGCGCTCACCGATGGCCGTCCGCGCCTGCTGACTTACGGTGTCAGCGATGACAGCGCCTTTGCTGTGGGTCTGGCCTGTGGCGGTACGATCCGCATCCTTGTGGAGCCTGTGGGTGATGGCCCGCAGGCGCTGTCGCCCGCTATGCTGTCCCAGATCGTGGACGCCCGCGCCGCGCGCCATGCTGTGGGTGTCCTGACGGATTTGGACAGCTTCGCGCGCCGGGTTGTCTCGCCGTCCGATTTTCCCGATCCGTTCCGCGCTGACCGCTCGGGCCTTCAGCCCGATGGCGCGTTTCTGACCCTGCACAATCCCCCGCTCCGGCTGGTGGTCGTGGGCGCGGTCCATATCGCACAAGCGCTGCTGCCCATGGCGCGCATGGCCGGCTATGACCCTGTGCTGGTGGACCCGCGCGAGGCTTTTGCCAGTGCCGACCGCTTCCCCGGCGAGCGGCTGGTGCATGACTGGCCCGATGCGGCGCTCGACACGATGGGCTTGGATGCGCGCACCGCTGTCGTGACCCTGACCCATGACAGCAAGCTCGATGACCCGGCGATCATCGCGGCCTTGCGCTCGGATGTGTTCTATCTGGGCTGCCTTGGTTCGACCCGCACTCATGCCAAACGGCTGGACCGGCTGCGCGCCTTGGGCATTGACGCGGGCGCGCTTTCTCGCATCCACGCGCCTGTGGGCCTGAATATCGGGGCCAAGACCCCGGCCGAGATTGCGCTTTCCACCCTAGCGCAAATCACCGCTATCCTGCGGGGGGTGTGAATGCGCTTTGGCCCTGTGCCGCTCGCGCAGGCTTTGGGCGCAGTGCTGGCCCATTCCGTGCCGCTGTCCAGGGGACGTTTGCGCAAGGGCAAGATGCTGGAGGCAGCCGACCTGACCGCTTTGGCGCAAGCAGGTTTGACCGAAGTCACTGTGGCCCGGCTTGATCCGGGTGACATGGCCGAAGATGACGCGGCGCTTGTCATAGCCCGCGCGCTGCCTGCTCTGGGAACCGGGATCGAGTTGCGCGCGGTCGGCACAGGCCGCGTGAACCTGCACGCAACGGGGCCGGGATTGGTGCAAGTGCAGGCTGACGCGGTCCATGCCCTCAATGCGCTTGACCCCGCGATCACCCTCGCCACTCTCGCCCCTTTGGCGCGCGTGACAACGGGCGAGATGGTGGCGACCGTCAAGATCATTGCATACGGTGTCGCGGGCCAAGCTGTCACGCAGGCCGCACAGATTGGGGCAGGGGCCTTGGCGCTTGCCTCGCCGCGTCTGTCGCGCGCGGTGCTGATCCAGACGCAGGTGGACCCCAATGCGGACATGACCAAGGGCCAGACAGTGACCGCCGCGCGATTGGACCGGCTGGGCGTCACCCTTGGTGCGCCCGTGCATGTCCCCCATGCTGTGGACCCGCTCGCCTGCGCGATTGCGCTGGCCGAGGCGGACCTGATCCTGATCCTGACCGCATCGGCCACATCCGACCTGCACGACATGGCCCCCGAAGCCCTGCGCCAAGCGGGCGGCGCAGTCATCCATTATGGAATGCCCGTCGATCCCGGCAATCTGCTGTTTCTGGGCCAAATTGGCGCACGCCCGGTCATCGGCCTGCCCGGCTGTGCGAAAAGCCCGGCGCTGAATGGCGCGGACTGGGTGCTGGAGCGGGTGATCTGCGGCCTGCCGCCCACCGCGCGCGACCTGATGGCAATGGGGGTGGGGGGGCTGCTGAAGGAAATCCCCTCGCGCCCGCAACCGCGGCGGAGTGGGGGCTAGAGTATCCGTCTTGATCAAGGACGAATTGGGGTCCATTTTCGATTGTCACGAAGGAGCGTATTGGCGCGTTCCACGCATTTTCGCATGAGCGTTGCGAGACCGAGTTTGGGGGCTTTACC
>JBKBLP010000034.1:0-25097 GCA_046296275.1 Roseinatronobacter sp. | reverse complement strand
ATTGCCAAGCAGGTCCAGTCGCCCCCGGATCAGGCCAAATTGGCCGATGGGGATAATGTCCGATGTGGTCCCCGTCAGCCGCAACGACCCGCCCAGTTCGGCATCAAGCCCCCGGCCCCGCACGAAAATGCGCGAAGGTGCCTCCAGTGTCAGGTCCAAGGGCGAGGCGAAGCGCGTCCTTCCATGGCTTTCACCCTGAAATATGCCGGCGCGCTCGCGGGTGATGCGGGATGCAGCACCTTCGCCGACATGTCGGATATCCGGCGGGATGTAGCCGCGCGACACCAGACCGACACGCGGGATACGTATTTCTGTCTCGTTTAGCGCCAAAGCACCCGACAGCGACGGACCACGGGTCAGCGGTCCTGTGATCCTTACCTGTCCGTTCAGACGGGTTTCCAAAAGCTTCGGCTCGATCAATCGGGCATTGTCCAGATCAAGGGTCAAGTCGCCAACGATGTCAGGCAGAAGCGTAACCCCCCCCCGCAATCGCGCGCCACCGCCCGTGCCAAGCTGGCCAGACACATCGACACTGACCTGTCCACCTGTAATCTGAATTGTCCCGGTCAGCCCTTGCGCGTTGATGTAGCGCTCCGGGATGACCAGTTGCGCGCCCCTGACCTGCGCCTGACCGTTTAAAGAAGCCAGAGTGAGCGGGCCATTCACAGTGGCGTTGAACTGCGCCAAGCCCTGCACGGACCGAGGCTCGATCCGCGGGTTGATCAACGCGATATCTGTGCTGCCCGTCGCGCGCAGGTCGCCGCGCAGGTCGGTCCCCAAAGTTCCCGCCACCTGCGCATTCAACCCAGCGGGACCTGTCAGCGCAAGATCGAGTGCATAGCCTGCCGCAGTTTCGCGCACGCTGCCTGCAACAGTTGCCGCGCCCACGATACCGGGCAGGACCGTGTCCAAACTGGCCAGACGCGCTTGCACCTGCATGTTTGCGGAACCCGCGCTGCGCGCACCCTGCACGTCAGCGCTCAGCACGCGACCTGACAGCCGGGCAGTGCGGATTAGCAGGCCGTCAGGGTCGTGCTGGACCTGTGCTTGCAAGGTCGTGGTTCCAGAAAGCAGGTTGTCGAGGGCCGGTTGGCCCGCGCGCAGATTGCTTGCAGTCGCCGCAAGCGTCAGATCGCGGCGCGCGCCTGTTTCGGTCAGGCGCAGATCGGCGGTCAGCGCCCCCCCCAGACCCGAACGAATGCGCCCCAGATCAGACAACCGGACATCTGCCTGCACGGTGCTCGCCCCCGGATCGACCCGGCCCGAGGCTGTGGCGCGCAAAGCCGCGTTGTCAATGGCAAGGTGCGTCAGGTCAAAGGCCAGATCGCCGCGCGTGCCTGCCAGCGTGATACGGGTTTCCCCGGCCATCAGCCGCGCGACTTCGGGTGGACCCGCGCGAAGGTCACGCAAGCGGCTATCAAGCTGGATTTGCTCGCGGCCAGTGGGCCCGAGAACCACAACTTCCGCCGACAATGCACCACCCAAGCCGTCATCGATAACCGAGAGATCACGGAAATCCAGATCGCCGCGAATGTTCACTTGCTCGGCGCTGACCTGGCCCGAAAGCTGCGCCGTCAAAGTCTGCGCCTGCGCGCGCAATTCGGTCAGGGTCAGCACCCCTTCGTCGCCGCTGACCACGGCCTGCACAGTCGAAGTGCCGCGCAACAGGCGGTCCAATTGCGGCTGTGATGTGCGCAAATCTCGTCCGATCAGGTCGGCACGCAAGGCGAAATGATCGCGCTCGGGACCAACGCTGCCGTCCCATTCCAGCGTGACAGACCCGCCCAATGTGCGCCCGGCCAAGGCGGACAGGCGCGCGAGGTCCTGGAACTCGGCCCGTCCATCGCCGCTGACCACGCCTTCATCCAGCCGCGCGCGGCCTTGGATCGTGTAATCGGCCCCCTCGATGATCAAGCCGGGCAGCAAAAGCGGCGCGCCTTCGCGCCAGATGAAGGCGAGCGAGCCCCCCAGATCGCGTCCCAGCGCGCGCTGCAAACCGGGGTCGCCCACGCCCAAGCCCAGGACGCCAAAATCAAGCAGCGCGTCAACAACGTCGATATCTTCGCCGAACCCGTCAGAGGTGATCCGCCCCAAACCGTTGACAAAGACCTTCTCGATTGTGACCGCCCCATTGTCAAAGCGCGTCGCATCCAGTGTAAGGTCCCAATCCTTGGATTGGCGCGCATCAAAGGACAGATGCATGTCGGCGCTCTGGATCGTGGTCTGACCGCCGGGCACGGGCAGGACGACTTGCGCGCCGTCAGGGTCGCTGACCTGCACGCGCAAGTCGATCAGTTCGGGCAATTGATTCAGCCCAACTTGCGCGCGCCCGTCGATCCGCAGTTTCTGCGTCTGTATGCGCAGATCATCAAGCGACAGGCGGCCATCGTCAAAGCGCCGCGCCTGAGTGCGCAAGCGGCTTTGGGGGCCGAAGAATGGGTGATAGACAGGCTGCATCAGTGGCCGCAAATCGCCTGCGAGATCAAGGCGCAAGGCTTGCGCGACACCGGGCAGCGCGGTTTGCAGCACGAATTGCCCTTCGACACGCTCGCGCCCATCAGTGGACAGGGTGATAGCGGCCTCGAATTCATCGATCAGCCCGTCACCTTGGACCGTCAGCGCGGCACTTGGGGCACCGGGCACGCCCAATACTGTCACAGCAAGCCCGCCTGCTGCCTCGGACACGGACAGGTCCAGCGACAGATTACGGGTGTCATTGGCAAAAGCGGCTTCTATGGAAAAGCTGCCCTCGATGTCGTCCAACCTGTCGAGTTGCAACTGCGCTGCCCCTGACCCGCTGCGCAGGCTGGCAGAGCCGCTGACACCTGCGCGCACGGCTTGACCCATAACCGCTTCGGCCAAAACGACTTCGCGCAAGTCCAACCTGTCAAGGCGGATCGAGACGGGCAATTCCGGCAACTCGAAGCGCGTCGCCGGAACAAGCGTATCGCTGGGTTGTGCCACAGGCGGTCGCAGGATTTCGACGCGCGCGGCGCTGATCTCGGAAATCTCGATCCGACGTTCCAGCAGCGCGCCCCGGTTCCATTGCAGCGCCGCGCCGCTGATGCGCAGCCACACCCCTTCGTCATCGGCAATCGTCATCTGATCGAATGTGGCGCGCGACGATAAGGCCCCCGCGAACCCCGTGAAGCGCACGGCGCGTCCGCGGTCCGACAGGCTGTCTTGCAACAGCCGCGTCAGAAAGCCCTCATCGCTTTCTGTGCGCGTATCGGGCAGGAAGAAATCAAAAAACTGCGCATGGGCGCGCGACGGCGGCATAAGCAGCGTCGACAGGCACACCAGAAGGACAGTAAACGCCTTGATCCGAGCAAAGGACACCAGACCTGCCATCAAAACGATTGCCCAATGCCAAGGTAAAGCTGCGCGCCCCGCCGCGCCGCGCCTTGGACGGGAAAGCCAATATCAAGGCGCAATGGGCCGAGCTCGGATTCGTAGCGCACGCCAAGCCCCGCGCCGGTATGCCAGCCAGACGCGCCTGACAGTGCGCGCTCGGACACCCGGCCCGTATCGACAAAGGCCACAATGCCCAGCTTGTCGGTCATGCGCTGACGTGCCTCCAGCGAAAGTGCAGCGAAGCCTTGGCCGCCCGAAGCGACACCACCGCTTGTTACGCCCAGACTGCGATAGGGCTGACCGCGCACAGTCCCGCCCCCGCCGGAATAAAAGAGAAACTCGCGCGGCGTCATGCGCAGGCTTGCGCCAAAGATCGCACCAACTTGCGCACGCGCAGCCAGAACAAGCCGCGCGTCACTGTCCAGCGCCCGATACGCGCGCAGATCGGCAGAGATCCGCGCGCCACTGTCAGAGCCTTGCAGCCCAAGGAAGGGTTTGAGTTCGCCCATGGCATAGACACCGCGCGTGGTCGATTTCACATCGTCGCGGCGATCATAGGTCACTGACAAAGGCAGCAGGAACAGCCGGTAATCCTGTTGCACCGCGCGCAACGGACCGAAATCAGCGCGTTCGACCAGAAAGCCAATCCCGGCGGTCGCAGTCAGGCGGTCATTGAAGCGATGCGCCAAGCCCACATCGCCCCGAATCCGCCGTACCTTGAAGTCTCGCTCGTCTTCGGTTTCCAGCACCAAGTTCGTTTTCAGCGTGGTGTCCGGCGTGATCGTTGCGGGCCGGGCGAATTCCAACTGGAAGCGGTAATCCCGCCCACCTTGACGCGCGCCCAAGCCGCCTAAAAGCCCCTCGACCCGCAATCGCTCGGCCCCGCCAAACAGATTGCGGTGCAACCAGAAGCCAGTCAATTTGCCGCCGCTTTCTGTGTCCAATTCGACCCCAAGGCCGATGCGGCGCAGGGGGGCCTCGACAATTGCGGCGTCAATATCAACCGTTCCATCTGGGTTAAGCGCCTCTGCCTGACGCAACGCGACAGAAGAAAAGGTGCCCGTCGCGCGCAATCGTTCGGCTGCGCGGCGCATGTCTTGCGGGGAATAAACCTGACCTGTGGGCAGTCCCGCAATCTCGACCACGCGCTCGGGGCGGGTCCGAACATGGCCATCAGGTCGCAATTGCCCGAAGCGCACGCGCGGCCCCGGGGCAAGGGTGATATCGGCATCAAGTTCGGCGGTCGCATGGCGGGCATTGATCACTTGCCCGACAGGTTCTGCCTTGGCGTGGCCCAGATCGCGCCAATCGTCCAATGCCGCGCCCACCGTATCACGGATGAGAGTGGTGCCCGCTGGTTGGCCACGCGCAAAGGCGGGCGGCAGGCTGGTGCCGGGGGCAAGTGGCGTGATCGCAGCCCGCCCGAACACGAAGGGCGGGCCTGGATCGGCCACAACCTCGATGACACCAATCTGTCGGGGCGGTGACAAGGGCGAGATATCGGCGGCCTCTTGCCCGTCGATGCGGACCGAAATGCGTGGCGCAAAATACCCGGCTTCGTAAAACAGACCAATCAACTGGCCATATTCCGCGCGGGCGACTGTATAGACCTCGAAGGGATCGCTCAGACCCTCGTCGCGTGCTGATTGCAACAGGGATGCGGCGCGGATGTTGCGCTCCAATGCGCTGTCGCCGCCACGGATCGTTACGCGCAGATCGTCAAAGGCAAAGGCGCTTGCACTGGAAACGCACAAGGCAACCCCCGCGGCAATGCCCATTTTCCCGCTTCGGAGGCCGAAGCGCGCCATCAGCACGACCAGAACAGGCAAAGCAAAACGCATACAAGTGTTGTCGCAGAACACCGCTGAGCGGACAACCGCAAACTTGGCCCCCTGCGGCAAGACTTCGCCGATTACGCGTCCCCGGTTGTCGGAACCGGGGCGGAATGCTATCTGCGCGCTCAAGAGACACTCAACCGGATGAAGGAGCGCAGTGCTATGGCGCGCGATTACGTGATCAAGGATATCGGGCTGGCCGAATTTGGCCGCAAGGAAATTGCAATTGCCGAAACGGAAATGCCCGGTCTGATGGCGTGCCGCACCGAATTTGGCCCCACGCAGCCATTGAAGGGCGCGCGGATTGTCGGCTCGCTGCACATGACGATCCAGACCGCCGTGCTGATCGAGACATTGACGGCGTTGGGCGCGGATGTGCGCTGGGCGTCGTGCAATATCTACTCGACACAGGATCACGCCGCTGCGGCCATCGCCGCCGGTGGGACCCCGGTTTTCGCCGTCAAGGGCCAGACCCTGACCGAGCATTGGGATTATCTGGACAAGTCGTTCATGTTTGCCGAAGGCGCGAACATGATCTTGGACGATGGCGGCGATGCCACGCTCTATGTGCTGCTGGGCGCACGCGCCGAAGCGGGTGAGGAGATCATTCCCGTCCCGCAATCGGAAGAAGAAGAAGTCATCAAGCTGCAAATTCACAAGCGGATGAAAGAAAGCCCCGGTTGGTTTACCAAAACCAAAGCCGCGATCAAGGGTGTGTCCGAGGAAACCACGACCGGCGTGCACCGCCTGTATGAGTTGCACAAGAAGGGCCAATTGCCCTTCCCCGCGATCAACGTGAATGACAGTGTCACCAAGTCGAAATTCGACAACAAGTATGGCTGTAAGGAATCGCTCGTGGACGGTATTCGCCGCGCGACCGATACGATGATGGCAGGCAAGGTTGCAGTTGTGTGCGGCTATGGCGATGTGGGCAAAGGTTCGGCTGCGTCCTTGTCGGGTGCAGGCGCGCGCGTGATCGTGACCGAAATCGACCCGATCTGCGCGTTGCAAGCGGCGATGGACGGCTATCAGGTGACGACACTGGAAGAAGTAGTGAAAACCGCTGACATCTTCATCACCACGACGGGCAACCGCGACGTGATCCGCATCGAGCATATGCGCGAGATGAAGGACATGGCCATCGTGGGCAATATTGGCCACTTTGACAACGAAATTCAGGTCGCCGCCCTGCGCAACCACAAATGGACCAACATCAAGGACCAGGTGGACATGATCGAGATGCCCTCCGGCAATCGCATGATCCTGCTGTCTCAGGGCCGCTTGCTGAACTTGGGCAACGCGACGGGCCACCCGTCTTTTGTAATGTCGGCATCCTTCACCAATCAGGTTCTGGCGCAGATCGAGCTTTGGACCAAGGGGCAGGATTACGCGCCCGGCGTCTATATCCTGCCCAAAGAGCTGGATGAAAAAGTCGCGCGCCTGCATCTGGCCCGCATTGGTGTGAAGCTGACGGAACTGCAAAAAGAGCAGGCCGATTACATCGGCGTGCCTGTAGAGGGGCCGTTCAAGCCGGAACACTACCGTTACTAAGCGGTCATTCCCTTCGAAATGTCAGATAATGAGCCCTGCGCCCCTCGCGCAGGGCTTTTTGTTCGTAGCGGGTCGAAATCCAGTCGTCCCAAGGTGTTACCCATTGCGCGGGATCAGGCGTCAGGCAGGTGAAACCTGCCTTCGGCACTTCCTCCATGGTTTGGCGGACATAATCGGGAATATCGGTCGCCACGCGGAACATCGCCCCCGACTTCAGCACCCTCGCGAGTGGCCCCAGATAATCGGGTGTCACGAAGCGCCGCCGATGGTGACGGGTCTTGTGCCAAGGGTCCGGGTAAAGCAGGAAAGCGCGCGACAGGCAGGCATCGGGCAGCACGTCAAACAGATCACGCACATCCCACGGATAGATGCGCAGATTGGTCACGCCCGCCGCGCGGATCTTGCCCAAGAGCATCGCCACTCCGTTGATATACGGCTCGCACCCGATAATCCCCACATCGGGGTTCTGCGCGCATTGATGCACCAGATGCTCGCCGCCCCCAAACCCCACTTCCAGCCAGAGCGGGCGGTCATCGGCGAAGATCGTGCGCGGGTCGATCTGGGTGCGGGCGGGGTTGTCGGCCTCTGACACCCCAGAAAGCGCAAGGCCCGCCAGATCGTCGCTCAGGTAGCGCTTCTGCGCGGGGCGCAGTGTCTTGCCGTGGATGCGTCCGTAGAAATTGCGCTTGGGGGTCGCGGTCATGGGGGCCTGCCAGATTGGGTGGGCAGGCTCTAGGTCAGCGCTCAGGCGCGGTCAAGCGCGGCTACCGCGCCGCCATGCGGATCGCGCCATCCAAGCGGATCACCTCGCCGTTCAGCATCGGGTTTTCCACGATATGCCGCACCAAAGCGCCAAATTCCGCCGGATTGCCCAATCGCGGCGGATAGGGGACCTGCGCGCCAAGGCTGTCTTGCACGTCCTGTGGCAGGCCCTGCAAGAGCGGTGTCAGGAACAGCCCCGGCGCGATGGTGCAGACGCGCACACCGCTCGGGGCCAGATCGCGCGCCATAGGCAGGGTCATGCCCACGATCCCGCCTTTCGACGCAGCATAGGCCACTTGGCCCACTTGCCCCTCATAAGCAGCAACAGACGCCGTGTTCACAATCACGCCGCGCGCTTGATCCGGGCCAAGGGGGGCGGCGGCCACCATCAGCGCTGCGGCTTGGGCGGCGCAGTGAAAACTACCGATCAGGTTGACGCCAATCGTGCGGGCAAAGAGCGCCGGGTCATGCGCAGCCCCGCGCGAGACAGTCTTGGCCGCAGGCGCAAGGCCCGCGCAATTGACCAGCACGCGCGGCGCGCCATAGGTGGTGGCCACGTGCGCCATGCCACCCGCAACGCTGGCCGGGTCGGCCACATCCACGCGCACGAACAGCCCGCCCAGTTCTGTGGCCAGCGCTTGCCCGGCGGCTTCGTTCAGATCAAACACAACGGGCACCAACCCCGCTGCGTGTAGCGCGCGCACGCTTGCCGCCCCAAGGCCCGACGCGCCCCCGGTTACAATTGCGGCTTTTCCAGTGAAGTAATGCATCCCGCCCCCCCTGTTTTGCAGCAATGCTGCCGCAGGGCGGGGCGGGATGCAAGCAGGGTCACATATCCTGCCAGCCCTGTGCCGTGTAGCGGCTGACCATCGCGCCCATGTCATCCATCCGCACCAGCCGCAGCCAGCCATTGTCAAACAGGTCGCGCACATTCGGGTGCCGCGTCAGGATGTCGTCTATGGGCGCTTGCGGGGCTGCGATGACCACGGTCAGGCGCAGGGGTTCATGCATCAGCCGCTCGCCGTCATGGACGGATTGCCACGACAGGCCCACGCGCGGGGTGGTGCCGTTGCCTTCGAACACACCAAACCCGCCCACGACATTGTGGAGCAGTTTGTTGCCTGCGCCATAGGCCTCGGGGGCCACGACAGAGCCGTAATATTGCAGGCTGATCCAGCTTGCCACGACCACAGGCGCGGTCAGGATCAGTTCCAGCACGCCAAAGCCGGGGTCGGAGGGCCAGTGGTAATCGTGCAGGAACGCCCGCCCGCCCAGATCGTGCCCGCGTGTCACATTGCGGGGGGCGGCGATGAAGGCCGCGCAGCCTGCCAGACCCCATTCGGGGCGCGCCTCGGCCCAGTCATGGGCGCGGGCGGGGATATCGGCTCCCTTGTCGCCTGCGCGCGGCAGGCTGCCCGCACGCCCGGCCCGCGCAAGCGCGCTTGCCCGGTCGAGCCAGTCGCGCACTTGGCGCGGCAAGGTCGCGGGCGTGTCGAACAGGGTCACATTGTCGCTTGTGGTGTCGTGCAGGCCCGGCACAAAGACCGTATCGGCAGGCAGCGCCATGCCCTTTGCCGCCAGCCCCGCGCGCACATCCGCGTCATTGAGCAGATGGGCAAGCGCGCGGGCGCTGACTTCCCCATTATGCCCCCCACAGGCCCCGCATTGCAGCGCCGAGGCATGGGCGTTGTTCGTCACATGCGCGCCGTGGCCCACAAGCAGGATCGTGGGCGCATAGGGGCCGACCAGCCCCATCGCGGTCAGCACTTTTTGCGCCACATCGACCCGGCCCGCAGCATCAAGGCCCGTCAGAATGGGCAGCGGTTCGGCGTCAACCGCATGACCAAGGCCCAGAGCATCCCGCACAAGCTTGCCTGCATAAAGCGGCCCCGTCGCTTCGACAAAGGCGAAAGAGGACACAGCCGCCAGCTTGAACCGCCCCCAAGCGCGGTGGGCGCGGGTGGTGATCTGAGCGGCCAGATCCTCGGCTTCAGTCGCTTTGGGGGCCGTTTGCAGGGCCGGGTTCAACAGGACCGGCAAATGCGGCTCATGCCCCAGCGCGCCCTTCGGCCGGTGCGCCAATGGCAGGCCGAAGAAGCCCGCAAAGCCCAATGTCTGCACATCCGGCCCGCAGCTTTCCAGCGCCCGCCGATAAGGTTCGGACCGCACGTCGATGCAGAAGGCCGCTTGCAGCGCAGGCCGGATGGGCGCAAGGGGCGCGCCATTCGCCACCAGCCGCCCGCGCAGGTCACGCTCGAAAGCGTGCTCGACTGCCGCTTGCAGAATCGCGTCGATGCGGTCCTCGGTCCCGGCATGGACGGGTTCGGCATGTTCCGCGAGCGTCGCCGCCCAAGCCGCAGCGATCAAGTCGGCGTGCTGGGCATAAAGCGCTGCTTCCCACACCAGCCGGATTGCCAGCATGTCGGTTACGCAATCGTCTGTGTCACCCTCAAGCTCTGCCTGCCACAGCTTCCAGCGCGCGGCTTGTGCCCAACCGCCCAGATCCATCAGCAGCCGGTGATAAACGCTTTCAGCCGTTTTCGGGCTTAGCCCCAACGCGCTTGAGGACTGCACCAGCACCAATGACGCCTCGTCCGGGCTGTCATTGACGCGCGCGGCAAAGCCCGAAAGCCCGGCGATTTCCGGGGTCAGATCGTGGATCGCATAGTTGCGCCACGCATCATAGGCCCCGCGCCCGCGCAAGGCAGGCCAAAGCGCCTGCCCCTGATCGAACCACGACGCCGCCCATGTGCCGATGCAGCGCGCCATGATACCGGGCCAGTCGATACCCGTGGCATCGGCGACCAGATGGGCGATGGTGGGCAGCGCCTGCGGGGCCAAGTGCGACCGGCCAAGCGCCAGTTCCACATGCCGCAAGCTGATTTCGCCTGCATCCGGGCTGGTGGCCAAGGCGGCCTCGATATCGGCCAGCGTCAGCTTGCCTGCCTGCATCTGGTCCTGAAACCATGCGCGGGGCATCGTGACGCGCTGGCCAGAGGCGCGAGCCAGATGGGCGGCGGCCAGCGACAGCGGCTGATGGGCATGGCCCAGATAGGGATTGACCGCAACAGTGGCCGTCAGCGGGAAAACCGGCGGGATCAGCCGCGCCGCGCGCCGTGCCGCGTCGATCATCGACAGGACGGGTTCATCGAAGCTGGAATGGGCAGGAAGGAACATCATAGCTCTCCGTCTATCACAAATTGCGCGGTTTGAGTTGGCCAGAAAGGCGCGACAGGATCAGCGGCACGTATAGCCCATTGGCCAGATGCACGCGCAGCCCTTGGGCCGCAGGGTGCGCGGCCCAGAGCGGGAACAGGGCTTGCGCCAGCGCGATGCCACCGAAGCTGAGCAGCGTCAGGATAATCACAGCCCATTCCAGTGCACCGGGGGCAGGCGTGGCAGGGACCACATCGGCCAGCAGGCCATCGGCCAAAGCATGCAGCACGAAATAGCTGATGGATGCTGCGAGCGAGGCCAAAGTCGTGCGCCGGGTCAGAGCGGCGGGGGCAGCATCGGCCAGACCTTGGGCGATCAGATAGGCCACACCGAAAATCAGGATCGCGCCCAGCGCGAAGGCTTGTGCGGATTTGTCCGCGACACCAAACGCCAACCCGACCACCGTGAAAATCGCCAGCGACAGGCCAAAGGCGCGCAGCACGGCCCGGCCTGACGGCACAGCAACCGGACCCGGACGGCGGGCATCGCGCACCTGCGCAATCGCGCTGCCTGTGGCAAGGAACGCGTGAGCCTTGTAGAGCGAATGCGCCACGATATGCAGCGCGGCCAAAGCGAACAGGCCCAGACCCACTTGCAGCATCATGAAGCCCATCTGCGCGATCGTGGACCAGGCGAGCGAGGTCTTGACCGCCGGTTGCGCCAGCATCGCCATGCCGCCAAACAGCGCCGTGAAGCCCCCTAGCAGCGCCAGAAGCGCCATCAGACCGGGGGCGGCAAGCAGCAGGTCCGCGAAACGGATCAGCAGGAAGCCGCCCGCATTCACGATCCCGGCATGGAGCAGGGCGGAAACGGGGGTGGGGGCCTCCATCACCTCGGTCAGCCAGCCATGCAGGGGGAATTGCACGGATTTCAGCACGGCGGCAAGCACAAGGAACGCGACCCCGATTTGCGCGAGCGGCCCAGTGGCGATCGTGTTAAGCGTGGCAATATCGCCCGTGCCTGCACTGACAATCAATGCGCCTGCGCCCAGCACCAATGCGGCGTCCGATAGATGCGTCGTCACGCGCGCCTTGCTTGCCGCGACCTGTGCGCTTTTCCGCGTGCGGTAGAAGCGCAGCAAATGCCCCAAAGCCAAGCCCGCCCCCATCCAGCCCAGCACCAACTGGCCCAGATTAGCGGCGCTGACAAAGGCCGTGACACCGGCAAGCGCGATCAGCATCCAGCCCATGAAGCGACCCTGCTCAGCCTCGCCGTCCAGATAGGTGGCGGAAAACCGCAGCACGACCCAGCCCAGCAGCGCCGACAGGATCAGCATGGCCGCGCTCAGGGCATCCAGCCGGATGGCCAGACCGAAGCCGCCCGCGCCAAGCAGCGGCGTTTGCGTGACCCCGTTCAGCGCCAAGGCAAACGCACTGGCCAATGCCAGACCGAGCGTTGCCAGCGCCGCGACATTCACCATGCGCAAGTGTCGCAACGGGCGGAAGCCCGGGCCAGAGAAGCACAGTCCCGCAGCGCCAAGCAGGATCAGGACAGACAGAGCAGGCAAAAAGGCGGCGTTCATTCAGGACCCCCGGTTGAATAGCTGTGACCGGTGATAGCAAATCAAACCGAGAAATAAAAATTCATTGTTTTGCACGTAATGTTCGATATTATAGAACGTATGGCCGAGATGAACTATAACCACCTGTGGTATTTCTACGCCGTTGCCCAGGACGGGAACCTGACGCGCACTGCGCGGCGGCTGAATGTATCGCAATCCGCTCTGTCTGCCCAAATACGCGCGCTTGAAGATCGCTTGGGCCACACACTATTTGACCGGGTCGGGCGCGGTCTGGTCCTGTCCGAAGCCGGACGCATCGCGCTGGATCATGCTGAAACGATCTTCCGCACGGGCGATAATATGCTGGCCACGTTGCGCCAGACCGGCCAAGCGCGTCAGATCGTGCGGGTGGGGGCACTGGCCACCCTGTCGCGGAACTTCCAGCTTGAATTCCTGCGCCCCCTGATCCTGCGCGAGGATGTGGAAGTGATCTTGCGCTCTGCCAGTGCCACCGAATTGCTCGCCGCTTTGAAAGCGCTCTCGTTGGATGTCGTGCTGACCAATGAAGCAGCCCCGCATGGGTTTTTCAGTCAGCGTATCGCCGAGCAGCCTGTCAGTCTCATCGGGGCGCCCACCCGCGCGCAAAGCGCGGATGTGGCTGACCTGATCGCGCGCGAACCCCTGATCCTGCCGACGCTCGGCACCAGCCTGCGCACGGGCTTTGACCAATGGGCCAATCGGCGCGGCCTTTTCCCCAAGATCGCCGCCGAAGTCGATGATATTGCCATGATGCGGCTGCTCGCGCGCGCCGATGCCGGGCTTGCGGTCCTGCCCCCGATTGCGGTGCGCGACGAGCTTGACCAGGGACTGTTGGTTGAAGCGTTGCGGCTTGAAAGTGTGACAGAAAGTTTCTTTGCCGTGACCATGCCGCGCAGATTCCGCAATACGCTGGTCGATTCGCTGCTGATGGGGTCGGTGCTGCCCGTAGCGGCGGCGGGCTCTGCCGAGCAAAAAAATTAACGCGGTTGTGATGCGCAGATCGCCCCCCGACGCAGCGGCAACGGGATAAGGTGGGATACGATCTTGTAGAATGGCCACAATTACTTATGTATAAATGGTCTTGGGGGATGAGAACCCTGCATGTTGTATGCCCGAGCGGAGATGTTCAATGTCGATTGCAAAGCCTTTGGTCGTATTGGCCCTGACAGCCCTGCCCGGTATGGCGTTGGCCCAGACCTCGGGCGATGCTGCAGCGGGGGAACAAGGGTTTGGTCAATGTACAACCTGCCACGGCATCGCCTCGCCGGACGGGAATGTCATCCATCGTGTATCCCCAACGGGTCCGAACCTATGGGGCGTCGCCGGGCGCGTGGCTGGAGGCTATGATGGCTACTCGCGCTATTCATCGGCCATGACCGCTGCGGGTCAGGGTGGGATCACTTGGACCGAAGCGAATTTTGTGGCCTTCCTGAATGACCCGAGCGGCTATTTGCGCGAAGTGACCGGTGACAGCCGCGCGCGCAGCAACATGAACCACAAGTTGCGCGGGTCGGCCGAAGACATTTACGCGTATCTGTCGCAATTCGGCGCGAATTAAGTGAGCCTGCGCGAATAAAACGCCCGCCTGTCCCCGGACCAGCGGGTTTCTTTCTGCGCCGCTCTTGTTGCTGCGCCTCGGGCACCATACATCCCTACCCATGCGCAAATATCTTCCTTTCCTTCCCAAACGCCCCCACGTGGCGGTTATCCGCTTGCAAGGCATGATTGCCGCCTCTGGTGGGGCGGGGCGGTTGAATGATGCCGGGCTGGAGCCTGTGATGGACGCGGCGTTTGCCGCCAAACCCACGGCAGTTGCGCTTGCCATCAACTCGCCCGGTGGCTCGCCCGTTCAATCGGCGCTGATCGGGGCGCGGGTACGGCGGTTGGCGGACAGACACAAAGTGCCCGTGCTGGCCTTTGTCGAAGATGTGGCAGCTTCGGGCGGCTATTGGCTGGCCTCCAGTGCCGACGAGATTTTCGTGGATGCCAATTCCATCGTGGGGTCCATCGGCGTCATTTCAGCGGGATTCGGGCTGCACGATCTGATCGCGCGCTACGGGATCGAGCGGCGCGTCCATACGGCGGGTGCATCGAAGTCCCAGCTTGACCCGTTCCGCCCTGAGAACCCTGACGATGTCGCGCGACTGCGCATGCTTCTGGACCAGATCCACCAGAATTTCATTGCACAGGTCAAGGATCGGCGCGGCGCGAAGTTGGTTGAGCGCGATTTGTTCACAGGCGAGTTCTGGACGGGCGCGCAGGCCATTGAGTTAGGTCTGGCCGATGCGCTGGGCCATATGGTCCCGGTCCTGCAAGACCGCTTTGGCGAGAAGATCCGCCTGCGTCGCTACGGCATCCGCCGCCCGTTCCTGTCGCGCTTTGGGCTGTCGCTGATGTCGGATGCGCTGGCCCTGAGCGAAGAACGCGCGCTGTTTGCGCGCTACGGGGTCTAAGCCATGCTGATCAAGATCATGGCCGCGTTTCTCGTATTCATGGTCGTGATGGGCGCGGTCCAGAAATTCCTGAACCCCACACGCAAGACCCCACTCGACCGGCTACGCAACGTTGTCCTGCCGCGCCCGCGAAAATGCAAATCCTGCGGCAAGTTTCTGTTTCGCAACGAAGACTGCCGCTGCCAATCCTAACCTCTCCTTCACAGGTGCATGATGCTTTTTGATTTCGCGCTGATCGTGGGCGGCCTTGTGGTGCTGCTGATCGCGGGCGATTTATTGGTGCGCGGTGCGGTCAATCTGGCACTGCGGCTGGGAATACCGGCGCTGCTGGTCGGGATGACAGTGGTGGCCTTTGGCACGTCCGCGCCGGAATTGCTGGTTTCGGTTCAGGCCAATCTGGAAGGGGCAGGCGGGCTGGCGCTGGGCAATGTCGTTGGCTCGAACGTTGCCAATATCCTGCTCGTGATGGGCGCGCCTGCGCTGATTGCAGCGGTGGCGGTAGGGCGCGAGATTACGCGCGATTACATGATCATGCTGGGTGCGACGGCGCTGTTTATTGGCGTGTCTATGACGGGGGCCATTGGCACGTGGCAGGCTTTGGTCCTTCTGGGCGCGTTCAGCCTGTTCATGGTGGATTCAATCCGCCGGGGCCTGCGGGAGCGGGTCGAGGTGGACGAGTTGGAAGGGGCTGATCCCGCAATCAGCGGTGCCAAGATCGGATTGTTTGTAGCTTTGGGCATTGTGGGCCTACCTTTGGGCGCACAGTTGCAGGTCACCGGCGCTGTGGGTGTGGCCGAAGCCTTGGGTGTTTCAGACGTGCTGATCGGCCTGACCATCGTGGCCGTCGGCACATCGCTGCCGGAACTGGCCACGACGCTGATGGCCGCAATCCGGCGCGAGGGCGGTGTGGCCTTGGGGAATGTGGTTGGCTCCAACCTGTTCAACCTGCTGTTCATTCTGGGCGTGGCGGGGCTGTTTGGCACCATGACCATTCCTGAGCAAATGCTGCGGGTCGATCTGTGGGTGATGCTGGGTGCGTCGCTGTTGCTGGCCCCGTTCATCTGGCGCGCCGCCCCCATTGGTCGGGTCGCGGGGGTGTCTTTCCTTGTGGCCTATGCGGGCTATGTAGCAACGCTGGTAGTAAGCGGAGCCTAGAAAATGCCTATCGCGCTGGTGACAGGGGCGGCCAAGCGTATTGGCCGGGACATGGCGCTCTATCTGGCGCAGCGCGGGTATGATGTGGCGATCCATTATGCCACGTCGCGTGACGCGGCCGAGGGTGTCGCTGCCGAGATCCGCGCGATGGGGCGCGACGCGGTCTGCCTGCACGCCGATCTGCTGGACGAGGGGGGCATCGCGCCCCTGATCCCGCAGGCGGCGCAGGCGCTTGGCGGTCCTGTGCAAGTGCTGGTCAACAATGCCTCGGTCTTTGAACATGACAGCTTGGCCGACGCGACGCGCACAAGCTGGGACCGGCATATGATGTCGAACCTGCGCGCGCCGTTTGTGTTGATGCAAGCCATGGCCGCGCAATGCCCTGCGCCCCTGCTGGACACGCTGGACGAGCCTGTGGCGCAGGGGCTGGTGATCAATATGATCGACCAGAAAGTGCTGAAGCTGACCCCGATGCATATGACCTATTCCATCGCGAAGATGGGGCTATGGGCGCTGACGCGGATGGCGGCACAAGAACTCGCGCCGCGTGTGCGGGTGAATGCCATAGGCCCCGGACCCACGCTACAGGCGGCGGGAATGCCCGACAGCGCGTGGCAGAATTTGCGCGGCAGCACGCTTTTGCAGCGCGGGGCAAGCCCAAGCGACATAACCGCAGCTCTTGGATTCTTCTTGGATGCGCCCGCAGTGACCGGCCAAATCCTGTGCATTGACGGCGGTCAGCATCTGGTCTGGCAGACGCCGGATGTGCTTGCGGAAAACGCGCGCGAAGGTGGTGTTGCGCCGGTCTGACAGCGCTTCTGCCGCAAGTTGTGCACTGTTCACGAGCCTGTCACATCTTTGTCAGAAAAATCATAAAACTTTCAGTGGGTTGGCCTTTGCCCATAAAAATATATATTAAGATCATAGACTTATAAAATCGCACAAAAAATAGGCAGCACACGGGAAGCCCCGTGAAATAAGGAAAAATCACGCTTGCACAAAACGCGTCCACAGACTTATCCACAGATTTCGGGGATAGGAATCTGGTTGCAGTTTGCCTGTGGGCAGGGCAGACGAATAAAGAATCACCCCGGATTTGCGCGCCATGTCCAACCCCGATGACACCCCACTCGACACCCCTGTGAGCCTGCGTGGACAGGCCTGCATCCAGTCCTATCTGGCGACGCTTGACCAGTCGCCCGGCGTTTACCGGATGCTGAACGAGCGCTCGGAAGTGCTCTATGTCGGCAAGGCGCGGAACCTGCGCGCGCGGGTGTCGAATTACGCCCGCGCCTCTGGCCATTCGTCGCGGATCGCGCGGATGATTTCGGAAACCGCGTCGATGATGTTCCTGACCACGCGTACGGAAACCGAGGCGCTGCTGCTGGAACAGAACCTGATCAAGCAGTTGAAGCCGCGCTACAATGTGCTGTTGCGGGATGACAAAAGCTTTCCCTATATTCTGCTGCCCAAGGACCACGTCTATCCGCAACTGCGCAAGCATCGCGGGCGGCGGTCAGTGAAGGGCAGCTATTTCGGGCCGTTTGCGTCTGCCGGGGCCGTGAACCGCACGCTCAACCAATTGCAGCGGGTGTTCCTGCTGCGCAATTGCACAGATTCGGTGTTCAACAGCCGCACGCGGCCCTGTCTGCTCTATCAGATCAAACGGTGCAGCGCGCCCTGCGTGGGCTATGTCACGCCCGATGACTATGCGGCCCTTGTGGCCGATGCCGAGCGCTTCCTGTCGGGCAAAAGCACCAACATTCAGGCCCAACTGGCCGAGGATATGGCCAAGGCCGCCGAGGCGATGGAATTCGAGCGTGCCGCAGCGCTCCGCGACCGTATCCGCGCGCTTACCAATGTGCAGCAATCCCAAGGGATCAATCCGCGCACTGTGCCCGAAGCCGATGTGATCGCGGTGCATCTGGAAAAGGGCCAGGCCTGCGTGCAGGTATTCTTCATCCGCGCGAACCAGTCTTGGGGCAATAGCGATTTTTACCCAGCCACGGGGGCGGGCGCAGAAGAGCCGGAGATCCTTGAAGCCTTTCTGGGCCAGTTCTATGACGGCAAGGAACCGCCGCGCATGGTGCTTTTGTCACATGCCATCGACAATGCCGATCTGATGGGCGCGCTTCTGTCCGAGCGCGCGGGGCGCAAGGTGGAGCTGGCCGTGCCGCAGCGGGGCGAAAAGGCCGAATTGGTGGACAATGCCCTGCGCAATGCCCGCGAAAGCCTTGCGCGGCGGATGGCGCAGAATGCCGCGCAGGGGCGGCTGCTCGAAGGGCTGGCCGAAGCGTTCAGTTTGGAAAGCGTGCCAGACCGGGTAGAGGTCTACGACAACTCGCACATTCAGGGCACGGATGCCGTGGGCGCGATGATCGTGGCCGGGCGCGATGGCTTCATCAAAAGCCAGTATCGCAAGTTCAACATCCGCGGCGACAGCCTGACGCCGGGCGATGATTTCGGCATGATGAAAGAAGTTCTGACCCGCCGTTTCGAGCGCCTGCTGAAAGAGGACCCTGACCGCGACGGCGGCACATGGCCGGACCTGCTGCTGATCGACGGCGGCGCGGGGCAGATCAGTGCTGTGGCGGGCATCATGGCGGATCTGGGGGTGGAGGATATTCCCGTGGTAGGCGTGGCCAAGGGGGTGGACCGCGACGCGGGCAAGGAAGAATTCCACCGCCCTGGTTGCCGCCCCTTCGCCCTGCGCCACAATGACCCCGTGCTCTATTTCGTCCAGCGTCTGCGGGATGAGGCGCACCGCTTTGCGATTGGCACCCACCGCGCGAAACGGGCGAAGGCAGTCAGCGCGTCCCCGCTTGATGACATTCCGGGGGTGGGGCCGGGTCGCAAGCGCGCGTTGCTCGCGCATTTCGGCTCAGCCAAGGCCGTGGCGCGCGCTGGTGTCGCGGATTTGCAGGCGGTGGACGGGATATCGGAAGCGCTGGCGCAGGTCATCCACGACCATCTGCACGCGCGGTAGGGGCATATTCAAAAGTGTTGAAAGAGCCGCGCAGCGTCGGGCCGCGGCGCGGCGATGCCGCAGAAGTTCTGATCAATTTATGGTGGCGACATCTCCGTCCAGATTGGTTGAAGCGCACACACCTACCCAATCGCCGGGCTTCGCCCTTGATTCCGCGCTAGGCACATGGAATTGCGGTCCAAGATTGACGGAACTGAAAAAGCCTTCCCAGTAACTTACAAGAACAACCCCGGATTCCCGCCCATATCGAGCGATGCAAACACATGCCGCTCAATCTCGGACTGGCCCAGCCCGAACAGATCGCGCATCGCCCAGGCCGGATAGGCGCGGATGTCCGACAGCGGCATCAGGTCGCGCCGGTCATAAAGTGCTGCCTCTGACAGCCCCGGCCAGTCGCCGATTGCACGCCCGCCGCGCAGGTTGCCCCCTGCCAGCACCAGCGCGCCGCCTGTCCCGTGATCGGTGCCGCGCGCACCATTCTCGCGCGCGGTGCGGCCAAACTCGGTCATCGCCATCACTGTGGTCTGCTCCCAGAGCGGCCCAAGTTCGGCGCGGAGCGTCAGGATCGCTGTTTCCAGCCGCGTCAGCGCAGGCAGAAGCGCGCGGCCCTGATCGCGGTGGGTGTCCCAGCCATTGAGCGAAAACGCCGCAATCGTCGTATCCGCGCGCAACTGGCTGGCCACATAGGCAGCCAACGTGGCCGTATCACCGGGGGGCGCGAGGGGCATGTCATCCTCCAACGGCGGGGGCGCGCCCATCGCCAAAGCCGCGAGCCCGGCATCCGCGAAAAGCGGGTCTTGGGCGAACAGGTAGGACAGCAAAAGCTCGGCCTGCGGCACCAGCGCCAATTCCGTCCCCGGCGCCCATTGGGTGAAGGGCGCCGCGCCATCCAGCACCATCATCCGCTCATGCCCCACGGCAAAGGCGGTGCGGGCAGTCGCCCTCGGCAGGCGCGCGACCAAGCGGTTTAGCCAGCCATCGCGCGCCAAGGTAGGCGGCAGGGTGCCCGCAGTCCCGACCTCTAGGTGGTCCTGTCCGTCGAAATGGCTGCGCCGGTCGCGGTAGAGCGTGGATGTGGCCGGCACGAAGGCCATCTCGCCTGCGGCCCAGAGCGGGTGCAGGCCGGGCAGGCCGGGGTGGAGCGCGAAGAAATTGTCAAGCGGCAGGCCCCCATCCGACAGGCTGGGGCGTAGACTGCGGAAATCCGGGTCACCGATAGGGCGGAACACATCCAGCCCATCCATCGCGCCCCGCAGCACGATCACCACAAGCCGCGCCTGTCCGCCGGTCTGGGCCAGCGCAATCGGGGTCACAAAGGGGCTTGCGGCCAGCGAACAGCCCAAGGTCAGCAGGTGGCGGCGGGTCAGGCTTGGCATCATCCCCCCTTAACAGCGGTTGAAATCGGGGCTGGACAAGATGACCCCGATGGCCTGCGCCCGGCTTTCCGCGCCCATCGCAGCGCGGCGCAACGGCTCGCTTGCCGCATCGGCCAAGGCCGCGTCCAGAAATGCAGCAGGGTCGCGCGGCCCCGGCCATTCCTGCGCAAGCGCCATGGCCCAGGTCACCCGCGCGGCCAAACGCTGCGAGCTGATCCAATACCTCCCCTCTAACCCATGCCCGGCGGGGCTGGGGACGGCTTCCCACCCCTCACCCATCTGCGCCATGGGCCCCATCAGCAGCCGCCGCGTGTCTGGCCCCGACAGGTCCATGATGACCTGTGGCGGTATGCCCAAAGCCCGCGCAGCGGCGGCCATCCACAGCATGGGCGGGCGGACCTTGGCCAAAGGGGGCGCCCATGCGGCGGGGTGGTCCAGCATCGCCGCATAGACTGCCATCAGATCGCCGTCACTCGCACGAAAGGCTCCCGCCACATGCGCGACCAGCGCTGGCTCGGGCGCATCACTGACGAAATGCGTGGCAAGCTGTGTGGCGACATGCTGCGCCGTGTCCGGGTGGCGGGCGAGCATGTCGAGCGCCTCTGTCACCTGCGGAAGTGTGCGGACGCGCGCCCCGAAACGCTGACCCAGAAGCGTGACCATCGCAGGCTCTGCCAGATTGGCGTCAAAGATCATGCCCGCCTCGAGCGAGACTGTAACCCCCGTCAGCAGCCGAGCGAATTCGGTGACATCGGCTTGAGTGTAGCTGCCCTGCGCGCCAAGCGTGTGCAATTCCAGCACTTCGCGGGCAAGGTTTTCGTTCAACCCCCGCCCCCTGCGCCCGCCCGCAGGGCTGTTCGGCCCCACGGAACGGTGTTGGTCCAGATAGACCAGCATCACCGGATGCAGAACCGCAGCGCGCAGCAGGTCAGCAAAGCGGCCTGTGACATGAGGACGGATCGCATCCTCGATATAGGCGGCGCGGGACCGCGCGAGCGTCGGCCTGCGCCCTTCAGTCGCGAAGTGATTGGCCCAGAACCATGTCAGCCGCGCATGGAAGCCCACGGGTGCTGCGACCATTCCCGCGAGCGTCGCCCGCAGGTCGCGCAGGCTGGCGCGGGTCAGGGCGCGATCGGCTTCGAGCATGTCGTCACTGTCGCGCGCAGTACGGCGCAGGTGGTCGCGGATGCGGTGCCGTTCCAGCCGGTCAGGCCAAGGTTCAATGCGGAATGCGGGCATGGCTTCCTGCGCCAAGCTGTCCAGCGGCGCAGCAGCGTCCAAAGCGGGCCTGTCCGGGTGCAAGCCGGTGCCGAAGCGGATCGAGGCAAGGGTCGCGGGGCGGTTCATGGCCTGACTATCCCACGCGCGGGGACGTGCCGCAAATCACTTCGCGGCGCGGGCGGCCATGACTTTGGCCCCAAGCGCGGACAGGTGTTCGGCCAAGGCGTCAAGCGCCGCGCCCGCTGCTTTGGCTTTGCCAGCATCGAGCGCGTTCACCAAATCCGAATGCATCTCCACGATGCGCGCGCGCGAGCGGGCCGAGTAAGTGATCATGTTCACCAAGGGCTGCATCGCTTCAATCGCGCCCACCACATGCCATGTCAGCACGGGATTCCCCGCACTTTCCACCAGCGCCCGGTGAAACGCCACGTCCGAGGCGCAGAAATCCACATCCGACAGCCCATCGGTCGCTTGCCGCGCGATTTCGGCGCGCATCGTGGCCAGATCTCGGGGCGTGCGGCGCTTGCAGACCAGTGGCAGGCAGGCGCGTTCCAGCGCAAAGCGGGCTTCCACCGCGGTCTGGAAATCGACCGCGTTCAGGGACAGAAGCAGGGTGGCCGTGCTGACAAGCTGGGCGCGGGATTGCTCGAAACTGGGGCGCGCGACGAAAGCCCCGCCACTTGCCCCGCGTTCCGTGCGGATCAGGTTCTGCGCGGCCAGACGCTTGAGCGCCTCGCGGATCGTGGGGCGCGAGACATTGAAACGGGCACAAAGCTCGGCTTCCGACGGCAAGCGCTGATCGGCGGCCAGATCGCCCGACAGGATCGCCGCGCGAATGGCGTCGGCAATCTGGGCGGAAAACTCGGCGGTTCGGGAAAGATCAGTCTGCACAGGGGCCTTTCGGAAATAGCGCTTGCAGGCATAATGCCTGATATGTCAGACATTGCAAGTCTTTCAGCCAACGGAGCCGGGCCCATGACCTTCAACGCGCTGCTTGTGACCAAGGACGAAGCGGGCAAGACCCATGCCGCCGTGCAGGCGCTGCCCGAGGACAGCCTGCCCGCAGGCGATGTGACTGTTGCGGTGGAATATTCGACTGTCAACTACAAGGACGGGCTGTGCATCGGCCCCGGGGGCGGGTTGGTGCGGACCTATCCACATGTGCCGGGAATCGACTTTGCAGGCACTGTGCGCGATTCAGCCGATCCACGCTACAAGCCGGGCGACAAGGTGATCCTGACAGGCTGGCGCGTGGGCGAAGCGCATTGGGGCGGCTATGCACAGCTTGCCCGTGTGAAAGCCGATTGGCTGGTGCCGCTGCCTGCGGGCCTGAGCACGCGGCAAGCGATGGCAGTGGGGACCGCCGGGTTTACATCCATGCTCGCGGTCATGGCGCTGGAAGCGCACGGGTTGAAACCGGGCGACGGCCCTGTGCTGGTCACAGGCGCTGCGGGCGGCGTGGGGTCCATCGCGGTCGCTATCCTTGCCCATCTGGGGCACGAGGTCGCCGCCGTCACAGGCCGCCCGGAAACCGAAAGCTATCTGCGCGATCTGGGCGCGGCAACCATCGTGCCGCGCGAAACACTGGCCGAGGTCAGCAAGCGCCCGCTTGAATCCGAAACCTGGGCAGGCTGTGTGGATGCCGTGGGCGGGGCGATGCTGGCGCGCGTGCTGGGGCAGATGAAATACCGCTGCTCGGTGGCGGCGGTGGGGCTGGCCGGGGGCGCAAACCTGCCCGCGACGGTCATCCCGTTCCTGCTGCGCGGCGTGAATCTGCTGGGCATCGATTCGGTGCTGCAACCCTATGACAACCGCCTGATTGCCTGGGACCGGATCGCGCGCGACTTGCCCCTAAACAAGCTGGAAGCGATGATCCAGCCCGCCACCCTGTCTGATCTGCCCCGTCTGGGAGCCGAGATCCTGCAAGGCAAGGTGCAGGGCCGTCTCGTGGTCGATGTGAACGCCTGACGTGGCCCTTTACCTGTTCCATCTGACGCTGGCCTTCGCCTCTGGCTGGCTGCTGTCGCTGATCCTGCTGTTCAACGGCACACTCGCCACCACGACGAACGCGCCGTTTTCGTCGCTCGTGCCCCATGCTGTCGGAACCTTTTTCGCGCTTGTCATCCTGCTGTTCTGGCCCCCCATCCGCCGCGCGGGGCTGGTCTGGCGCGGGGGCGCGCCGCTCTGGTCGTTTCTTGGGGGCGTGTCGGGGGCAGTAACTGTCATTGCGACCAGCATCGCGATGAATTCGGTGCTGGCCTTGTCCGGCACACTCGCGCTGGGGCTGGTGGGACAGGGGATATTCGCGCTGCTTGCAGACCGCTACGGGCTTTTGGGCCTGCCCAAGCGCCGCACAGGGGGGCAAGGCATCGCGGCCTTGATCCTGATCCTTGCCGGCAGCGGCCTCGTCATCCTTGGGGGCGCGCAATGACGCTGTTTATCGTGACCGCGCTGCTGGGCGGCGCGCTGGTCAGCCTGAGCCGCCAGTTGAACGGGCGGCTGTCGCTATCCACCAACGCGCTGATGGCGTCGTTCTGGAACCATGCGATTGGCCTTGCGGTCATGGTGGCAGCGTTTCTGGCCCTGCCCGCGCTCTGGCCCGACAGCGTGACCGAGGTGCCACTTTGGGCGTGGTTCGGCGGTGTCATCGGCGTGGCCTTCGTCGCGTCGGGATCATGGCTGATCGTGCGGATCGGGGCGGCGCTTACGGCCATTCTGGTCATTGCCGGGCAGATGGTGGCGGGCGTCGTGCTGGACCTGCTGCGCGGGGTGGAGCGGGTGCTTGCCTATGACGCGCTGGGGATTGCGCTGATCGTGGCGGGGGTGACGCTGGCCGCGTTTGCGAAGACAGAGTAGCGTTTGCGCGAAGCCGCGCAGCGTCGGGCCGCGGCGCGGCGATGCGACAGAAAGTCTATTCAGTTTATGGTCGCCACATCTCCGTCAAGTTCGAGCGGCAGGCCCACATCGGCCCAATCGCTTGGTCGGCGGACGGGTCGTGCCAGAGGCACGCCTTTGGCGTGAGCGATGCGCGGCGGGCTTCGCCCTTGATTCCGCGCAGGTTAATTCGGTTGGTTTGGTTCTGTGGGGCAAGACGTTGGCGACGCGGCCGGGTCTAAGCTAAGGGATAGGTTTCAGATTTATTTGGGTATCGCGCAATATGCGTTGAGCCCTTGTTGACCAGGCGAATGTCGGTAGTGTGCCAAGATTAAGCAAATCGGGTAGGAGAGGTTGATTCAAATTAAAGGTAGTAAGGATTGCGGGAATTCTCCAAAGAACTCGTTCGTTGAGGATGTCGCGGTCGCCATGGAATGTGGTGAAGCGATACCGGAGGCGTTCAGCGAGGATATAACTTGGGAGCATTCTGCAACTCAGCAAATGTCGGGAAAGAGTGCTGTTCTTAAGCATCTTGGGTCTCGACCCAAACCAAGCTCCGTTACAGTTCTGCATGCTATTTCGCACGGTTAGGTCGGTGCCGCGAACGGAGAAGTGACGTTTGCGAACGGGCAAACTCGGGAGTATCCGGAACACTGTGTATCTGACCGGGCCCATGCGGTTTCAGATACGTTCAGGCGTCGAAGCGCCCAGCGCACATTATGGCCAGTTGATTGCGGGCCGCAATCCATTCCCGGACTGTGCGGCCGCCCTTCT
>JBKBLP010000033.1:0-28736 GCA_046296275.1 Roseinatronobacter sp. | reverse complement strand
CGTCTCGGTTACTCAGACCATCCCTTCACCGCTTGGCTGAGTCTGCTTTTGACTGTGAAACATGGCTCGAATGCGGCGTGAATGGGATATTTTGAGGAAAAGTGACTGTTTTGGAGGGCGCTCGCTTGATTTCATGTCCGCAGACAACGCTTCTCGTGTCGTGAAAACGAAAGCACCGCATCCGGGGGATGCGGTGCGCTACTGTCTAAAGGACAGGATCAGATCAGGGCGTGGTCACACCAGTTGCAGTGTTGATCGTGCCGAGGCCCGCAACCGTTGCAGTGCTCAGCGAATTGCCGATATTGGTGGCCAGCCCTTGAGTGCCAGTGCGGACCGATGCGATCACAGCGATGCCCAGACCAACGATAGCTGCGGTCAGAACGACCCAGTCAACCGTCACAGCACCGGATTCATTGGCGGCGAAGGCTTTGAAGTTTGCGAAAAGTGTCATTTGAAGGCTCCAGTTTTGAACGTCGCTACACAGCCGTCTCGGTTACTCAGACCATCCCTTCACCGCTTGGCTGAGTCTGCTTTTGACTGTGAAACATGGCTCGAATGCGGCGTGAATGAGATATTTCAATGATTTATTAACGTATCGATGTATGCAGCGCGGTGCAGATTGGTCAAACCGACGAAGCTTTTCGCGCGCGCCGCATTGCCGATTCTGGACAAATTACTGGAAAAATGGTGCGTTTTCCGGCATCACTGAGACAATAACTATAAAGAGCAGCGCCACCATGACAGTTTTCTTCCGTGCCAGACTGGCAGTGGCCCTATCCGGCTGCGCAATAAGTGTTGCCGTGACAGGCATCCCCTACAGTGTTGCCGCGCAAAACCAGATCACCGAGGAGGCGCCCGCCCCGTTGCGTCGTGTCGTGCGCCCACCTACGGGTGATGGCCCGCGCATTACGGTGCAGATCGACCCAGTGGAACAGGCCCGGCTTCTGGCTGCGGCCCCCCGGACCCCGCGCATCGCGCCGCGCATGGATGGCGAAGGGCCACCGCCTGCGCCCAATTCGGGCTTTGCGTGGTTTTGGGAACGGGTTTCGCCCAGGGCCGACGAGGGTGCGGGCCGCTGGATTGCGGCCATGTCCGCGCTTGATGCGCCGCCCGAAGGCAAGGGGCCGCGCGCGCCCCGGCTGCAAACGCTGCAAGATATCGCGCGGCTGCATGGGCCAGATATTCTGCGCGCGTCGGTGGGGACAAATGTCTCGCCTGCTTTGGTCGTTGCGGTGATCGCTGTCGAATCGGCGGGCCGGGTCGAGGCTGTCAGTTCGGCCGGTGCGCAGGGATTAATGCAACTGATCCCCGCCACAGCCGCGCGATTCGGAGTGACGGATGCTTTTGACAGCGCCGAGAATATCCGAGGCGGCATCACCTATCTGAACTGGTTACTCGATCATTTCGATCAGGACGTGGTGCTTGCCCTTGCGGGTTACAATGCAGGTGAGGGGGCCGTGCGCCGCAATGGCGGTGTGCCGCCTTTTGCGGAAACGCGCGATTATGTGCCCAAAGTGCTGGCCGCGTGGCGCGTGGCGCGCGGCCTGTGCGTGACGCCGCCGGAATGGCCATCGGATGGCTGTGTGTTCGCAGTGGGGCGGGCGGGGTAGGTCAGGCGCGCTTGTCCAGCCGCGCCACGCCCAAGGCTTCCAGCACTTTTGCCTCGATGTCCGGCGCGTTCAGCCGCGCCTCGGCATACATGTCGCGGGGATTGGCCTGGTCGATGAAGCAGTCGGGCAGCACCATCGAGCGGAAGCGCAGGCCCGTGTCAAAGACGCCTTCTTCAGCCAGAAGCTGCGCCACATGGCTGCCAAAGCCGCCCACGGCCCCTTCCTCGATCGTGATCAGCGCCTCGTGGTCGCGCGCGAGCCGCAAGATCAGGTCGCGGTCGAGCGGTTTGGCAAAGCGCGCATCGGCCACGCTGGGTGTGATCCCGCGCGCAGCCAGCGCGTCGCAGGCGAGCATCACCTCGGACAGCCGCGTGCCGAAGGACAGGATCGCGACACCCTTGCCCTCGCGGATCATGCGGCCCTTGCCAATTTCCAGGGGCACGCCTTGCTCGGGCAATTCCACGCCCACGCCTTCACCGCGCGGGAAGCGAAACGCGATCGGCCCGCTGTCATGCGCGGCAGCCGTTGCGACCATGTGGACCAGTTCGGCCTCGTCGGCGGCAGCCATGACCACCATGCCGGGCAGGTTGGCCAGATAGGCCACATCGAATGACCCCGCATGGGTCGCCCCATCCGCGCCCACCAGCCCCGCCCGGTCAATGGCGAAGCGCACGGGCAGACCCTGCAGCGCCACGTCATGCACAACCTGATCGTAGCCACGCTGGAGGAAGGTCGAATACATCGCGCAGAAGGGCTTCATCCCCCCCGCCGCCAGCCCCGCGCAAAAGGTCACGCCATGCTGTTCGGCGATGGCCACATCGAACATTCGCTCGGGGAAATGCTTGGCGAACAGGTCAAGCCCTGTGCCATCTGGCATTGCTGCCGTGATGGCCACGATACGCGGGTCGCGCCGCGCCTGGGCAATCAGGCTGTCGGCAAAGACGCGGGTATAGCTGGGGGCGTTGGACGGCGCCTTGTGCTGCTTGCCGGTCAGCACATCAAATTTGGCGCGGGCATGGCCCTTGTCCTCGGCGGCCTCGGCGGGCGCATAGCCTTTGCCCTTCTTGGTCAGGATATGCAGCAGCACCGGCTCATCCGCGCGCTCGCGCAGATTGCGCAGTACGAACAGCAATTCTTCCAGATTATGCCCGTCTATCGGCCCCACATATTTGAAGCCCAGTTCTTCAAACAGCGTACCGCCGACTGTCACATGCTTGAACAGGTCTTTCGCGCGCTTCGCCCCGTCCTGCAATGGGCCGGGCAGCAGCGAGAGCGCGCCTTTCATTACGTCCTTCAAATCCTGCATCGGCTTGTCCACATATAGCCGCGACAGGTAGGACGACATCGCGCCGGTGGGGGGCGCGATGGACATTTCGTTGTCGTTCAAGATGACGAACATGCGCCGGCCCAGATGACCTGCATTGTTCAGCGCCTCATAGGCCATGCCCGCGCTGATGGACCCATCGCCGATGACCGCAATCGCATCGCCCAAGGCGGGGTCCGGGGCGCCGCCCAGTTCGCGCGCCATGGTAAAGCCCAAAGCCGCCGAGATCGAGGTCGAGCTATGCGCGGCCCCGAACGGGTCATAGGGCGACTCGCTCCGCTTGGTGAAGCCCGACAGCCCGTCCTTTTGCCGAAGCGTCCGCATCCGGTCGCGCCGCCCGGTCAGGATCTTGTGCGGGTAGCATTGGTGCGACACGTCCCAGATCAGCCGGTCGCGCGGGGTGTCAAACACTGCATGCAGCGCAACGGTCAGTTCCACCACGCCCAGCCCCGCGCCCAAATGCCCGCCGGTTTCTGACACGACCGCAATCGTCTCGGCCCGCACTTCGTCGGCCAGTTGGCGCAACTCGCGGTCCGACAGGCGGCGCAGATCGGAGGGGCATTGGACCTTGTCCAACAGGGGGGTATGCGGCATGGAATTGGTCCTAGCGGCTGTCAGGTCTGACGCGCGATAACGAATTGTGCGGCGTCGCGCAACAAATCAGCATCTTTGCCATAGGGGTCAAGGGCGGCTTGCGCCTGTGCGACCAGATCACGCGCCCGGGCTTTCGCGCCCTCCAGTCCCAAAAGCGAAACGAAAGTGGCTTTGCCCGCCTGCGCGTCCTTGTGCAACTGCTTGCCTACAAGGGCTGCGTCGCCTTCGACATCAAGGATGTCATCGGCAATCTGGAAGGCAAGGCCAAGGGCGCGGGCGTAGGACGCAAGCGGGGCAGGGGCCGCCCCCGCCATCCGCGCACCTGCACAGGCCGACCATTCGATCAGCGCGCCGGTCTTGCCCGCTTGCAGCGCTGTGATTTGCGCAAGGGTCAGGGGGGTGGCGGCACTCTCGGCCTCGATATCCAATGCCTGCCCCAGCACCATCCCCGCCCCGCCTGCATTGTGCGCCATGCTGGCCACGAGCGCCAGCCGCGCCTGCGGGGTGGGCGCGCAGTCGTCGCGCGCGAGCAACCCGAAGGCGAGGGTCTGGAGCGCATCGCCTACCAGAATAGCCGTCGCCTCGTCCCATTTCACATGAACCGTGGGCTGACCGCGGCGCAGATCGTCGTCATCCATCGCAGGCAGATCGTCATGCACCAGCGAATAGGCATGCACCGCTTCAATCGCCGCAGCCGCCTGCACCGATATGTCCGGCCCGATCCCGTGCAGCCGCGCGCTTTCCAGCACCAGAAAGCCGCGCAGTTTCTTGCCGCCTTGGGCCGCATAGGCCATTGCGTCGCGCACTGTGCTGGGCGGGAGCGCGGCGATTTCGGCCTGCAAGCGGGCTTCGACGCGTGCCGCAGCTTGGGCAAGGGCTGCGGGAAAGCCGCTCATGCGCTGAAAGGCTCTGTGCCTGTGGGCGTGCCCGCTTCCGACAGGCGGATTGCCTCAACGCGCATCTGGGCCGCATTCAGTCGCGCTTCGCATTGCTTTTTCAGCGCCGCCCCGCGTTCATAAAGTGTGATCGATTCCTCCAGCGGCACGTCGCCACGTTCCAGCCGCGACACGATATCTTCAAGCGCGCGCAGCGCCTGTTCAAAGCTCAGGTCGGATACAGGGGTGTCGCTCATGCGCCATACTCCATCAAGACTTTGACATGGGCCGCCACAGACGCGCCCAAGGCGGGCAGGTCATAGCCCCCTTCCAGCACTGACACGACACGGCCCCCGGCATGGCGCGCGGCGATGTCGCACAAAGCGCCTGTGACCCATGCGAAATCGGCTTCCTCCAGCTCGAGCTGGGCCAAGGGGTCGGCGTGGTGGGCGTCAAACCCGGCCGAGATCAGCAGCAAGTCCGGCGCGAAGCGGTCCAACTGGGGCAGCACCGCATCCTCGTAAATCCGCCGGAACGCCGCGCCATCCGTGCCGGGGCGCAGGGGGACATTGATCACCTGCCCATGCGCGCCGCCCTCGTTCGGTGTGCCCGTGCCGGGCCAGAGCGGCATCTGGTGGCTGGACACAAACAGCGCGCGCTTTTCGTTCCAGAGCAGGTCTTGCGTGCCATTGCCGTGATGCACGTCAAAATCCACGACGGCCACGCGGGATAACCCATGCGCCTGCATGGCGTGGCGCGCGGCGATGGCCACTGTCCCGAACAGGCAAAAGCCCATCGGTGTTTCGGTCTCCGCATGGTGGCCGGGCGGGCGCATGGCGACAAAGGCATTGCGCGCAGCCCCTGCGATCACCTGATCCACGGCCAGACACGCCCCACCCACGGCGCGCAACGCAGCATTGAGCGAACCGGGCGAGACATGCGTATCGGCATCAAGCTGATATGTCCCGCCCACGGGAATCGCTGCGCGGATGCGGTCGATATACGCTTGGGGATGGCACAGGCGCAAAAGGGTGTTCTCGGCCAAAGGGGCATCGAGGCGCACAAGCGGCCCAAACTCGGGTGCTGCAAGTGCCTTCAAGATTGCCTGCATCCGCGCCACCTGTTCGGGGTGGCCATCGGGGGTCATATGGGTAAGCGCGTCGGAATGGGTCAGCAAGAGTGTTGTCATGGCGCGAACACTAGACAATCCGCCCGCGCCGCGAAAGGGCGTTTTGTGCGCTTGCCCTGTCGGGGCCGCAATGGCACAGTCACGCAAATTCGCTACAGGAACCTTTATGTCCATTGCCCTTCATACCCCGCCCCAAACCGAAACGCAGAGTTTTGATACCGCCGAGGCTGCTGTCGCGCATCTCGAGGCGCTTTACGCCACCTCTGTCCGGTTTCTGGTGGAGACGTTCAACAAACTCTCCGCAGGTAGCCCGCCCGAGGGGCGCTATCGCGCATTTTACCCCGAAATCCGCTTCACCACCGCGACCTACGATCAGATCGATTCGCGGCTCAGCTTCGGGCATGTGTCGCAGCCCGGCACCTATGCCACGACGATCACCCGGCCCGACCTGTTCCGCCACTACTTGCGCCAGCAGATCGCGCTGCTGATCCGCAACCACGGGGGCGCGGTCCAGATTGGCTATTCCGACACGCCCATTCCTGTGCATTTCGCCATGGCCGGGCGCGGGGATGTGGTTCTGCCAGATGGGGGCGATTTCGGCCTGTCGCTGCGGGACATTTTCGATGTGCCGGACCTGTCCACCACGAACGACGACATCGTGAATGGCGAGCGGATTGTGAACCCCGATGGTTCGCGCCCGCTTGCGCTGTTCACCGCGCAGCGCGTGGACTACTCGCTCGCACGGCTTGCCCATTACACTGCGACAACGCCCGAGCATTTCCAGAACCATATCCTGTTCACCAACTACCAGTTCTACGTGGACGAATTCGAGGCCTTTGCCCGCGCTGCCCTGCGCGATCCGGCCAGCGGCTACACGTCCTTTGTCGCGCCGGGCAATGCCGAGATCACGGACCCCGACGCCGACATTCCCGCCATCACG
The DNA here is from genome assembly GCA_046296275.1 of Roseinatronobacter sp. GTDB lineage: Bacteria > Pseudomonadota > Alphaproteobacteria > Rhodobacterales > Rhodobacteraceae > Roseinatronobacter. The sequence continues at coordinate 22,264 of JBKBLP010000033.1, read as the reverse complement.
CGGCTGCCGCAGATGCCGACCTATCACCTGAAGCGCGCGAATGGGGCCGGGATCACGCTCGTGAATATTGGGGTAGGGCCGTCCAATGCGAAAACGGCGACCGACCATATCGCGGTTCTGCGCCCCCATGCGTGGCTGATGGTAGGCCATTGCGCGGGGCTGCGGAACTCGCAGCGCTTGGGCGATTTCGTGCTCGCCCATGCCTACCTGCGCGAGGACAACGTTTTAGACGCCGATTTGCCGATCTGGGTTCCTATTCCCGCTCTGGCCGAGATTCAGATCGCGCTGCAAGATGCTGTGGCGCAGGTCACGCAATTGCAGAATTATGAGTTGAAGCAGATCATGCGGACCGGGACTGTCGCCACGATCGACAATCGCAATTGGGAATTGCGCGACCAGTCCGGCCCTGTGCAGCGCCTGTCGCAGTCGCGCGCGATTGGGCTGGACATGGAATCGGCCACGATTGCGGCGAATGGGTTCCGCTTCCGGGTGCCTTACGGCACGTTGCTTTGTGTCTCGGACAAACCGCTGCATGGCGAATTGAAACTGCCCGGTATGGCGTCGAGCTTCTACAAGACCCAAGTCGCGCGCCATCTGCAAATCGGGATTCGCGCGATGGAGTTGTTGCGCGAAATGCCGCTCGAAAAAATCCACAGCCGCAAGCTGCGCAGTTTCGACGAGACAGCGTTTCTTTAACTCTTGGTCGAAAAATCGACCCTGACGCCACGGAAATCTGCGCTTTCGCGATTGTCAGCGAAAGTGCAGTTGGTCTACATCCCTGCGACACTCGCAGGCGGCTGACCGCTTCACGCGCAGAACACATAATCAGGAGCGAAAGATGACGATGAAAGCGTTGACCAAAACTCAGCTTGTTGCGGCCATGGCCGATGAAATGGGCGCCGACAAGAAAACCGCCGCAGCCGCCCTTGACGCTGTATCGGCCATCGTTCTGCGCGAAGTGGCCGCAGGTGGGTCCGTGACGCTGCCGGGCATCGGCAAGATCGTATGCCGCGAGCGCGCCGAGCGCCAAGTGCGCAACCCCGCGACGGGCGAGACGATGATGAAGCCCGCCGACAAGGCCGTGAAGATCACGCTGGCCAAGACGCTGAAGGATGCCGTCAACGGCTAAGCAGCTTTCGGGCGGCTTCAAAGCCCCGCGTTGAGCGGGGCTTTTTTTAACACAAGGATTTACCTTGGCTGATCTGGGGACTCATCTGGGGGCTGATCCGGGGCGCGCGGCTGGGCAATTCCGCCATCAGGCTGCGGCGCTGCGCATCGCTCAGCCGCGACCAGGTGGTGATTTCATCAATCGTGCGCAAACACCCCTTGCACAGCCGCGACGAGGGGTCGATCACGCAGATATTGATGCAAGGGCTGTCCATGTGCTCGGTCCGTATGGTGTGGTTGCCTTTGATATACCTCATGCGCCCATTCGGGCCAGCGCTTACCCACCAGACCGGGACAAAAACGCCATCCGGTCCAGCGTGCCCTGCAAGATCACGCCGGCGGCCACATGGTCGATCACCTCGGCGCGTTTGGCGCGGGACATGTCGGCTTCGATCAACGCCCGTTCCGCCGCGACTGTGGACAGCCGCTCGTCCCAGAACGTGATCGGCAATTCCGTCAGCGCCGACAGGTTGCGGGCAAAGGCGCGCGTGGATTGGCAGCGCGCGCCCTCGGACCCGTCCATATTGCGCGGCAGGCCCAGCACCAGCCCAGCCAGATCGCGCTCCTTCGCGACATCGAGCAGCGCCGCCGCATCCAACCCGAATTTCTTGCGCCGCACGGTCAGAAGCGGGGTGGCCACCCCGCGCAGACGGTCCGATACCGCCACGCCAATCGTCTTTTCGCCCAGATCAAGCCCCGCAATCGCACGGGCCGGGGGGAGTGCGGCATAAAATTCTTCGATCCGCTCGATGACCGCCATCAGGGCGCAGTCCCGGTCAGGCCAACAGCGCGCGCCATGTCGTTGATCAGCGCCAGATCGTCGGCGCGTGCTGCGAAAACCGTGCGCGCTTCTTGCAAGATCGTCTGTGCCTGATCCCGCCGATCCAGCACAGTCAGCGCCCGCACCAACTGCGCCCAATCTTGCGCGGTGCCCCCATCATTGGCCAGCCGCGCCATCAGCCCATCAACCATCTGTTCGATCATGGCCATCCTATCCTCAGGGCTCATTTCGGCCGCCGCTTCGATCTCCGCTGCACTCGGCCCGGCAGAGGTAACCGCAGGCAAAGGCGGCAGTGTCCAGCGTGGCTCGCCCGAGATGCGCGACAGATCGGGCAGGGCCGCGCGAATTTCCGGCATCCAGGGATCATCGCGGCGGCTGACCTCGTGCAACCTGCGCCAGACGCGGAAGGTCATGTCTGGCCGCCCCGTCTGAGCATACATCCGCCCCAGATAGTAAAGCGCGATGGGTTCTGCCGGGTCCAGCCGCAATGCGCGCTCGATCACCGCTTCGGCCTCGGGCGAGACAACGCCGCCGGTCGCCAAAGCCATCAGGTCAAGCAGAAACGCCAGATCAGGAGCCGTGACCGCATCGCCTTTGATCTCGATCACGCGCACCTGCGCGGCAATCGCCGCTGCCATATTGCCCAACCGCGCTTCGTTCTGCGCGAGCAGGGTGAAACCTGTTGCGTCATCGGGGCGGCGCGCCAACGCCTCGCGCAGTTGCGCGACCATGCCTTCCAGCGTGTCGCGCCCTTCAAAGGGTTCAGGGTCGGGGAAAGCTGCGAGAAACTGCGCCTCCAGCACGGCTTGCGAGGGGCGGTTGCGCCGGGCCTCCAGGGCATCGGCGTGGCGCTGCGCGAGCGGCATATCCGGATATCCAGCCGCGCCAATCCCCAAATACAGGAATGCGCTGCCAGCGAGTGCCACCAGAATCACCCCCAGCGCCGCAATCCGCGCCCCGGCAGGCCCCGCGCGCAGATCGGCACGCCCGGACTTGTCCACGTCAAGGATTCTCCGGGAAATCTCTAGCCGCAGGCGTTCGGCTTCCGAAGATTGCAGCGTGCCGCGCTCCAGATCGCGCTCCACTTCGGCCAATTGGTCGCGGTAAACCTGCAAGGACCGCTCGCGCATACCTGCGACCTCTGACGCGCCGGCGCGCATGACTGCCCGCACCAAAACCGCGCCCACCATCAGCACCAGCACGGCGAAACCGGCAACTTGACCCCAAAAAACCATCGTCTGACCCTTTTCTTTCTGCCTGTGTCATAAAGCCATGCAGTGCAGGGAAAAAGACAAAAGCGCGCGCTCAAGGCCCGCCGCACTGCGACCTGCGGTCACAATCGGCGACAAGGACCGCCGCACTGACCTTGGGCGTGGCAAAACTGCACCATGTCGCCCCGCTTTCAGAACAGCCCCGCGCCTTTGGCTTGAAAACAGGCCTCAAAAGGATGAAACAGGCTCAGACCTCGCCTGACTATGGGTGAGGCGAGGACATCCTTAAGACACGAGGGAAAACAATGAAAAAGATTCTTCTTGCCACGACCGCTCTGGTTCTGTCGGCTGGCATCGCTTCGGCAAATGACGCCGTGAAGTTGTCCGGCACCGCTTGGATGGGTCTGCGCTACGCAAACAACGTCGCGCCTGGTGCAAACAAAGCATCGTTCGTCAGCCGCGCACGCGTGAAGTTCACCATGTCGGGCCAAACCGACACCGGCTTGGCATTCGGCGCTTCGTTTGAAGCTCACAATTCTGTTGCAGCAACAGCCGAAGCTGCAAACTCCGGTTCGTCCGTCTTTATCTCGGGCGCGTTCGGCAAGCTGTCGATGGGCGACGTCGACTCGGCTCTGGAAGCAACCTGGTTCCGCACCCGCCACATCGGCGTTCTGGAAAACTCCGGTGGCTCGCGTACAACTGCTCTGGGTTCGAGCAAAACCGCAGCTCTGTACGAGTACTCGATGGACGGCCTGAAGGTCGCTTTGGGCGCTGGTCAAGTCGGCTCCAAAGACTTCAGCCTCGGTGTCCAGTACAAAGTGGACGGCTATGGTGTTGCTGTTGGCTACGAGAAAACCGCTGCTTCGAAGCACATCCTGCTGTCGGCTGAAGGTTCATTTGATGCAACCAGCGTTCGTGCATTCGCTGGCCGTCGGACAACCGGCGCTGTAAAAGCTAACCAGTACGGCTTGGACGTTCACACGAAATTCGATGCAATCGGCATCCAGTTCCGTGCAAAGCGTGACTTCGCAAAAGAAACCCACCTGGGTCTGGGCGCAACCTACGATCTGGGCGGCGGCGCAATGTTCGGCGCTTCGATCAACCAAGTCAAGCCGAGCGGCGCTGGCGCAGCAGTTCGCACTGCTGACGTGGGCGTAAGCTTCAAGTTCTGATCCCTATCGGATCAAGCTAGGGAAAAGAGCGGGCTTGGCCCGCTCTTTTTCGTATTGGCTCGAACGTGTGTTTTCTTCTGTTCGCGTGCTGCTATTTTACAGGCAGGGCAAGGGAGGGGCAGGAATGACAGATCGGGTTTTTGTGCTCAGCGCAGCTTTGGTGATACTGACCCTGGCAGGCTGTGCCACGTCGTCAGCCGTAGTTGACGGTGTGGGCGGGCTTTTCATTGGTGCGGGGGAAGATATTCGGAGCATCGCGCGATGAAGCGTCGCCTTGGTTTTCTGCTCTTGGCGCTGGTGCTGCCGCAAGCTGGGCTTTCCCAAACCAGTCGCCCCGGCATCCAGATGTCCGGCGATGCGCAGATGGGGTTGGTCTGGTCCGACCGCGGCACCGCGCTGGCCCCCTCCGAACGCGGGTTGCGCCTGAACAGCCGCGCACGCCTTTATTTTCAGTTCAGAGGCGAAACCGATGGCGGTGTGCGGTATGGGGTGAGTTTTGACACAGATCGCGCCACTGGCCGCACCACAGGGCAAAGCGTCTTTATCGGGCGCTAATGCGTCCGCACCCACGAGCAAGGCACCGATGTTCACACAGATCACGTCCAAAATAGCGCAGGCCGAAGCCGCATCAGGCCGGGCACCCGGTTCTGTCACTTTGATTGCGGTCTCAAAAGAGCAACCCCTCGACCGTGTGACCCCCGTTTTGGAAGCGGGCCATCGCGCTTTTGGGGAAAACAAAGTGCAAGAGGCCGCCGGAAAATGGCCGCATTGGCGCGAGGTTTATGGCCCGCTGTCGCTGCATCTGCTTGGACCGTTGCAAACCAACAAAGCGCGTCAGGCGATGGGATTGTTTGACACGATCCATTCGCTCGATCGCCCTAAGTTGGCCCAGACCCTTGCACGGCTTGCGCAGGAAACAGGGCACTGCCCGGAATTGTTCGTGCAGGTCAATACCGGGGCAGAGGCGCAGAAGTCTGGTATCCTGCCGGAGGGGGCGGATGCCTTCATCCAGGCGGCGCGCGCGCTCGACCTGCCTGTCATAGGTGCGATGTGCATTCCGCCCGTTGACGCGGACCCGGTGACGCATTTTCGCCTGTTGAAAGAAATTGCAAATCGCAATGGGCTTGCCGCGCTGTCCATGGGCATGAGCGACGATTTCGAGCTTGCGATTGCAGAAGGCGCTACCCATATCCGTGTAGGCTCTGCGATTTTCGGCGCGCGGCGCTGAGTTGCTCGGGGGCGCAGGCAGATATTTGTCGCACATTTGTTACATTCATGCGTTAGTGGTGGGGCGAGGAGAGAAAATGTCACAATGAACACTGTCATGCCCAGTTTGGGTAACCTTCTGGCCGAGCCGCACAATGCTGCCTTTACGCAGGTCGCTGCCCTGTGCGTGCGTGACGGTGATGCGGGAGCAGACGTGTTGTTGGTACAGACCTTGCGCTTGCGTCAATGGGTGATCCCGAAGGGCTGGCCGATGCCTGGGCTGTCACTGGCCGAGTCTGCAGCATGCGAAGCCTGGGAAGAGGCCGGCATTCGCGGTAACCTTCACCTTGAGATTGTCGGGTATTTCACTTATAGCAAGATCAAGAAAAGCGGGCTGCCAATTCGCTGCCGCGCGCATGTTTTTCGAATTGACGTGACCTCCGTCGCCGACGAATTTCCAGAAGGTGGCAAGCGTGTGCGCAGTTGGCAGCCGACCGACCGCGCTGCACGTATGGTGCGGGACCCGGAACTGGCGGCGATTCTGCGGGCTTTGTGACGCCACGTCGTTCGCGCTGCGCGTTTGCGAGAAGTTTGCAGTCTGCCCGATCTTGGCTGCGGTCAGGTTTGGGATCAGACACCTGATCTGCTATTCGTTGTCGCGCCGACGGTCCGAGCGCGGTAGCGCGTCAAGGCTGTCGAAATCGTTGATATCGGGTTTCTTGTGCCGTTCTCGGTTCCAACGCGATAGCCCAGCCCAGATGGCCAGACCCGAAACTGCCCAGATCAATGCCTGAATGGGAACTGCCAATCCAGGCATGAGCCAAACCAGCAATCCCGCAAGTGCTGCGCCAAGCGACAATCCGAGCGCAACATACGCGACAGTCAACATTTCGACGATCAGAAGCGCCACCGAAACGATGCCCCAAATCGACCAATCAGGCAGGCCGAACAGGTCCATGACCTATAACTCCTTCAGGATGGCGGCGGCCTCCCGGAAAGCGTTAGACGGCCCTCCGGGCAGCATGATCAGCTTCGCATTCGGCGACTTTGCCAGCCCTTCCAATGCTTCGACCTGCATGCGCGCGGTTTGAAAGGTCAACGCGTCGCGCGCATTGTCGCCCCCTAACGAGTCGGTAATCATGCGGTTTGCCGCAGCATTAGCTTCGGCGATGGCCCGGATCGCATCGGCGCGCCGTTGCGCCTCATAGAGTTCGGCATCGGCGGCCAGCTCTGTCGCGCGCCTTTGCCCCTCCGCGCGAGTAATCGCCGCGCGGCGCTCGCGCTCCGCCGCGAGTACTTCAGCCATCGCTTTTTGGGTTGTGTCATTCAGCCGGACATCCAGAATTTCTGATCGACTGATGCGGATGCCATAGGTCCGCCCCGCATCTTCCAGAGCGCCAAGCAGTGCGACGTTCAAAGAACCGCGATCCGATTGCACCTGGTCAAGTTCCACCTTGCCCAATTCCGAACGCACAAGCGATTGCACCAAGCCAATGACCATTGCATTGATATTGCTGACCCGGAACGTTGCAGCTTCCGCGTTTTCAATCCGGTAGACCACCAATAATTGTGCGCCAAACACCACGTTATCCGCGGATACGACTTCAAGTTCGATGTCATTGAGCACTTGGTCATTGACGGGCACTTTCGCATGAACACGATCCAGGAAAGGCCAGATCACGTTGACGCCCGCATCTAGTGTTCGGTGATAAGCACCAAGCCGCGTGATGACAAAATTCTCTGACTGCGGGACAATTTTCAGCCCCATCAGAATGACGACAACCACCAGGGCAGCCAGCGCAATGACCAATTCCATTCGGATCTTCCACTTTTGTCGAAAGTATATGAGCCAGAGGTTACATAGAGGTTACCCTACGCGCAAAGGGCAATTCAATCTGCGCTGATCTGGGCAACTTTTTTTGCCGCGAGCATCAACACCAGCGCGCACCCTGAGCACAACGCCATGCCCAGAATCAGAGGAATGGGCGTGCCATTATAGGCGAGTGAAATTGGGATCGCGATAAGCACTGATCCTATCGTTGAAAGTGCGGAAACCACAGACGCCCCCATCCCGGCGATATGTCCCAAAGGTTGGAGCGCAAGCGCATTAAGGTTGCCAAATGTCATCCCAATCGAGAAGAATGCCGTGCACATGAAACCGAAGAAAAGCATGAAATCCCATGGCTCTGGCAGCGATACTTGCATCAATCCCAGAAACGCAACTGAAACAGCGAATTGCCAGAAAAATGCAGCCGTTGCGATCCGTGCCATGCCGAGCCGCATGACCAGTCGGGCATTTGCCACACCGGCTGTTCCTGCAACGAGGGCGGTGGCCGCGAACCAGAACGGAAAGGTCGCCGCGCGGTCATAGACATCGTCAAAGATCAACGGCAGATTGGAGAGCCAAGCAAAAAGCGGCGCGAAGGCGAAGGTTAGCGCGGCGACATAGATCATGACTGTCGGGTTAGTCACGATTTCGACCAAGGCTGACCAGATTGCACGCGGGGACAAGGGGCGGCGGCGGTCTGGGGGCAGAGATTCAGGTTGGCGCAGCATCAGCCACAGGCCGCAAACCAGCCCGAACACGACGAAAGCCCCGAAAATCGCGCGCCAGCCTGCCGCCCATATAATGCTCGCGCCCATCGATGGGGCCAGCGCGGGCACCAATACGAACAATGTCATGATGATTGAGGTGACACACGCCATTGCGCGGCCTTCGTAAAGGTCGCGCACCATAGCTGTCGCGACTGTGCGCGGCGCCGCTCCGCCCAGCCCTTGCAGGAAGCGCGCGGCGATAAGGGCTTCGATCGTGCCCGCCTGTATGGCCAGAAGCGCACCTGCGATATAAAATGCGATGCCCACCAGTAATATGGATTTGCGTCCGTAAGCATCTGAAATCGGACCGCAAATCAGCGTCCCCATGCCCATTCCCAGCACAAAGAAGGTGATGATCAATTGCCCGCGCGCAGGGGTCTCTGGGGCCAGTTCCTGCCCAATCGCCACCAGCGCAGGCAGCATCGCGTCGATGGAGAAGGCAACAGTCGAGGACATGAGCGCCATCAGCGCGACAAACTCGCCAAAGCGCAGCGGGCGTGTGGGCGTCAGGCGTGTGATCATCCCGCCAGCTCGTCAACGACCTGTTGCCAGAGCGATGCCGGCTGCGCGCCTTCGACGGCATATGTGCCCGCGACGATGAAAAACGGCACGCCTCGAATGCCCCGCGCGCGGGCGTCGCGGTCGGTTTCCCGGATCAGGTCGCGGTCCGCGTCACTGTCGAGGAGCCGGGCCACCAAGGTAGGGTCCATGCCGATACTTGCTGCGATCTCCGTCAGCGTCCCAGGACAGCCGATGTCGCGTCCCTGCTGAAAATAGCCCCGCATCAGCGCGCCAATCGCACGGGTTTGCAGTCCTTCCATCCCGGCCCAGTGAAGGACGCGGTGTGCATCAAGGGTGTTCGGTGTCCGGGTGATCGCGGGCAGGTTTAAGGTCAAGCCACTTTCTTCGGCGGCCTCGATAACAGGCTGATAGGCGCGCAATATGCCCGCCTGATCGCCGAATTTCATCGCCACATAATCGTCGCGCGCCATGCCGCCTGCGGGCATGTCGGGGTTCAATTGAAAGGGCAACCATCTGATCTGAAAGGGATGGTCAGGTCGGCTTTCCAATGCGCGCTCCAGCCGCGCTTTCCCGATCAAACACCATGGGCAGATCGGGTCGACATAAATGTCAAGCGTGACCATTCCGGGCCTCGTAAGCGCTGCGGAGGGTTTTTCGGGAGAGTTTACCATTCGGGCCTTTAGGCAAGCTGTCACAATGGACATAAAGCCGGGGCTGTTTGTAGCGGGCAAGACGCTCGGCGGCGAAAGCGGCCAGAGTTTCGTGAGGAAGTTCCTGCCCGGTGTAAAAGGCTGCGATGATCGTGACCTCAGGCTTCACAGCGACCTCTGTGCAAGCGATTTCGGTGATCGCAGGATAGTCCGCAAACGCACTTTCCACTTCCAGAGGGGACACACGATAGCCCCCTGCATTCATCATGTCGTCATCGCGTCCAAGATAGTGGACCGCGCCGTTTTCCGCCATGACTGCCCGGTCCCCGGTCAGGAAATACCCTGCAGACAAGGGGCGGGTCAGGCCATCTGTGCCAAGATAGCCCAGCATCAGGCCGGGGTCGCTTTGGTGAATGGCCAGAACGCCCTCGGTGCCGCGCAGGTTGGGTTGGCCGTCTGGCCCAAGCACGGCCAGTTTTCTGCCAGCTTGGGGGAACAGCCCTGCGGGCCGTCCGGGCGATTCAGACGCATAAGTCGAGCATTCGGACATACCCAAAGCCTCATAAATAGGGCAGCCTGTACGCGCGGTCCAACTCTGCCGCACCTTGTCCGACAGTTCTTCCCCGGCTGACAGCCCATGTCGCAAATGTGAAAGCGAAAATGGCGCCTCATCTTTCAAAATCTGACGATAAACCCCCGGCGCTGCGGCAAAAATTGTTGCGTCAAAGCGTTTCAGCATCAAGGGCAGCGGAGCGCCCGATTGTGGAATAAGTGCAGTCGCCCCAATAGCCCAGGGGTCCATCAGACCTGTGCCCAGCGTGTAGGTCCAGTTGAAAGCACCGGCATGAAGCACGCGGTCGTCAGGGCGCAGGTCATACCAGCCTGTCCACATCATCCGCCGCGCCCAAACTGCGCGATGGGCATGGGCCACGGCGCGGGGGCTGCCACCAGAGCCAGAGGTGAAGATGATGTAGCCAAGCCGGTCGGGATCGCCGCGACCCCAGTCACAAGGGGGCAGGTCATGGAAGGGGCGCAAAGCTGCCTCGTCCAGGACAGGGGCGGGATGGTCTGGCAAAGCCACGCCCGCGCTGGCCAAAACCAGCTTGGGGTTGATCAGGGCTGCCATGCGCGCGATCTCTGGCCCCGTGAGTTGGGTTGATGTCGGCACCGGCACCAGCCCTGCGGCAATTGCGCCCAGATAGGCCACAGGAAACGCGACGCTATTGCCCAAACGCAGCAGGATACGGTCCCCCGGTTGCAGCCCTGCGCGCAACAATCCTGTGCCTGTCCCGCGCACCGCCGCGATCAGGCGGGCATAGGACCAGCGTTCGGCCCCTGTGGCGCGCACGATTTCAAGCGCGATCTTGTCCGGTGTGGCAGCCCCCGCTGCCAGCACATATTCGGCCATATTGAACGGCGCGGGGCAGGGGGCGAACGGGGCGGGATCAGAGATAGATAACATGTGCAACGCCTAGACCCGCAAGATCGGAAAGGCAAGCCGCGTTAGATCATCCCGCCGTCACGCTGCGCACCAGAAAGACCGACGCGGTGGCTTCTGTGACAATGCGCTGCGATACTTCGCCCAAAGGGTCTGGGGCGGGCGGCAGGCCCAAGACGATGATACCTGCACCGATCTCGTCCGCCAAAGTCAGGATCGCTTGCGCAGGGTCACCCATGCGCACATGCGGCTCGACCTGCGCCGCGATGGGCAGCGTCTGGCTTAGCCATAACCGCAGCGCTTCGCGCAGTTGGGGCAGGGCGGATTGCTCCATCGCTTGGCGCATCATGTTGCCCATGATTTCCGGCATGGGGCCAAGGCCGTAATCCGGCAACACGTTCAGGACATGCAGCACCCCGCCATCGCGCATCATCAGTTGCGCTTCGGTCAAAGCAAGCGGCCAACGCGCGGGGCGCGCGGGATCTAACGGAAGTAGAATTGTACGGGGCATGGCATCTCCTCAGTGCCGATACGGGACCGTGCCATGCGGCGGGCCATCCGCCAAGCCCGTCGTCAAACGAAATGAACGGGACGCAAGCGCCCCGTCCTGAAATTTTCAGAGATATCAGCCGCGTGCGGCCATCGTGGCGCGTGTCCACCAGTCCAGTTCCGACAGCATTGCATCAGCCGAACCACCAATCGAGCCTTCCAGCGTCGAAATCGGCTTGGGGTCGCCGCCCAGCGGATGCACACTGAAGAAGTCGCCGCCGCCGATATGCACAGCGGAACGGGTCGAGACCATTTGCAGTTCAATCCCGATGGTGCGCAGATGCTCGGCTGCGCGGGTGCCACCGACCGAGCCATAGCTGACAATCCCGAACGCCTTGCGGTTCCATTCGACATAGGCCTGATCCAGCGCGTTCTTCAGCGCACCCGTGATCGAGCGGTTGTATTCGGGCGTGACGAAAATGAAGCCGTCATACTGGCCGATTTTCTCTTGCCAGGCTTTCGCATGGGCGTCCGAGGACGGCACCCAAGCATTCGAGGCCACTTCGTTGAACAGGGGCAGATCGAACTCTTTCAGGTCGATCATGTCAACTTGCCAGTCGCCACGGGCGCGGGCGCGCTCGGCGATCCATTCGGCGGGGGCCATGCCAAAGCGCGAATCGCGCGTGGTGCCAAGGATTACTGCGATACGGGGGGTAGACATGGGTGCCTCTTGGATTGGGGAATGCGACGCACAGCACATAAGGAAGCACGGGGTCTACGAAAACGCGCGCCCCCGCACAGGGTATGTGCAGGATTTGCAGAAGCACCCGCGTGACGCGCATTTTTCAGGTTCCTGCCCCATTTCGGTCACGTTTCCAGTTCATGCACAATCAACCTTTGATTAACCATGGAGCACCCCAATGCGCCGGACCGCCCTAACCCTGACTGCAACTGCTCTGGTACTCTCCGCCTGCACCTCGGGCGAAATGGCATCGACGGGCCAATTGGTCCAGCGCCCCGTGTCAGGGCAGGCGGCAATTGGCGTCACACAGAACGGCGTTCAGACTGTTGGAGTAGCCTCCAGCATGGTGTTGCCGCAGACTGGGCAGGGCAATTCCGGCGGTGTGCTGGCTATGGCCGGTGATGCGCCGGTGGCTGGGGTTGAAGCGACGATGCGCTTTAATGGCAGTTCCCGCAGCGTCGGGCCGCGGGTTGATTTCCACAATGGTCCGCTTGCGAGTACCGGCGTGATCTGTGCACGCGCTGGGGGTGGCGCAACTGTTCCCGCTTGCGACAAATACGGGGTGGAAGAGGCGTTTTTGGTAAGCGAGGTCGTCGGTCAGCACAGCTACACGGGCGCTTTTGCCGTGAACGGGATTGGCGCGAACAAGCGCAACGGATTTGTGGCCATCCATGCTGGGCATGATGACAAGGCCCCCATCTTGCCCACAGAAACAGCGCGCTACACAGGCACGTTCCAAGGTGGGGCCGCGCTGGACGACCGGGGCCTAAGCTTTGCAGGGCGCGCCTCTGGCACGGCGACGCTTGAGGCGAATTTTGCAGCGGGAACGATTGACGGCACGTTCAATGGTTCGCTAACCGATGACCGGAGCCGCGTGTCGACCCCGCTGACAGCCGGCTTCGAGGGGGCCGCGATCAATGCCAATGGCCAGTTCTTCAACACCTCGCTTACGACTTTCACCTATTCCGGCCTAAGCGCAACCGGCGAGTTGGACGGGGCATTCTATGGTCCCGCGGCGAACGAAGCGGCGGGTGCTTTCGCTTTTGGCAATTCCAAAGGCGGGATTACTGGGGTGATGGTGGGCTGCCACGAATCGAGCACGACCAACTGCTTGCGCATTATCCGCCAATAACGCGCGCGCCCGTTCAGGGCGCGGCACGCGTCTGACTGCGCCACTCGGCCAAGGCCGCGTTGCCCTCGGGGTCTGTGTCGAGCGGGGCGGCCCCAGACGGAGGCACTGGCATTGAGGACACCGCGACCGATGGCGTGGCGATGGGCGATTCCTTCGCACTGACCGCCACCGGCATCGCAGCGACCTTGGTCAGGCGCAGGTGATGCGCCTCGCGCGCGCCAAAATAGAACGCCACCACAGCCCCCAGCAGCCACCAGAGCGGCTCTGGCACCAAGGCCAGCGCCGCCATGCGCACCCCGAAGCCTGCGGGATCGGCCATGGCATAGACAAACAGCGCCAAAGTCCCCAAAGCCATAAGCGGGCGCGGCAGGCGGTTCAGACCATTAACTGCCGTATCGAACCAGCCAGAACGGGCGTGCTGAAATTCCGCCATATGACTGGCATGAACCGCCGCAAACGCATCGTGCCCCAGTTCCAGCGCGCGTGTTGCGTTGGGCCGGAACACTTCTGCCACTTGGGTCACGGTCTGGCCCAAAGCTTGCGTCTGCGCGGCCGACCCGAACAGCGCGCCCAGTCCTTTTGCAATCAGCCCCATGCGCGTGTCCTTTCGCGGTGTTGTGCATCCGTCAGGTGGAAGCGGGGATGGATGAATTCCTCGGCCCGCGTGATCCAGCCGCCTTTGCCGCCATCGCGCCTGCGGGCGAATTTGCGACTGGCGGGGCGCTGGTCGGCCAGATGGTAGTAGTAATTCCGCCGCGCGATCCCGTAGGCATCGACCAGATGATTGGGGGCTTTGTTATAGGCACGGTCCGTGGCGGCGATGGTTTGCGGACCAATGACGCCATCCGCTGTGACCCGCTCGCCCATCTCGATCAACAGCCGCTGCAAGATGCGCACAGCATTCGCGCCCGCATTCACCTGCATGTCAAAGACTGTCGCCCAAAGCGGCTGGGGCAGAGCGTCGATGCGGGGCGCGCGGAAGTAATGCTGGATGTAGATATGAACGGCCTCTGCCTGCGTGAGCGCGCGCACATCTGCGATGCTGACAGGCTGCGGCGCGCGCAGGCGGCGTAACGTGTGGATCGTGACCCCGAAATTCGTGGCCCCGCCCGGATCGTCGGGATCATTCACGAAGCCGCCTTCGCGCGCGACGATCTCGGTGGCGATTTGTTCGACGGTTTTCATGGGCACCTCTGGTTGGTCCTGCCCGTCACCTTCGCTTAAATCCCCTAAGCCCTCCTTGACGCAGCGTGCGTTGCACAGGCGTTGTGCCCCATTGCCCCTTCCCCCAGCGCGGGGTTTGGGCTATCTGCGAAACCCTGACCGCCCCAAGGATGGCCCCGATGAATTACGAAAAACCCGGCGAAGTCGAGCAAAGCTGGCGCGACGCCATCTCGACCATTGATGAGATCATTGCCGAGGCCCGCGCAGGCCGCATGTTCATTCTGGTCGATCACGAGGATCGCGAGAACGAGGGCGATCTGGTCATTCCCGCCCAGATGGCCACGCCCGAAGTGATCAATTTCATGGCGACCCATGGCAAGGGGCTGATCTGCCTGACGCTACCGGGCGAGCGCATTGACCAATTGGGCCTGCCCTTGATGGCGTCCTCCAATTCTTCACGCCACGAAACTGCGTTCACAGTGTCGATCGAAGCGCGCGAGGGCGTATCGACGGGCATTTCCGCCCATGACCGCGCGCGCACGATTGCCGTGGCGATTGACCGCTCCAAGGGCGCCGCAGACATTGCCACACCCGGCCATGTGTTCCCGCTCCGCGCACGCGATGGCGGCGTGCTGGTGCGCGCGGGCCATACCGAAGCGGCAGTGGATATTGCACGGCTTGCCGGGCTGAACCCGTCCGGCGTGATTTGCGAGATCATGAAGGAAGACGGCACCATGGCCCGCCTGCCGGACCTTGTGGCGTTTGCACAAAAGCACGGGCTGAAGATCGGGACGATTTCCGACCTGATCGCCTATCGCCGCCGCCATGACAATCTGGTGCGGGTCATGCGTGAGATGACGATCACCTCGGAATTCGGCGGCGAATGGTCGTTGCGCGTCTACACCGATACGACCCAAGGGGCCGAGCATGTGGTGCTGGTCAAAGGGGACATTTCCACACCCGAACCTGTTCTGGTGCGGATGCACGCTTTTGACCCGTTCCTTGACCTGATCGGCACAGGCGGCCCCGGTCGCGCGGGCGAGTTCTCGGACGCCATGCGCCTGATCGCCGATGAAGGGCGTGGTGTGCTGGTTCTCTTGCGCGACACGCATATGAAAATGGCGATGGACGATGCCTCGCCGCAAGTGCTGCGGCAATATGGGCTTGGGGCGCAAATCCTGTCCTCGCTGGGCTTGCACGAGTTGATTTTGCTTACGAATTCCGCGACGCCCAAAGTCGTGGGTCTGGAAGGGTATGGGCTGTCGATCAAAGGCACCCGCAAAATCCCGTCATACAAAGGGGCCTGACATGGCAGCGAACGAAACACATTACACGCTCCCACTTCCGAGCTTCGACAAGGCCCCCAAGGTCCTGATCGTGGTCGCGCCCTATTACAAGGACATCGCCGATCAACTGGTCACTGGGGCCCGCGCGACCATTGAAGCGGCAGGCGGCAGCCATGAAACGATCGAAGTGCCCGGCGCGCTCGAGATCCCCACAGCCATCGGGCAGGCTATGCGGATGGCCAATTTCGACGGCTTCGTGGCCTTGGGCTGCGTGATCCGGGGCGAAACGACCCATTACGACACTGTCTGCAATGACAGCTCGCGCGCCATCACCCTGCTGGGGCTGCAAGGCGGCTGCATCGGGAATGGCATCCTGACCGTGGAAAACCGCGCGCAGGCTTTAGCGCGGGCCGCAGTGGCAGGCCAGAACAAAGGCGGCGGCGCTGCGGCTGCGGCGTTGCACCTGATCGCACTGGCGCGCAAATGGGGCGGGGCCAAGCGCTCTGTGGGCTTCTTGCCCGAGCGCGACGAAATCCAGATCGCCCAGAACGGGGTGGCGTGAGCGATGGCAACCGGCAACAAACCCGCCCCGGATGAAAAGCGCGCCCTGCGCGGGGCGGCGCGCTTCTATGCCGTGCAGGCGCTGTTCCAGATGGAAGCCTCCGACCGGGGCGTGACCGAAACGCTGCGCGAATTTGAAACGCATCGAATCGGTGCGGAAACCGAGGATGAAACCTGGGTCGAAGCCGATATCAATCATTTCCGCCGCTTGGTCGAAACAGCGGTAGATCGCCAGGCAGCGATTGACCAGATGACCGACCGCGCGCTGGTGGCGAAATGGCCCATCGACCGGATCGACCCCACCTTGCGCGCGCTCTTCCGCGCCGCGGGCGCCGAGATGCTGGGCGCGCAGACCCCCGCGAAAGTGGTCATCAGCGAATTCGTGGCGCTGAGCGGTGCATTCTTCCCAGACAGCCGCGAACAATCCTTCGTCAATGCCGTGCTCGACCACATGGCCCACGAGGCCCGCGCGTCCGAGTTCTAGGGCCGATGCAGCTTGTGCTGACCCCGGCCATGCTGCTGCAAGCCTATCGCCAAGGCGTCTTTCCGATGGCCGAGGCGCAGAACGACCCGCGTCTATATTGGTTCGACCCACAGGCGCGCGGCATCCTGCCGCTGGACGGGTTCCACATCTCGCGCAGCCTTGCGCGGCGGATCAGGTCGAGGCAGTTCCGCATCAGCTTCGACACGGCCTTTGCCCATGTGGTCGATGGCTGCGCGGACCGACCAAGCACTTGGATCAACAGTGAAATCCGCCGCCTGTTCATCGAGCTTTACGCAATGGGCCAAGCCCATTCCCTCGAGGTCTGGGATGGTCCCGATCTGGTGGGGGGCGTGTATGGGGTGCGCGTTGGTGGCTGTTTTTGCGGGGAAAGCATGTTTTCGCGCCGTACAGATGCGTCCAAAGTCGCGCTCGCCTATCTGGTCACGCATCTGCGCGCCTGTGGTTTCACGCTTTTCGATACACAATACCTGACCGACCATCTGGCAAGCCTTGGCGGCATTGAAATTCCCCGCCGCGATTATCGGGCGCGCCTGCGAACCGCGCTTCAGATCACGCCGCGCGATCCGCGCACCACCGCGCTGCCCATACCCGATCAGGTCTTGCAGTTAAGAACCCAGATATCGAACCGTCTGTGATCGAGCGCGTTCAGCGCAGGGCTTGACGCGACCATCCAGCCTGCGAACAGCGTTTCCGTGCTGCGATTGTCGCGTACTTCGACCCAGGCCCAAGCCTCGCCTGCTGGGTTTTCGACAGGGTAGCGGCATTCTTGCAGCGTGACTGTCAGGCTTCCCACTGCCACGCTGTCGCGATTGCCCAAGTTCAAGTCAATGCTGGTCCCTGCCACTCGGTCCAAGGCGCGCAAGGTTGCGCCGATACCAGTGGCAATCCGGTCGTTGGCCTGCGGCACTACAATGTCCTGCGCGCTCGCTGTCCCCGCCAGAAGAACCAGCGTAAGAAGTGCGCGGATCATTCCGGGCTCCATGCCTCGTAATCGCGGCGCGGGGCAGGGGCGGCGCGACGGATCGAGCCTTCGGGCAGATAGGCTGCATCGGTCCCGGTCAGGTTTTCCTGATGCGGCTTTTCCCAAACCTTGCGCGCAAGCGGCTTTTCGGTCGGCAATTCGTCCCATGTGTGGTGCAGCCAGCCATGCCAATCAGGCGAAATGCGGCTTGCCTCCGATTCGCCGTTATAGATCACCCAGCGCTTCTTGCCGTCGCGCGAGCGATAGAACACATTGCCCTGCGCATCCTCGCCCACTTTCACGCCATGACGCCACGTGAAAAAAGCCGTGTTCAGCGTCGAGACATTCCACCATGTCAGCAGGCGCAGCAAAAACTTCATGGGCAACCCTTCCGTCAGCAGGTGCCCCGCTTATGCACCAGCGCGGGCGGGAAATCCAGCCCTGCTTGCCTTTTGTATCCCATTGCCTACATGGCCAAAGGCAAGCAGAAAGGTCCGCCCATGTCCCGCTATGAACGCCGCCCCGAAGTGATCGAAACGCTGACGCCCATGCAATACTACGTCACGCAGGAAAGCGGGACCGAGCGGCCCTGGACCGGCGAATACAACGACAACAAGCGCGCGGGCATCTATGTCGATATCGTGTCGGGCGAGCCGCTTTTTGCGTCTGCCGACAAGTTCGAATCGGGTTGCGGGTGGCCCAGCTTCACCAAGCCCATCGAGCCTGCCCATGTCACCGAACACCGCGACCTGACGCATGGGATGGTGCGGGTGGAAGTGCGCTCGAAGCATGGCGACAGCCATCTGGGGCATGTCTTCCCCGATGGCCCTCGTGACCGGGGCGGTTTGCGCTACTGCATCAATTCGGCGGCGCTCCGCTTCATCCCGGTTGAGGATATGGAGGCCGAGGGCTATGCCGACTACATCCCGCAAGTCGAAGGGCGTTAATTCCTACCTGCGGTGCAGGAAATCGTCTTCCTCGCCCGTCACGTCGATGCCCAAAGCCTCCAGCCCGTTTTCCAGATTTTCGGACAGATGCGGCATTCCCATCAGGTAGTCGGCGGTGGGCGTTGTGGCTTCGGCCATCGCCGTGGCCACGGCTTCGTCATATTCCTCTGGCTCGAACGCGCCGCGCCCGATCCACGCCACGGCGGTCAGACTGGCCTGTTCATCCTCATTCAATGCGTCGATGAAGGCATGAACCTCTGCCTCCCCCCGATCCTCTTCGCGGGCCAGATAAATGACATGAACAATCTTGCGCGGGCTGATGGCGAGCATTGTGATCCCCCTTGTTGTCCAAAGTGTCGCGCAAAGCCCCGCTACGCGCAATCGCAAAAGCAAAAGCAAAGGGACGGACCCACGGCCCGCCCCTTGCGATTGGTGAAAAAGCTTACTCAAACAGCGAGTTTCAGCGCCGCCGCGAGATCCACCTTCTCCCACGAGAAGCCGCCATCTGCCTCTGGCGCGCGCCCGAAATGGCCATAGGCGGAGGTGCGCGCATAGATCGGGCGGTTCAGGCCCAGATGCGTGCGGATGCCGCGCGGGGTCAGGTCCATGCACTGGCTGACGGCGCGCTCGATCACGTCATCGGGCACACCGCCCGTGCCGTGGGTGTCCACATAGATCGACAGCGGCTTTGCCACGCCGATGGCGTAGGAAATCTGCAGTGTGCAGCGCTTGGCCAGCCCTGCTGCAACGATGTTCTTGGCCAGATAGCGCGCGGCATAAGCGGCCGAGCGGTCCACCTTGGTTGGGTCTTTGCCCGAAAACGCGCCGCCCCCATGCGGGGCCGCGCCGCCATAGGTGTCTACGATGATCTTGCGGCCCGTCAGACCCGCATCACCATCCGGCCCACCGATCACGAATGTGCCCGTGGGGTTCACCCACCATTCGGTCTTGTCCGTGATCCAACCCGAAGGCAGCACTTCGCGGATATAGGGTTCCACGATCGCGCGAATCTCGTCCGAAGTCTGGCTTTCGCTTTCATGCTGCGTGGACAGCACGATCGATGTCACTTCGACGGGTTTCCCAGCTTCATACCGCACTGAAAGCTGCGATTTCGCGTCGGGGCGCAGCGTCGGCTCCAGCCCCGCCTTGCGCACTTCGGCCAGACGGCGCAGGATCGCATGGGCATACTGGATCGGTGCAGGCATCAATTCGGGGGTTTCATCGACCGCATAGCCGAACATGATCCCTTGATCGCCCGCGCCGTCCCGGTCCACGCCTTGCGCGATATGGGCGGATTGTTCGTGCAGGAAGTTCAGCACATGGCAGGTATTCCAGTGGAATTTGTCCTGCTCATAGCCGATATCCTTGATGCAATCGCGCGCGATTTGCGGAATGCGGCCCATGTAATCCTTCAGCCGCTCCGGGTCCGAAAGCCCCACTTCACCGCCAATCACCACGAGCGAGGACGTGGCGAAGGTTTCGCAGGCCACGCGGGCATTGGCCTCTTCCGTCAGAAGCGCGTCCAGAACAGCATCCGAAATCCGGTCGCAGACCTTGTCGGGGTGCCCTTCGGACACAGATTCAGAGGTGAAGACGTAGTTCTCTCGGGTCATGGCGTCTGTCCTGCCTTAGGGGCCGCGCGCAGCGCTGGCTTTCAATTCTTTTCGCGCTCGCGCTTAGCAGCAAAGCGGGGGCCGCACAATGTCCGGTAGGTTTTTGGGCTAGTTTGTCGCCTTTGCGACACGTTCCACAAGCTGCGCGACGGCAGGACCGACATGCTCCACCACCAAGGCTATCCCGCGTTCATTGGGGTGGATATGGTCGGATTGCATCAGATCGGTAAAGCTGACGCCCGCCTCGGCTTTGTCGGTCATGGGTTGCAGGAAATTCGGGATCAATGGCACCTCGAAACTTGAAGCCAGATCGACATACATCGCTTCAAATTCGCGTTTGAAATCGGGGCCATAATTCCCGGGTGCAGGCATGCCCGCAAGCAGCGCGGGGATCCCTTCGGCCTGCAGCCGGGTCAGGATCGCTTCCAGATTGGCGCGCGATGCCGCCGGATCGAGACCGCGCAACAGGTCATTGCCCCCTAGCGTGACCAGCATCGCATCCACAGGCTCGGCCAAGGTCCAATCAAGCCGCGACAAGCCCCCGGCCGTCGTATCCCCCGACACGCCCGCATTGATCACGACAACGTCAAGCCCCTGGCCCTGCAACCACGCTTCCAGTTGCGGCACAAACCCGTCCCCTTGCGCCAATCCATAGCCTTGCGTCAGGCTATCGCCCAAAGCCACCAGCCGCACGGGATCGGCAAGCGCAGGCGCGACGGAAAACCCCAGCGCAAGCGTTACCACAATCGCTGCAACGCGGCGGTTGCCAGTCGCCGTTTGCACCCCATATGAGCCACAAGACCAAGGCGAGAGGATTTTCTGCATGACCGACACTGTTCTTTCCTTGCAAGAGGCGCGGCTGACCTTGCAGGGCAATGCCGGGCCTGTGGATATTCTGCGGGGAATTACCCTGAGCGTCGCGCGGGGCGAATCCGTGGGCCTGATCGGTCCGTCGGGGTCTGGCAAATCCTCGCTCCTCATGCTCATGGGCGGGCTTGAGCGTGCGACAGGCGGTCAGGTCACAGCTTTGGGGCGCGATCTGACGGCTCTGAACGAAGACGCGCTTGCCCGGTTCCGCCGCTCTCATATGGGGGTGGTGTTTCAATCTTTCCACCTGATCCCCACGATGACCGCGCTTGAAAATGTCGCGACCCCGCTGGAATTGGCGGGGCGGCGCGACGCGTTTGACCGTGCCGAGGAAGAATTGCGCGCTGTGGGCCTTGGCCACCGTCTGGACCATTACCCCGCGCAAATGTCGGGCGGCGAGCAGCAGCGCGTGGCACTCGCCCGCGCCGCAGCCCCGCGCCCCGAGATTCTGCTCGCGGATGAACCGACCGGGAACCTTGATGGCAGCAATGGCCAAGCGATCATGGAGCTGCTGTTCGGCCTGCGCGACCGCCACGGCGCGACCCTGATCCTTGTCACCCACGCGTCCGAACTTGCGCGGCGCTGTGACCGCGTGATCCGCTTGGCCGATGGCCAGATCGAGGGCGAAGATCGCCCCGTCCAACGCGCGCAGGCCGCAGAATGATGCGGCTGGCTTGGACCATCGCCCGGCGCGAATTGCGCGGGGGCTTGCGCGGGTTTCGCATCTTTCTGGCATGTCTGGCCTTGGGCGTGGGCGCGATTGCCGCTGTGGGGTCCGTGCGCGGGGCCATCGACGATGGGCTTGCCCGCGAAGGCGCGACGCTTCTGGGCGGCGACGCGGAACTGCGCCTGACCTATCGCTTTGCGACCGAAGATGAGCGAGCATGGATCGACAGCTTCGCCGCTGCCGTGTCGGAAGTGGTCGATTTCCGCTCGATGGCCGTGCGCGCGGATGGCGAGGAACGCTCGGTCACGCAGGTCAAGGGCGTAGATGCAGCCTATCCGCTAGTGGGGCAAGTTGGGCTCGATCCCGCCATGCCGCTCGCGCAGGCGCTGGATGGCCAAGATGGCCTGCCCGGTGCGGTGATGGAGCGCATTTTGGCCGACCGTCTGGGGCTGGAAATCGGCGACCGCTTCCGCTTGGGCGTGCAGGAGTTCGTGCTCATGGCCCATATCACCCGCGAACCCGATGGGGTGGGCGGCAATTTCGGTTTCGGCCCCCGGACTTTGGTGCGGACCACGGCACTGGCGGAAG
>JBKBLP010000032.1:0-32991 GCA_046296275.1 Roseinatronobacter sp. | reverse complement strand
CTGGTGCATCTTCGGCATCATAGACGCCGATCAGGCTGCCACGGGCAAACAGCATCGCATAATTCAACGCGCGCGGTTTTGTGCGCAGGGGCGCATCTGGCACGACGATCACCCGCATCCATCGCGGCAGGGTCATTTGCGCAAGCGCCCCGCGCGTCAGGTTGTCCGTTTCCTCGACCACCAGCAGAACGTCCAGCAAATGGCGCGGCCAAGTCAGGCGGCTGAGCCGATTGATCAGGCGCGGAACAGTTTCGGGCTCTTTATACATTGGCACAAGGATCGAAATTGTCGGATCCGCCGCTTGGGCAGTTACCATTTTCGTCTCCGGTTTTGCCCGCCCACGCAGCATTGCGCCGATCGCAAGCAGTTTCAGCCCACCCGACAGGATCAGCATGAATACAGCCAGCGCCGTCACAACTTGCAGCGTCATGATCGGCCAAAACACCAATGCCGTGCTGAACAGCACCGCGACCGCGTAACAGCCGCGCCGCAGACCTTGCCCGCCCAATGTGCGGCACGATTCGTTCGGAGAGACGCAACTCTGCGCAAAGTCGCGCAGGCTGCGGTTACGGAGACGCGCCAAAGCGGCGGTAAGCTCCATCTCAGTGACAATCGCCATCTCTACCGTGCCGAGCGTCTGTTCCAGTTCCGCCCGCGCAGTGCTGAAATCCGCAGGCCGCGCGCAAGCGACCAGAACCAGTCCGCCCACGCGCCGCACAGGCAGGCACATCAGCGCAAGGCACCGATGCGCGCCCAAAAGGTCAACCAACCTGACATCGGGCTGCAGCGTATCGGCGGGCAAGCGCGCGGCACTCTGATGCTGAGCCGTCGCCTGTGCGATCACCTCTGCATCGACCAAGCCCTGTGCAATCAGAATCGCGCCCAGATCGCCGGAACTGCGCGCTTGCGTGCGCAAAGCGCGCGTCAATTGCACCGCAGTCACCTTGCCCGCCACGAGCAAGGCTTGGCAAAGCGCAATTTGCGCGTCTTGCCTGTCCGCAACCAAAGATTCCGTGTCAGCCAAATCCCGCATATCTGCCCTGCCTTGGTTAGCTGAGAGTATAATCACAGGGTTGGTTAACGCCCGGTTAAGCGTTTTTCGCTGCTTGTCAGGCCGCCTTGCGCGCGGCCATCGATGCTGCAAACCGCTCGAACAGATAGAAACTGTCCTGCGGACCGGGGCTTGCCTCGGGGTGGTGCTGGACCGAGAAAACAGGCTTTCCCGCGACCCGGATCCCACAATTTGACCCATCGAACAGCGATGTATGCGTTTCGATCACATCTTTCGGCAGGGTCTGACTGTCCACAGCGAAGCCATGGTTCATGCTGGTGATCTCGACCTTGCCCGTGTCGTGATCCTTGACCGGATGATTCGCGCCGTGATGGCCGTGATTCATCTTGATCGTGCGCGCGCCCAAAGCGAGCGCCAGCATCTGGTGGCCCAGGCAAATCCCGAACAGCGGCAAGTCCGCCGTCAGAACCCCTTGGATCATCGGCACAGCATAGGCGCCCGTCGCCGCCGGATCACCGGGACCATTCGACAGGAACACCCCGTCCGGGTTCAGCGCCAGCACATCTTCCGCCGTGGCCGTCGCAGGCAGGACAGTCACATCGCAGCCGACCGATGCCAGACACCGCAAGATGTTGCGCTTGGCGCCATAATCGACCGCGACAACCTTGTGCAGTGGCTTTTCCAGCCGCGCATAGCCCTGCGGCCAAGCCCACCGCATCTCATCCCAGCGATAGGATTGCGCGCAAGTCACGTCCTTGGCCAGATCAAGCCCAACCAGCCCCTTCCATGCGCGGGCCTGCGCAACCATGCTCTCGATATCGAACTGGCCGGCCGGGTCATGCGCAATCACCACATGCGGCGCGCCTTGCTGACGGATCGCCCGTGTCAGGCGGCGCGTATCCACGCCCCCCATCCCGATCCGGCCGCGCTTTTCCAGCCATGCGACCAGATTTTCGACAGCGCGCCAATTTGACGGCTCCGTGGGGTCCCATTTCACCACCATGCCAGCAGCAACCGGCTCTTGCGCCTCGTCATCCTCGGGTGTCACGCCCACATTGCCAATATGGGGGAAGGTGAAGGTCACGACTTGGCCCGCATAAGAGGGGTCCGTCATGATTTCCTGATAGCCTGTCATCGCGGTGTTGAAACACAATTCCGCCACCTGACGGCCCACAGCCCCAAAGCCGCGACCATAGAACACAGTGCCATCGGCAAGCACCAGACAGGCCGTGGGTTTCGCACTCCGCTGGGGCATGGACAATCTCCGTTTCTGATGCTCCCGCACCCTTAAGGCGCTGTGCGCGAAGAATCAAGCCGCCCACCCGGCACCCTTGACAGTTGCGCGCAGGCAGGGTCGGGTTTAGCCTGCGCTATACTCGATATGCCCGAAAGGCCCCAGATGACCCTGCGCGCACGCCTTGCCGATGCCTTGAAAGCCGCGATGAAGGCCAAGGAAACAGACCGCCTTGCGACCTTGCGGCTGATCAATGCGGCCATCAAGGACCGCGAAATCGCCGCGCGCACCGACGGGCGCGATGTGGAATTGTCCGATTCCGATCTTGTTGCGGTGCTGACTCGCATGGTCAAACAGCGTCGCGATTCGGCCCGCGCCTATGAAGAAGCCTTCCGCCTCGATCTGGCCGAAAAGGAACTGGCCGAGATCGTCGTGATCGAAAGCTTCCTGCCGCGTCAGATGTCTGAAGCTGAAATCAGCACCGCCATCGACGCGACCATCGCGCGGTTGGGCGCAAAATCAGTGCGCGACATTGGTGCCGTCATGGCAGCCCTCAAGGAGCAATATGCAGGCCAACTCGATTTTGGCCGCGCAGGCGCTCTGGTCAAAGCGCGGCTGGCCTGAAGGCGCGCAACCCTGCGCATAAAGCGGACCACCAACCCCATGACCAACACGGAACCCTTTGCCCATATGGGCAAAGGGTGACAAATCGCGTGCGGCGCAGCCGCGCCTTTTGGAAACAGCCGGTTACAGAGCCAACGGGTCCAACCCAAGCTGCGTGAACAGCCCGAGCTGAACATCCCGCACTGCCCGCCAATCGGCCGCACGCGATGCAAACAATGTCGCCTGCGAGCAATGAATGGGCGGCGCGTTGAGGATTTTCAAATGGTTCGCACTCAGCGTGGCCCCGGTCGAGGTAATGTCGGCCACAGCCTCGGCTGTCAGGTTCTTGATCGTGCCCTCGGTCGCGCCCTGACTGTCCACAAGCTGGTAATCCGCCACCCCCTGCGCGCGCAGATACTCGCGCACCAGCCGGTGATACTTCGTCGCAATCCGCAGCCGGAACCCGTGCCGCACCCGAAAAGCGGCGGCCACTGCATCCAGATCGTCAAGTGTTTCCACATCCACCCAAGCACGCGGCACGGCAATAATCAGATCAGCATGGCCAAAGCCCATCAGCGCCAGTTCCACCACCTGCGCGGACCAACCTGGCAGCGTCTCGCGCACCAGATCAGAGCCTGTCACGCCCAGATGAATGCGCCCCGCCGCCAATTCACGCGGCACTTCGGACGCGGACAAGAGCACCAACTCCACCCCCGCGACCCCATCCAGCACAGCCGCATATTCCCGCTCCGCGCCTGTGCGGCGCAGGCTCAGCCCATGGCCTGCGAACCACGCGAATGTCTGCTCCATCAGCCGCCCCTTCGACGGCAGGCCGAGTTTCAGCATGTGAGCGCCTCCAACAGATCGGGCCGGATCACGCCCCCCACAGCCGGGATCGCGCGACCCTGCCCCAGCACCGCCGTCAGCGCGTCATAGCGCCCGCCCGTGGCCACCGCAGGCAGGTCATCGCGCGCGATGAAGCCAAACACGAAGCCATCGTAATATTCCATATTCGTGCGCCCGAAACTGGCTTCAAAGGGCAGTGTGTCCGTGGCGATCCCCGCGTGATCCAGCGCATCAAGCCGCGCGGACAGCCGCGCCACGGCAGGCGCAAGCGCAGGCCAGTCCATCGCGCGCAACTCTGCAAGCACTGCACGCGCAGGTCCAGACAGACCCAAAAGCGCCTCCAGCGCGGCGATTTGCGCATTGGGCAGGGGGGGCGTGTCGGCATCGGCCAGAAGCGCTGCGATCCGCTCGGCAATCTCAGTTTCCGACCGCAGCCCCACCAATTGCCCGGCCTGCGCGATCAGCGCCTCTGCCGGGGCGGTGCGCAGGCGCGCAAGCAATTCCGCGCGCGGCCCCGCCAGCGGCCCCTGCCCACCCATCCGCTCCAAAAGCGCGCGGAAGCGCTTGGGCCGCCAGATATGACGCATCAGCGCGGCGCGGCGGCGCGGGGTCGTATCCAACCCGGCCACAGCGGCCTTCAGGATGCCCATATCGCCGGTCACAGGCCGCAGGTCGTAGGCGCCAAGCAGCCGCGCGAACAGCGCAAACACCTCCGCATCCGCCCGCGCAGGGTCCGTGCGGTCGAACACTTCATAGCCCACTTGCAGATATTCCCGCGCCCGCGCGCTGTCTTGCTTGCGAAACACTGGCCCTGCATAACAATAGCGCGCAGGCTCCGCGCCCCCTGCCATATGGGCCTGAACCACAGGCACAGTGAAATCGGGGCGCAACATCATCTCGCCAAGCCCAGGGTCGTGGGTGACATAGGCGCGCGCGCGGATATCCTCGCCATAGAGGTCCAGAAGCGTTTCCGCAGGCTGCAAGATGTCGGCCGTTACAGGCACAGCGCCTGCCGCCTGCATTTCGCCCAGCAAGGATTGCGCAAGCGGGGTCATGCGTGGCGGGCCAGAATCGCGCGCACTGTGGCGATCAGGTCCGCGCGCGCGACTTCCATCTGTGCAGGTTGGGATTTCCATTCCTCGACAGAGGCTTGGGCCGCGATCTTCGCACCGAGGATCAAGTCCTTGACCTGCACCACGCCGCGCGCCGCTTCGTCCGAGCCTTGGATAATTGCAATCGGGCTTTGGCGTTTGTCCGCGTATTTCAACTGGTTGCCGAAGTTCTTTGGATTGCCGAGATAGACTTCCGCGCGGATGCCATTTTCGCGAAGTTCTGCCACGATCCCCATGTAATCGCTCATTCTTTCGCGGTCCATGACCGTCACGACCACAGGCCCCTGCGCGCTCGTGTCGATGCGCCCCTTGGCGGCGAGGGCGGCCAGCAACCGGTCCACCCCGATGCTGACCCCCGTTGCGGGCACGGGCTGGCCGTTGAAGCGCTTGACCAGATCATCATAGCGCCCGCCGCCTGCGACCGAGCCGAATTGACGCGGACGCCCCTTTTCGTCGAGGATTTGGAAGGTCAGTTCGGCCTCAAAGACCGGGCCAGTGTAGTAGCCAAGGCCCCGCACGACCGAGGGGTCGATGATGATGCGATCGGCACCGTAGCCTTGGGCGCCAAGAAGTTCAGCGATTTCGCGCAATTCCTGAACACCTTGGCGGCCTACTTCAGAGGCTCCGACCAGTTCATTCAGAAAGCCCAACAGCCGTGCGACAAAAGCTCGGCCGGACTCATTTGTGTGTTTGAGGCCGCGCTTTGAGTCCGGCCCCCGCTCGACGGACCAAAGCCTTAGCAAGGCTTGGTATTCAGGCGCGAGATTGTTCAGGTGGCCGTCCATTTCCTTTTCGATCCGGTCGATGACTTTGTCTTGTGCCATCACAAATGACAAAACGCTCTCGGCCTGTGTGCTATCTAACCCCGCCCCCTTCGTGAAATCCCCGCTCTCATCCTTGCGCCCCTCGCCCAGCAGGGCGCGCACGCCTTCCACGCCCAGACGATCCAGCTTGTCGATGGCGCGCAGCACGATCCCGCGTTCGGCTTCCTTGTCGTCGCCCGACAGGCCTGCGACTTCCATCACCCCGTTCAACACCTTGCGGTTATTCACGCGGATCACGTAATCCCCGCGCGGGATGCCGACTTCTTCCAGCGCGTCTGCCAGCATCGCGCAGATCTCGGCATCCGCCGCCACCGACGCGGCCCCAACCGTATCTGCATCGCATTGGTAAAACTGCCGGAACCGCCCCGGGCCGGGTTTCTCGTTGCGCCAGACCGGCCCCATCGCGTAGCGGCGGTAGGGCATCGGCACACCATCTTCATAACCCTTAGGCATGGTGGGCCAGCCAGAAGATGGCGCACCGCGGCGATACTGCGCCGCGACCCGCGCCAAGGGGGCAGTCAGGTCGTAGCGCAGTGCCAGCCAATCGACATCTTCCTGCCACGCGAACACCCCTTCATTCGGCCGGTCCACATCGGGCAGGAATTTGCCCAAAGCCTCGACTGTTTCGACCGCCGAGGTCTCCAAAGCGTCGAACCCGTAGCGATGATAGACCGCAGCGATCTTGTCGAGCATCGCTTTGCGGGTCGTCACTTCCGGCCCGAAATAGTCGCGGAACCCTTTGGGGGTTTCGGCCTTGGGGCGGCGGGGGGCTTTGGGGCTGGACATGGGCGGCACCTTTGGATTTGCGCCCTCGCGCATAGCCCAAGGGGGGCGGCGGGGCAAGGGTGCGGGCTTATCCACAGGTTTATACAATTTGCGAGACGGGCGTGGGGCTGTTAGATTGCGGGCAATCAAAAATGGACACCGGCGGGTCACAGGCATGAACGAATTGACGGCGATCAAGCCGAGCGAGGGCGCATCCGCAGACCCCTTGCCGCATAATATCGAAGCCGAACAGCAGCTTCTGGGCGCGATTCTGGTCAATAACGATGTCTATGACCGCATCTCGTCACTGGTGAAGGCCGCGCATTTCTTCGACCCTGTGCACCAGCGCATCTTTGAAGTGGCAAGCGCCCGTATCCAGCGGAACCAATTGGCGAGCCCGGTGACGCTGAAAGCGTTCTTGGAAGAAGATGCAGGGCTCAAAGAGCTGGGCGGCGCGGCCTATCTGGCGCGTCTGGCCGCAGCGGCGATTTCGGCCTATGCGGCGCGCGATTATGCGCAGTTGGTCTATGATCTGGCTGTGCGGCGCGACCTGATCCGGCTGGGGCAGGATATTGCGGCGCGCGCGGCGCAGGTCGATGTGGCGTCCGAACCCAAAGAGCAGATCACCGACGCCGAGCAGCGGCTTTACAAACTGGCCGAACAGGGCGCATCCGAGCGCGGGTTCCAGTCGTTTCTGAAAGCGGTCACCGATGCTGTGCATATGGCCAATGCCGCCTATCAGCGCGATGGGGGGCTGGCGGGGATTTCGACAGGGCTGATTGATCTGGACAAGAAGCTGGGGGGCCTGCATCCGTCGGATTTGATTATCCTCGCGGGGCGGCCGTCGATGGGCAAAACCTCGCTCGCGACGAATATCGCGTTCAACATTGCCAAAAGCTATCGGCGGGGGCAAAAGCCAGATGGGTCCGAGGGCGCGATTGAAGGCGGGGTAGTGGGCTTCTACTCGCTGGAAATGAGCGCCGAGCAATTGGCGGCCCGTATCCTGTCGGAAGCCGCCGAAGTGCCCAGCGAGCAAATCCGGCGCGGTGACATGACCGAGGAAGAATTCCGCCGCTTCGTGGAAGCCGCCAAAGCGCTCGAATCCTGCCCGCTTTACATTGACGACACGCCCGCTTTGCCAATCGCGCAAGTTGCCGCCCGCGCGCGGCGGCTGAAGCGCACGCATGGGCTGGATGTGCTGATGGTGGATTACCTTCAGCTTCTGCGCGGCACGTCGAAGGAAAACCGCGTGCAGGAAGTGTCGGAAATTACCCAAGGGCTAAAGGCGATTGCGAAAGAGTTGAACATCCCCGTGATCGCGCTCTCGCAGCTCTCGCGTCAGGTCGAAAACCGCGAGGATAAGCGGCCGCAATTGTCGGACCTGCGCGAATCGGGGTCGATTGAACAAGATGCCGATGTGGTGATGTTTGTGTTCCGCGAGGAATATTACCGCGAGCGGGAAAAGCCTGCGGATCATGAACTCGATGCGATGGCCAAGTGGCAGACGATCATGGAATCCGTGCATGGCAAGGCCGAGGTCATCATCGGCAAGCAGCGCCACGGGCCGATTGGGACAGTGGAGCTGAGCTTCGAGGGGCGGTTCACGCGCTTTGGCAATCTGGTGAAGCCGTGGCAATCGGGTGGGGATTTCTAATTCGGTGGCGTTCGGGATGGGCGTAAGTTGGGGGCTCTGCCCCCGCGCCTGTCGGCGCTCCCCCGGAGTATTTTCAGCAAGATAAAGTCACAGGCGCGAAGGCTGGACAGTTTGCGGGCTTGCGCCTAAACCCTGCGCGACGGTTTGCCTAAGGTCTGGTCCATGCCCACACCGCTTCTTTTGATCCTGACAGCAGCGGGCTTCGGGGCATCGCCGCTTCTGATCACGCTGGCTGTGGCGCATTTCCCGCCCTGGACCTTGGCCGCCTTGCGCGCGGCTCTTGGTCTGCCGCTTTTGCTGATCGCGGCAGGCCTGATCGGGCGGGGCACTTGGGGCGGGCGCGAGGCGCTGGTGACGGCACTGGTGGGCGGGGTGCTGGTGATTGCGATCCCTTTCGTGACCATGGCGGCGGGGATGCAATATATCCCGTCGGGCATGGGGGGGATGCTCTATGCCACGATGCCCGTATTCACGCTGGCCTTGGCCGCGATTTTCCTGCGCGATGAACCTGCCACGCTTGAGCAGACACTCCGTATCGGGCTGGGGCTGGTGGGGGTGGTGCTGATCGCAGGGCCGTCCTTTCTGGCAGGGGGGCTTGCGCAGGCGGGGTTGGGGACATTGTTCACTTTGATGTCGCCCTTGTCCTATGCGGCGGGCAATGTCTGGTTTCGCAGGCGCAAACCTGTGCCGGCCCTGTTGCTGAATGCGGCCATGTTTGCGGTGGGCGCGGTCGCGGTCTGGCCCGTGGCGCTGCTGATCGATGGGCGCGTGGCCGTCGAGCCATCCGTCCATGTGCTGGCCATTCTGGTCGCGCTCGTGGTGCTGGCCACAGTCGCGCCCGCACTTCTGAACTACACGCTGGTGCAGCGCGCAGGCGCGAACAAGGCATCGCTCGCGATGTTCCTGATGCCGGGATTTTCGGTCGTCTTCGGGATGATCTTTTTGGGCGAGCGGCTGCCGCTCTTGGCCTTCATCGGCCTCGGGCTGGTCATTCTGGCCGCGCGTGGCCCCGTCCCCGCACGGTTTCGTGCCTTGACCGCGCCGCGCGACAGCGTGACAAACGCGCAAAACGGACAGGCGCGGAAATGACAGGCAACACTCCCCCCTTTGCCCCTTTTGAATGGATGATCGCCTGGCGCTACTTGCGCGCGCGCCGCGCCGAGGGGGGCGTGAGCGTAATGACCGTTATTTCGTTCCTTGGGATCATGCTGGCGGTTTTCGCACTGATCGCGACATTGTCGGTGCGCGCAGGGTTCCGGGCGGAATTCGTGGACACGATCCTGGGCGCGAATGCCCATGTGACGATCTATGCCGCCCCTGTGATGGATGCGCAGGGCCGGACCAATACCAAGATCGACGATTACGCCGACATGGCCGCGCGTGTGGCGCAAGTGCCGGGCGTCACGCGGGTTGCGCCCTTGGTCAAGGGCCAGGTCATGGCCTCGGCCAATGGCCGCAATGCGGGGGTCGAGGTGTTCGGCATCGCCCATGCGGACTTGCTGACCATTCCGCGTGTGGCTAACCCTGAATTCGCATCCGGCGATATCAACCGTTTTCGCGACGGGATCGCCATCGGCTCAGGCGTGGCGCGCGAATTGGGGCTGCGGGTGGGGGACGCCCTGCGCATCATCAGCCCGGACGGGGCGCGCACGGCCTTTGGCACCAGCCCCCGCATTTCAGCCTATGAGGTGGTCTATATCTTCACCGCCGGGCGCTATGATATCGACCGCACGCGCGTCTATATGCCGTTTGAAGAAGCGCAGATTTTCTTTAACCGCGACAATGCCGCCGATGAGTTGGAAGTCATGGTCGCCAATCCTGACCGGATCGACGCCATGCGCGCAGACCTGTTCCGCGCGGGCGGCGAGCGCGCGATGCTCTGGACATGGCGCGATTCTGCGGGCGCGTTCCTGCGCGCGCTGGATGTCGAGGATAACGTGATGTTTGTGATCCTGTCGATTCTGGTGCTGATTGCGGCGATGAACATCATCTCTGGCTTGATCATGCTGGTGAAGAACAAGGGCCGCGACATTGGCATTCTGCGCACAATGGGCCTAAGCGAGGGGTCGATCCTGCGCGTGTTCTTCATCTGTGGCGCCTCGGTGGGGGTGCTCGGAACCGCCGCAGGGGTCGTGCTGGGCTGCCTGTTCGCGATATATATCGACACCATTTTAAGCGCCGTGAATTTTGTCGCCGGTGGTGGCGTCTGGGACCCGTCGATCCGGGGCATCTACGCCCTGCCCGCTTTGCTGCGGCTCGAAGATGTGATCAAGGCCGTCGGTCTGTCACTGTCGCTGTCCTTCGTGGTAACTATCTTTCCTGCGCGCCGTGCCGCTCGCATGAATCCGGTCGAGGCGTTGCGCTATGAATGACCAGACCCTGATCCTGTCGGATATCACAAAAACCTATAATCTCGGCCGCCCGAATGCCGTGCAGGTGCTGCAAGGGGCATCGCTGACCATCGACCGGGGCGAGGTTTTGGCGCTTGTCGCGCCCTCGGGCGCAGGCAAATCGACGCTTTTGCATATTGCGGGGCTGCTGGACACTGCCGATGGCGGCACCGTGCAGATCAATGGCACTGACATGACCCGGCTCGGCGACCGCGCGCGCACAGCGGCGCGGCGGGGGCAAGTTGGCTTCATCTATCAGTTTCACCACCTGCTGCCGGAATTCACGGCGCTCGAAAACATTGTGCTGCCGCAACTGGTGAACGGTGTAGCCCCCGCGGCCGCCGAAACCCGCGCACGGATGCTGCTGGACCGGGTGGGGGTGGCAAAGCGCGCCGATCACCGCCCCGCAGCCCTGTCGGGGGGCGAGCAACAGCGCGTGGCGTTTTGCCGCGCACTCGCCAATGCGCCAAGCCTGCTTCTGGCGGATGAACCAACCGGGAACCTTGACCCCGGCACGTCCGATCAGGTGTTCAGCGCGCTGATGGCCCTTGTGCGCGACACAGGCCTGTCGGCACTGATCGCCACGCATAATCTGGACCTGGCCCGCCGCATGGACCGCGTGGTGCGGCTGGCAGGCGGCGTGATCAGCCCCGCATGAAGATCACGCAAACAGCTCGTGGCAGAATTCAAGCGCATCCACGAGCGCGTCGACCTCGGCTGTGGTGTTATACATGGCAAAAGACGCGCGGCAGGTGGCATTTACCCCCAGATGCGCCATCAAGGGCCCTGCGCAATGCTGCCCCGCCCGCACGGCAATCCCGCGCTGATCCAGCACTGTCGAGATGTCATGCGCATGAGCCGCGCCCTGTAGCGTGAAGCTGAAAATCGCGCCCTTGCCGGGGGCTGTGCCCTGCACGTTCAGCCAGTTCAACCCCGCGAGCTTGGCCGCCGCGTAATCGCGCAAGGCATGCTCGTGGGCCGCAATCGCGTCCATCCCCACGCCCATCATGTAGTCGAGCGCCACACCCAGCCCGATCTGCTGGACGATACCGGGCGTTCCGGCCTCGAACAGATGCGGGGGGCTGTTATAGGTCACGCTCTCACGCGTGACTTCGCGGATCATGTCGCCGCCGCCCATGAAGGGGCGCATTTCCGCCTGACGCTCGGCCCGGATATAGATCGCGCCGCTGGCCGACGGGCCATAAAGCTTGTGCCCAGTGATCGCGTAGAAGTCGCAGCCCATCGCCTGCACATCAACCGCCATATGGACCGCCGCTTGCGACCCGTCCACCAGCACTGGCACGCCCTTCGCGCGCGCGGCCGCACAGATCGCAGCCACATCGACCACGGTGCCCAGCACATTCGACATATGCGTGATGGCCACAAGCTTCGTGCGCGGGCCAATCGCGTCGAGCACGGCTTGCGGATCGAGCGACCCGTCCAGTGCACATTCGACCCATTTCAGCACCACGCCTTGGCGCTCGCGCAGGAAATGCCACGGCACGATATTGGCGTGATGCTCCATGACCGAGAGCACGATCTCATCCCCCGCCTGCAAGCGCGGCATGGCCCAGCCATAGGCAATCAGATTGATCCCCATCGTCGTGCCTGTGGTGTAGATGATCTCGTCCTCGGACGCGGAATTCAGGAAGCGCCTGATCGTGCCGCGCACCGCTTCATACTTGTCGGTCGCCAGATTGGACAGGTAATGCAGACCACGATGCACATTGGCATATTCTTCGGCATAAGCGCGAGTGACAGCATCAATCACCACCTGCGGCTTTTGCGCAGACGCCCCATTATCGAGATAGACCAAGGGCTTGCCATGCACCTGCCGCGACAGGATCGGGAAATCGCCCCGGATTCTCGCCACATCAAACATTTTCACATCCCTGTCGGATTAAAGCCCATGGCGGTCAGCACAATCGCCATCGCAAAGGCCATTATGAAAAACGAGAAAATAATCCCGATTGTCACTTTCAGCATTGAGGTGAAACCGTGCAGCACCATCACGAAGGCCGCCAAACTGCGCAGAAATACCAGCAGCGACAGGATTGTGATGATGCCAAACAATGGCGGTATCACAACCAAAACCAAGATTTGCGCAACCTGAAACACCAGCATGACGAATTGCAGCCATGTGACCAGCACCAGCGTATCGGGAAACTGTCCCTGCCCACCAAAGACCCGGCCAATTCCCTGCACGCCCGCCACCAGGCCGAGCATCACCATGCTCTGAAAAATCGCCATCATCAAAAGCGATCCACCAAAGCCGTCGTCCCCCATCAGAAAGACGGATGCCTGACCAAGGATTACGCTCAACACCACCACAAGCACGAAAGCGAGCCAGCGCGCGTCGTCTGGCACATCCATGCCCAAGACGCGGGTGCCTGCCTCGCGCGGGCGTACCAGGGTCTCGCGCACAAGCGCGCTGACACTTGCCCAATCAAGCTGTTTCATTGTGGTCCTTTCCCTTCCTTGGCCAACGCCACCACTTCGCGCAGGCTCTGGATCAGGATGTAGAGGAAGAGCGCGGCGACGACAAACCCGAAAACCGCGACACTTCCGCCGGGGCCAACCGCCGCGGACAAAACCGCCTGCACCAGCATCAGCGGCGTGATGGACAGCCAGGCCCAGAAAAACGCTGTCCGCACCCACAAACCCGGCACGCGCGCGCGCCCCATTCGCAGCCCGAGCTGCAAGATGCCCGCCACACCATACAGGACCAGCGGCAACAGAAACCCTGTCGCAAAGAGCGCACCCCCCATGCGCTGCTCGAAGGTCACGCTTGGGTCCAGAAGTGTCGCGCGCTGCAAAGCTGGCCATTGCGCGACAAAGATCAGCGCGCAGGACAGGATCGCAAAGAACAACACTTGCGGCTCGCGCAGATCACCGCTCACCAGATCGCGCAGCACATCACGCGGCGCGCGGTAAGAGCGCAGGATATTTCGGGTCAGCGACATGAACGCCTGTTCTTTATCTTGCTGAAAATACTCCGGGGGGCGGCCCCAACGGGGCCGGGGGGCAGCGCCCCCCTCTTTCCCCTTGCCTCAGGCGTGGCGCTTGAGCCAGTTCTCGATCCGCCCGCGCAAATCCTCGGCAATTTCGCTGTCCTCGATCTCATCCAAAGCTTCCGCCAAGAACGACAGCACCAAGAGCAACTTTGCCTCTGCCTCTGGCACACCCCGCGCGCGCAGATAGAACAACTGCGTCGCATCAATCTCGCCCGAGGTCGATCCATGCGAACATTTCACGTCATCCGCATAGATTTCCAATTCAGGCTTGGCCAGAAACTGCGCATCTTCATCCAGCAGAAGCGCTTGTGAAATCTGATATCCATCCGTCAGTTGCGCCGGTTGCCGGACAAGGATCTTGCCCTGAAACACGCCGACTGCCCCATGCCGCAGCACTTTCTTGAACACCTGACGGCTTTCGCATTCCCGCGCGCCATGGGTGATGAACACAGTGTCATCGGCATGGAACGCACCATCGCCCACCGATGCCCCCGCGACATGGGCAGAGCCGCCTTCGCCGTCCAGCCACACGACCGCCTCGTTGCGGATCAGCGCGCCATTCGCGGTCAGCGTAAAGGATTTCAGTCCCGCCCCCGCGCCGAGCGCCGCGAACAGATGGCTCGCCGCCACCCGGCCATGATCGCGCCCCTTCGTGCGGACATGGTGCAGCTTTGCGCCGTCTGCGATGTCGGCTTCGATCACCGAAATCGCGCGCGACGCCATAGGCCCCGATTCGAGCAGCGTCAGTTCCGCGCCGGGTTCGAGCTTGAGCACGTGATGCACCATCGCCTCGCCCGCCAGCGCAGCGCGGCGATATTCGATCGCGATGGGCCGCGCGGGGCTGCCCGTCACGCGGATCAGCAGCCCTTCGGTCGCATAGGCCGTGGCAAGTGTTGCCAAAGGCCGCGCGACAGGCGCTTGCCCGCGCGCTTCGAGCTTGCCATACACATCGCGCGCCCAGTGCAGGTCCGTCTCGCCTGCCTGAGCGAGCGTGGTGATTTCCACCCCGTCCAGCGCCGGCACATCGGATGCGTCCATGTCCAACATGCCATCCACGAACACGATCTTGAGCCGCTCGATCCCGTCGAAAGCTGGGCCTTCGTCGGATGTATCGCGGAACGTCGCTTCGGGGGCTGCGCCTTCGATCAGGCGGCGGGGGTCCGTGTAGCGCCAATATTCATCGCGCCGCGTGGGCAGGCCGAGCGCTTGTGCGCGCGCAAGCGCCTCCGCCCGTGCTTGCCCCAGCCAGCCCTTGCCCGCAGGCAGAGCGCGCCCGTCAAGCCATGTGGCCAGCGCTTCCTGCCGAAGCGCCAGTTTCTTTGCCGGCGCGAGCATCAGGCCGCCCCCGCCAACAAATCGGCATAGCCGTTATTCTCGACTTCCAGCGCCAGTTCCGGCCCGCCGGTCTTGATGATCCGGCCATCGGCCATGATATGCACCACATCAGGTTTGATATGGTCCAGAAGCCGTTGATAATGCGTGATGACCAGGAACGACCTTTGGCCATCGCGCAACGCGTTCACGCCTTCGGAAACCAGCTTCATCGCGTCCACGTCCAGACCCGAATCCGTTTCATCAAGGACGCACATCTTGGGTTCCAGCATAGCCATTTGCAGGATTTCGTTGCGCTTCTTTTCCCCGCCCGAAAAGCCCACATTGACTGGACGCTTGAGCATGTCGGCATCGATTTGCAGCGCTTTGGCTTTCTCGCGCACCAGTTTCAGGAAGTCACCCGCCGACAATTCCTCTTCCCCGCGCGCCTTGCGCTGGGAATTGACCGCCGTGCGCAGGAAGGTCATGTTGCCAACCCCCGGAATTTCCACGGGATATTGGAATGCCAAAAAGAGCCCCGCCGCCGCGCGCTCTTCGGGTTCCATGTAGAGCAGGCTTTCGCCATCGAGCGTCGCGGCCCCGTCCGTGACCGTGTAGCCATCGCGCCCCGACAGCACGTAGGACAGTGTCGATTTGCCCGACCCGTTCGGGCCCATGATCGCGTGCACCTCGCCGGGATTGATGGTCAGCGACAGGCCCTTGAGGATCTTCACGTCTGCATCATTTTCAAGTTCGCAGTGCAGGTTGTTGATTTCCAGCATTTTTCTTGTCCTCACTCCACTGTGACAGCCGTGCCGGAAATCGACACCATCAGCATCGACTCGCCTACGACTTCGTAATCCAGATCAATGCCCACAACGGCATTCGCGCCCATCGCGCGTGCGCGCTCGGTCAACTCGCGCTGCGCTTCCACGCGCGCATCGGCAAGTTTGCTCTCGTAAACGCCCGAACGCCCGCCCACGATGTCGGTGATCGAGGCCACGAAATCGCGCACGAAGTTCGACCCCATGATCACCTCGCCCACCACAAGCCCGTGATAGCGCGTGATCCTGCGGCCTTCGATGCTTTGGGTGGTAGTGATGATCATCCCACCGACCCTTCGAGCGAGATCGCCACCAGCGCCTGCGCTTCCATCGCAAATTCCATCGGCAGCGCCTGCAACACTTCGCGGCAGAACCCGTTCACCACGAGCGCCACGGCCGCTTCCTCGTCCATCCCGCGCTGACGGCAATAGAAAAGCTGGTCATCATCGACCTTCGATGTCGTCGCTTCATGCTCCACGCGCGAGGATGCATTGCGCACCTCGATATAAGGCACCGTATGCGCGCCGCACTTGTCGCCGATCAGCAGGCTGTCGCATTGTGTGTAATTGCGGCTATTCGTAGCCTTGGGGTGCATGCTGACCTGCCCGCGATAGGTGTTCTGCGCGTGTCCCGCACTGATCCCCTTGCTGACAATGCGCGAGCGCGTGTTGCGCCCCAGATGGATCATCTTGGTGCCAGTATCGGCCTGCTGCCAATTGTTGGCGATGGCGACCGAGTAAAACTCGCCTTGACTATCATCCCCGCGCAAAATGCAGGACGGATATTTCCATGTGATGGCCGACCCCGTTTCGACCTGCGTCCACATCACTTTGGCCCGCGCTTCGCGGCAATCGGCGCGTTTGGTGACGAAGTTGTAAATCCCGCCCTTGCCGTCCTCGTCCCCCGGATACCAGTTCTGGACAGTCGAGTATTTTACCTCGGCGTCTTCCAGCACGACGATTTCCACCACCGCCGCGTGCAACTGGTTCGTGTCGCGCTTGGGCGCAGTGCAGCCCTCCAGATAAGACACATACGCGCCCTTGTCGGCCACGATGAGCGTACGTTCGAATTGCCCGGTATTTTCCGCATTGATGCGGAAATAGGTGGACAATTCCATCGGGCATTTCACGCCCTTGGGGATATAGACGAAGCTGCCATCGCTGAACACGGCGCTATTGAGCGCAGCAAAGTAGTTGTCATTCTGCGGCACAACGGAACCGAGATACTTCTTCACCAATTCCGGGTGCTCGCGCACGGCTTCCGAGATGGCGCAGAAAATCACACCCGCCTCTGCGAGTTCCTTCTTGAACGTGGTCCCCACCGACACAGAGTCGAACACCGCATCCACTGCCACCTTACGCGGCGCATCCGCCCCTTCGACACCGGCCAGAATAGCCTGTTCTTTCAGAGGGATACCGAGTTTCGCATAGGTTTCCAGCAGCTTCGGATCGACCTCGTCCAAGCTTTTGGGCTTTTCCGCCATCGACTTGGGCTTGGCGTAATAATACTGGTCCTGATAGTCGATTTCGGGAATGTTCAGCATCGCCCAGTCAGGGCTTTCCATTGCGACCCAGCGGCGATAGGCATCGAGCCGCCAGTCCAGCAGCCATTCCGGCTCGCCATTCTTCTCGGAAATCAACCGCACGATATCCTCGTTCAACCCTTTGGGGGCGAAGTCCATCTCGATCTCGGTTTCCCAACCGTGTTTGTAGGTGCCCGCCATGGACTGCACAGTTTCGACTGTCTCGCGGTCCACGCCCTCGCGCATCAGCGTATTGTCCAAGGCTGCCATCGTCTCTTTCCCCATGTTATCGCCCCGCACCCTGACGGGCGGCAAAGCGGTCGTATTCCTTGCCCCAGGCGTCTGCGAAGCTCAGAACCTGGTCCTCTGTCACATCCGGCCCAAGACTGACCCGGATTGCGCCCAGGGCCGTCGCCGCATCAAACCCCATAGCGCCAAGCACTGCCGAAGGACGCAGTTTGCCCGACGAACAGGCCGAACCCGCCGAGATTGCATAGCCCGCAAGGTCCATCTGCATCACCTGCGTTTCGCCCTTCCAGCCGGGTGTCGCCAGACAAAGCGTGTTGGGCAACCGTTTCGATCCATTCCCGACAAAAGTAGTCTTATTCGCGCGCGCGTCCAGTGCTGTTTCTAGAATATTTCTAATTACAGCTACACGTTCCCAAACCCCCTTGGCAAGATCACGCGCCGCCGCTTCTGCTGCGGCCCCAAAGCCCGCGATGCCGACGATATTCTCTGTTCCTGCGCGTCTGCCCATTTCTTGCCCCCCCCCGCGCAGTTGCGCCGCCACATCCAGGCCGCGCCGCAGCACCAGCGCGCCCACACCTTTGGGACCACCCAGCTTGTGAGCCGACACAAACGCCATATCAACGCCCAGCCAGTTGAAAGCGAACGGGATTTTCCCAAAGGCCTGCGACAGGTCGCTCACGGCCAGCCCTTTGGGCAAATCCTGCACCACGCCGGTTTCGGAATTGGCCATTTGTAATGTGGCGCGCGCAGGATCGGGCACGATCACGCGCCCATCCGGCTTTACCTGCAAATCCTCCACCACCCAAGCGCGCACAGCGTCATGCTCAATGGCCGCCCCCGACAGGCCGCGCCCCGCCAAAGCCAAAGCCGCCGCTTCCGTCGCGCCGGAGGTAAAAATCACATCCGCCCCATCCGCCCCCAAGGCAGCGGCCACCTGCGCGCGCGCGCGCTCAATCACGGCCCGCGCCGCGCGCCCCTCGGCATGAACCGACGACGGATTACCCACCACATCCAGCGCAGCCACCATCGCCGCCCGAGCCTCGGGCTGCAGGGCTGTGGTCGCATTCCAATCGAGATATACGCGCGGTTTCATCTTTATCTTGCCAAAAATACTCTGGGGGGCACGGGGGGCAAAGCCCCCCGCCGTTCCAACAGCCGACCGGCCCGCTTATTCGTCCACGACCTGAAACAGGTTCGGCACAGCCGGGCACGGTGTCAGCGCATTGCCCGCCACATCCGACAGCCGTGTCTGGTGCAGGAACACATAGACATGCGCTGACAGCCCCTCCCACAGCCTGTTGGTCATGGATTGCGCGCGCGAGCCTGACACAGCCCCCGAGGCCCCTGCGCCTGTGTGCAGGGCGCTGACCGTTTCCTCGACTGCCTCCAACACTTCCGATACGCGGATCGCGTCGGGAGTACGCGCCAAGCGATAGCCGCCCCCCGGACCGCGCAACGACTCGACCAAACCCGCCCGGCGCAGCTTGACGAAAAGCTGCTCAAGATACGCCAGCGAGACATCCTGCCGCGCCGCAATCTCGTTGAGCGACACCAAGGCCCCTGCGGGCGCATGCGCCAAATCCACCAGTGCGATCATCGCGTAGCGGCCTTTGGTTGACAGTTTCATCGCGCTCTCCCCTATGACCTGACCCTGTGCACGCATCAACGGATAAAAGGTTGACGCGCAAGGGCTGCGCGCCTAAATCCACAAGGCTTCACATACGCTCTGAACGCCGTTTAGAACGCTTCTAAAATATTTGATAAAAAGAGTCAATCTCTGAGATGCGCGCCTGTCCCGGTTCCGGCCTGTCACGACACGCCCATGCTTAGATGACCCTGTCTGCCTGTCTGTCCCAACCCGAGGTCCACCCCGAATGCCCGAAATCATCTTTGCAGGCCCCGAAGGCCGTCTTGAAGGCCGGTTTCATCCCCAGCCCAACCGCGACGCGCCGATTGCCATCGTGCTGCATCCGCATCCGCAATTCGGCGGCACGATGAACAACAAGGTGGTCTATAACCTGCATTACGCCTTTCATAAGATGGGCTTTTCGGTCATGCGCTTCAATTTTCGCGGCGTAGGGCGTTCGCAGGGCGAATATGACCAAGGCATCGGGGAATTGTCCGATGCCGCCGCAGCCCTAGATTATGTGCAGGCCCAAAGCCAGAATGCGCGCCATTGCTGGGTGGCGGGGTTCAGTTTCGGGGCTTGGATCGGGATGCAGCTTCTGATGCGCAGGCCGGACATCACGGGGTTCGTCTCGGTCGCGCCCCCTGCGAACCTCTATGATTTCAGCTTCCTCGCGCCTTGCCCGGCCTCTGGCCTGATCATCAATGGCGGGGCGGACCGCGTGGCCCCGCCGCGCGATACACGCCAATTGGTCAGCAAACTGCAAGAACAGCGCGGCATCACCATCACCCATACCGAAATCGAGGGCGCGGATCACTTCTTCAAGGATGAAGAGCGGCACATGCAGCCCATGCTGACCAAAGTGACCGATTATGTGACGCGGCGACTGACGGAAAGCACACGCTGAACGGTCAGATGACGACCCGCAGGTTCTGGGTATGCGCGTCCAGGAAGGATTGGATCAACCCCGCCACGATTGCGGGGTTTTGCTCATGGACAAGGTGGCCATAACTCGGAAGTTCCGCATAGCGCGCGCGCGGCATGCGCGCCGCCGCTAGGGCCGAGACGACCGTCGGCACAGCCTTGTCGCCCTCTGACGCGATCAAGAGTGTCGGCACCATGATCTGAGGCAGGCGCTCCAACAGCGGCTCCAGGTTCCACTGGGCCATCATTCCGAGCGTGCCATCGATATGCGACATGCGACTGACGAGGCGTTGATAGAGTTCCACGCCCTGCGCATCGAGCGGCGAGCCTGTCGCAGCGAGCAGTTTTTCGACTTGCTTGCGTTTGGACGATAGCCGTGTGACCACCGCCGATACGAACGGACTGGCCGACATCGCGCGCGCGAGTTTCGGAAAGAGCCAACCGGCAAAGCCGTGGAAAGGGCCAAGGGCTGCATTGATCCCGATCACGGCGCGCGGCCCCATCGGCATCAACTCGGCCATGCGCAGCGCAATCGCGGCCCCCGCCGAATGCCCCACAATCGCCACAGGCCGCCAGCTCTGGTCGCGCAACAAGACCACCAGATCATCGGCCATCGCGTCAAGCCCAAGCCGGTTCAACCCGCCTGCCTGGGTAAACCCTTGTCCGGGCAAGTCCACAGCGATCAGCCGGTAGCCGGGCAAATACGGCATCAGCCGGTGGAAGGAATGCGCAGACGCCCCCGCCCCGTGAAGCATCAGCACGACGGGCCCCGCGCCCCAATCTTGTACATGCCAGATATGGGGGCGACAGCGGATCATGCGCGAGCGGGTGCGCAGCGGCCAATCTTCTGGAATGCTATCCATCACACACCCCCCGTTTTGCCTAACGCCGCGCCCATCACACCCGCCATCGCGCGGGCGTCGGCACGCGGCAGAGCGATACACATGGCCCCCATGGTTGCCGCCAGCGCGCGCAAGGCCGGCTGCGGACGGAGCCCTGTGTCGATGACAAGGGCGGGCAGTCCCTGCGCGGCGATAAGGCGCGCCAATTTCTCGGCATCCGCATTGGCCTGGACACGGTCCGCGCTGCCATCCAGCGCGATATTGCCACGCCCATCCGTCAGAAGCGCCAGCGTCGGCGTCATGCCCTGCGCGCGGGCTTGCGCGGCCACCTGAAGCGCAGTGGCGAGGCCCTGGGCCAAGGGTGTGGCCCCCCCGCCGGGCACACCGCCCAAACGGCGCTTGGCCTGCACAAGCGAGCGGGTGGGCGGCAAGGTCACATCGGCCGCTTTACCGCGAAAGGTCACAAGCGCCACATGGTCGCGTGAAGAATACGCATCGGCAAGCATCAGCTCCACTGCGCCCTTGGCCTCGGCCAGTCGTGCCAAAGCGCTGGAGCCTGAGGCATCCACGACGAAGATCAGCACACGGTCGGTTTGTTCCTTGTAGGCCCGGATGCGGATGTCCGACGGCATCAGAAGCAGCCGTCCCTGTTGCGCTGTCCGATAGCCTGCGCGCAGTTTCTGCCACGGCGCTGCTTGACGCAGGGTCGCAATGATATCGACCTTGGCCCCCGATCCCGGCTTGCCTGCGCGCGAGGGCATGGGCCGCCCGCGCCGCTTGCTTTTGCGCACCGCCCCCGCGCCGGAATTGCCGCCCGCGACGACCCGCGCGAGTTTGCTTGCTTGCAAGCGCGCGAGCAAGCCGGACGGAATGGCTG
The DNA here is from genome assembly GCA_046296275.1 of Roseinatronobacter sp. Taxonomy (GTDB): domain Bacteria; phylum Pseudomonadota; class Alphaproteobacteria; order Rhodobacterales; family Rhodobacteraceae; genus Roseinatronobacter. The sequence continues at coordinate 11,361 of JBKBLP010000032.1, read as the reverse complement.
CGCGTGCGGCCTCGATCAGAAGATCATCGGGCAAGTCAAGCTGGCTCTGGTCTTGGTCCGGTGCTTGGTCGGGGGTGGTTTCGGGCGGCGGTGGCGTGTTCTGGTCTTGTGTTTCTGCGGGCGGCAGGGCCGTTGCACGATGGGCGAGTGTCAGGGCGACAGCGGCCTCTAGGTCGGTATCCTCCACGCGCTCGGCACCGCGCGAAGCGGCATGGGCGCGCGCAGCAGCCAAGGCAAGCAATGGCGCGCGGGCGGAAGCAATGCCAAGTTGCGCGCAAAGCCGCACCAGCCGCTCGGCCTGGGCAGGGCTGGGGCGCAATTGCGCCAAACACGCGCGGGCAGTCTGGATTGCAGGCACAGGAAGGGTGATGTCGGATGTGTCAGACCATGCAAAATCTAGAGACAGGAACAGGCCAAGCCGGTCGGACAGGGCGGGGGGCAGGCCCTCGCTTTCCTCCGCCGCTTCATCGAGGGCTATGAGCGACAGGCCCGCGCCCGTGTCGAGCGCCTGCCCCAGTTGCACCGCCAAGCCCGCCGGGCAGCGTTCGGCCATGGTCAGGACCAACAGCCCCGGCTGGGCGAGCAGCCCGGCATGGCGTTGCATCTGGCCTGTGGCGAGCGTGGCCGAAAGATCAAGACCGCCATGCAGGGCGTCGTCGGTCATGTAAGGATGTACCTTGCGCGGGCCAAGCGGGGTCAGGGCTGCAAGAACGCGCGCGCGCACTGGCCCGGCCCGTCCGCGCAGCCACAGACCGCGCAGGCCCACCGGGTCGATGGCAAGCAGCGAGAGAGCCAGCGCCACCTGCGCCCAAAGATCGCTCAAGGGCCGTGGCGGACGGTCGGGCGGGTGGGCGGTTTCGTCAAAGGGTGTCATCTTGCCCCTTTCTCGGGGAAAGGAGGGGGGCGCTGCCCCCCTCGGCGCTGACGCGCCTCACCCCCCGGAGTATTTGAGGCAAGATAAAGGGGATCATGGCAGGATTTCGGCCAATTGGCGGGCGACGCGGGCAGTAGATCCTGCTTCGTCCAGCGGATCGCGACGCAGGCGGTGGCGCAGGGCCATGGGGGCGGCGGCGCGGATATGGGCGCGGGTAATGTCGGAGGCGTTTTCCAGCGCGGCCAAGGCGCGCGCAGCACGCAGGAGTGTCAGTTCGCCGCGCAAACCGTCCGAGCCAAGCGCGAGGCAGACCGAGGCGCAGTCATGCAGCGCCACATTCGATGTGCGCAGCGCGGGCAGCGCGTCGCGGGCGGCCAAAATGCGCGCGCGCAGCGCCATGTCCTGCGGGGTCCATTCAGCCATGAAAGCGGTATGGTCGTTTTCATAGGCATCGCGGCGGCGGATCACCTCGATGCGCGTGTCGATATCCTTAGGGCTGGTCACTTCCACCGACAGGCCGAAACGGTCCAGAAGCTGGGGGCGCAGCTCGCCTTCTTCCGGGTTGCCCGATCCCACCAGCACGAAGCGCGCGGGGTGGCGGATCGACAACCCTTCGCGTTCCACCACATTCTCGCCCGATTGGGCCACGTCGAGCAGCAGATCGACGATGTGATCTTCGAGCAGATTGACCTCGTCGATATAAAGATACCCACGATTGGCGCGCGCCAGAAGCCCCGCTTCAAACGCTTTCTCGCCGCGCGTGAGCGCGCGTTCGATGTCAAGCGCGCCTGTCACCCGGTCCTCGGTCACACCCAAGGGCAGGTCCACGACGGGGGTCGGGCGTTCGGTGATCTCTGGCCCGGCGCCGGTCACGAAGTCCGGCACATCGGAGAGCGTTGCGGAATTGACCGGGCAGCCGCGCACAGCCTGAATTGGGGGCAGAAGGGCCGCAAGCGCGCGCACAGCCGTCGATTTACCTGTGCCGCGGTCGCCAAAGACCAGCACTCCCCCGATCTTGGGGTCAATGGCCGTCAGGATCATCGCTGTTTTCATCTCGTCCTGACCAACGATGGCCGAGAAGGGGAAAGGGGTCATGCGGCCTCCGGTCTGTGTTGCAAGCGGGCGAGCGGCGCGCGCCCGTCCCATGTGCCACTGGTTCCGCAAATGCGGAAGCGGGCGTAGAGTTCTTCGTTAAACCAGCCTTCATTCCGAACCGCGCGGATCGCTTCGGCATGGGGGCCACGACGGGCAAAGGCAGCCATACTGCCCTCATCGGGCCAGACGGAAAAGGTGACTTGATGCAAGAGCGGCACCTCGCCAATGCCGATCTTGAAGATCACATTGGGATCAGTGCCGATCTTGGCGGAAATATCGGGCACGCGCCCCCAGAAGCGAGCCGCGCGCGCGGGCTTGACGGTCGCGCGGGTCATGGCGGCGATGGGGCCGCGGCTTTCGCCCTCGGGCGCGAAGGGTTTTGCGCCCGACCAATGGCCACGCACGGCAAAGGGTTCCAGATGCAACACGCAGGATTCATCGGCCCGCGCGCGCCAGCGGCTGAAGGGCGCGCCCTGCAAGCCCGCACTGGCCGCCTGCGCGTCGCGCCACACGCACAAGATTGCCCAGACGCCCCAATTGGGGCGCGGCGTGAAGCCTTCACCCGTGCCAGAGCCACAGAGTTTCCAGAATTCCAGCCCCGGCACGCGCGGCAGCACAAAGCGCGCCGCCCCCATTTGCCCCAACACCCACAGGCGCGCGAGCATCCGGTCAAAGCGGAACAGGCTGAGCGTGACCCTTTGCATCGCGATTCCCCTCCTGCCTCTGTCAACCCAAATTGTCACACCTTCTGGACAGTGTAAAGAACAGAATGTAAATCTTGATTGACACTTGGCTTTGCGCTAGGCTGTGGGCAACAGTCGAAAACGGGAACCCGGACATGCATGATTCCAGACCAGCGGGCGACCGCGCCATAGTCATCGGGGCGGGGCTTGGGGGTCTTGCTTCGGCCATGCGGTTGGGGGCGAAGGGGTATCGGGTCACGGTGCTCGATAAACTGGATCTGCCCGGCGGGCGGGGATCGTCGATCACCCAAGGCGGCCACCGTTTTGATCTTGGGCCGACGATTGTGACCGTGCCGCAGGGCCTGCGCGATCTGTGGGCGGCTTGCGGGCGGGACTTTGACCGCGAGGTGACGCTCAAGCCAATGGACCCGTTTTATCAAATCCAATGGGCGGATGGGTCCACGTTCACCATGCGCGGCGACGATGCCGCGATGGAGGCCGAGATCACCCGCCTGTCCCCGCGCGATCTGGAAGGCTACCGCCAATTCCTGCGCGATGCTGAAACGCGCTACTGGTTCGGCTACGAGGATCTGGGCAAGCGGCCCATGAACAAATTGCTGGACCTGATCAAGGTGCTGCCGCGCTTTGCCATGCTGCGCGCGGATCGGTCCGTCCATGCCCATGCTGCCCGGCGTTTCCGCGACAAGCGGCTGCAATTCGCGTTCTCATTTCACCCGCTGTTCATTGGCGGCGATCCGTTCCGCGTGACGTCGATGTATGCGCTGGTCAGCCATCTGGAGAAGGCGTTTGGCGTCCATTACGCGATGGGGGGCGTGCAGGCGATTGCCAACGCGATGGTGAACGTGATCCGCGACCAAGACGGTCAGGTGAATTTCGGCGTGGAAGTCGATGAAATCATGGTGGAAAAGGGCCGCGCCTCTGGCGTGCGGCTGAAATCCGGGGCCGAGATGCACGCCGATATTGTCGTGTCGAATGCCGATGCGGGACATACCTATACCAGGCTTCTGCGCAACCAGCCGCGCAAGCGCTGGACGGACAAGCATCTGGACAGCCGGCGCTGGTCGATGGGCCTGTTTGTCTGGTATTTCGGCACCAAGGGCACGAAGCAGATGTGGCCCGATGTGGGCCACCACACAATTGCTGTGGGGCCGCGCTACCGCGAGCATATCAAGGACATCTTCATTCGCGGGAAGCTTGCGGATGACATGAGCCTCTATATCCACCGCCCCAGCGTCACGGACCCGTCTGTGGCCCCTGACGGCGATGACACATTCTATGTGCTCTCGCCCGTGCCGCATCTGGGCCATGACAACGGGGTGGACTGGACGCGCGAAGCCGAGCCCTACCGACTGAAGATGCTGAAAATGCTGGAAGATCGGCTGCTGCCGGGCCTGTCGGAGCGGATCACGCAAAGCCTGGTCTTCACGCCCGAAACCTTCCGCGACCGCTACCTGTCGCCCCTTGGCGCGGGGTTCTCGATTGAACCGCGCATCCTGCAAAGCGCTTGGTTCCGGCCGCACAACGTGTCCGAGGAGCTGCCGGGCCTCTATCTGGCGGGCGCAGGCACCCATCCCGGTGCGGGCGTTCCGGGCGTGATCGGCACGGCCGAGGTGCTGGCCCAGCTTGTCCCCGATGCCCCCTCCCTGCCGCAAATCCTGCGCATGGCCGCAGAATAACCGGAGCGACCGCCCATGAACGCTGCCACCCTGACCTTTGACGCCGCCCCCACCCGCGCCCCCCTGACCTTTGACCCCAAATACGACATGGCGATTTGCGAAAGTGCCATCCGCACAGGGTCACTGTCGTTTCATGCGGCCTCTAAACTGCTCCCGGCTTCGGTGCGCAAACCGGCGCTGGTGCTCTATGCCTTCTGCCGCTTGGCCGATGACGCGGTGGACGAAGGCGCGGACCCTGTTCAGGCCGTGCTCAGGCTGCAAGAGCGGCTCGACCGCGCCTATGCGGGCCGACCCTTTGACGTGGCCATCGACCGCGCCTTTGCCCGGCTGATCGTGGCGACCGACCTGCCCCGCGCGCTGCCCGACGCCCTGCTCGAAGGCTTCGCCTGGGATGCCGAGGGGCGGCGCTACGACACGCTCTCGGGGGTGCTCGATTACAGCGCGCGCGTGGCCGCCGTCGTGGGGGTGATGATGTGCGTGCTCATGGGCGTGCGCGACCGTCACCGCTTGGCGCGCGCCTGCGATCTGGGGCTGGCGATGCAACTGACCAACATCGCCCGAGATGTCGGCGAGGACGCGCGAAACGGCCGCATCTACCTGCCGCTCGACTGGCTGCGCGAGGGCGGGATCGACCCCGACACCTTCGCCCGCAGCCCCGCCCCAGTGCCAGAAGTGCGCGCGATGACCGACCGGCTGCTGCGGGAAGCGTCCCGCTTCTACACCCGCGCCGAACCGGGTATCGCCGCCCTGCCCCTGGGCTGCCGCCCCGGCATCTATGCGGCCCGCCATATATATGACGGCATCGGCGGGCGCATTCGCGCGCAGGGCTGCGATTCGATCACGCAGCGCGCGACGACGGGCAAGGGCGCGAAACTGGGCTGGCTGGCGCTGTCCGCGCTGCAAGCAGGGCTGTCCGTCGTGCAACCACGCATGGCCACGATCTATGCCCGCCCCACCCCGGAAGTCGCGTTTCTGGTCGAAGCCGCAGCGCGCGACGGGGCAGGTGCTGCGCGCTCTGACGCGCTGATGGAGGCACTGGCCCGCCTGCGCGCCCAAGACATCGCCACGCGCAGGAGCGCTTTACAACTGGACCGCCGCCGCGCGTGAGTTATGTGTAGCCCTCGGTCATGGGGGCACGCAATGGACTGGATGCTATTTGGGACGTTTCTGGTGGCCTGCGGGGCCGCCGGGGCCACTGGCGCGATGTTTGAGCCGGGGCCGTGGTATCGCGACCTGAACAAACCAAGCTGGACCCCACCGGGCTGGGTGTTTCCGGTCGTGTGGATGACGCTCTATGTGCTGATGTCGCTCGCCGCGATGCGCGTGGCGCTGCTGCAGGGGTCGCAACAGGCGCTCGCCTTCTGGGCTGCGCAGATCGCGTTCAACACGCTCTGGTCGCCCGTGTTCTTCGGGCTGAGGCGGATGCGCGCGGCGTTCGTGATCCTGTGCTGCCTGTGGGGGGCAGTGGCCGCGACCTGTGCGGCATTCTGGGCTTTGGACCCTGTGGCGGGGGCGATGATGGTGCCCTATCTGATCTGGGTCACGATTGCAGGCGCGCTGAACCTGTCCGTGTGGCGGCGCAATCCGCAATTTGCGTGAGGGGGGGCAATTGCTGCTTTGCAGGACGAAGCTGTCGCCAAAAAATCAGCATCATGGCCGGGTAATGATAAAAAATTTATTCTTAAAAAACAAACTATGTTTCTTTTCCAGAACCACGTGTTTCGACCAAAATCTTCTTGCGTTATCTAATCTGCCAGCCACCCACCAATGCTCTTCTGACGCTCCGCTCGTGATGTTCACATTAATCATATAGAGCATCCCATCAGCAGGAATAGCAATTGTGTGCGGCGCCATTATAACAGTCGGGCGATCAAGATACGTTGACAGTTCTTTTGCTTTTTCCTGAGTTGAAGATTGGATCTGTAATGGATTTCGACAATGCAGCAGCTCACTAACTTTGCCCCAAATTTTAAACAACTCGCTACCGGACACGCAAGCATCTTCAATAACAGATATTTGAATAATGCCGTCTTCTGTTCGCCATGACAAGAATGGCTTCGGCATGTCGTGCTCATTTTCACGATCAAGGATTTTCCTTAGCTTATCCCAGCTATCATTTTTCTTCAGTAAGGAAAGTAAGTCATTTACAGCGTCAAGGTGTAGAACAAAAGATGATAAAAGTATCGACGCACAGATCATCCTGATGTTCAATGCGGTGTTTTCGACATTTCAAAAGCTGTGTTCATCATCCCAATCAGCATCAACATGACTTCTTGCGCATATTATCCGCATCCCTATTTTTGATGCACTGGTAGCATATGCAGATATTCCTTTTTGCTCTTTCAACGTAGCGTTACTTTCATTCTTGGACCAACGCTCTGCTATCGAAATTACGCAATCTGAGTTGAATTACAGCCGCGCGTTCTGTTCTTCGTGGACAGGTCCAACGAAGTTATCACAGACTTTTGCTGCACGTCTAGAGGAGTGCCGACCGTCCGCTCCAGGGCTCAAAGCCACCACCACCCCCAAACGCAAAACGCCACCCGTCGCGGGTGGCGTTTGCATGTCCGGCCAGAGCCAAAAATCAGGCGGCTTCAGTGATGAACTTCACAGCGTCGCCGAAGGTCTGGATGTTTTCGGCCGCGTCATCGGGGATTTCGATGCCGAATTCTTCCTCGAACGCCATCACCAGCTCGACTGTGTCGAGGCTGTCTGCGCCCAGATCGTCAATGAAGGACGCGCCTTCGGTGATCTTGCTTTCTTCGACGCCCAGATGCTCGACGACGATCTTCTTCACACGATCCGCGATATCGCTCATGGTCTTCCTCTTGGTTGATGCCGGGTCAGACCCAGCGGATATATCCCTCGCCCGCCTTGATGCGGCGTCACGTTGCGCGCCCCATAGGACCAAAGGCCCGTCAGGTCAAGCCGGACGATCCCCGCTCGTGGGTGTGCGCGGTGCTTTTAGCACGGCCCCGCGCGCCCACAAACGGGATTCGGCATCACGGCATCGCCATCCCGCCATTGATGTGCAGAACGGCGCCGGTGACATAGGCGGCCTCATTGCTCGACAGGTACAGCGCGCCTGCGGCGATTTCGTCAGGGTTGCCCATGCGGCCTGCGGGGATGCGGGCGTTGATCGCGGCTTTCTGGTCGTGCGTCAGCACATCGGTCATCGGCGTGGCAATGAAGCCCGGCGCGATGCAGTTGACGGTAATGCCCCGGCTTGCCACTTCCTGCGCGAGCGATTTGGACGCGCCCACGACGCCTGCCTTGGAGGCGGCGTAATTCACCTGCCCCGGATTGCCCGTGGCCCCCACGACCGAGGTCACATTCACGATCCGCCCCCAGCGCGCTTTCATCATGCCGCGCAAAGCCCCGCGCATCAGCCGCATGGTTGCGGTCAGGTTGATGTCGATGACCTTCTGCCATTGCTCGTCCGACATGCGCATGAGCAGATTGTCCTGCGTGATGCCCGCATTGTTGATCAGGATGTCGAGCGATCCCAAGGCCTCGGCCGCTTGTTTTGGCAGCGCGTCCACGGCGGCGGGGTCCGACAGGTTGCAGGGCAGAACATAAGCACGGCTGCCCAAGGTCGCGGCAAGCTTTTTCAGCGGCCCTTCGCGGGTGCCGGAGAGTGCGACACTGGCCCCTGCCCTGTGCAGCGCGCTCGCAATCGCGGCCCCAATCCCGCCCGAGGCCCCTGTGACCAATGCGCCCTTGCCTGTCAGATCGAACATGCCTGTCCCTTTCGTTTTCGTGTCCTGCATGGTTTACCTGCGGGCTATAGCAAGCGGGCGATCAAAGGGAAACTGGCATGACGCTAAGCGCAGATGCGATGCGGGATTTGTTTCTTGTGGGTGTTCAAGCGGCGGACCCGCGCGGGGCCGTGCGGGCGGCGCTGCTCGCGCAGCCTGTGCGGCCTGTGGGGCGGTTGTTCATGCTCGCTGTGGGCAAAGCCGCTTGCGCGATGGCCGAGGCTGCTTTGCCGCTTCTGCCGCAGCCTGCCCGCGCGCTGGTTGTAACGAACCCGGAGAATGCCGTTAACGTGCCGGGGGCTGACCTATGGCTTGCCGCGCATCCCGTCCCCGATGACGGGGGCTTGCGCGCGGGTCAGGCCGTGCTCGACATGCTCGCCGCGACGCGCGACGCGGATGAGGTGCTGGTGCTCGTCTCGGGCGGTGGCTCGGCGTTGCTGCCTGCCCCGGTCGAAGGGCTGACCCTGGCCGACAAGGCCACTGTGAACCGCCTGCTCTTGGGCGCGGGTCTGGATATCGTGCAGATGAACATGGTGCGCCAGCATTTGTCGCGGCTGAAAGGGGGCGGGCTGCTGCGGGCCGCGGCCCCTGCAAGCGTGCGTGCGCTGATCCTGTCGGATGTGGTGGGCGATGATCTGCGCGCGATTGCCTCTGGCCCGACTGTCGCACCGATTGCCCCCCGCGCGCAGGTCTGCGCGATGCTGCGCGATCTGGGGCTGTGGGAACAGTTGCCCGAGGCGGCGCGCGTGGCGCTTGGGCGGCCAGAGGACCCCTTGGCCCTGCCCCCTGCGCGCAATCTGCTGATCGGCTCGAACGCGCTTTCTGTCGCGGCGATGGCCCGCGCCTGCCCCGGCGCGCGCGTGGCCCCCGCGCCGCTGGTGGGCGATGTGGCACAGGCAGCACGCGCGATCGTGGCGCTGGTCGCGGATGGCCCCGGCACGACGCTTCTGGGGGGCGAGACGACTGTCACGCTGCACGGTACAGGGCTTGGCGGGCGCAATCAGGAACTGGCGCTGCGCGTGGCCTTCGCGCTCGATGGCCGCTCCGGCTGGCGGTTCCTGTCCGCAGGCACCGACGGGCGCGATGGTCCCACAGATGCGGCGGGCGCGCTGGTTGATGGCGGGACCATCGCCCGCATCCGCGCAGCCGGGGGCGACGCAGAGGCGCTGCTTGCCAATAACGACAGTTACGCCGCGCTGCGCTTGTCTGGTGCTCTGCTGATCACAGGCGGCACGGGAACCAATGTGGCCGATCTGCAAATCCTGTGCGTCGATGCCTGAGCCGCTTGCACCAACCCGCCCCTTGCCCTAAGCGAGCCACCATGAGCACACATGACCGCCTTCTGATCATCGATTTCGGCTCTCAGGTCACGCAATTGATTGCGCGGCGCTTGCGCGAGTTGAACGTCTATTGCGAAATCCACCCCTATCAGCGCGTGGATGATGCGTTTCTGGCCCGCTTCGCGCCGAAAGCGATCATCTTTTCAGGCGGGCCGGATACGGTTACGCGCGATGGCTCCCCCCGCCCCCCGCGCAGCGCCTACACGATGGGTGTGCCGATCCTGGGCATCTGCTATGGCCAGCAAGTGATGATGCAGGACCTTGGCGGGCGGGTCGAAGGGGGCAAGAACCATGGCGGCGGTGGCACGGCGGAATTCGGTCGCGCTTTCGTGACACCCACGGGCACCCTGCCGCTGCTCGATGGCTGGTTCACCGAAGGCCGCGAGCAAGTTTGGATGAGCCATGGCGACCATGTCGCAGCCCTCGCCCCAGGTTTCGAGGTTTATGGCACATCCCCCAACGCGCCCTACGCCATCACGGCGGACCTGTCGCGCAATTTCTTTGCTGTGCAATTCCACCCCGAAGTCCACCATACCCCCAAGGGCGCCGCCCTTTACGCCAATTTCGTGCGCATGGCGGGCTTTACGGGCGACTGGTCGATGGCCAGCTACCGCGAGGAAGCCGTGGCCAAAATCCGCGCGCAGGTGGGGGATAAGCGGGTCATCTGCGGGCTTTCGGGCGGGGTTGATTCGTCCGTGGCGGCTGTGCTGATCCATGAAGCGATTGGCGACCAGTTGACTTGCGTTTTCGTGGATCATGGGCTGTTGCGGCTGAATGAAGCCGAGGATGTCGTGAAGATGTTCCGCGATACCTACAACATCCCCCTGATCCATGCCGAGGAATCCGAGCTGTTTCTTGGCGCGCTCGAAGGCGTCAGCGACCCGGAGGTGAAGCGCAAGACCATCGGGCGGCTTTTCATCGACGTGTTCCAGAAATACGCCTCGCAGATCGAGGGCGCGGAATTCCTCGCGCAAGGCACGCTTTACCCTGACGTGATCGAATCGGTCAGCTTTAGTGGCGGGCCGTCGGTCACGATCAAGAGCCATCACAATGTAGGCGGATTGCCCGAAAAGATGGGGCTGAAGCTGGTCGAACCTTTGCGCGAACTCTTCAAGGACGAAGTGCGCGCTTTGGGGCGCGAACTCGGGCTGCCCGAGCACTTCATCGGCCGCCACCCCTTCCCCGGTCCGGGTCTGGCCATCCGCTGCCCCGGCGAGATCACGCGCGAGAAGCTGGAAATCCTGCGCCGTGCGGATGCGGTCTATATCGACCAGATCCGCAAGCACGGGCTGTATGACCAGATTTGGCAGGCTTTCGCGGCCATCCTGCCCATGCGCACAGTGGGCGTGATGGGCGACGGGCGGACCTATGATTATGCGCTCGCCTTGCGCGCGGTCACGTCCGTGGACGGCATGACCGCCGATTACTACCCGTTCACGCATGACTTCCTGGGCGAAACCGCCACACGGATCATCAACGAGGTGGGCGGGATCAATCGGGTGTTCTACGACTGCACCAGCAAGCCGCCGGGTACGATCGAGTTGGAATGACTCAGGATTATGACGGATTTGCACAGGATTCTTGCGCAAATCCCTTTTCCGGCACGCGCCCACATGCTAGCCAGAATGCAAGGCGGTCAAACCCGTCGGATGGCGCGCATCTGCGTGCGCAACAAGAACAACTGGGAGTTTTTCAGATGAAGAAGCTGCTTCTGGCCAGCACTGCGCTGGCTTTCTCGGCCTCGCTCGCTGCGGCAAACGAGGTGAAGATGGGTGTCCTGCTGGGCTTCACGGGCCCCATCGAATCGATCACGCCCTTCATGGCAGACAGCGCCGAACTGGCTTGGAAAGAGATCAACGAATCGGGCGCGTTCCTGGGTGGCTCGACCATCGTTTCAGTGCGCGCGGATTCGAC
>JBKBLP010000031.1:0-33761 GCA_046296275.1 Roseinatronobacter sp. | reverse complement strand
GCTTCAGTGTAGGCGGGCCAGTTCCTGGTCTTGTAGGCGGGGGGTGTAGGTTTGCTCATCCCGTCCAGCGACCACACTGGATTCACGAGATGAATCCCTCACAGGATTTGTGCAACAGAGCGCGTTCATCCGTAAAGTCGTGTATTTGGTGGACGACTACCAAAGCCTCGCCAAGAAGCGCACAGAGCTGACCGACACCAAGGCAGCAATCACGCGCCTGCTGGAATTGGTTGAAAAGGGCCTGGCCGAGCTGGAGGACCCCGAATTCCGCGAACGCATGGTTGCCCTGCGGTTCCGGCGTGACGAGCTGAATACAGATATCACTGATCTCAATCGCCGCCTGAATGACGAAAGGCCCGACATCACCCGTGAAAAACTGAAGACATTGTCAGACCTGCTGCGTGGGCAGTTCGACTCAGGCGATCATCAGGTTCGGCAAGCCTATGCCCGCCTGCTGCTGGACGAGGTGCGGGTATGGGACGGGGAAATCCACGTCACAGGGTCGAAAAGGCAACTTGCAAAAAAGGCGTCTGACCCGACAGGCACCACCGCCCCCGAAGGTCTCTCTTTTGTTCGGAAATGGCGCACCCGACAGGATTCGAACCTGTGACCTCTGCCTTCGGAGGGCAGCACTCTATCCAGCTGAGCTACGGGTGCGTCAGCATCTCATACCTGCCAGATGCTGCGACTGCAAGCGCGGATGTGCTCAGAGCGGCGCAAGATAGGTCAGCGCGAGAAGCGCGAAGGCCAGAAGCGCCAAGGTTTGCACGACAACGATAATCAGATGCCCGGCGCCCACCGCGGTCAGAGCCTTAATGGATGTTTTGACCCCCAAAGCCGCAATCGCCACGATCAGGCAGACCCGCGACAGGGTTTCGACCTGCGTCGTGACAATCGGCGGAATGTTCACCAGCGACCCCAGCACCACCAGCCCCAAAAACAGCAGCATGAACCACGGCAGAAGCGGGATGCGCCCCTGCCCTGTCCCGGCCCCTGTGACGCGCAGGGTCAGGACGATGGCCACCAGCACCACAGGCAGCATGGCCACGCGGAAAAGTTTGGTGATCGTCGCTATCTCGCCGGCGCGGTCAGAGATCGAGAACCCCGCGCCTACGACTTGTGCGACATCATGGATCGTGGCCCCGATCAGGAAGCCTTTTTGCACTTCCTCGAACCCCAGATAGGTGAAAAGCGGTGGGTAGGCGATCATGGCTACAGTCGAGAGGGCTGTCACCGCCATGACTGTGAACAAAGTGTTGCGCTCGGATTGGTCATTGATGGGCAGAACCGCCGCAATAGCAAGCGCGGCCGAAGCCCCACAGATCGCCACTGCCCCCCCTGTCAGCAGAGCGAAGCGCCATTGACGCCCCAGAAGCGGCGAGACGACAAAGCCTGTCGCAATGGTCAGCACAATCAGCCCGGCCAGAATACTCGCGCCCTGCACCCCGATCTGGGCAAGATCATCGAGCGCGATGCGAATGCCCATCAGCCCCACGCCAAGCCGCAGCACGAAGGTCGCCGCGACGTTGATCCCCTCGCGGCAGGGACCAGCCACATGCAGGTAGTTGAACGCCATACCCAAAAGTAGCGCGAACAGCATCACCGGGGCGCCGTAATGGCTTCCCAAGAATGCTGCCGCTGCCCCGATCGTGGCCGACAACATCAAGCCGGGGGCCAAAAGTTGCAGACGGGAATAAGGGGTCATGGGTCAGCTCCGCGCAGGGACATGCTGGCTTAACGTGGCAAAGCGGCCCTGACAAGGCGGGCTGGTCAGCTTTCTGCTATCGATACCAGTTCAGCAAGAAGCGCATCTGGGACAGTGATCGCCTCGGCGCGGCTTGTGCGTCCGGCATGGCGGCGGCTTCCGGGCAGGCGCGCGCCGGGTTGGGCTTCGATGGCGGCGAACATGGCTTCCGCACGTTCCGCAAAGCCGGGGGCGAAGCGGGCGGGGTCCAGCACGAGCAGGAAATGCGCGAGGTTCGGCGGCGCGCCCTTGTCGTCAAAGAGCGATGCGGCCTGCCACGCGAAATTCGCGCCTGCCAGTCCTGCGGTCAGCAATTCCACCATCAATGCCAAGGCAGCCCCCTTGGCCCCGCCGGAGGGCACCATGGTCCCTGCCATTGCCGCGTCTGCGTCTGTCGTGGGGTTCCCGTCACGGTTCAGCGCCCAGCCTTCGGGGATGGGTTCACCTGCCTTTTGCGCGAGCATGATCTTGCCGCGCGCCACATGCGACAGCGACAAATCAATGACAAGTGGCGGGCCATCTGCGCGCGGGCAGGCAAAGGCTATGGGGTTCGTGCCATAAAGCGGCACCGTGCCCCCCCACGGCGCCATCGAGGCAGGCGCATTGGCGAGCGCCAGCCCGATCAGACCATGCTCTGCCATGACCTCCACGCTCTGGCCCGCGACGCCGAAATGGTGGGAGTGCGTGATCGACACGATGGCCACCCCCAGATCGCGCGCGACCTGCCGCGCGGCTTCGGCCCCTTGAGCGATGGCCTCAAACGCAAGGTTGAAGCCTGCATCGACCCGCACCACAGCGCCGTCACGCGTGACCACAGGCTCGGCCTGCGGGCGCACTTTGCCGGTTTTCATCTGCGCAGCATAGAATGGCACGCGGGCCAGGCCATGCGATGGCAAGCCTTCCTGTTCGGCCTGAACCAAGGCGGCGGCGGCGGGCGCGGCCAGATGTTCCGGCATTCCACGCGCGGCGAAGGCGCGGATGACCAGCGCACGGGCATCGGACGGGGTCAGCGTGGCCATGCCCTAGCCTGCCCGCAATAGGGTGAGCACGGCCATCGAGGGCTGGCCCGTTTCCGGCAGCCCCCGCGCCCGTTGCCATGCGCGCAGCGCGTTTTGCGAATTCGGGCCAAAGACGCCATCCGCGCCTTGGGTGTCAAAGCCCGCCGCTGTCAGGCGTTGCTGTATCTCTTGGCGCTCGGGCATCCGCAGCCCATTGTGGTCGGGCTGGAAATTGCCCCGAATGGGTCCACCCCCGCGCAGTCGGTCGGACAGATGGCCAACGCCAATGCCGTAGAATTCGGAATTGTTGTAGCGCAGGATCACGTTGAAATTGCGAAACACCACGAAAGCAGGCCCCAACGGGCCATCGGGCAGGATCAGCGCACCGTCCCCCAGTGCAGGCAGCGCGCGCCCGTCCATGTCGCGCAGGCCGCGTGCAGTCCAGTCCGTGACCGCGCGCGCATTGCCCCGCCCGGCAAGCCCCGTGTCAAAGCCCTGCGGCAGGCGCACTTCCACCCCCCAGGGCTGTCCGCGCTGCCAACCCATCCGCGCAAGGTAATTCGCGGCTGACGCAAGGCCGTCCGTCGGATCCTCGGCCCAGATATCGCGCCGCCCGTCGCCGGTGAAATCGACTGCGTAATCCTGAAACGTGGTGGGGATGAATTGGGTATGCCCCATCGCGCCCGCCCAGGACCCGCGCAGGTTCTGGGGCGCAGTGTCGCCGCGTTGCAGGATGCGCAAAGCGGCGAGGAGTTGGGATTCAAAGAATGGCCCGCGCCGCCCCTCGAAGGCCAGCGTGGCCGTGGCCGAGATCACCGGGATATCCCCCCGCTCGGTGCCGTAGCGCGATTCAAGCCCCCATACGGCGGCGATGACCGCCGCGTCCACCCCGAAGCGATCCTCGATCGCGCGCAGGGTCGCGCCATACTGGGACAAAGCCGCGCGCCCGCCTGCGATGCGCTCGTCGGACGCGGCGATGCGCAAGTAATCTTCGAGCGTGCGGGTGAATTCCGCCTGCCTGCGGTCGCGCGCGATCACATCGGGCAGGAACTGCGCCCCGGCCAGCGCCTGATCGGCCACTTGCGGGCTGATGCCTGCGGCCAGCGCGCGGGGGCGGAAGGCCGCTTTCCAGGCGTCAAAGGCGGGGTTCGCCTCGGCGCGCATGGGGGGGGCGGCAGGACGCGGGGTCATTGGCACGCCCCCGCCCATGCAGGCAGACAGCGACAGGGCGCTTGCGCCCAGCAGGAAAACACGACGGGTGGACAACATGGCACTGCTCGACCTTTTGGGTTCTGGTTGCGGCCAGCATAGCCCATTCCACCCGCCCCGAAAAGCGCAGCTTGCCGAAATGTGAGCGGGCCACCGGCGAAGGGGATTGCGCGCCGGGGGCGCAATCAGCCACACTCGCCCCATGACCCAACGCCCCATCCTGCCCGCCCTGGCCCTTCTCGCCCTTCTGCCCGGTTGTGTGGGCGCGAATGTCACCACCTCGCCCCGGCCAGAGGCACGGCCTGCGACACTGACAGCCCCTGCGGGGAATTTCAGCACGTGGCTTGTGGGGTTCGAGGCGCGCGCGGCGGCCGCAGGCATCAGCGCCGCCACCTTGGCCACAGCCCGCCCCCATCTGCGCTATCTGCCCGACAGCATAGCGCTTGACCGTCGCCAAAGCGAATTCGGCGCGCGGGTCTGGGAGTATATGGACAGCGCCGTGACCCCCGCACGCATCGCGGCAGGCCAAGCCGCGATGCGAACGCACGCCCGCACGCTCGCGCAAATCGAGGCGCGCTTTGGCGTGCCCCCCGAAGTGGTCGTGGCCATCTGGGGGATCGAATCGTCCTTTGGCGCGAACAGGGGCCGCACACCGCTTCTGGCCACGCTTGCCACCTTGGCCAAGGATGGGCGGCGCGGGCCGTTCTTTGAAGCGCAACTGATCGACGCTTTGCGCGTCGTGCAGGCAG
The DNA here is from genome assembly GCA_046296275.1 of Roseinatronobacter sp. Classification (GTDB taxonomy): domain Bacteria; phylum Pseudomonadota; class Alphaproteobacteria; order Rhodobacterales; family Rhodobacteraceae; genus Roseinatronobacter. The sequence continues at coordinate 29,061 of JBKBLP010000031.1, read as the reverse complement.
GCGACAAGGCGCCTGCGCAGATGGTCGGGTCCTGGGCCGGCGCGTTCGGGCATGTGCAATTTATGCCATCAAGCTTTCTGGCCTATGCGGTGGATTTCAACGGCGACGGGCGGCGCGATCTGTGGTCGGAGGATCCGGGCGACGCGCTGGCATCAGCCGCGAATTATCTGACCCAGCGCGGCTGGACGCGCGGGCAGCCTTGGGCAGTGGAAGTGGCAAGCCCGCCGGATTTGTCGCTGACTGGACAACGCCTGAGCGGCGCGGATTGGGCCGCACGCGGGCTTCGCGCGGTGGATGGCCGCCCCCTGCCCAACGCCCCTTCCCGGCTGATCCTGCCCGGGGGTGCGCGCGGGCCTGCTTTTCTGGCCTATGGCAATTACGATGTGCTGAAGGAATACAACATCTCGGACGCCTATGTGCTGGCCCTTGGCCATTTGTCCGACAGGTTGCGCGGCGGAGCGGCTTTGCGCGGGCAATGGCCGCGCGGGGACCGGGCGCTGACACGGGCCGAGCGGACAGAAGTCCAGCGGCTGCTCAACGCCAAGGGCTTCGACACTGCGGGCATTGATGGCCGTCTGGGTCCGGCCAGTGTCGCCGCCGTGCAGGGCTGGCAACGCGCGCGCGGCCTGCCGCCGGATGGGTATATCAACGCGGACCTTCTCGCGCGCTTGCGCCGGGAGTGAGCCCTCTGGACTCTGCGATAGGGTCGCGCTAGTTACGTTATATCGTAACAAACAGGGCGCTGCCATGACCCATCCTGACCCCCGCCTGCCCGTCACGATCCTGTCGGGCTTCCTTGGCGCAGGCAAGACGACGCTGCTGAACCATGTGCTCAACAACCGCGACGGGCGGCGCGTGGCGGTGATCGTCAATGACATGTCCGAGGTCAATATCGACGCCGACCTGATCGCGGCAGGCGTGGATTTCAAGCGCGGCGAAGAAAAGCTGGTCGAGATGTCGAATGGCTGCATCTGCTGCACTCTGCGCGAGGATTTGCTGAAGCAAGTGCGCGATCTGGCCGAAGCCGGGCGCTTTGACTACCTGCTGATCGAATCGACCGGCATTTCCGAACCCCTGCCTGTGGCCGCAACTTTTGAGTTCCGCGATGAGGCGGGCGACAGCCTGATGGATGTGGCGCGCCTTGACACGATGGTGACAGTCGTGGACGCGATCAACCTGCTGCGCGACTTTTCCAGCCACGACTTTCTGGCCGACCGGGGCCAGGCGCTGGAGGGCGACGCGCGCACCCTGGTCACGCTCTTGACCGAACAGATCGAATTTGCCGATGTGGTGATTCTGAACAAAGTGGCCGATGCTGGCCCAGAGCGCGCGCAGGCCGCGCGCCTGATCATCCGCGCGCTGAACCCGGATGCGCGGCTGATCGAGGCCAACCAGTCCCGCGTACCCGCAGACGCGATCCTTGACACTGGGCTGTTTGATTTCGACACGGCGCACGAACACCCGCTCTGGGCCAAAGAGCTTTATGGCTATGCCGATCACGTTCCCGAATCCGAGGAATACGGCATTTCCCACTTCACCTATCGCGCCCGCCGCCCGTTCCATCCGCAACGCATCCATGACCTGCTCAATGCCGATCTGCCTGGTGTGATCCGCGCCAAGGGGCATTTCTGGATCGCCACACGGCCCAATTGGGTGGCCGAATTCAGCTTGGCGGGGGCGGTGTCGCAAGTCTCGCCCCTTGGCATGTGGTGGGCCGCCATGCCACGGGACCGCTGGCCGGATGACCCACAGGCGCAGGCCAAAATGCACGCCAATTGGGTGGAACCGTTCGGGGACCGTCGGCAGGAGCTGGTGTTTATCGGCACGGGGCTGGATATAGCGGGCCTGACCAAGCGGCTTGATGCATGCCTGATGGGGGCACAAGATTTCACACCGGCCGCTTGGGCGGGCCTGCCCGACCCCTTTCCCCGCTGGGGCAAACAGGCGGCGTGACCCCATGCGCGGCAATGTCAATTCCAGCCTGCGCAGGCGTCCGTCCAGCATGGCCGAATTCGACCGCCTGCCCCCGGAATTGCGCGCCTGGCTCGCGCAGGCCGCCCTGCCATGGTCTGTGCCCTCGGTCCGCAAACTCTGGTCACGCGCGCGGCGACGACACAGCCCGCAAGCGGCGCTGGCCTATCTGTCGAGTTTGGAAGCACGGGCCTTGACACGGGATGCGCAGCAAATCTGGAACGGCGCGCCCCCCCCGGAGGCGCCGTGAATGCCCAGATTCGCGAATTTCCGGGCTGGACCCCCCGACAAATTGCGCCTATTGCTCTGGGCACTACGGAAGTGTGGCCGAGTGGTTTAAGGCTCTGGTCTTGAAAACCAGCGTAGGGGAGACCCTACCGTGGGTTCGAATCCCACCGCTTCCGCCAAATTTTCTCAACTAGACCATACAGTTAATAACTGCTCTCGCTCAGCTTCCCGAAGCAGCGGCCCATTCTCGCGGCGCGCGCAAAAACGCCTCCACCGCGTCCAGCGTCCCTGCGTCGAAGCCCCCGCCGCGACGGGCCTCGGCAAGAACGTCCCACCATGTGCACAAGTAGTGCAGCTTGACGCCGTGTTCGGCCAAGCGCGGCTCGGTTTCTGGAAAGATGCCGTAGTAGAAGATCACCGCCGTATGCGCGCACGAAGCCCCTGTGTCGCGGATCGCGTCCACGAAGGACAGTTTCGACCCGCCATCGGTCGTCAGATCCTCGACCAGAAGGACGCGCTGCCCCTCGGTCATCGCCCCCTCAATGCGCGCATTGCGCCCGTAGCCTTTGGGTTTCTTGCGGACATAGGTCATGGGCAGCGCCATGCGGTCGGCCACGAGTGCTGCAAAGGGGATGCCCGCCGTTTCGCCGCCTGCGATGTTGTCGAAGGCGTCAAAGCCCGCATCCTCCATCACCCGGCAAGTCAGGAAGTCCATCAGGGTCGAGCGGATGCGCGGGAAGCTGATCAGTTTGCGGCAATCGATGTAGGTGGGCGCTTTCAGACCAGACGCAAAAGTGAACGGCTCGGTCGCGTTGAAATGCACGGCCTTTATGTCCAAGAGCATCCGTGCGGTCAGGCGGGCAACAGTGGCGCGGTCGGGGTAAGTGGTGGGGATCATCGAGGGGCCTTTCAGAGCACGCGCCAGTAAAGCGGGAAGCCGGGGTCAAAGACAGTGACTGGGCCTGCACCCGTTTCGATCTTGGCGGGATAGGTGACGGGGGTATCGCCGCGTTCAAGCGTCACGGTCGCTGCATTGCGCGGCAGGCCGTAGAAATCCGCGCCATGCTGGGCCACGAAGGCGTTGAGCCGATCCAACACACCTGCCCGCTCGAACACGTCGGCCAGCACAGAGAGCGTGTTGGTGGCGGTGAAACAACCTGCGCAGCCGCAGGCGGATTCCTTCGCACAATCGGTATGGGGCGCGCTGTCGGTGCCCAGAAAGAAGCGCGGGTCGCCGGATGTGGCGGCATCCACCAGCGCCAAGCGGTGGCTTTCGCGCTTGGCCACAGGCAGGCAGTAGTAATGCGGCTTGATGCCCCCAACCAGAATGTGGTTGCGGTTGATGACCAGATGGTGCGTCGTGATTGTGGCCCCAAGATCTTCAGGCTGGGACCGGACATAGGCCACAGCGTCCGAGGTCGTGATATGCTCCATCACCACACGAAGCCCCGGTGTCGCGCGGCGAATGGGGTCGAGCACGCGGCCGATGAACACAGCCTCGCGGTCGAAAATGTCGATATCGTGGTCGGTCACTTCGCCATGGGTCAGAAGTGGGATTCCCGCTTCTGCCATCGCCTCCAGCACTGGGCGCACGCGGTCGAAGTCGCGCACGCCGCTTGCTGAATTGGTCGTGGCCCCTGCGGGATAGAGCTTCACCGCCGTGACAATACCCGCCTTGTGCGCGGCCACCACATCGGCCGGATCAGTCGCTTCGGTCAGGTAGAGCGTCATCAGCGGCGTGAAGTCCGCGCCTGTCACTGCCAAAATGCGCTCACGATAGGCCGCCGCCTGCGCGCCTGTCACCACAGGCGGCACGAGGTTTGGCATGACGATCGCGCGGGCGAAATGGCGCGCAGTCTCGGGCGCGATACCGGCCAGCATCGCCCCGTCGCGCAAGTGCAGATGCCAGTCATCAGGGCGGGTTAGGGTCAGGGTCTGGATCATGCGTCCCGATTAGCCAAAAGGCTGCGGGGTTTCCAGTGGGTTTTGCTGACCAGACTGGCTAAGGCAGGCGGGCGCGCAGGATATCCTTGGCTTTAACGCGCAAGGCTTTGCCCTCTGCGCCCAAGCGCTCTGCCACGACCAATGCTCGGGCGGCCTGACCCTTGGCCAATGCAAGGCCGGCCAGTCCGGTCAGCCAAACCTGATCTGACTTGCGCGCACGGCAGGCTTGCGCCAGCGCAACAGCGTCAAGCCGCCCCTCTGCCGAGGCCAATAAAATCGCATCAAGGACCCCCAACCGCGCGAGAACGCGTGCCGTCGTCCCGCCCAGATCAGGTGTGCGCAGCAGTCGGACAGATGGGCGGCGGAACAAGGTCGCGTGCATTGCATCGAGGGTCTGTGCGGGATCATAGATCACAGTCGCGGCCTCGGCCAAGTCGCAGCCCGACGGGGCAAATCCGAAACGCCCCCCGAATGGCAGCCGCCGCGCCGCAGGCCAGCGCGTATCCCAGCCAGCTATAGCAGGGTCAAGCGTCGCTTGCGGGGCAATCGCCACCACCTGCGCCCCCGGACAAACAGGCGCATAAGCGCAAGCCGCAAAGCCGCCCATGCCCCCGCCTGCAAAGATGACCTGCGCAAAACTCTCGAAGAACCCACCATCGGATTGTGCGCGCAGATAGTCCGCGATCACAGGGGCGCGGAACCAATCCGGGCGCCGGGCGAGCAGATGCAGACGCGACCAGCCTTGCGCGGCGGCAAGCGCCTCGGCAAAGGGCGCAGGGCCATCAAGCGCGGGCACATAGAGGCTGAATGTCACCAGCAGCGTGTCATTGCCATCCAGATAGACAGCCGCATGATCCGGGCCGAGCACATCAAGCCCCGACTGCGCGTCTTTGTGCAAGGCCCGCAACCAGCCCGGCACGTTTTGCACCGGTGCGTCAAGAAGATCGGGGGAATAGGCTTCGTCCATAGCTGGGCTTTCGCTGTTCTGTTCCAGATGTAAGCGCGCCGCTCGGAAAGCTCAAATGCAAGATGTTTGTTGCCTAGCCAAAGAGAGGGTCCGCAACGATGGCGCGGCAAGCAAGCGAAACAATCCGGTTCCGCCCAAGCCCTTGTAGCAAGCACAAAAACAACGGCTTGCATTTGCAATTTGATTCAAATCAAAGAATCACCCGCGCAATTATATTACCCATATACATGTTATCCCGACGCCAAGAGCTTGGCAGCTTGATAACTCTTTCCTCCCTGTCCCGCCGATGCGCGGGCCACTGCCCGCCCCGTCTGGGGCGGGTTTTTTCCTGTGCTCAGCGCATCAGAACACTGGGAAGATGGCCGATATCGGGCAAAATCAGATCGGCATGGGGGGCGAGCACATCCGAAGTCGCAAGCCCGGTCAAGACACCCACTGTGACCATACCCGCCTCGCGCCCGGCAATCAGGTCATGCGTGCTGTCGCCCACCATCACCACACGCGCAGGGTCCAGCCCCGCGCGATCGGCAAAGCCCAGCAGCATGTCGGGGGCGGGTTTGGGCGTGTAGCCCGAATCATAGCCCAGAACATGGGCGAAATGGTGCAGGATGCCCGCCCGGGTCAGATGCGCGATGGCAGAACTTTCGCCGTCATTCGTGGCCAAGCCCAGCAGGTAGCCCCGCGCGCGCAATCCCTCCATCAGCGGCGGCAGCGGCACAGGCGCAACCATGGTTGACCCCGTGGCTTCGGCCAGCAGATACGCCTCCAGCCGCGCGGGCGTCCAGCCTTGCAAGAAGGGCAAGAGCAGATCGACTTGCTCGGCCAAAGTGCCCGCGATGACAGGCGAATGCGGCAGGAAGCGCCGCGCGGACCGCTCATAGCCCAGCACCTGCGCCATCGCTTCGGCCAGCCTGTCATCGCCCAGCGCCAAGCCGTCGATGACAGAGGCCGTCCAGCCCGACCAGCTTGCCGCGAAGTCGAACAAAGTGCCATCCTTGTCAAACAGGATGGCGTCGATTTGGGTGAACATGGGGGATCCTGTCAGAAGGGCAGCGGATGGGCGCGGTGTGCGTCCTCAATTTCGGCCAGAATATCGCCCGAGAGCGTCACATCGACCCCATCGAGCAAATGCTCCATCTGCGCGGCTGTGCGTGCGCCCACGATGGGGAAAACGGCAAAAGGCCGCGTGCGGGTCCATTGATAGGCCATGTGCACCGGGTCAAGCCCATATTCCTGCGCAATCGCCATATAGGCCGCAACCGCATGGAACACGCGCGGCGTGATCCGCCCGCCGAGATCGGCATTGCGCACGCGCCGGGTCTCGTCCGGGATCACATCGCCTGCATATTTGCCCGTCAGCAGCCCTGCGGCGAGCGAGGAATAGGACAGAAGCGGGATATCTTCGTTCACGCAAGTCTCGGCCAGATCGAGGTCGAAATAGCGGCACAGCAGCGAGTATTCGTTCTGGATCGTGGCCACGCGCGGCAAGCCCGCTGCATCGGCAAGCCGCAGCCACATCGCCGTGCCCCACGCGGTTTCATTGGACAGCGCGAAATGGCGGATCTTGCCTGCTTGCACAAGTTCCTGCGCGACGTTGAGGATTTCAGTCATATGCGCGACAGTTTCCGCGCGGTTCTGCGTCGCGGGGTTATAGTCCCATGTCTTGCGGAAGTGATATGAACCGCGATTGGGCCAGTGCAACTGGTAGATGTCGAGCGTTTCGACCTGCAGGCGGCGCAAGGACGCCTCGACTGCCGCGCGCAGGCGTGCGGCGGTGATCGGCGCGCGGTCCTTCACGGCCACCGACCCCGCGCCGGTGATCTTGGTCGCCACGATGCACTCGGCGGGCTTGCGGCTGGCAATCCAGCGGCCGACGATTTCCTCGGTCACACCCGCTGTTTCAAAGGTGACAGGATTGACCGGATACATCTCGGCCGCGTCCAGAAAATTCACCCCCCGCTCCCACGCAATATCCATCTGGCGATGAGCGTCCTCCTCTGGGGTTTCCGAGCCGAAGGTCATCGTGCCCAAGCAATAGACCGAAGCTTTCAGTCCCGTGCGACCGAGTTCTAGTTTCTGCATGATCTGCCTCTGACTGCTGGTTCGCTGGCAAGGTAGTGCGCAAACGCGCCGGGGGAAAGAGGGAAGCGTTCAGGCTGCCCGCCACTTGATCGAACACCCGATAGAGGGGGTCTGCACGCGCGGCCCCTGCCCTGTCTGGGCAATCTGGACCATCGCCTCATACAGCTCGCGCTTGGCGTCGGCTGGTCCCGCGGCACGGCCCGAGGCATCGAGCCGCCCGCGATACTGCAAGCGGCCCTGCGCATTCAGCCCGAAGAAATCAGGCGTGCATTCCGCGCCCCACGCGCGGGCCACGTCTTGGGTTTCGTCATGCAAATAGGGAAAAAGGAAAGCCTTGTCTTGGGCCATGCGCACCATGTTGGGGAAGCTGTCGGCGGGGTAGCTGGTCGCGTCATTGGAACAGATGGCGGCAACGCCAATGCCATGGGCAGTCAAATCGCGCGCATCGCGGATGATCCGGTCCAGCACAGCCAGAACGTAGGGGCAGTGGTTACAGATGAACATGACCAGTGTACCCTTTGGCCCTCCAACATCGGCAAGCGTATAGCGCCGCCCATCTGTAGCAGGCAGGTCAAAGCCGGGGGCGTGCCAGTCGAAATCGCAGACAGGGGCAGTTGCGGCCATATCTCTCTCCATTTTTGCGAAAGGTTGGGGCCTAGGGCCGGAATGTCAAGCCAATGCGCCCCCGCGCCGGAGCAGGTAAATGTCCATGATCCAGCCATTCTGCGCGCGCAGCGTCGCACGCTGGGTCTTGATCTGGTCCGCGACATCGGCAAGCGGCCCTACGATCAGCGCCTGTTGCGGCAGCCCCAGATAGGCCCCCCACCAGATATGCAGGCCATCTGGGTCAAGCACCTCATAGGCCCCACCGGCATCAAGCATGACCGCGACGCTCTCGGCGCCCAAAGGCCATCCATGATCGCGCAGCATCCGGCCTGTGGTGATCATGACGGCCCCGCCCAAAGTGTTCAGCGGCACAGCATGGGCCGCTGTCAGCATCTGCAAACTGGTCAGACCGGGGATGACCTGCACCGCCACATCGCCCGCGCGTGCAGCAATCCGCAGCGTACTGTCATAGAGCGAGGGGTCGCCCCAGACCAGAAGCGCCACGCGCCCGCCTTGGGGCAGATGGGTGCGGATGGCCTCCAGCCAGCGCGCGGCGATCTGGTCGTGCCAATCGTTGACGGCATCGAGATAGGGAATATCCGCGCGCCGTGTGGGCATGTCGAAAGTGGCCTGCGGGATGGGGCGGGTCAGCATATCGGCCAAAAGCGCGCGGCGCAGGTCGAGAAGCTGCGCCTTCTCCTCGCCCTTCGCGGGCAGCAAGATCAGGTCCGCGTCATTGAGCGCGCGGATGGCTGCGCCTGTCAGGTGGTCGGCATGGCCCGAGCCGATGCCGATCAGGGAAAGCTGAAACATGGTATCTCCAACGTAAAAGGGGCAGGCGCGTGGCCTGCCCCTGTCACCCGTGTCAGGGAATTACGCTGCGTGGTGGAGGCGGTTCACGAACAGCCCACTGTCCTTGTAACGGCGCAAAGCCTTCGCCCCGGCCAGCACAGCGAGGTCCAGAAGCGGCTCCAGCAGCACGACAGTCATGTAAGCCACAGCAAAAGTCGCGATCTGGCCCATATTCTCGGCCCCGATCCCTTGGCCATAGGTCGCCCAGAACGCCACCCACAGAACGATCCCGCCCTGATAGGTGAGCGACATTTTCAGCACTTGCGCGTAGCCCAGATCGACATAAGCCGTTCCCGCAGGAACAATGCGGCCCATGAGCAGCGACAGGCCCAGAAGCGGCATCAGAAGCGTGGTGACATTGACTGTATACATGGGCAGGTCAGAGGGCGCGAAAAACAGGCCCTGCACCAGCAAGCCGCTTGCCAGACCCACAGCCGCAGGCCCTGCGCCCATGATCAGCAGAAGCGTCGTGCCCATGATCAAATGCACCTCGGATACACCCACGGGGGCAGTCGGCAGCACTTCAAAGAAGATGAAGGTCGCAATCACTGCGATCACAGAGCGCAATGCAAAGGACAGCGCGTTATGAGTTTTCAAATCGTCCAGCACCAGCTTGACACCACCAGTCAAGGCCGCCGCCGCTGTCGCATAGGACAGGATCATCTTCGCGCCATCCACGACGCCGGGTTCGATATGCATTTGGTCCCTCTTTTCCTGCGGCCCGCCCGGCCGCTTTGTGCCGGTTTCCCGGCGTTTCCGCGATGAACGGCAGGTCTCCTGGCTTGCGGGTCAATGCTGCGCAGGACCTTCCCAGCTTGACGCCAGTGGCTTTGCCTGCACCGCTCTCCGCCTACAGTTGCGGGGGCAGCCGGGGCATTAAACCCCGTTCCCTGTTCGGCCCGATCGGGCACCGTTCACGGATCAGTTATGACCGAAGGCGGGCAGTCACACAAGCGAATATGTCAATCTGGATTGTCAGCCAAAGGTCCATAGAGGATGAGCGCCGGTGCGATCTTGTCCGCGCTTGCCAGAACCTGGGCCATGCTGCCCACGGTGGCACGGGTCAGGCGCTGGTCGGGATGGCTGACATTCTCGGCCAGCAGCGCGGGGGTATCGGGGGACAGGCCCGCCGCGATCAGGGCCGAGGCCAGTTCGGCGAAGGTGCCTTTGGGCATATAGACGACGGTCGTCGCGTCGGGATCAGTGAGCGCAGCCATCGACAGCCCTTCGGGCAACGCGCCGCGCACATCGTGGCCTGTGATGAATTGCACGCGCCGCGCGGACAGGCGGCGGGTGAGCGGGATACCAGCAGCCGCAGCAGCGCTCGATGCCGCGCTGACACCGGGGATGATCTCGAACGGGATCGCGGCTGCATGGAGCGCGGTGATCTCCTCCTCCAGCCGCCCGAAAATACCCGGATCGCCGGATTTCAGCCGCACGACACGCGCGCCTGTCGCGGCAAAATCGACAAGCAGGCGGCTGACATGGTCCTGTTTGGGGCTGGGGCGGCCTGCGCGCTTTCCTACCGCGACCAATTCCGCGCCCGCGCGCGCATGCGACAGGATCGCGCCTGCGGACAGGTCGTCGAACAGGACCGCATCGGCGGCTTTCAGGCGTTTGACGGCTTTCAGCGTCAGAAGTTCCGGGTCACCGGGACCAGAGCCTACGAAGGACACAAAACCTCTCATGCGCGCTCCTCGGCGATCAGGTGGAAGAAGGTGCCAGTGACATGGCCACGGCGCGAGCCGGTTTCCGGCACCTCGGCCCCGTCTGCGTCCGTCACGCGCGCCAGGGGGGCGTCGGGTTGCTCAAGGATCGTGGAGTAATGAAATTCGTGCCCGCGCAAGGCCGCGCCCGCGCCATGCCCCGGCATCAAGGCCAGCAGTTCGGCCCGCCGGTAGCCCAGATGCATCCGGCGTTTTTCGTAGCTTGTCACCAGCCCCACAAGCCCTGCCATTTCATGGCGCACCCCATCCTTGTCGATCAGGCCCGCGCCGAGCGCCATGTAGCCGCCGCACTCGCCATGGACGGATTTGGTTTTCGCGTGGGTTTGCAGGGCCTTGCGGAAGGTTGTTGCAGCAGAAAGCCGGCCTGCGTGCAGTTCTGGGTAGCCGCCCGGCAGCCAGACAAGATCGGCATCCGGGGCGGGGGCTTCATCGGCCAAGGGCGAGAACGGGATCACCTGCGCCCCCGCCGCGCGCCACCCTGCGAGGAGATGCGGATAAGTGAAGGAAAACGCGGCATCTTGCGCAAGCGCGATGCGTTGCGCGGGGGGCTTGGGCAGGCTGCCGGGCCGCGGGCTATGCGCCGCTCGGGCGGCAGACTTGATCGCGCCCAAATCCACATGCGCGCGCAAAAACGCCGCATAGGCCGCGATGGCCGCGTCCAGATCGGGGTGCTCGACGGCCTGCACCAGTCCCAGATGGCGTTCGGGCAGCGCCAGATCACCGCGCCGGGGCAATGCGCCTAAAACGGTCAGGCCCGCAGCCTCCATCCCCAGCCGCGTCAGCCGCTCGTGGCGGGGCGAGGCGACACGGTTCAGGATCACGCCTGCAAAGGGCAGGTCCGGGTTATAGGCGCGAAAGCCCAGCGCCACCGCCGCCGCAGATTGGGCCTGCCCTGACACGTCCACCACAAGCACCACGGGCCAGCCCATCAGCTTGGCCAGTTCTGCGCTGGACCCGAAGCCCGTAGCCCCGCGCGTGGCGACCCCGTCATATAACCCCATCGACCCCTCGGCCAGCACCATGTCCGCGCCCGCCCCTTGGGCTGCAATCGCGCCCATCAGCGCCCCATCCATCGCCCAGCTATCAAGGTTGAAGGATGCCCGCCCGCTCGCTGCGCGGTGAAAGGCAGGGTCGATGTAGTCGGGGCCAGACTTGAACGGCTGGACCTGTAGCCCGTCCTCGGCAAGCGCGCGCAAAAGCCCCAGCATGACCGTCGTCTTGCCTGTGCCGGATGCGGGGGCCGAGATCATCAAGCCGGGGATCACTCGCGACTGTCCTTGTAGACCGAATCCGCCGTCTGAGGCCGGAAGCGGCGGTCATAACCCTCGGAATAAAGGGCACTGTCGTCGAACCCCTCCTGCCCCAAAGCGGGGCCGATCAGGATCAGCGCCGTGCGCTCCATGGTCCCTGCGACTGCCGCTTCAATCGTGGCCAATGTCGCGCGGATCACGCGCTGGTCCGGCCAGCTTGCGCGCCAGACGACGGCCACGGGGCAATCGGGGCCATAGAACGGGGTCGTCTGTTCCACCACCGCGCCAAGGCTCTGGATCGACAGATGCACCGCCAAAGTCGCGCCTGTGGCGGCGAAGGCCGTCAGCGTTTCGCGCTCCGGCATGGCACTGGCCCGCCCCGATGTGCGCGTCAGCACCACCGATTGCGCAAGGCCCGGCAGGGTCAGTTCCGCCCTCAAGGCGGCGGCAGCGGCGGCAAAGGACGGGACGCCGGGTGTGACAGTGTAAGGGATGCCCAGCGCGCGCAGGCGGCGCAGTTGTTCGCCCATGGCCGACCAGATCGAGAGGTCCCCGGAATGCAGCCGCGCCACGTCCAAGCCCGCCGCGTGGGCCGCCGAAATCTCGTCCATGATCTGATCGAGCGACAGGGGCGCCGTATTCACCACCCGCGCCCCGCTTGGGCAATGCGCCAGCACCGCATCCGGTACCAGCGAGCCTGCATAGAGGCAGACAGGGCAAGACGCGATCAGATCGCGCCCCCGCAATGTCAGCAAATCCGCGGCCCCGGGGCCTGCGCCGATGAAATAGACTGTCATGCCCCCCCCATTGCCGCGATTTGGGCCAGAGCGCAAGTCGCCTGCCCGTCGGCCGAAATGACCCGCGTGACCGTGATCACCGCCCCCGGCCCAGCGGCTGCAAGCGCGCAAGCCTCGGCCACGGACCCTGTGCCATGGGCGGCCAGCGAGGATCGGCTTTGCGTAGGGGTCTGGATGGCTGCAACATCCGTGACGACAACAAAGGGCAGGTCTAACGCATGGGCAAGCGCGAGAACGCCGGTTTTGCTTGGCAAGGAGGCCAGCCTGTCTGCCCTGCCCGCCCGTGCATACGCATCGCGGTAGCTGTCCAGAGTAGCGCGCGACGTGCCGCCAAAACCTGCGACGATCACAGCGCGCCTCTATTCGCAGGCTGGATCAAGGTCGGGCGCCCGACAGCTATGGCTCAACACGCGGGCTGCGGCTTGGGCGTCAGCGTCCATGACCTCAGTCAAAGCGTCGACGAGATCCGCGCCCTCGTCCCCTGCCAGATAAGCCCAGGCAAGCGCCGCGCGGAAGCTTTGCGCACCGCCCTGTCCGCGCGCCTGCATCAGGGACAGGTTGCGCGCGGCCCCCGCATGACCCGCCCGCGCCGCGCGAAGATACCAGCCACGCGCGGCGGCGGGGTCCGGGGCAAGGCCCGCCCCGTCGGCCAAGGCCGTGCCCAGATCGAATTGCGCCTCTGGCAGCCCGGCCAAGGCCGCGCGTTCCAGCCATAAAGCCGCCTCGGACAGCGCCCCCGTCTCGGTCAGAAGCCGCCCGAGCGCAAGCTGGGCTTTGGGCAAGGTTTCAGCGCTCGCGCGAAACCACGCTTCCGCCTGTACCCGGTCCACAGGCCCGCCAAGCCCCTGATCCGCCAGAAGCCCGGCCATAAGCTGTGCCTGTGCCCCCCCCAGCGCCGCCGCCGCCCCGAACCAACGCCGCGCGTTTGCCCAATCCTGCCGGCCAATCGCCTGATCGGCCAGCAACATCTGCGCCTGTGCCTGCCCCTGCTCGGCGGCCGCCGTTAGGAAGCCTTCGGCCTGATCCGGGCGCAAGCCCCCCTGCCCTTGCAGCGCAAGAACGCCCAGATTGACTTGCGCGAACGCATCGCCGCGCGCGGCCAGGGGCTGCCAGATCGCCACGGCACCCGCCACATCGCCTGCATCGAGCGCCGCCAGCCCATCTTGCGCGCGCAACTGCGCTTGCGCGGGCAACGCAAGGCCCAACGCACATACCAACCCCAAAGCAATTCCGCGCACGTTTCCCCCACCAGCACCATCCCGCCCGAGGTGCCTGTGCCACAGTGTCACGCATTTGTCACCCCGCTCCTGCGCTTGCGCGACGCTGCCCCGCAGGTTATGCCACAAAAGCAGTCATTCCAAAGGCCAAGCATGTCAAACCCCCTGTCAGAGGCGGAAATCCAAGCGCTTTTCACCCGCGCCGATGGCCAGTTTCTGTGCGCGCGTTGGGGCCGGCCCATCGTGCCGGTGGTGTTCGGCGTGACCGAAGAAAGCCTTGGCACGATCAAGGGCGCGATCGAGGCGGTCGTGGCCCTCGCAGGCCACAAGATGGCCGAGACGGACCCGGAACTCGGTGCGAATCTGATGGTGTTCTTCTTCCGCGACTGGGCGGAATTGCGCGATGTGCCGCATCTGGACCGGATGATCGACGGGCTTGGCCCCCTCGTTGCGCGGCTCGAGGCCGCGGGGGCCAATCAATACCGCGTCTTTCGCTACGACACGGCCCGCGCCATCCGCGCGGCCTTTGTGTTCGTGCGGATGGATGACGCCTTGGGCGAGGTCGCGCTTGACGTGCTCGCGCTCTCGCAAGCCGTGCAGGTGATCCTGCTCTGGTCGGATCGGGCATTTACCGACCGCGCAGCCCTTGTGCGGACCGATGGGCCGAACCCTGTCACGATCCTGCGGCCAGAGATTGCAGCGCTCATCCGCGCGGCCTACGATCCGGTCCTGCCCGCAATGGCCACCGACCCTGCCCATGCGCTGCGCCTGCATGCGCGCCTGTCGCCGCTCCAATGAAAGGCCACCCATGCGGATTGCGAGTTTCAACATCAACGGGATCAAGGCACGGGCCGAGGCATTCACGCGCTGGCTGGATGCCACCCAGCCTGACCTAGTGGCGTTGCAAGAGATCAAATCGACCGACGACACTTTCCCCCGCGCGCTGATGGAAGATCGCGGCTATATCCTGCACACGCATGGGCAAAAGGGGTTCAACGGGGTGGCGCTGCTCTCGAGGCGGGCTTTGGAAGATGTGGTCACGGGCCTGCCCGGTGACGATACCGACCTGCAGGCGCGCTGGATCGAGGCGACCGTGACGGGCGAGAACCAAGCCTTGCGGGTCTGTGGCCTCTATCTGCCCAATGGCAACCCGGTCGAGCTTGACCCCGATGGCCGCCCGGTGCCGGGGGGCAAATACGCCTACAAGCTTGAATGGATGGCGCGGATGGAGGCACGGGTGCGCGCGCTTCTGGCGCTGGAAATGCCGCTTGTGCTGATGGGGGATTACAACATCATCCCCACCGCCCAAGACGCCGCCCGCCCCAAAGCATGGGAGAAGGACGCGCTCTTTTTGCTCGAGTCGCGCCGCGCGTTTCGGCGGATCGTGAACCTTGGACTGACGGACGCGCTTCGCGCGCGCAGCGCCGCGCCGGGGCTTTATACGTTCTGGGACTATCAGGCCAATGCGTTCGAGCGCAATGACGGTATCCGCATCGACCATATCCTGCTCAATGCGGCCGCGGCCGATTGCCTGCGCGATGTCTGGATCGACGCGGAAGTGCGGGCAGGCGACAAGCCGTCAGACCATGTGCCGATCTGGGCGGAACTGGCGCTCTGAGCCTGCCTCACAGTCCGCGAGACACGTAGCATGATCGCCCAAAGCGTCGTGCAAGGCCTGCGGATAGGCCAAGCCCAACTGGTCCAGAAGGGCTGCCACCCGCAACCGCGTATCGTGCCGCGCGACCGCCTCGCGCCGGTTGCGCTTGCGCCGTGCGGCCATCCCTGCGGGATCATCCAAAAGCGCCTCGATCAGAGCGACCGCCTCTGACGGGTTTTCCGGCATGTCGAACATCGCGCCCGGCCAATCCATCAGCTTTGCCGCCGCCGCCGATCGCGGCCGCGTGCCAAGGATCGTGCAGCCCGACGCCCAACCATGGACATAGCGCTCCAGCATGGGCGACAGGCCCCGGAAGCGGAAATTCGCGCTCGGCTCATAGCAGAACGAGATCGACGACCGCGCATAAGTCGCCATCAACATTTGCATTTCCTGCGCGCGCGTCTGCGGTGTCTGCCCGCGCGAGACGTAATCCATCAACAACCGCTGCCCTTCCCCGCGCCCGTAATGGGCCATCAGGGGCGCATGGAAGCGGTCCTCGCGCCGCCCCACCAGAAGCAGGTCAATCGGTCGCCAATCGCTGACCGAATTATACCGCAGCGTATCGAGGCTCGGGGGCAGGAACATCGTGGGCGTGGGGCCTGCCTGCGCATAAAGCCCGCGCAGATCGTCGCAAAAACAGGCGATCAGATCGAAACGCGCCAAACGCTCTGGGCTGACATCTTCGGGACGCATGGCATCGACCACATTCAGAATCCGGTGGCTGAACAGGTTCCAGACCGGCAACAGCGCATCCGCCCAGCGCAGATTGCGCCCCTGTCCTGCCCAGACAAGCAGCAAGTTCGGCCCCTTCGGATCGTGGCGCGCGCGCACCTGCGCGACCCAATCCTTGCGTATGGCCATCCGGCCCAACCGCTCGCGGGCGCGGAACAGGAACGTATTGCCCTCGGAACCGGGCTGCGGGACTTGCAAGAGCGTCACATCAAATATCTGCCCCAGCACCGCCATTTCGGCGGCGACCGTATTCAGCCAAAGCGGCCCCGAATCGTCCAGATCATCGAGCAGAACAAAAAGCTTCATGGGCGACTCATCCCGTTGCGTGCGCGCAGGCGCAAGACGAAGCTGATGTGCCGATGTGCAAAAACCGCGCCGTGACCATACCCTGACATGAATATCCCTTCCAATTCATCTCGCCGGATATGCAACCTTTCCGGCAATTTTGGGGCAAGTTGCGGCAAACATGCTTAACGCCGCAAAACCATCTCGCGGCTTTATCTTGCCTGAAATACTCCGGGGTGAATTGGCCGCGGCACGCGGCCAAGAGGGGCAGCGCCCCTGCTTGTGCGCCCTTGACGCCATTGCCACAGTTTGCAAACTTACCCTAGCAAATTCGCAAACCTGAGGGTTCCATGCCACCGCAGAAACTCTATGCCGGCGCCAAGCTGCGCGAAACGCGCGGGCAGTTGCATCTGACCCAAAAGGACTTCGCGCACCGTCTGGGGGTCTCGCTGCCCTATCTCAACCAGATGGAGAACAACAACCGCCCGCTTTCAACATCGGTCGTGCTAGCGCTCGCCCGCGAATTTGGCATGGACGTGACCGCCCTTTCCACAGGCGATGGCGAGCGGTTGGTATCTGACCTGCGCGAGGCTTTCGCTGACCCGGTTTTCGGCACCACCACCCCGGCTGTGGCCGATCTGCGGCTGGTAGGGGCCAATGCGCCGGGCTTTGCGCGCGCGTTTCTGGATCTGCACCGCGCCTACAGGCAAGCGCAGGAACAACTGGCTTCCCTCGACGAAGCCCTTGGCCGCGAAGATACTGCCTTGCGCCTGTCCCCGTGGGAGGAAGTGCGCGACTTCTTCCATTATTGCGACAATTACATCGACGCCGTGGACCGCGCGGCCGAGCATTTTGCAACGCGCACAGGCCATCATCCTGATCCGCTGACGCTTGCGCGCGATGAATTGCAGCGCTTGGGCGTGACAGTGCGGTTGTCCACCCGTGCCGACCTGCGCCGCTATGATCCGCAGACCAAGGTGCTCGACCTCTCGGCCAAGGCTACGCCTGCCACGCAGGCGTTCCAACTGCTGCACCAAGTCGCGGTGATGACCCAAGGGGGTCTGCTGGACGCGACCCTTGACCTTGCCCGCTTCCAATCGCCCGAGGCGCGCGCGATTGCCCGTGTGGGGCTGGCCAATTACTTCGCGGGCGCAGCACTTCTGCCCTACCGCCGCTTTCTGGCCGCAGCCCAAGCCACGCGGCATGATCTGGAAACGCTCGCCGCGCAATTCGGCGCCTCCATCGAGCAAGTCGCGCACCGGCTGTCCACCCTGCAACGCCCCGGTGCGAAAGGCGTGCCGTTCTTCTTTGTGCGCGTCGATCAGGCAGGCACGATCACCAAGCGCCATTCCGCAACACGGCTGCAATTCGCGCGTTTCGGCGGGGCCTGTCCGCTCTGGAACGTGCATCGCGCCTTTGAAACACCGGGGCGTTTCCTGCGCCAACTGGCCGAAACGCCGGACGGGGTGCGCTATTTCTGTCTGGCACTTGCCGTCACAAAGGGCGGCGGCGCGTTTCACGCGCCTGTGCGGCGCTATGCGATTGGTCTGGGCTGCGAGATCGACCACGCCCCCGCCCTTGTCTATGCCGACGGGATGGATATCAGCCGCGAGGCGCGCTTTGATCCGATCGGCATTTCCTGCCGCATCTGTGACCGCGACGGCTGCCACCAGCGCGCCGTCCCGCCCTTGGAGCGGCGGCTGCGCGTGGACCCCGATCACCGCCCGCTTCTGCCCTATGTGATCGAATAACCTTCAGAAATTCCGCGACGCGCCGATCGAGGCGCGCAGGTTGCTGAATGCGCGCATCGGAATGTTGCTGGATTGGCGCTCTGCCCCGATTTCGAGCACAGGCGCGAAGCCCTGCACTGTGAAATCCCGGTGCAGGAAAGTCGCAGTCAGCCCCAGATGCGTGTCGCGGGCCGCTGCATATTGCGGCAAAAGCGGGTTGGGCGCGCCGAACCGGGTCTGGCCCAGTGACGCGCTCAGCCCCGTCGTCACCCCACCCGGCAAGGCATAGCTGACCCCGGCCCGCAGCCGGACATCGCTGCGCTTGTTGAAATCGGCCTGCGCGTTGTGACGCGACAGGCTGAGTGCCCCGTCCACCCGAAGCTGGGGCGACAGGATATGTTGCACCTGCGCATGAGCCGCATAGCGCATCCCGTCCATCTGCGGCACGCCCGGATAGGTCAGCCGGTCGGCACTGACGCGCACCTGCATTTGCGTGCGCGCACCGAAGCGTTGTTGCACTGTGGCATAGACCCCTACCCCCTGCATGATCCGCCCGCTATCGCCAAAGGCCGCTTGCAGCGCGATGCCGCCGCCTACCTGCGCGCCCTGGTCGCCCAGATGCAGCACGCCGAGTTCGGTCACGATCTGAAAGCGGTTGAGCGCATCATCACGATAGAGGCTCCCTGTCCCCATCACATGCAGCCGCGCGCGCCAATCGTCAGACAGTTTTGGCAGCCACGTGACCCCCAGGCCCACATCCAGCCCCATATCCTTGCGCGCCTGCGCAAGCGGAATGGGCAGGACATTGCCCACAAGCACTTCGGTTTCAGCCGAGGCCCGCGTCGGGTTCGATTGCGGCACAAAGGCGAAAGTCACGTGCCCCTGCCACGATTTGCGCTTCTCAATGGCGTCAAGGTATTGATTGACGGCCTGAATCTCTGGCAAGGCAAGCTGCCCGGCCAAGGCGCTTTCAAAATGAAAGCGCGCGCGGTCGTCCTGTTCCACCAAAAACAGCGCGCGCGCCAATTCCAGCCGGAAGCGCGGCACATCGGGGGCAAGCGTCACCAACCGCTCCAGATGCGGGAGGGCGGCGCGCGGCGCGTCTTCGCGCATATGGGACAGGGCAAGGATCCAGAGCGCCTCGGCTTCCTCTTGGGGGGTGGTGACGACAAGTGCGTCAACCGCCGCGCGCGCGCCGGCAGTGTCATTGGCCACCAACAGGCGGCCGGCATGGTCCAGACTGGTCGCCCCGGCTTGGCCAAAGGGCGCACCCAGCAACAGCACCGCCCAAAGGGTGAAGCCTGCCCGCGTCATCTGCTCGATCCTGCGCGGATACATGCCCGCACGGTTGTTCTGCGTAAAACCCTATGCGAATTTCAAGCTTTGTCAACCAAGTTGCGGGAATCATGGACGGATTCATGCTTTGGAAAGGGTTTTGCGCGAGTGTGACCTTAGAGGAGAGACCATGCCCCGCCTATCCCCCCGCGACCGCAAATGCCTGCCCGCTGTGCTGATCCACGACAAGCTACGTGTCGTGGCACAGATAGAGGATGCCTCCCCGCTCGGCTTGCGGCTGCGCGGGCCGCTCGCTGCCTCCGAAGGCAGTCGCATAATCGTTCAAGCCATGGGAAGCATGATCACCGTTGAAGTGCGCTGGTGCAAGGATGGCTGTCTTGGGGTTGTCTTTGTGGGGGATCGCACCAGCGGCGATCTGTGCCGGTTTGTCACACGCCTGATGCGCGCGCCCCTGCGCGGGCGCGGCGCGCGCATGCATGGCTTTACAGAAATGGCTGCACCGCGACCTGCGCTTCCAGCCGCGCCACTTCCTGTCGCAGCCCCGTCACCAGCGCCTGTGCGAACAAAGTCAGCCGCGCCACGCGCTGATCGCCCGCTTGACGGATCAAGTAGAAGCTTCGGGTCAGGCTGAAATTTTCGGGCAAAACGCGGCTCATATCGGCCCCGGCTGGCAGTGCGAAGTCATGCACAACACCGACCCCCGCACCTTGGCGGATCAAGTGGAACTGCACGGCCACGGAATTCGACGTGAGCGGCACGTGATCAAGCCCAAGTTGCGCAAGATAATCCAACTCCCGGTCAAAGATCATGTCGGGGATATAGCCGATCAGGCGATGGGCGCGCAGATCGTGAAGCGACTGGATCGGCGCGTGACGGTCCAAATAGCCCTGATGCGCGGCCAGATGCAGGCGGTAATCGGTGATCTTTTGCACCAAGAGCCGCCCGGTTTCGGGGGGCGACACCGCGATGGCCATATCGGCCTCGCGCCGCGACAAGTTGAACACGCGCGGGAGCGCCACGATCTGCACCTCGAGCGCAGGGTTCTCTGCGCAGATTGCGGCAACAACCTGCGGCAGCAGGAAATTCGCGCAGCCATCAGGCGCGCCGATGCGGATTTGTCCTGACAGTCCGCTCTCGCTCAGAGGCGTTGTATCCGTGGCGGCAAGCATGGCGGTTTCCACGGCCTGCGCATGGGGCAAAAGCCGCGCGCCTTCGGGGGTCAAGGCATAACCTTGGGCCGAGCGGGTGAACAGCCGCTGGCCAAGCCCTTCCTCCAGCCGGGCGATGCGGCGGCCCACAGTCGCGGCATCCATGCGCAACGCAAGACCTGCCCGACCAAGGCTTTCGGCGCGCGCAAGTGCCAGAAATATCCGCAGGTCATCCCAGTCGCGCATGTGCTCCCCTTGCAAAATTGCAAGACATACGCGCCACATTGCGCCTTCCCTTGGCGAAAACGCAAGGCTAAGGTTGCGCCCAATCTTGGATCGGAGGGGACCATGGAAAAGCTTTCACACTGGATCGACGGCAAGCGCGTTGCCGGCACGTCTGGGCGTTTTGCCGATGTCTTCAACCCGGCCACGGGCGAAGTGCAGGCGCGCGTGCCGTTGGCAAGCAAAGCCGAGTTGGATCATGCTGTGGCGCGTGCCGCCGAAGCCCAGCGTGCTTGGGGCGCAACCAACCCGCAAAAGCGCGGGCGCGTGATGATGGCGGCCGTGGGGCTGATCAACCGCGACATGGACAAGCTCGCGGCGAAACTGTCGTCCGAGCATGGCAAGACCTTTGCTGACGCCAAGGGCGATGTGCAGCGCGGGCTTGAAGTGATCGAATATTGCATCGGTGCGCCGCAGATGCTGAAGGGCGAATTCACTGACAGCGCAGGCCCCGGCATTGACATGTATTCCATGCGCCAACCGCTTGGCGTGGTCGCGGGCATCACACCGTTCAATTTCCCCGCGATGATTCCGCTGTGGAAAATGGGCCCTGCTCTGGCGTCTGGCAATGCGATGATCCTCAAGCCGTCCGAGCGTGACCCATCCGTACCGCTCATGCTGGCCGAGATTTTTCAGGAAGCGGGCTTGCCTGATGGCATCTTGCAAGTCGTCAATGGCGACAAGGACGCGGTCGATGCGATCATCGACAACGAAACGATCCAAGCGATCGGCTTTGTCGGATCGACCCCCATCGCGCATTACATCTATGCGCGCGGCTGCGCGGCTGGAAAGCGCGTGCAGTGCTTCGGCGGCGCTAAAAACCACATGATCATCATGCCGGACGCCGACATGGACCAAGCCGCCGACGCGCTGGTGGGCGCAGGATATGGCGCGGCAGGCGAGCGCTGTATGGCGATTTCCGTGGCCGTTCCTGTGGGCGAAGGCACAGCAGAGGCGTTGCGCGAACGGCTGGTGCCGAAGATCGAAGCGCTGAAAGTGGGGCCGTGGACCGCCGGGCCGGATGTGGATTTCGGCCCTGTGGTGACAGCGGCAGCGAAAGCCAATATCCTGCGGCTGGTGGAAACGGGCGTGGCGCAAGGCGCGGAACTGGTCGTCGATGGCCGCAATTTCAGCCTGCAAGGCTATGAAAACGGCTTTTTCGTGGGCGCGCATCTGTTTGACCATGTGACAACCGACATGGACATCTACCGCACCGAAATTTTCGGCCCCGTCTTGTCGATGGTCCGCGCGAAAACCTATAGCGAGGCCATCGGCATGGCGATGGACCACGAATACGGCAATGGCACGGCGATCTTTACGCGCGACGGCGACACTGCGCGCGATTTTGCGCATCGCGTCAATATCGGGATGGTCGGGATCAATGTGCCGATCCCGGTGCCGCTGGCCTATCACACGTTCGGCGGCTGGAAGAAATCGGGCTTCGGCGATCTGAACCAGCATGGGCCAGATGCGTTCCGCTTCTATACGCGGACGAAAACAATCACCTCGCGCTGGCCGTCCGGGATCAAGGAAGGGGCGGCGTTCAACTTCAAGGCGATGGACTGAGCGGGATGGGGATCGCGTTTCGCATTCTGCCCGATTTGGGGTTGATTGCCGTGCGCTACGAGGGCGTCGCACAGTTGCAGGAAACCATGGTGGTTCTGTCAGCCTGTGCGGCCCATCCCGATTTCCATCCTGCCTTTCGCCATGTGGTCGATCTGCGCGCCGTGACGGATTTCGAGCGCGATATGCTGGGCTTTTTCAAGATGCAGGCCCAAGCCATCGAGAAATTCCCCCAGAATATTCTGGGGGAATTTCCGTTTCATATGGTCATGCTCGCGCCTCCCGGTGCGCCGTGGGAGATGGCCGATCTGGTGCGGCGGACTTGGGAAGGGCTGGGGCTGACCATCGTGCGCGTGGTGGATACCCCGGACGCGGTTGTGGACCTGCTCGGCTTGCGCGCCAAGGATGCGGTGCGGATGTTTGGCGCGATGGAAGAATTGAGGCGCTGATTTCAGCCCCGAAAGCAGGGGGGCTTTGCGCCCCCGTCCGGCCCGATGGGCCGGACCCCCGCAGAGTATTTGGGGCAAGATAAAGGATCAGTCGTGTTTGCCGTCCCGGATTGCATCGGCGAAATCGTGGTTCTTGTCGCGGTGCCCGGCCTCGTCGGCGCGCACGGCGATGATGAGTTCGCGCAACCGGGCATCGGGGCCAAGGTTCCAATAGTCGATGGCAAGCTGAGGGGCGGGAATGTTTTCAACGCGGCCCTGATCAACTTCGTCAAGATATTGGGTGTAGCTGATGACGGCTTCCTCCTCCAGATAGCCCACGACGCGATGCGCGGTTTTGGGGGCAATCAGGTAGAGCAGGAAGTAGAGGTTGAAGAACACCCCCTGTGCGATCAGGATCAGCGCGCGCTCGAACACGCTTGGCTTGGCGATGTGGATGAAAGCCATCAGGTGCATGCGCTCGTTTTCAGCCTCGTCCAGAAGCTCGCGGATCCAGCCTTGGTCGTCGCGGATGCGGCGCAAGGCTTTCAGGTGCAAAAGCACGCCGCCCACCATGCCGGGCACGGCCGCGACTGTTTCGAGCACCACAGCCCGGTGGCCATAGCGCTTGGCGAAGAAGGCATCGGCGAAAAGCCGCATGGTTTTCACCACCCGCAGCGCGATACGGTCGGACAAATCCGCGGGCGGATGGTGGCGCGTCAGGGCGTGGGGGTCGGACATATCATACATGGCACACTCCTTTTTTTTTCTGAAAATGGGCGGCGCGGGCCTGTGCGCAAGTGGGGTGCGACCAGAGGTCCCAAGCGCCCGCACGCGTGCAAAATTGCTGCAACATTGCGCCGTTAGGCGGAGTGAGACTACAGGACGGAGGCAGAGATGGATTTCGCATTGACCGAGGAATCACAGGCCATTTTCGACATGGCGCGCGATTTCGGGGCCGAGCATATCGCGCCGCACGCGCGCGACTGGGAAGCGGCGGGCACGATCCCGAAAGAGTTGTGGGGCAAGTTTGCCGAGCTTGGTTTCGGGGGTCTTTATGTGCGCGAGGAAAATGGGGGCGCGGGGCTGTCGCGGCTGGACGCCACGCTGATCTTTGAAGCGCTCTCGATGGCCTGCCCCTCGGTCGCGGCGTTTCTGTCCATTCACAACATGTGCGCAGCCATGATCGACAAGTTCGGGTCGGACGCGATGCGGGCAGAACTGCTGCCGCGCGTGGTGGGGCTTGAGTGCTTCATGTCCTATTGCCTGACCGAACCGGGGTCCGGGTCGGATGCGGCGGCGCTGAAAACGCGGGCCGTACGGGATAACGCGGGCTATATGTTGGATGGCACCAAGGCGTTTATCAGCGGCGGGGGCTATTCAGATGGCTATATCGTCATGGTGCGCACAGGTGGGGCTGGCCCCAAGGGGATTTCGGCGCTGGTGGTGATGGATGGGACCAAAGGCCTTTCGTTTGGCGGGCTCGAGGACAAGATGGGGTGGCGGTCGCAGCCCACGCGCCAAGTGCAATTCGATGGCTGCCGCGTGGGGGCCGATGCGCTGCTGGGCGAGGAAGGCGCGGGGTTTCGCTATGCCATGGCGGGGCTTGATGGGGGGCGGCTGAACATTGCCGCCTGCAGCCTTGGGGGCGCGCAGGCGGCGCTCGACGCGACCTTGCGCTATATGGGCGAGCGGGCAGCGTTCGGCCAAAAGCTCGACCAATTCCAAGCGCTGCAATTCCGGCTGGCCGAGATGGAGATCGAGTTGCAGGCCGCGCGCGTGTTCTTGCACCAAGCCGCGTGGAAGCTGGATCAAGATGCGCCGGATGCCACCAAGCATTGCGCGATGGCCAAGAAGTTCGTCACCGAAGTGGGCAGCCGCGTGGCGGACCAGTGCCTGCAACTGCATGGCGGCTATGGATATCTGGCTGATTACGGGATCGAAAAACTGGTGCGCGATTTGCGTGTGCATCAGATCCTAGAGGGAACGAATGAAATCATGCGCCTGATCGTGGCGCGGTCGATGCTGGCCGCGCGGGCATGAGCGACATTCTGATCCGCATCGAGGGGCGCGCGGGGCGCGTGACGCTCAATCGCCCGCAGGCGCTGAACGCGCTGACCTATGACATGTGCATGGCGCTGGATGCTGCGTTGCAGGACTGGGCGCAGGACGATCGCGTGGCGGTTGTGATGCTCGACGCTGTGGGCGAGCGCGGGTTTTGCTCGGGTGGGGACATTGCCGAGATGTATGCAACCGGGACGGCGGGCGATTATAGCTATGGCCGCCGCTTCTGGCGCGATGAATACCGGATGAATGCGCGGCTGGCGGGCTATGGCAAGCCTGTCGTCAGCTTCTTGCAAGGTTTCACGATGGGCGGCGGTGTGGGGGTGGGGTGCCATGCGACCCACCGGATCGTGGGCGAGAGCAGCCAGATCGCTATGCCCGAAAACGCGATTGGGTTGGTGCCGGATGTGGGCGGCTCGCTCTATCTGGCGCGTGCGGGGGCGCTGGGGGCCTATCTGGGTATGACTGGGGCGCGGATGGGGCCGGGGGATGCGGTGCTTGCGGGCTTTGCGGATCGCTTCATCCCGCAGGCAGAGTGGGAGGGGGTCAAGGCCGCGCTGGTGGCCACAGGGGAGATAAACGCCCTGCCCCATCACGACACCCCTGCCCCAGCGCTTGCGCCCCATCTTGAGACCATCGCGCAGGTCTTTGCCCTGCCCGATGCGCAAGCGATTGCGCGGATATTGGGGGATTTGGGGACTGAATTCGGCACGGCAACCCTTAAAGCGATGACCCGCAACGCGCCGTTGTCGGTGGCCTGCACGCGCGAAATGCTCGCGCGGCTTGGGCCAGACGCGACCTTGCACGACGCGCTCGCGCAGGAATACCGCTTCACGCACCGGGCGATGGAAAAGGCCGACTTCCTTGAAGGGATCCGCGCGGCGATCATCGACAAGGACCGCAATCCGCGCTGGCGTCATGCAAGTATCGCGCAGGTCACACAGGCCGAGGTCGCCGGGATGCTGGCAGACCTTGGACCAGACGAATGGACATATGACCACTAGGGGGACAGAATGAAGATAGGCTTTATTGGACTGGGCAATATGGGCGGGCCGATGGCGGCCAACCTTGTGGCAGCCGGGCACAACGTGACAGGCTTTGACCTGACCGCGCTCATGCCTGCGGGCGTGACGCAAGCGGCCAGCGCGGCCGAAGCCGCCTCAGATGCAGATGTCATAATCACCATGCTGCCCAATGGCGCGATCTTGCGCGCGGTGGCGGCCGAGGTGATGCCCGCCATGCAGGCAGGCGCAGTGCTCTGCGATTGCTCGACAGTCGATGTGGACAGCGCGCGGGCAGTCGCGGCGCAGGCCGAAGCGTTGGGCCTTGGCGCGCTCGATGCGCCTGTGTCGGGAGGAGTCGGTGGGGCTGCGGCAGGCACGCTGACTTTCATGGTAGGCGGCTCTGACGCAGCCTTCGCCAAAGTGCTGCCGCTCTTCGACATCATGGGGCAAAAGGCGGTGCATTGCGGGGGCTCGGGCGCGGGCCAAGCGGCGAAAATCTGCAATAACATGATCCTTGGGGCCACGATGGCCGTTACATGCGAAGCCTTCGCTTTGGCCGACAAGCTGGGGCTGGACCGGCAGAAGATGTTCGATGTGGTCAGCACCTCGTCTGGCTATAGCTGGAGCATGAACGCCTATTGCCCTGCCCCCGGTGTCGGGCCGAAAAGCCCGGCGGATAACGATTACAAGCCCGGTTTTGCCGCAGAGTTGATGCTCAAGGATTTACGGCTTTCACAGCAAGCCGCAGAATCAGTGGATGCCGACACGCCCATGGGGGCGCGTGCAACCGCGCTTTACACAGCCTTTGTCGAGGCCGAGGATGGCCGTGGGCGCGACTTCTCGGCCCTGCTGCCGCGTTTTGCCGCACGCGGGCGGGGCTGAAGGCACGTACAGGGACTGGAAAAATGCATAAATTCGATTATGTATTGATCGTGCTCCCATCCCCGAAAGGACCAAGCTTATGTTTGCCAAGAATGTCGGCGGTATTGACCGCATTGCCCGGATCGTGATCGGCCTTGCGCTGATTGCTGGGTTTTTCCTGAATGCAGACGCGTCAATGCGTTGGCTTTATCTGATCGGGATCGTGCCACTCTTGACGGGCCTGTTCCAGACCTGCGCGCTCTATTCGATCCTTGGGATCAATACCTGCAAAGTCAGCAAATGACCCCTGAAGGAAGCGGCCCTCGGGCCGCTTTTTTCATGGCCGCGCGCGAGAAATAATTCGCCCACAGGGCTTGCAGCCCGCGCGCGGCTTGGCTACATACCCGCTCACGGTTGGGGCGTCGCCAAGTGGTAAGGCAGCGGTTTTTGGTACCGCCATTCCCAGGTTCGAATCCTGGCGCCCCAGCCAAATCCTGAAACCTTGGTTCTTCTGCCTTGCAAGGGCGCTGGATCATCGGGTATCAGGGATCATGGTGCGGGTGTAGCTCAGTCGGTAGAGCATCAGCTTCCCAAGCTGAGGGTCGCGAGTTCGAATCTCGTCGCCCGCTCCAATTCCCCAAATTACCGACCGATTGGGTGCCAAGCCTGCTTGATTGCGCTAAACCCCCGCGTGTGAGCGATAACACCATTGTTTCGCCGCAATCGCCCGATTAACCCTGTGCCGAAATCAATCTTGACAGGAGCAGTGTCATGCGGGCAACCCGGATCGTGCAAAAGATCCTTGCGAATTACGAAGGCGAAACCCCCGGTGTGAAGGCCAATCTGTGCCGCATGCTGATGGAGGGGAAGCTGGGCGGCACGGGCAAGATGATCATCCTGCCTGTGGACCAAGGCTTCGAGCACGGCCCCGCCCGCAGCTTCGCGCCCAACCCCGCAGGTTATGACCCGCATTATCATTACCAACTGGCGATTGATGCGGGCCTGTCGGCCTATGCTGCGCCCTTGGGACCGTTGGAGGCAGGGGCCGACACCTTTGCAGGCCAAATCCCCACGATCCTGAAAGTCAACAGCGCCAATTCGCTGATGTCGGGCACAGCGGGCAAGAATCAGGCGGTGACCGCATCCGTGGACGACGCGCTGCGTCTGGGCTGTTCGGCCATCGGGTTTACGATCTATCCGGGCTCCGATTGCGCCTTGGATATGTTCGAGGAAATCGTCGAAATGCGCCGCGAAGCAGCCAGTGTGGGCATCGCAACTGTCATCTGGTCCTATCCGCGCGGCGAGGCTGTGACCAAGGACGGCGAAACCGCCATCGACGTTGCGGCCTATGCCGCCCATATCGCAGCCCTTCTGGGTGCGCATATCATCAAGATCAAGCTGGGCACCGATCACCTGATGCTGCCGGAAGCGAAAAAGGTCTATGAGCAGCAGCAAATCGACATCGCGACCCAAGCGGCCCGCGTGCGCCATTGCGTGCAATCGTCCTTCAACGGGCGGCGGCTGATCGTGTTCTCGGGCGGGGCCACGAAGGGCGCGGATGCCGTGTTCGACGATGCCCGCGCCATCCGGGACGGTGGCGGCAACGGGTCCATCATCGGGCGCAACAGCTTCCAGCGCTCGCGCGAGGATGCGTTGGCGATGCTCGCAAAGCTGGTCGATATCTATCGCGGCAAAGCGTAGCCACGGGCCCATGCCAAGCAAAGCCCCTGCCGCATTGGCGGAGGCTTTCGCATTTGCGCGCAGGGTCTGTTCGGGCGTGGCGAATTCCGCTGCGGCGCGGCACAGCGTAATAGGGGGCATCCTTCTTCACTCGGAGATACCCCAAATGAAAGATACCTCCCTTCTCGTGGCCCGCATCCTGCTGGGTCTGTTGTTCGTCATGGCCGGGATCGGCAAGCTGGGCTCGGTCGAGGGCTTTGCGGGCTACATGGCTTCTGGCGGTGTGCCCGCGTTTTTGGCTTGGCCAGTCGTGCTGTTTGAAATCATCGGCGGCCTGATGCTGATCGTCGGGCTGCAAACCCGTATCGTCGCGCTTGCCCTGGGCGCGTTCTGTGTGCTGTCGGGTCTGCTCTATCACTTCGATCTGGCCGACCAGATGCAGATGACGCAGCTTTTGAAGAACCTCGCGCTGGCCGGTGGTTATGGTGCGCTGGCTGTCGTCGGTGCAGGGGCGCTGTCGGCGGACGCCAAGCTGGGTTTTGAGCGGCCTGCGACTGCCTGACATCGGTTCGGCGGAAATAGGCAAAGCGCAGCTTTGCTCCGCCCGCAGAGACCACGGTTCCGAAGGGCCGCTGACGCGTGCGCATACGCAAGTCAGGTGCCCGCCCCGGTGGGCGCGAAGCGCCCGCCGCC
>JBKBLP010000030.1:0-34669 GCA_046296275.1 Roseinatronobacter sp. | reverse complement strand
CCCGCCCCGCCGCCTGCGCGGCGGGGCTTGCCCGCGTCAAAGGGGGGATCATGCGCGCTGTGACCTTGGGCGATCTGATGGCGGCTGCGCAGGTGCTGTGTGACGCGCCCGAGGGGGAATGGGCCGGGGTGATGGCGCAGCTTCTGGCCGAGGCGCATGAGGCTGACGCGTATCGCCGCGCGCAGGGGCGCGCGCATGCGCGCCTGGGCGCAGGCACGCTGATGGCTGCGGCCTTGGCGCGCGCGCCTGCGCCCTGTCCGCCTGTGAGCGACCCGCGTTGTCTGGCCGCATTGGCGGCGGTGCTGCGTGGCATACACGACTTTCCCCTTTCGCCTGTGCCTGCGCGCCCCTATATGAGCGCGCATGGCCCAGACACCCCTTTTGCAACTGAGTGACATCGCGCTGACCTTCGGCGGCAACCCGGTTTTCGACGGGCTGGATCTGGTAATCCAGCCGGGCGACCGTGTGGCGCTTGTGGGGCGCAATGGATCGGGCAAATCCACGCTGATGAAGGTCATGGCGGGGCTGACCGAAGCCGATCGCGGGGCGCGCGTGCTCTCGCCCGGCACGAGCGTGGGCTATATGGAGCAGGCCCCCGATTTCGCAGGTTTCGCCACATTGGGCGATTATGCCGGGCAGCGGCTTGATCCGGCGGAAATGTATCGGCTGGATATCGCCGCCGAGGGGCTTGATTTCGACCCCGCGCTCGACCCTGCCAAAGCCTCGGGCGGCGAGCGGCGGCGCGCGGCCTTGGCCAAGCTGCTGGCCGAGGCGCCGGAGCTCATGCTGCTTGATGAACCCACCAACCATCTGGACATTCAGGCCATTGGCTGGCTGGAAGCGCGCCTGCGCGAGACGCGCGCGGGCTTCGTGCTGATCAGCCATGACCGCGCGTTTCTGCGCGCGCTGACCCGCGCGACGCTCTGGGTGGATCGCGGGCAAGTGCGCAGGCGCGATGCGGGTTTCGACGGGTTCGAGGAGTGGCGCGACACGATCTGGGCCGCCGAGGATGAAGCGCGCCACAAGCTCGACCGCAAGATCAAGGCTGAAGCGCGTTGGGCCGTCGAAGGCATCAGCGCGCGGCGCAAGCGCAATCAGGGCCGTGTGCGCGCGCTTGCGGCCTTGCGCGCCGAGCGAGCAGGCCAAATCAAGCGGCAGGGGACTGCCGCCATGGCGCTGGAAACTGCCGCGCCCTCGGGCAAGATGGTGGCGGAACTCGAGCGCGTGAACAAGGCTTACGGGTCGCGCGTGATCCTGAAGGATTTCAGCTTGCGCGTGTTGCGCGGCGAATGCGTGGCGCTGGTGGGGCCCAATGGCGTGGGCAAGACCACGCTTCTGCGCCTGCTGACAGGGCAGGAGGAGCCCGATAACGGCACGATCCGGCGCGGCACCAATCTGGAAACGGCGATTTTCGATCAGGCGCGGGCCCAGCTTGACCCCGATGCCTCGCTCTGGGAAAACCTGACGGGCGATCCGCTGATGCGCGTGTCCGGGCAGGCCGATCAGGTTATGGTGCGGGGGGTTGCGCGGCATGTGGTGGGGTATCTGAAGGATTTCCTGTTTGACGAGGCGCAAGCGCGCGCGCCCGTGCGCTCGCTTTCAGGGGGCGAAAAGGCGCGGCTCTTGCTCGCGCGGCTGATGGCGCAGCCGTCCAATCTGTTGGTTCTGGACGAACCCACGAACGATCTGGACGTGGAAACGCTCGATCTGTTGCAGGATTTGCTGGGCGAATTTGACGGGACCGTGCTGCTGGTCAGCCATGACCGCGATTTCATCGACCGGGTGGCCACGACCACGCTGGTCTTTGAAGGGCAGGGGCGGGTGACGGCCTATGCGGGCGGCTGGAGCGATTATCTGGCGCAGCGCCCTGCGAGCGATCTGACCGGGACACCGGCGGCACCGCGCGCGGGCGCCAAGGGCGCCGAGCCGAAAGCCACCGCGCGCAAGCCCGGCCTGAGTTTCGCGCAGGCCCACAGGTTGGAAAAGCTGCCCGCTGAAATCGCAAGGCTGGAAGCGGAGATTGCCAAGCTGTCCGAATTGCTGGCCGATCCGGACCTGTTTGCGCGCGAGCCTGTGAAGTTCCGCAAGGCGACCGAGGCTTTGACCGAGCGGCAAGACAAGCTCGATGCGCTCGAAACCGAGTGGCTGGATCTGGCCGAGAAGGCTGAGGCTGCGGGCTAACCCGCCCTCTTTTTTGTTGGTCGCAATTTCGAACCGAAAAAGTCTGTCAACTTTTTCTGAAATTCCTCCGCGTCGCCCACCTGCCCACCCTCCCATCGACACGGGTCGCGGCTTGGGGGCGGGTTAGCCCGCCTCCCGCAGTGCCCGTGCAAGCGCACAAAATGCCTCGAGCCCGATTTCCTCGGCCCGCGCAGTCGGGGGGATGCCGACATCCATCAGCATCCCCTCGATGCCCGGATGCAGCCCCCGCAGACTGGCCCGCAGCATCTTGCGCCGCTGGCCAAATGCCGCCGCCGTCACCCGCTCGAGCACCCACGCATCGGCCGGAAAGCGCGGCGCGGGCAGCGCCGTGATGTGCACGACGGCAGAACTGACCTTAGGCGCGGGCGTGAACGCCTCGGGGGGGAGCGTCAGCACGATCCGCGCATCGGCCCGCCACTGCACCATCAGCGCCAGCCGACCGTAAGCTTTTGACCCCGGCTTTGCCACGATCCTGTCCGCCACTTCGCGCTGAAACATCAGCGTCAGGCTGTCCCACACAGGCGGCCAGACAGGCGGGGTCATCCAGCGGATCAGCAGTTCGGTGCCCACATTGTAGGGCAGGTTCGCCACGATCTTGATGGGCGCGCTCAGGTGTGCCAGCGCATCCACGTCCAGCGCATCGCCCTCCACCACGTCCAGCCGCCCTGGATAGGCGGCGGCCACCTGCGCCAAAGCGGGCAAGCAGCGCGCATCCTTCTCCACGGCCAGCACGCGCCGCGCCCCCATGGCGAGCAAGCCCCGCGTCAGCCCGCCCGGACCCGGCCCCACTTCCAGCACATCGCAGTCCGACAGATCGCCTGCGGCCCGCGCAATCCGTGCGGTCAGGTTCAGGTCCAGCAGGAAATTCTGCCCAAAGCTTTTCTTGGCGCGCAGGTCATGCGCCGCGATCACCTCGCGCAGGGGGGGCAGGTTGTCGATCATCGCCGCGCCACCATATCCCAAGCCATCCGGCACGCTGCGATCAGCGACGACGGGTCCGCCACGCCGCGCCCCGCAATGTCATAAGCCGTCCCATGATCGGGCGAGGTGCGTACGAATGGCAGGCCCAAAGTCACATTCACGCCGCCTGCGAAATCGAGAGTTTTGATCGGGATCAGCGCCTGGTCGTGATACATGCAGACCGCCACATCATAGCGCGCCCGCGCGCCTGCATGGAACATCGTGTCGGCGGGCAGGGGGCCTGTCAGGTCCATCCCCTCGCCCCGCAGCCGCTCTAGCATCGGCGCGATCACGTCCCGATCCTCCAGCCCCATCGTGCCGCTTTCGCCCGCATGGGGGTTCAGCCCCGCCACAGCAATCCGGGGCGCGGCGATGCCGAAATCGCGGATCATCGCGGCATGGGTCACGCGCAGCGCCTGCTCCAGCACCCCCGGCGTCAAAGCCCCCGGCACATCCGCAAGCGGAATATGGATCGTCACCGGCACCACGCGAAGCGCATCACAGGCCAGCATCATCACAACAGGCACATCGCCGGCCAGATACGCGAGATACTCGGTATGGCCCGGAAAACCAAACCCCGCGCCCCCCTTCAACCCCGCCTTGTTGATTGGACATGTCACGAGCCCCGACGCAGCACCGCGTTGCGCCAGCCCCACGCCGCGCCGGATCGCGTCAATCACGCCCGCTGCATTTGCCGGGTCCGGCTGGCCCGGAACAGCCCGCGCCGCAAAAGCCACAGGCAAAACCGGTATGGCCCCGCCCGTGCCCAGATGCACGCCGTCCACCACCTCAAAGGCCCCCGGCAGGTGGCGCGGGTCGCCCAGCCAGACGAACGGAACAGCCCCGCGCAGGGCCTGCCACGCTTTCAGCGCAAGTTCTGGCCCGATCCCGGACGGATCGCCACAGGACATGACCAATGGTGCCCGTTCCATACTGCCCCCCGAGGCTTCTTTATCTTGCTCCAAATACTCCGGGGGGTGAATGGCCCGCAAGGGCCAGAGGGGGCAGCGCCCCCCTATCTTTCCGCAAAAGGCTTGGGGGGCAGCGCCCCCCTATCTTTCGGCAAAAGGCTTGGGCGGCAGCGCCCCCCTGTCTTTCCGCAAAAGGCCGTGGGCCAATGCCCCCTACTTGCCTTTCCAAATCCAGCCGCCGCCGAAAACCCGTGTGCTGTCTGGATCATAGAACACACAGGCCTGCCCAGGCGACACCCCCTGCTCGGGCGAGAGCAACTCGACCTCGGCCATCCCGCCCTCCACCGGCCGGATCACAGCGGGCGCAGGTGGCCGTGTCGAGCGCAGCTTCACATCCAGATGCCATTCCGGGCGCGAGTCAAAGGGCGCATCGCCCAGCCAGTTCACTTCGCGTACAGGGACCGAGCGCGTCGCCAAAGCTGATTTCGGCCCCACGACGACATGGCGCGTCGCAGGGTCCAGCCGCACCACAAAAACAGGCTCCGACAGTCCCCCGATCCCCAGCCCTTTGCGCTGCCCGATCGTGTAGCGGATCACCCCGTCATGGGTGCCCAGAACCCGGCCTTCCATGTCCACAATCTCGCCGGGGGCGGCAGCCTCTGGGCGCAGCTTTTCGATCACGCGGGCATAATCGCCATCGGGCACGAAGCAGATGTCCTGACTGTCGGGCTTGTCGGCCACAGCCAGCCCATGCCGCGCGGCCAAGGCGCGCGTCTCGGCCTTCGTCGCCAGTCCGCCCAAGGGGAAGCGCAGGAAATCCAACTGCTCTTGCGTTGTGGTGAACAGAAAATAACTCTGATCCCGCACAGGGTCCGCCGCGCGATGCAATTCCGCCCCGCGCAGCCCCATCTCGCGCCGGATATAATGCCCTGTCGCCATGCAATCCGCGCCCAGGTCGCGCGCCGTCTCCATCAGGTCGCGGAACTTCACGCGTTCATTGCAGCGGATGCACGGCACGGGCGTCGCGCCGGCCAGATAGGCTTCGGCAAATTCATCGATTACGGAATCGCGAAACTGTGTTTCGTAATCGAGAACATAATGCGGGAAGCCCATCGCTTCGGCCACCCGCCGCGCGTCGTGAATGTCGCGCCCGGCACAGCAGGCGCCCTTTTTGGCCAAGGCCGCGCCGTGGTCATAAAGCTGCAATGTCACCCCAACCACATCATAGCCTTGCGCGGCCAATTCCGCCGCAACCACGGAACTGTCCACGCCCCCCGACATGGCCACGACCACGCGCGTTTCAGAAGCGGGCTTGGCAAAGCCCAAAGAGTTCAGCGGCGGATCGAAGGGCATCGTGACCTCGGGGATGGACTGCAACAAATATAAGAAAATGCTTTGTATTCTCAAGGGGCGGACAGGCCTGAGATATACATCCAGTTAATCCTGCTGCGGCATGGTGTTTGCATCGACACCTAGGGAACAACCGCACGAGGCTGCTATGTATATCAAAAAAGTCGATGGTCCAAGGGCCGTTACACTCCCCGATGGCCGGGTTTTGACCCTCGCCGACCTGCCCCCCGCCGACACGACGCGCTGGGTTGCCAGCCGCAAAGCGGTGATCGTTGCGGCCGTCGAACACGGCCTGCTGTCGCGCAAAGCCGCCCTTGAACGCTATGCGCTATCAGATGAAGAATTCGACCTCTGGACTGATGCTGCTACGCGCTATGGCACGGATGCGCTGAAAGTGACGAGTATTCAGCGCTATAGACAAGCGTAAGATGCAACCATAGATTGTTAATCGCGCGGTAAGTTCGTGGTAACCGAGAATTAACGATTTCCGTCCACTTTGAACTAATCAGCGATTCAGGAGAATCTTATGCGCGTATTGCTTGTCGAAGACGATCCCACCACCTCGCGTAGCATCGAGTTGATGCTGACCCATTCAAATTTCAACGTCTATTGCACCGATCTGGGCGAAGACGCGATCGAACTTAGCAAGCTCTATGATTACGATCTGATCCTGCTCGACCTGAACCTGCCCGATCTGGGTGGTCTTGACGTTTTGCGCCATATACGGCTTGCCCGCATTGACACACCCGTGCTGGTTTTGACCGGGGAAACGGATACGGATACCAAGCTGCGCAGCTTTGGCGTCGGTGCTGATGATTATCTGACCAAACCGTTCCATCGCGAAGAACTGGTCGCGCGTATCCATGCCATTATCCGGCGCAGCCAAGGTCATGCACAATCGGTGATTCGCACGGGGCCGCTGACAGTCAACCTGGATGCCAAGACAGTCGATGTGGACGGGAGAGTTGTCCATCTGACGGGCAAGGAATACCAGATGTTGGAACTTCTGTCGCTGCGCAAGGGGACGACGCTTACCAAGGAAATGTTCCTCAACCATCTATATGGGGGCATGGACGAGCCGGAACTCAAGATCATCGACGTGTTCATTTGCAAACTGCGCAAAAAGCTTGCTGAAGCGACCGAGGGACAGAATTTCATCGAAACTGTCTGGGGGCGGGGCTATGTGCTGCGCGATCCTGTCGCTGTTGCCATGCCCGCGCGCCCAAAGGCGCTTAGCGCTTGACCGCCTGAAACGGCGACGGGACTGGACCTGACCTGCACTGCGCCCTATCACAGCGCTAGGGCGCAGGGTTTGACAGGGGCTTGCCAATGACGCTATCCGCAACCGACGAAATCCCGGTCGCCGCACTTGACACACAGCAGGCGCGACTGGAACTTGCGCGACTGGCCGAGCTGCTCGCGCAAGCCAATCTGGCTTATCACCGCGACGATGCGCCATTTCTGTCGGATGCGGATTTCGACGCACTCAAGGCACGCAACTCCGCGATTGAGGCCCGCTTTCCGGACCTGATGCGCCCCGATAGTCCCTCGACGCAAATTGGTGCACAAGTGGCTGGGGGATTTGGCAAGATACGGCACGCGCGTCGGATGCTCTCGCTCGCCAATGCGTTTTCAGCTGAAGATGTCGCAGATTTTGTGTCAGGCATCCGGCGTTTCTTGGGATTGGCAGATACAGCCCCGCTCGCCTTCACCGCAGAACCCAAGATCGACGGCCTGTCGCTCTCTTTGCGTTACGAGCGCGGCGTGTTGGTTCATGCTGCAACTCGGGGCGATGGCGAGACCGGCGAGGATGTGACTCCAAACGCACGAACGATTAGTGACATACCGTCGCGCCTGTCGGGCGCCCCCGACCTGCTGGAGGTGCGTGGCGAGGTTTACATGTCACATGCCGACTTCGCTGCGCTGAATGCAAGCGCGCGCGGCGCT
This sequence comes from Roseinatronobacter sp., assembly GCA_046296275.1. Lineage (GTDB taxonomy): Bacteria > Pseudomonadota > Alphaproteobacteria > Rhodobacterales > Rhodobacteraceae > Roseinatronobacter. The sequence continues at coordinate 27,299 of JBKBLP010000030.1, read as the reverse complement.
GGTGCCAAATCCTTCGCCAATCCGCGCAATGCCGCAGCCGGTTCCCTGCGCCAGCTTGACGCCTCGATCACCCGTACCCGTCCCTTGCGGTTCTTTGCCTATGCATGGGGTGAAACGTCCGCCCCTTTAGCTCAAACCCAAGCAGAAGCGGTCGCGCGTTTGTCTCAGCTTGGCTTCGCGACAAACCCGTTGATGGCTTTGTGTGACACGCAAGCAGATTTGCTTGCACATTACGCCACAATTGAAAAACAGCGCGCGGGGCTGGGATACGACATTGATGGCGTTGTTTATAAGGTCAACGACCTTGCGCTGCAGGACCGCCTCGGCTTGCGTTCAACGACACCGCGATGGGCCATTGCGCATAAATTTCCCGCTCAAACCGCTTGGACACAGTTGGAAGCCATCGAAATCCAGGTGGGGCGCACCGGGGCTCTGTCACCGGTTGCGCGGCTTGCTCCCGTTACAGTCGGGGGTGTTGTGGTGTCAAATGCAACGCTGCACAACGAGGACTACATTGCCGGGCGCGATTCTCGCGGCAACCCGATCCGCGAAGGGCGTGACATCCGTGTCGGCGACTGGGTTGAGATCTACCGCGCGGGCGATGTAATCCCGAAGATCCGCGATGTAGATGTCTCGCGCCGTCCCTCCGATACAGCGCCCTTTGTCATGCCAGACTATTGCCCCGAATGCCGCAGTCCCGCCCTGCGCGATCCGGGCGATTCAGTGCGCCGCTGTACGGGAGGCATGATCTGCCCGGCACAAGCTGTTGAAAGACTGAAGCATTTTGTTGGCCGCGGTGCCTTCGATATCGAAGGATTTGGGGCAAAGCAGGTCGAGATGTTTTACACAGACGACTTGCTGCCCGTGCGCAGGCCCACCGACATCTTCTCGCTCGAGGCGCGGGATGCCAACAATCTGGCGCGGTTGCGCAATCGCTCGGGTTGGGGCGAGAAGTCGGCGTCTAACCTTTTTGCGGCCATTGCCGAGCGGCGGACCATACCCCTCGCACGTTTCCTTTACGCACTTGGTATCCGTCATGTCGGCGAAACCAGTGCGGGCGTGCTGGCCTTGCATTACATCACTTGGCCAAACTTTCGGGCAGCAATGACAGCGGCGCAGGATCCGTCCGGGCAGGCATGGGCCGAACTATTGTCGATCGACGGGGTGGGTGCGGTCATGGCAACATCCCTGGTCGCAGCCTTTGTCGCAGAAGGTGAAGAGATTGACGCGTTGGCCTCTGTCTTGATGATTACGCCGGCAACACCGCCTGCGGCCGAAAGCCCGGTTGCAGGCAAGACAGTTGTTTTCACGGGCACACTGGAACGCATGACCCGCGCAGAGGCCAAGGCACGCGCCGAAGCTTTGGGGGCGAAGGTGGCTGGCTCGGTTTCTGCGCGCACTGATTTCCTGATTGCCGGACCAGGTGCGGGGTCCAAAGCCGCCAAGGCCGCCGAACTTGGTGTAACTGTGTTGGATGAGGACGCTTGGCTTGCCATGATTGCGGGCAGCTAACCGATGGGTGGTCGGCCTGAAGTGCTTTGGCCGCTTTTCGCGGGCCTGGAAACGCTTGATGGGGTGGGTTCCAAAACCGCTCGTTTGTTTGAAGCAATCGCCGTTCGCACCCCCCGAGACCTGCTGTTTCACCTGCCTCACGCCATCATCGAGCGACTGCTGCGCGATACGATCCGGGGCCTCGACTATCCAGCCACAGCGACTGTGACTGTCACGATTGCGGCTCATATGCCCCCGCGCACGCGCGGGCGGCCTTACCGTGTGCAAGTGCGCGACAGCACGACGGAATTTCAACTCGTTTTTTTTCAGGCCCGTGGGGACTATCTGCAAAAGCTGTTGCCGACTGGGCAAAAACGAATTGTGTCGGGTAAAGTCGAATTGTTCGACGGGATCGCGCAGATGGTCCATCCTGATCATATCCTGCGCGAAGCGGACACCGCGACGCTGCCTGCCGCGGAACCCATCTATAGCCTGGCGGCGGGATTGACGCAGAAACTGCTCGCCCGCGCGATACGATCGGCTCTGGCCATGACCCCAGACCTGCCCGAATGGATTGATCCGGTTCTTTTGGCGCGCGAGGGTTGGCCGGGGTGGGGCGCGGCCGTCAGGGCCGCCCATACCCCGCAGACTTTCGCCGATACTGACCTGAGCGCGCCCGCGCGCCAGCGCTTGGCCTATGACGAGTTTTTCACACACCAGATGGCACTCGCTCTCGCGCGGATGGGGGAGCGACGCAAGCCAGGGCGCGAAAGCATTGCCACGGGGAAACTGCAACACCGCGTGCTGTCTGCGCTGCCCTACAGGCTGACAGATGCGCAGACCCGCGCAATTTCTGAAATCGCCGCCGATATGGCCGCGCCGCAGCGGATGAATCGGCTGCTGCAAGGCGATGTCGGCGCGGGCAAGACGCTGGTTGCCTTCATGGCGCTCTTGATCGCAGTCGAGGCCGGCGGGCAGGGCGTGATGATGGCGCCCACAGAGATACTCGCGCGTCAGCATCTGGAAAGCTTGCGCCCATTGGCAGAGCTTGCGGGCATAGGCTTGGAAATTCTGACAGGCCGCGACAAGTCGTCTGAACGCGCGGCCAAGCTGTCGGCGCTTGCCGACGGGCGGACCCACATCCTTGTGGGCACTCATGCTGTGTTCCAAAAAGGTGTCTCCTTTCAAGACCTTAGGCTCGCCATCATCGACGAGCAACACCGCTTCGGTGTCGCGCAGCGCGCCGCTTTGGCCGCCAAGGGGGCCAATGCCGATGTGCTCGTGATGACGGCGACACCAATCCCCAGATCGCTTGCCCTGACGCAATATGGCGATATGGATGTCTCGATTCTGGATGAAAAGCCTCCCGGACGTTTGCCTGTCCAGACGGCGCTTGTCTCCGCCGCGCGCATCGACGAAGTCGTGGCACATCTGTACAAGGCGATTGCAGAGGGGCGACAGGCCTATTGGGTTTGCCCGTTGGTCGAGGAATCCGAGTTTACGTCCCTGACCGCCGCGCAATCGCGGTTCGAGCATTTGCGTGCCGCCTTGGGCGAGCGGGTAGGGCTGGTTCACGGCCAGATGCCCCCCGCAGACAAGGATGCCGCCATGGCTGATTTCGTCGCAGGTCGTACCGCGATCCTTGTTGCGACAACAGTGATCGAGGTAGGGGTCAATGTCCCCAATGCGTCGATCATGGTGATCGAACGCGCGGATATCTTTGGCCTTGCGCAACTGCACCAACTTCGTGGGCGTGTAGGGCGCGGCAGTGCGGCATCCACCTGCGTGCTGATGTATGAACCCCCTTTGGGCGAAACGGCTTCTCGTCGCCTGAAGTTGATGCGCGATACCGAAGACGGGTTCCGCATCGCCGAGGAGGATTTGGCCATTCGCGGCGCGGGCGATCTGATCGGCACTACGCAGTCGGGTTTGCCACGCTTTCGCGTGGGCGATCTGGAGCGCCAGGCGGGCCTGATGGCCATGGCGCAGCGCGATGTACGCAACCTGCTCGCGCAAGACCCCAAGATGGAATCCCCGCGCGGGAAGGCGGCGCGCACGGCGCTGTGGCTGATGGAGCAGGACAAGGCCATCAAACTCCTGTCGGTTGGCTGATGTTCACAAAAAGTTCTTGACCGAATACAGAACATATGTGAACATTCCTCTAACATCACAGATGGAGGGGTCAAAATGTTCCGCTTTTCTTCTCGTTCCGAGCGCCGCGCGATGATCGAAGACATCCTTGGCACCGCCGCGCTGGCCATTTTGGTCATTGCCACCCTGCATCTGCCGCTTTTTGCCTGACTGCCTGCCGGGTCCCTGACATTGCCTGTCCCAGACCCTGACTGCCGCCCCCCAGGGGGCGGCTTTTTTCATGGATTTGCCAAAACCCGCGCCACGGGCTATCTGGGGCAAAAAGGGGCGCCTCATGGACGAATTACACATCATCGGCGGCGGCATGGCCGGGTCTGAAGCGGCGTGGCAGGCAGCGCAGAGGGGCGTGCGCGTGGTCATCCACGAAATGCGCCCGCTAACCGGCACTTTCGCGCATCAGACGGATTTCCTTGCAGAAATGGTCTGTTCCAATTCCTTCCGCTCGGACGATGACGAACAGAATGCAGTTGGTCTCTTGCATTGGGAAATGCGCGCGGCGGGGGGGCTGATCATGGCGATGGCGGATCGCCACGCGCTGCCCGCGGGCGGCGCGCTGGCGGTGGACCGGGACGCGTTCGCACAGGCTGTGACGGAAAAGCTGCTCAGCCATCCGCTCATTTCGCTCGACCGGGGCGAGGTCACGGCGCTGCCCGATCACGGCCACTGGATCGTGGCGACAGGGCCGCTGACCTCGGGGGCCTTGGCCGAAGCGATCCGCGCGCAGACTGGGGCAGAGGCGCTCGCCTTTTTCGACGCCATAGCGCCGATTGTCTATTTCGACTCTGTGGATTTGTCGAAAGCGTGGTTCCAGTCCCGCTATGACAAAGGCGAGACCGAGGCCGAGCAAAAGGCCTATCTGAACTGCCCGATGACCAAGGACCAGTATGAGGCCTTCATCGACGCGCTTCTGGCCGCCGACAAGACCCAGTTCCACGAGGGCGAAACCGCCGGCTATTTCGACGGCTGCCTGCCCATCGAGGTGATGGCCGAGCGTGGCCGCGAAACGCTGCGCCACGGGCCGATGAAGCCTGTGGGCCTGACAAACCCGCATTCGGATGTGAAGCCCTATGCGGTCGTGCAATTGCGCCGCGACAATGCGTTGGGCACGCTCTACAATATCGTGGGTTTTCAGACCAAGATGAAGTATGGCGCGCAAACCTCTGTTTTCCGAATGATTCCGGGGTTGGAGGAGGCATCTTTTGCCCGCCTTGGCGGTATTCATCGCAACACGTTCCTCAATAGCCCCACGCTTCTGGACGCTCAGTTGCGGCTGAAATCCGCGCCGCATTTGCGCTTTGCGGGCCAGATCACGGGGGTCGAAGGGTATGTGGAATCGGCCGCCATGGGTCTGCTTGCTGGCCGTCTTGCCGCTGCCGAGATGACTGGGCGCAGACTGGCCGCGCCCCCGCGCGAAACGGCGATGGGGGCGCTCGTGGCCCATATCACGGGCGATGCGGATGCGAAGACCTTCCAGCCGATGAATGTCAATTTTGGCCTGTTCCCGCCCATTGACGCCAAAGCGGGCCGTCGCGGGCGCAAGGACCGCTACAAGGGCTATACGGACCGCGCGAAAGCGGCGTTCACAGGCTGGCTTGCCACGCAACAGCGCGACGCCGCGTGACGCGCGTCACCCGGTTCGCGCCGTCGCCCACTGGCCCGCTGCATTTGGGCCATGCTTATGCCGCTCTGATCGCTGCTGCGCGCGGGGATCGGTTCTTGCTGCGGATCGAAGATATTGACCGCGCCCGCTGCACGCAGGCTTTTGAGGCGCAGATTTACGACGACCTGCACTGGCTTGGTTTGACTTGGGAATTGCCCGTCCTGCGTCAATCCGAGCGGCTCGGGGCCTACCAAGCTGCGTTGGCGCGTCTGGCCGCGATGGGCGTGCTTTATTCCTGCACTTGCACGCGCGGCGATATCCGCGCGGCACTCAGCGCGCCGCAAGAAGGGGTGCCTGTGGGGCCGGATGGGCTGATTTATCCCGGAACCTGTCGCGGGCGACCTGTGGGGGACGGTGTGCTGCGGCTCGATATGGGGCGCGCGATGGCGCTAACAAGCGCGCTAAAGTTCCAAGAAAACGGTCCCTTGCGCGACGGTGTTCATGTGCTCGACCCGGATTGGATGGTGCGCCATGTGGGCGATGTGGTGCTCGCCCGGCGTGATATGGGCACCAGTTATCACCTGTCCGTCGTGATCGATGACGCTGCCCAGGGCGTGACCGAGGTCACGCGAGGGGTGGACCTGTTCGACGCCACTGCAATTCATGTCGTGCTTCAAGCTTTGCTTGAACTTCCTACGCCAAGCTATTGGCATCACGACCTGATCCGCGATGCGCAGGGAAAGCGGCTGGCCAAGCGCGACGACGCGCGCGCGCTTGCGCTGTACCGCGCGCAAGGGGCGTCCCCCGCGGATATTCGGGCTATGATCGGTCTGTGAGCGGGGCCATCAACTCGACCTCGGCCCCGTCGCGGATGGCCGTGTAGAAGCACGACCGCCTGTGCGTGTGGCAGGCAGGCCCCGTCTGATCCACCAGCACAAGCAGGCAGTCGCGGTCGCAATCCACGCGAAAATCGACCAGTTTTTGCACATGGCCCGATGTTTCGCCCTTTACCCAGAAGCTTTGGCGCGAGCGCGACCAATAGGTGACGCGCCCCGTTTCCAAAGTGCGCGCCACACTTTCGGCATTCATCCACGCCATCATCAGCACCTCGCCGGTCGCATGGTCCTGCGCGATGGCGGGGATCAGGCCATATTTGTCATAAGTCAGGCTTTGCGGATCGAATGTCATGCACTATGTCCTAAGGCGGGGTGTGGCCTGACTAGCCCTAAACGCTGCGAAGGAAAAGCCTGTGAGCGATGCAACTGACCTGATCAAGCTCTATTCCGCGCGCATTCTGGCGCTGGCCGCCGATGTGCCGCATCTGGGGCGGCTGGATGCGCCGCAAGCCAGTGTCAAGCGCCGCTCGCCGCTCTGTGGGTCGCAAGTGACGGTCGATCTGGATGTGACCGACGGTCGCGTCAGCCGTTTTGCGCAGGATGTGAAGGCCTGCGCGTTGGGGCAGGCTGCGGCAGCGGTGTTGGGCCAAGTGGTGATCGGGCGCAGTGCAGCGGAATTGGCGCAGGCCGCGCGCGAGTTGCGCGCCATGCTGACCGAAGGCGCGCCTGTGCCTGCTGCGCCGTTCCATGGCTACGAAGTGTTGACCCCGGCGCGGGACTATCGCAACCGCCATGCCTCGATCCTGCTGGCGGTCGAAGCCGCGGCAGAGGCTGCGCAGCAGGCCAGCGCCTGATACCCGATGTCCCTGATCATCCGCGACGCAACGCCCGCTGATGCCGACGCGATCTGCACGATTTGGAACCCGATCATTCGGAACAGTGTGATTACCTTCAACCCCCAGGAACGCTCGAGCGCCGAACAGGCTGCGATGATCAACGACCGCCAAGCGGCGGGATGGGCATTCCTTGTCGCCGAAGAACAGGGCGACATCCTGGGCTTTGCGACCTATTCCCAGTTTCGGGGTGGCCTTGGTTATGCGCGCAGCATGGAGCATACGATCAACTTGTCTGATTGGGCCCGTGGCAAAGGGGTAGGGCGCGCGCTGATGGCCGCGCTAGAGGATCATGCCCGCGCGCGCGGCGTTCACGTGATGGTCGCCGGGATTACGGGCTCTAACCAAAGCAGCATCCAATTTCACGCCCATCTGGGCTATGTCCATGTCGGCACATTGCCGCAAGTGGGTTGGAAATTCGGGCGCTGGCACGATCTGGTGTTGATGCAAAAGCTTTTGTAACATTGGCGCTTGCTTTTCGCGAAAATTGGTAATATCTTTTTACCAATTCTTGCAGGGAGGAGCCGCGCATGGAATTGCCACAGCCTAATCCGACAGTGCTGGCCAAGGCCGCGCGCATCCACACCCGCCTGTCTGAAGTCCTTCCTGCGGAGGCGCTGATCACGGACGAAGCCGAGCGCCGCGCCTATGAATGCGACGCGCTGACGGCCTATCGCTGCGTGCCGCTTGCCGTGACGTTGCCATCCAGCACCGCGGAGGTCGCGGCCATCCTGCGCATCTGCTTTGAGGAAGGCGTGCCAGTTGTCCCGCGTGGATCGGGCACCTCGCTCGCGGGGGGCGCGCTGCCCACAGCGGATTCGGTCATCATCGGGGTCGCGCGGTTGCGCGATGTGCTGGAAGTGAATTACGCGGATCGCTACATCCGTGTCCAAGCGGGCCGCACCAATCTGTCCGTGACCGGGGCTGTCGAAAGCGACGGATTTTTCTATGCGCCGGACCCTAGTAGCCAGTTGGCCTGTGCGATTGCAGGCAATATCGCGATGAATTCCGGGGGGGCGCATTGCCTGAAATATGGGGTGACGACCAACAACCTGCTGGGCGTCACGCTGGTGCTGATGGATGGCTCGGTGGTTGAAATTGGCGGCGCACATATGGACCCGGCGGGCCTCGATTTGCTTGGGGTCATTTGCGGGTCCGAAGGGCAGTTGGGCGTTGTGACCGAAGCAACGCTGCGCATCCTGCCCAAACCCGAAGGCGCGCGGCCTGTGCTGATGGGCTTTGACGCGAACGAAGTCGCGGGCGAATGCGTGAGCGACATCATCAAGGCGGGCATTCTGCCTGTGGCCATCGAATTCATGGACCGCCCCTGCATCCGCGCGTGCGAGGATTTCGCCAAAGCGGGCTATCCCGATTGCGAGGCGCTTCTGATCGTCGAGGTTGAGGGGTCTGACGCCGAGATTGACGAACAGCTTGGCCTGATCAAGCACATCGCGCGGCGCCACAACCCGGTGGAACTGCGCGAAAGCCAGTCGGAAGAAGAGAGCAAGAAAATCTGGCTCGGGCGAAAATCGGCCTTTGGGGCGATGGGGCAGATCAATGATTACATGTGTCTGGATGGGACGATCCCGGTTTCCAGCCTGCCCTTGGTGCTGCGCCGGATTGGCGAGATGAGCCGGGAATTTGGCCTCGATGTGGCGAATGTGTTTCATGCGGGCGATGGCAACATGCACCCGCTGATCCTGTTTGACGCCAACAAGCCCGGCGATCTGGAAAAATGCGAGGCGTTCGGCGCGGAAATCCTGAAGCTTTGTGTCGAAGTGGGCGGCTGTCTGACCGGCGAGCATGGGGTCGGGATCGAGAAGCGCGACTTGATGTCAGTGCAGTTCACACCCGCTGACTTGGAAGCGCAGATGCGGGTCAAGGATGTGTTCGATCCGCGCTGGCTGCTGAACCCTGCGAAGGTCTTTCCGCTCTCGGTCAGTGCGACGCGGCGGGCGGCATAAGGGGGCTTTGCCCCCTCTGGGCCTGCGGCCCATTCACCCCCAGAGTATTTTGGGCAAGATAAAGTCAGTTTGGGAAGGGAAAGCACATGCGCCCTGTGAGTGAGGCCGAGCTTTCGGATATGGTGCGTGCCGCGAACGGCCCGCTGGTCGTGCGCGGTGGCGGCACGCGGGCGGTGGGGCGGCCTGTGCTGGGTGAGGTTCTGGAAACGGGCGGCCTGTCGGGCATAACGCTTTATGAGCCGGGCGCGCTGACACTGGTGGCCCGCGCGGGCACGCCGCTGGCGCAGGTGGAGGCCGCCTTGGCCGCCGAAAACCAGCGCCTACCCTTTGAGCCGATGGATATGCGCGCGCTTTTGGGGCTGTCAGGCGAGCCGACGCTTGGGGGCATGGTGGCCGCCAATGCCTCTGGCCCGCGCCGTGTGCAAGCGGGGGCGTGCCGCGACAGTCTGATCGGGGTGCGCTTCGTCGATGGGCGCGGCGCTGTGATCAGCAATGGCGGGCGCGTGATGAAGAATGTCACAGGCTATGATCTGGTCAAGCTGATGGCGGGGTCTTGGGGGACTTTGGGCGTGTTGACCGAAGTCAGTTTCAAGCTGCTGCCTGTGCCGGAAGCGCAAGCCACGCTGCTGTCAGACATGCTGGAGGTGAGTGCGGCGGTGGACCTGATGTCGCGCGCGCTTGGCACGCCCTTTGAGGTCAACGGCTCTGCGCGGCTTGTGGATGGGCGTGTGGCGCTGCGGATCGAAGGCTTCGCGCAATCGGTCGCCTATCGCTTGGGCGAATTGCAGCGTGTCTTGGGGGGCGCGTGGGGCGTGCTGGAGGCTTCGGCCTCGACCGCGCTTTGGCACGGTATCCGCGATGTGGCAGCCTTTGCCGAGCAGACGGGCGATGTCTGGCGCATCTCGGTCAAGCCGTCAGACGCGCCGCGGGTGGTGGCGGCTTTGGAGTGCCCTGTGCAGCTTGATTGGGGCGGCGGGCTGATCTGGGCGCTTGCGCCCGAGGGGCAGAACCTGCGCGCCTTGATGCAGGCCCCCGGTCACGCGACCCTGATCCGCGGCGCGCAGGCCACGCGCGCAGCCCTGCCTGTTTTCCACCCCGAACCCGCGCCAGTGGCCACCCTGTCGCAGGGCCTGCGCGCGCAATTTGATCCGCGCGGGGTTCTGAACCCCGGCCTGATGGGATAGACCGATGCAAACCACCTTCAGCCCAGAGCAACTGCGCGACCCTGCCATCCAGCGCTCGAACGAAGTGCTGCGCACCTGTGTGCATTGCGGCTTCTGCACAGCGACTTGTCCGACTTATGCTGTGCTTGGGGATGAGCTCGACAGCCCGCGCGGACGGATTTACCTGATCAAGGACATGCTCGAAAAGGGCCGTCCGGCCGATGAAAAGACCGTCAAGCATGTCGATCGCTGCCTGTCCTGTCTGGCCTGTATGAGCACCTGTCCGTCGGGTGTGCATTACATGCATCTGGTTGACCATGCGCGCGAATATATCGAGCAGACCTATAAGCGCCCCCTGTTCGAGCGCGTGCTGCGCTGGACGCTCGCGCAAATCCTGCCTTATCCGATGCGCTTCCGGTTGGCGCTGCTGGGGGCGAAGGTCGCCAAGCCCTTTGCGTTCCTGATGCCCGATGCGCGGCTGCGCGCAATGCTTGCCATGGCACCCAAGCAAATCCCCCCTGTCAGCCGCAATGACGACCCACAGGTTTTTCCTGCGATTGGTCTGCGCAAGATGCGCGTCGCGCTGATGACGGGCTGCGCGCAGAGGGCGCTGAACACCGATATCAATGATGCGACCATTCGCTTGCTGCGGCGCTTGGGGGCCGAAGTGGTGATCGCGCAGGGTCAAGGCTGCTGCGGGGCGCTGACGCACCATATGGGCAAGACGCAGGAAAGCCACGCCACCGCCGCGCGCAATATCCGCGCATGGTGGGCGGAAATGCAAGGCGCGGGGCTGGATGCGATTGTCATCAACACCAGCGGTTGCGGCACAACGGTCAAGGATTACGGCCATATGTTCCGCACGGAACCCTTGGCCAAGGAAGCGGCGGCGGTCGCCGCGATAGCCAAGGACGTGTCCGAAGTGATCCAGAAACTCGGCCTGCCTGCGGGTGCGAAGCAGGGTCTGCGCGTGGCCTATCACGCGGCCTGTTCGCTGCAACATGGCCAACAGATCAAGACCACGCCCAAGGATTTGCTGAAACGCGCGGGCTTTGATGTGGTGGAACCGGCGGACAGCCATTTGTGCTGTGGGTCGGCGGGGACGTATAACCTGATGCAACCCGAAATCTCGGGGCAGTTGAAGGCACGCAAGGTGGCGACGCTGGAAGCCAAGAACCCGGATGTGATCGCGGCAGGCAATATCGGCTGCATGATGCAGATCGGATCGGGCACGCAGGTGCCTGTGGTCCATACGGTCGAATTGCTTGATTGGGCCACAGGGGGGCCGCGCCCGCGCGCGCTGGGCGCGTGATCAGCCTGTCCAAGGCCGCTGGTCGGGGATGAACAGCCGCAGGCGGTCGCCTAGGGTCAGGGTGCCCTCTGCCTCCACCCACGCGGTTACGCCGCGCCGCCCTTTTGCCGCCGCCTTGAAGCGCGCCCCAAAGCCGGGATGAGTTGCCTCGATCGTACGGGCGGGCAGGGTGCAGGGGCGGTTTTCCATGTCGACCGTCACACAGGCCCGGCTGGGCGCAAGGAGCCGCGCGCTTGGGGGGATATGGCTGAAATCGGGCAGCCCTTGCAGGACGATGGTCGCGCCCAGGAGGGCCGGGTCAAGCGCATCAAGCCCCATATCACGCGCGATCAGGGCGAGCTCCTCGGCCGACAGGATTGAAAGCTGCCGCGTGTTTCGGATGGATGTGTTGCGTGGGTAAAGCGCCTTCACGCGCGAACAGGCGGGGCGGGTCAGGCCGCCATGGGCTTCGTCCTTCGGGCCTGTGAAGTGCAAGTGCAGACAGGCGCGCGCCGTGCTGGCAAGCGCTGCCTTTCGGTCTGCCACATGCCCAAGCCAGACAATTTCGGCACGGTGGTCGGTGGCTTTCAGGGCAGGCATAGGTGCTCCATCGAAAAAGGCCCCGGCATTTGTCCGGGGCCTTTGATCGGTGTGAAATTGGTTAAACTGACGGTTCCGGCGTCATCCCGCCATCATCCTCGCCACGCTTACGACCGCGCGTTTTGGGCACAGCGACCAGCGACGGGGTGCCACCTGATGGCGGTGTGTCGGCATCGTCCTTGCCTTCGCGGATGGGTTCGCCGCGCATGACGCGCCCGATTTCCGGCCCGGTCAGTGTTTCATATTCCAAAAGCCCCAGTGCGAGGTTTTCCAACTGGTCGCGCTGTTCAGTCAGGATGCGCTTGGCCGTATCGTAGCCTTCCTGCACCAAGTCACGCACTTTGTCGTCGATCATCTTTTGGGTCATCGCGGAGTGGTTAGACCCACCGCCGTAATTGCCCAGATAGCTTTGCTGCTCATTGGCATAATCGACATAGCCGAGTTCCGGGTCAAAGCCGAACTGCGTCACCATGGCGCGGGCGATTCGGGTCACCTGCTGGATGTCACTTGCTGCGCCGGATGTCACAGCATCCTGCCCGAAAACCAGTTCTTCCGCGACACGTCCACCCATCGCCATGGCGATCTTGGACTTGTATTTCCGATAGCTGACCGAGAGTTGGTCGCGTTCGGGCAGCGACAGAACCAGACCCAGAGCACGCCCACGCGGGATGATCGTCGCCTTGTGGATCGGGTCATGTTCCGGCACATGCATGCCAACAACAGCGTGTCCCGCCTCGTGATACGCCGTCAGCTTCTTTTCGCTTTCCGACATCACCATAGAGCGGCGCTCGGCCCCCATCATCACTTTGTCCTTGGCGGATTCGAAATCCTCCATCGTGACGAAACGACGATTGGAGCGGGCGGCCATCAGAGCGGCTTCGTTCACAAGGTTGGCCAGATCGGCCCCAGAGAAGCCCGGCGTCCCGCGCGCAATGATGCGCAGGTCCACATTCGGCCCCAGCGGCACTTTGCGGGCATGGACGCCCAAGATACGCTCACGGCCTTTGATGTCGGGGTTGGGCACCTGCACCTGACGGTCAAAGCGGCCTGGACGCAGCAGCGCAGGGTCAAGCACATCGGGGCGGTTCGTCGCCGCAACGATGATGATCCCTTCATTGGCCTCAAACCCGTCCATTTCCACGAGAAGCTGGTTCAAGGTCTGTTCGCGCTCATCATTGCCGCCCCCATAGCCCACGCCGCGGGACCGGCCCACAGCGTCGATTTCATCGATGAACACGATGCACGGCGCGTTTTTCTTGGCCTGCTCGAACATGTCGCGCACGCGGCTTGCGCCCACGCCCACGAACATTTCCACGAAGTCGGAGCCAGAGATGGTGAAGAACGGCACCCCCGCTTCGCCCGCGATCGCGCGAGCAAGCAGCGTCTTTCCTGTGCCTGGAGGGCCCACCAGAAGCGCGCCTTTCGGGATCTTTCCGCCAAGGCGGCTGAATTTCTGCGGGTTGCGCAGGAATTCAACGATTTCTTCAAGCTCGTCCTTGGCCTCGTCAATGCCCGCCACATCGTCAAATGTCACACGACCATGCTTCTCGGTCAGCAGTTTGGCCTTCGACTTGCCAAAACCCATCGCGCCACCGCGCCCGCCGCCCTGCATCCGGTTCATGAAATAAATCCAGACTCCGATCAACAGCAGGAAAGGCAGCCACAACATGATCGTGGACATGAAGCCCGATTGCTGTTGCGCGCGCGCTTCCACCAGGACATTCGCGTTGAGCAAACGCTCTGTCAGCGACGGATCGTCGGGCCGTATGGTGGTGTATTGCTGACCATCGCGCCCGGCAAAGACAATGCGTTCGCCATCAATGGTCACGCGCCCCACAGCGCCACTGTCAACGCGGGTGATGAAGTCGGAATAGCTGACCGTGCGGGCCGAACTGGTGCTTTGCGAATTGCTGAACATATTGAACAGCATGATCATCAGCACAAACAGAACGATCCAGAAGGCGAAATTGCGTGCGTTGCCCAAGGGCCTCTCCTCTGATCGGTCGGGGAATGAGATACTGCCCCGCGCTTGATTGAGTGTTACATAGGGATTGCGGGGCTGCAATCAATGCGAAAGGGCTTTGGAAAAGAAATCTTGTCGCAGGAAGTTGACACTTGCCTGCCAATCGGCGCCAAAACCTGCCATGGGCGCGGCGATCAGTCGCGCATCTTGCCAGATAGCCGGGCTGGCGAGCAGCGTGGTGCGGGGCAGGCCCGTTGCGCGCGCATCTTTGCACAGGTCCAGGCCCTTTGGCCCAAGCGCGCCAATGTCCAGCCCATTGACGTCGATCCCCGCAGGAGGGGTCATTTGCCACCGTTGGTCCCATGGCTGGCCGAGTGGCACACGCAGGTTTGCCACAGCCTGGTATTCGCGGCTGATGCGCAGCGTGCCTTTACGGGTCGCGAGCAAGCACCCGTGCAGCGTTGCGCGCTCGGCATGGAGCGCCGCGATCAGCGCGGACAGGCGCGGGCGGTGGGTTTGGCTTGACACATGGCACAAGGCCGCGGCGACGATGCGCCGCGCCATGTCCGGGGGCAGCGCGTCCAGCCCCGCTCGGTCAATCACCACGCAGCCGCGATCCATCTGCGCCAGATCGCGCACCGCGCGTTCGGCGGCCCAATGCAGGCTGTCGCGCGCAAGGCGCAGGCGCGCGGCGGTTTGCGCCAGACCTTCGGCCTCGATCCCCAGACCCGCCAAGGCAGCCAAGGCCTGACGCGCCTTCACCCGTTCAAAGGCGGGATTGTCGTTGCTGGGGTCATCCACCCATGCCACCCCCTGCAGGCGCAAATAGGCGCGCAAGGCCTCGCGGCTTTCCCCGAGCAATGGCCGCAGCCAGAGCGCGCCATGATGCGGCTCTGCGTCTCGCATGGCGGCAAGCCCCTCGACCCCCGAGCCGCGTGCGAGCCTGAGCAGCAGCGTTTCCGCCTGATCATCGCGCGTATGGCCCAACGCCACGGCGGCAAGTTCCTGCCTGTGCGCCCAATCGGCCAACAGTCCAAGCCGACCTTCGCGCGCAGCCTCTTGCAGATTGCCGCGACCCTGCCAGCCGTACCAGTGCAAGATGGTATGGGGCAGGCCCAACCCCGCACAGACTTGGGCAACCATGGCGGCTTCCAGCCTTGATCCCTCGCGCAGCCCATGATCGACTGTGGCGACCGACAGCGTCCGGCCCTGCGTGCGCGCCCAGTTACAGGCCAAATGCAACAGCGCCATCGAATCGCCGCCGCCCGACACAGCCAAACCCAGCGCCCCGGCGGGCGCAATTCGGGCCATGGCAGCAGCGAAACCGGCGACAGGGTCGCTCATTGGCAGGTCAGGCGGGCTTTCGCGGCAAAGGCGGCCTCGGTTTGTGGGGCAGTCGGGAAGCGCATCAGAAGTTCGTCGAACATCACGCAGGCTTCGGCCACTTGTTGCAGGCGTCCCAAAGCCTCGCCCAGTTCCAGCAGCGCGAGCGGCGCGCTGTCACCTTCGGGGGCGGACAGGTACAGGTTCAGCCACGTGCGCGCGGCATCACTGTCTTGCCCGGTGCTGCTTTGCGCGCGGGCCAGAAGCGCACTGGCCTGCGCTCCAAGGGGCGTGCCGGGATAGGTTTGCAGGAACATATCCATCGCCGCGATCCCGCCCGCCACATCGCCCCCTTCCAACTGGGCGCGCGCGGTGTCAAAGGCAGCCTGCTCGCCCGCCGCAAGCTGGGGGGCTTCGGCGCCAGCCTGTGGCAGGGCCGGGGCGTTTGCCGCAGGGGCAGGCAGAACGCCGCCCAAGGGGCGCGGGGCCCCCAGCGCACTGACATCGCCGCCTTCGAGTTCGGTCAGTCGAAATTCCATATCGCCGATGCGGTTCGACGCTTCGTCAATCACCCGGCGCAACTGGAATTCCAGCGCCTCGGTCCGTGCAGTCAGCGCGGTGATCTGGGCGCGCAGCCGCTCGATCTGGTCAAACGCCTCGCCTGACAGGGCTTGCGGCACTGGTACCGCGCCCGAGGACATTTGCGCGGCCAACTCCGCCACCTGCCCGGACACGACGCCAAGTTCCGCGCGCAATTGCCCAAGGCTGTCGGTCTGCGCCTGAACGCCGGGGCCGCTCAGGCCCCAGACCAAGCTTGCAACAAGCAGGTAACGCATGGGCCCGCCCCTTACATCATGCCGGAAATGGTGGTCACACCGCGCCGGTTCACGTCCCAGCAGCGCTGTTCGGCGCAGGCCTCGACGGGGCGTTCCTTGCCATAGCTGACAGTCCGCAGCCGCTGCGGGCTGACCCCTTGGGACACCAGATATTGCTGGATCGTGTTCGCCCGCGTGGCCCCAAGCGCCACGTTATATTCGCGCGTGCCGCGTTCATCGGCATGGCCTTCGATCAGGATGGCGAATTGCGGGTTGGCATTCAGCCAGCGCGCCTGGCCATCGAGCGTCATGCGCCCTTCGCTGGTCAGGCTTGAACTGTCGGTGGTGAAGAACACCCGATCCCCGATCCGCTGCTGGAAATGCGCGATCGAGCGTGGGTCATTGGGGTCGCCCAACGCCATGGACGAGATGCCGCCATCATTGAAGCCGCCGCCCATGCCGCCTGCGCCGCCAAAGCCATCTGCACCGCCGCCGCCAAACATGCCGCCCCCGCGCGGGTTGTTACAAGCGGCCAAAGCCACCACAGAGAGGGCCATCAGAAGGGTCGTTGTCCGTGTCATCGTTGTTTTCCTTGTGAAAAGAGGGGATCAGGGCAGAAGCGGGCCCCATGCCGGGTCAGAGGCCGGGCCGGGGGTCGGCACCCGGCGCAGGTTGCGGCCCGATATATCAACCGAGAAGAGCGCCGGATCACCGCCCTGTGCCTCACGCGTGAACATCACCACACGGCCATTGGGCGCCCAAGTCGGGCCTTCGTCAAGGAACGAGGCTGTGAGCAGCCGTTCCTCGGACCCGTCGATGCGCATGACGCCGATATGGAACCGCCCGGCATTGGATTTGGTAAACGCGATCAGATCGCCGCGCGGCGACCAGACGGGGGTAGAATAGCGGCCCTGGCCGAAGCTGATCCGCCGCGCCTCGCCCCCGGTTGCGGGCATCACATAGATCTGGCTCGTGCCGGAGCGGTCGCTTTCAAACGCGATGAAGCGGCCATCGGGCGAAAAGCTGGGCGCGGTGGCAATCGAGGGGGAATTCGTCAGCGCCTGCATCCGTCCCGATCCCACATCCAACTGATACAGGTCTGTATTCCCCCCGCGCGAGGCCGAGAACACCAGTTGCCGCCCATCGGGCGCGAAACGCGGGCTAAAGGTCATGGCACCGGGAATTTCCCCCACGAGCTGACGCTGCCCTGTGCCAAGCGCCATCACCGCCACACGCGGCACGCCGGTTTCATAAGTCGTATATACCACCCGGTCGCCCGTGGGCGACACACGCGGCGCAATCACCAGCGCCCGGCCATCGGTCAGGAATTGCACATTCTCGCCATCCTGATCCATGATCGCGAGTCGCTTCGTGCGGTTGCCACGCGGCCCGGATTCGCTGATGAACACCACGCGACTGTCGAAATAGCCGCCTTCGCCCGTGATCCGGCTATAGACCGCATCCGACACTTTATGCGCCATCCGCCGCCAGGTATCGGTCGTGCCTGCAAATTGCAGCCCCTGACCAATCTGCTGACCTGAAATCACATCAAACAGCCGGAACTTGACGGACAGGCGATTGCCTTGGGCAGAAACGGCCCCCACGATCAGCGCCTGCACGTTGATCGCGCGCCAATCAGGATAGCTGATCGCGCCGTCAAAACTGGTCACGCGCGCGATATGGGCCTGCGGGGGCACTTCGCGGAAGAGGCCCGTATTCGACAGGTTCGCGGCCACCACGCGCGCGAGGCCCTCGGCATAGCGCGCGCCGCCCTGATCTTCGGGCACGAAATTGGGTATGGCAAAGGGCATGGGCTCGATCACCCCCTCGGTGATCTGAAGCCGCAAGGGTTGGGCCATCGCGGGCAGGGTGGCAGCGCCGAAGAAAAGCACCGCCAAGAAAAGGAAAAGCCGGGTCATCTAAGCCTCATGCCTTCGGGGTTGAATGTGATTTCGATCTCGCGCCAGGCCGCAAATTGCTCGGGCGGCAGGCCATAGCCATCGCCCGCACAGCGAATGATCGCGCGGCGGGCGGTTTCAAACGCTTGCGCCACCGCCGCTTCGGTCCCTCCAGAGGCAGACACGACGCGGATCGACCCTGCTTCGGGCATGGCGCTGGGGGTCATGTTGAAAGCGACTGTGACTGTCACCATCAGCGCATCGGTGGACAGCGCGCCGACGTTCCAGCAGGCTTGGATGGCCAGCCGCAGCGCATCTGCCTGACTGGGCGACAGGCTGCTGCCTGCGGGGGCCGCGGGCGCAGGGTCTGTCAGACCGGCCAGAACATCAGCCAAAGCATCGGCGATATCCGCCGAAGTTGCAGGCGCGGCCGAGGGCGCGGGTGTTGGCCTTTGGGCCGGGGCAGGGGTCTGTGGCTGCGCGGGCGTCGCAGGCGCTGTCGCCGTCTGTGTGGGCGCCGTCTGTGTGGGTGCGGTCTGTGTGGGTGCAGTCGGCGCGGGCGGTGCCGCTGGACGTGGACGCGGGCGCGGGCTGGTCAACGGCGCCGCCGACGCGCGCTCGATCGAGGTTGCATCCGTCTGCGTGGCCTCTGTCACGATTTCAGTCGTTGCCTCCGGCGGGGCGGTCTCTGGCCGTTCGGGTTCGGGCCGGGGCGTGCTCGCGGCGGGATCGGGCCGCGTTGCAGGCTGCGCGGCAATGTCCACTGTCGCAGTCTCCGGCGGGGCCTCGGTGGGCGTGGGGGCCACGCGGTCCACAGGGCGCGGGCGCGGGCGTATCGAGGCACCGGGCGCAAGGCTTGGCGAAAAGATCACCCCCGTTGGTGGCGGGGCGACTGGGGCAGGCTCGGGCGCAGGCGTGGCAACTGGCTCTGGCGGCGGTGGGGGCGCGACAGGCGCGGGCGGCGGGACCACGGGCTCTGGCGGCGGTGGCGGTGTGATAGGCTCCGGGGGGGCGGGCGGCGTGCTCGGCGCCGGCGGCTCGATTGGCGCAGGGGTGGGTTCGGAGGCAGGTAGGGGCGGGGCCACAGGTTCAGGCGGGCGGATAGCCTCTGGCGCGGGGGCGGGGGCGGGGGCCGTGGGCGCAGGCGGGGCGGGCACCGGATTGCTGAGGGCTGCAAATGCCTCGGCCGAGATGATCGACACATCGGCCACCGGCACTTTCAGATCACGCTCCGGGGCCGCGAAAAGGTCGAACAGCGCAACCCAGAGGATCAGGCCGATATGGCCCGCCCCCGAGACTTTCTGTCCCGTATCCATGCGCGAAAGAATGCCCGCCGCTGTCATTTTCCTTTCAGGCCCCGCTGGACCCGCTTTCCATCCGGGGCCATGCGCCCCCTGCCATCTTGCCTAAATTTTGGCCCGCAGCCCGTCACCTTTTCGGGAACGCTCAGTTGGACCCGTCGAATGTCGGCCCGCCCTGTTCGGTCACAAGGCCGATATTGTTGAACCCGCCCGCATTCAGCGCACCCATGATCTGCACAACGCGCTCATAGGGAATGGACCCATCCGCGCGCAGAAAGACCTTGTTATCCCGCCGCTCTGCCGCAATCGCGCGCAGGCGCGGCAGCAGATCGCCCGACGCCACTTCGGTGGACATGACCAGAATGGCCCCGTCAGCGGTCAAAGTGACCGCCAAAGGCTCTTCTTGCTCCGCAGGTAAAGCCCCGGCAGAGGTGCGCGGCAATTCCACAGGCACCCCCACTGTCAGCATGGGTGCTGCCACCATGAAGATGATCAGAAGCACCAACATCACGTCCACAAAGGGTGTCACGTTGATTTCGGCCATGCGGTTGCCTCCGCGCCGTCCCCGCCGCCCAGAGCCCCCACCGCCCTTTTTCATCAATGACGCGCCCATGGGTCAGGCCGCGTCCAATTGGCGCGACAAGATCGTGTTGAACTCGTCCGCAAAGGCCTCGTAGCCGGAAATCACGGCCTCGGATTCGTCCGAAAGCTTGTTGTAGAAAATCGTGGCCGGGATCGCGGCCAACAGCCCCAGACCTGTGGCCAGCAGCGCTTCCGCGATGCCGGGGGCCACAACGGCCAGATTGGTGTTTTGCGCCAGCGCGATTTCTTCAAATGCGTGCTTGATCCCCCAAACCGTGCCAAACAGCCCCACAAACGGACTGGCCGATCCGACCGAAGCGAGGAAGGTCAGCCCCCCATTCAGCGACTGCGCTTCCTTGGTGATCGCCACATCCATCGAGCGGTCAATCCGCGCCACCGCGCCGGGAATGAGCCGCCCATCGGCCCTGTGCGAGCGCCGCCATTCGGTCATGCCCGCAGCAAAGACCCGTTGCGGACCTGTCGCAGGAGAGGGGCCGATCTGGTCATACAACTCGTCCAAAGGCTCGCCCGACCAAAAGGCCGCTTCAAATTCCGCAGCCTCCGCGCGCGCGCGCCGATAGGTCAGGATTTTCTGGATGATGATCGCCCATGACCAGAACGAGGCCACGATCAGCCCGATCATCACCAGCTTCACCGTCAGGGTCGCGCGGAGGAACAGCGCCAGCAGCGAGAAATCAATCTCCTGCGTCATCGACAGGGTTTGTGGGTCCATTACTCTGCTCACTCACTCGGGGACGGGCCGCTTCTTGTGGCAGCCCTTTGGCACGAAACCATACAGCAGAAAAGCGCCCCTTCCAACACCCGCCGACACAAGGCCGTTATGCGTGGGGTTTATTTCGGGCGATTTTCGCCCAGATGGCGCGTCAAAGCAGCGGGCAGGGGCTGCGGGCGGGCTGTATCGCCGATGCAGACCAGTGTCACTTGCGCGGTGAACAAGGTCTGCGCACCGCGCTTGACCGCCTGATCAAGGATCAGCCGCGCCCCCGAATGGCTGACATAAGTCGTGGTTACATCGAGCAGATCATCCATCCGGGCGGGGGCAAGATAGTCCGCATGGACCCGGCGCACCGCAAAGACGCCTTGCCCGGCTTCCTTCAGCGCAAGCTGATCGAGGCCCAGCGACCGCACCCATTCACTGCGCCCGCGCTCGATGAATTTCAGGTAATTGGCGTAATACACGATGCCTGCAAGGTCGGTATCTTCGTAATAGACGCGGATTTGGTGGGTGTGGGTCATAGGTCGAGCGAACCTTGGTTGCCGCCATCCTCGCGCTTGGCTTTCTTGAACGTGTCATCGCGGCGGGCGGGCAACTTAACCGCGCGGTCACGCAAGTCCAGCGCATCTTCAATGCTGACGACTTGCAGGCGCGGAACGGGGGAAAACCCCTCGAGCTCGAATTGTCCCGCAGTCGCCGCTTCGGCAATCATGGGTTTCGTCGGGGGCGTCAGGGTCATGAAATTCCGATATCTGCGCGTTCGCGTTCAATTGTGCCGCGCAAGTCGCGGATCATGCCGACGCCGACGTTGTCGCCCGCTTTCACACTGACCAGCGCGCGATTGGTTTTGCCGAAATAGATATTGCCATCAATGCCCCGATCCGCGCCTTTTTTCGAGAAATTGCCGGGCTGCGCATTGATGAGCGAGAGCGCCCATTTTTCAAACTCGAAATAGTAATCCTTGTCGCTGCGCCCGCGCGCGGCCAGATCGCGCGCTGCTTCAATGTCTTGCGGCACACCATAAGTGGTGAACTGCACCCCTTCAAACGCGTCGCGCAGCCGCTTTTCGATCAGGCCCACAGCCAGATGGGTGATATCGATCCCCATCCATTGCCGTCCAAGTTTCTGCGCCGCGTGCACCGTGGTCCCGCAACCGCAGAACGGGTCCAGCACAACATCGCCGGGATTGCTAGAGGCGTTGAGGATACGCTCCAACAGTGCCACGGGTTTTTGCGTAGGATAGCCCAAGCGTTCGGCTGATTGCGAATTGATGGGCGGGATATCGTCCCACAGGGCTTGCAGCGGCACGCCCTTGCCATCCTCCAGATAGCGTTTCAGTCGGATGCCGCCTTTGCCGGTAAAATGGAGCCGCCCTTCTTCATCCAGACGTTGAATGGTTGCCAACGGATAACGCCAGAGCGAGGTCACGCCCTTGTATTCATACCCGCCGCCGTTCAGCCCCTTGGCGGTCGCGTCCGCGTCTGTCCATTTCCGTCCATCCGGGTCAGTATTGCGAAACCGCGCAACGTATTTCGCGTCATAGGGCGTGTAGACATTGTTCCATGTCCATGCGGCGCCTTTGGTGTAGAAGAAGATGATATCCGTATTGCGCCCATACCGCCCGCCATCACTATGCGCGCTGGTGCGTTTCCATGTGGTTTCATTGCGGTATTTGTCTTTGCCAAAGACAGCATCGAGTAAAATCTTCAGGTAATGGCTCGCTGTTGGGTCGCAATGAAGATAGATGGAACCCGTGGGCTTCAAGGCCCTGTGCAATTCCAGCAAACGCACTGCCATCATGGCGAGATACGCCATCATGTCGTTTTCCCCCAGAAACGTCCGCATCGCGCGCAGCATTTCAGAGGCATTGGCATTGCCCGCCCGCATTACATCCGCATAGGCCGACTCGGCGCTGTCGTTCCAGTGCCAAGTATCGTCAAACGCTTCGATCTGGGCGGCACTCTCGGTCCCTTCGGGTCCCTTGAACAGCACATTATAGCTGGCATTCGAGTTGAACGGCGGGTCCAGATAGATCAGGTCCACGCTGTCATCGCGGATGCTCTCGCGCAGCACGCGCAGGTTGTCGCCATAGTAAAGGTGGTTCGCCATGTGCAAGCTGCCCTGATTCTGCGCCTGCAAGGTAACGGATTTGCGTGAACGCGACACCCTTGATCGGGAAAAATCGTTCCCGCAAACGCAGACCCCCGCGACCGGGGTCGCGGGGGGGGGGGCAGGCGCGGGGCCAGGATCAGCCGGTCTGCGCCTCTGGCGTCACGCTGCGTTCCAGCCAGCCCAGCCGCAGGCCGGGGATCAGCATGGGCACGCGGCGGGCATAGTCGGCATATTCGGGGAAGGTCTTGCGCAGGACCAGTTCTTCATATTGTGCGCGGCGGATTTGCAGCACCAGCCAGAGCAGGCCCACACCATAGGCAAAGACTGTGCCATGACCCACCACCACGCCCAGGATCAGCAGCACCTCGGCGGCATAGAGCGGGTGGCGCACGATGGAATAGACGCCCTGGGTTTTCAGCTCGCGCGATGTGGCCATGATCGCAAAGGACCGGCCCAATTGGTGCAGGCACCAGATCGACAGCACTGTGCCCACGATCACTGTCAGGGTCGAGATCAGCCGCACTGGCGCGCTGACAGCCTCCGCAGGCATGACGATCAGCACCGACATGATGAAGGTGCCCGTGATCGCCACCAGACGCGGGGCCAGACCGATCGCACTGTCGCGCGGGGGCAGGCGGGTGATGGTATAGAACAGGATCACGGCCAGAAAGCCCGCGCCGGCAAGCTGCGTGACCAGTGCAAGGCCCCAAAGCGGGATCGCGTCGCGAAACTGGATCAGGTCCATGATCGAGCGGACCTGCTGCACGCCCATCAGGCCGAAAATCAGCAGCATGGCAAGTTTGCCAAGATTGTCTTCAAGGGGTTTTGTGGGGGCAATGGATGACATCGGAGCCTCCGGGGACTGGTCTTTGAGGAACTTGCGCGCAATCGCGCGGAACGGGTGGAGCAGTTGCTGGTGATAGAGCCGCGGCATCGGCTCGGACAGGCCGTAAGCCTTGGGCTGACGCGCCCGCGGCATGAACACGGTGCCTGCAATCACGTCGATGATCGACAGTTGTGCGGCGTAGTTGTGGTTATAGGCCTCGCGCTCGTTGGCGTGGTGCCAGTGGTGATATTCCGGCGAGGCGATGATCCATTTCAGCGGGCCGAAATTCACCTTGATGTTGGAATGCAGAAGCAGCGCCTGAAATTGATAGATCGCCTGATGGATCAGCAGCGCTTCGAGCGAGAAGCCCAGAAACCACAGCGGCACAAGCGCGAACATGTTGGTGAAGATCTGGTCCACCGGATGCACGCGGTGGGTGGCGAGCCAGTCCATTTCCTCGATCGAGTGGTGGACGGCGTGGAATTTCCACAAAAACGGCACTGTGTGGCAGATGCGGTGGGCGGTGTAATAGCCGATATCGGCAATCACGATGGCGGCCAGGACCTGCGCCCAGAGCGGCATCTCGCCGATGAAGGGCAGGGGCTGGGTGCCGAAAGCCGCGTTCAGCACCACCATGAGCGCCGCCGCGACCAGCGTAAACCCCGCGCGCACGACAAAGCCATTCACGAACACATAGACCAGATCATTGATCCAGTCGCGGCGCAGCATTTTCTGGCCCTCGTGCAGCGGAAACAGCCGCTCGAGCGGGATGAAGATGCAGGCCAGAATGAAGATCGCCGTGTAGTCCAAGGCTGCACCCCCGAAAATGCTGTTGGGCGGGGAATATCCCAGGGGAACATGGCCGATTTGCGGCGCGTTTGGGGTGTTTCGCGGCCAGAGGCGTGCGCATGATTCGCTCGGACAAAATAGCAGCCTTATGCGTTCATGCGCAGGCGCCATCCCAGAGTGTTTCCGCCATGCCAAGCGACCTGTTCAGCCAGCTTGCCCTTGTCTATCTTGCCTATCTGATTGCCATAGCCAGCCCCGGCCCGAGCACCATGGCAATCATGGGCACGGCCATGCAATCGGGGCGCAAACCGGCGCTTGCGCTCTCGCTTTGAGGGGTGAAAGGCAGCATGATCTGGGCCTGCCGTGCAGCGACGTGGATTTCTGCGCTTCTGACCAGCTATGCCTATGCGCTCGTGGTGTTGAAGGTCATGGGGGGCCTGTATCTGCTGTTTCTTGCATGGAAATCGGCCCGTGCCGCCCTGTCGTCGGCTGGGGCGGTGACGCTCACATCGGCCCCGATGCGGTTGCGCCGTTTCTATCTGCGCGGTGTGCTCTTGCATCTAAGCAACCCGAAAGCCGTTTTGGGCTGGATCGCCATCATGGCGCTGGGTGTGCGGCAGGGCATGTCGCCCATGGTGCTGTTGACCATTCTCGGCGGCTGTGGCGTTCTGGGGCTGATCATTCATCCGGGCTATGCGCTGGTTTTTTCCACCCCGCGCGCCGTGCAGCTTTACATGCGTGCCCGGGCTTGGATCGAAGGCGCGATGGCCGGGCTTTTCGCGCTTGCCGGGGTCAAGCTGCTGATGGCGAGGGTCTGACCGCTCAACCCATGATCCAGTCCAGGACCTCCGGGACTGACGTGACTTCGGTGCGTGCGGGCAATACAGGCCGGCCGATCATCACCACAGGCAGGCCACGGGCACGTGCAGCTTCAAGCTTGGCCTGTGCGCCCGTCCCGCCCGCATTCTTGCACACCACACGTTGCACCCCGTGGCTTTGCATCAGCGCCACGTCCCCGGCCAGTGTAAACGGCCCGCGATCCACGATCACGGTTGCATCGGGCAAGGGCAGGGGGCCTTCAGGCGGGTCCACAAGCCGCAGGATATAGCGGTGCTGGGGTTGGGGGGCGAAAGCGGCCAGATGCATCCGGCCAAGCGCGAGCATCACAGTTTCGCGCGGGCGGTCCAGTGCCGTCACCGCCGCTGCGATATCCGGCACTTGCGTCCAGTTGTCCCCCGGCCCCGCGACCCAAGGCGCGCGCGTCAGCGCCAGAAGTCTCGTTCCCGTGAAACCGCAAGCCGCGACCGCATGGGCGCTCATCTGGGCTGCGAAAGGATGGGTTGCATCCACCAGATGCGTGATGGCATGGTCGCGCAAATATGTGGCCAAACCCGCCACGCCGCCAAAGCCGCCCACGCGCAGCGGCAGCGCCTGCGCCTTCGGTCGCGCCACACGGCCCGCGAGCGAGAGGGTGGCGCGCAGGCCGCTTTGGGCAAGGGCGGTGGCAAGGGCTGTGGCCTCGGTTGTGCCGCCAAGGACAAGGATGTTGTGCATGAAGTCTGACCCGTGGCTGACCCTTGTCGGGCTGGGCGAAGATGGCCCGGATGGCCTGTCCTTGGCAAGCCGTGCCGCGATTGACGCGGCCGATCTGGTCGCAGGGGCCACGCGGCATCTGGACCTGATCCAGCCCAAGGGGCAGACCCTTGTCTGGCCCGTGCCCTTTGCCGATGGCGTGGCGCAGCTTCTTGCGCATCGCGGGCGGCGCGTGGTGATGCTGGTGTCGGGCGATCCGTTCTGGTTCGGGGCGGGAACATCCGTGACGCGCCATCTGGAGCGCAGCGAATGGCAGGCACTCCCTGCGCCCTCGAGCTTCGGCTGGGCGGCCAGTGCTTTGGGCTGGCCGTTAGAGTCCACCCTGACGCTGGGCCTTCACGCCGCCCCACTCACCCGCCTGCGCCCGCATCTGGCGCAAGGGCAACGCGCGCTTGTCCTGATGCGGGACGGGGCGGCGGTGGGGGACTTGGCCGCCTATTTGCGCGCTTTGGGCTGGGGCGACAGCACGCTGCATGTGCTCGAAGCTTTGGGCGGGCCGCGCGCGCGCCACAGGGTTGTGACCGCGCAGAGCTACGCCCTGACCGATGTCGTGCACCCCGTCGCTGTGGGGCTGGACGTCGCAGGTCAGGGCACGCCCCTGCCGCGTGGTTTTGGCCTGCCTGATGCGCTTTTTGACCATGACGGCCAGATTACCAAGCGGCCTGTGCGCGCGCTGACGCTGTCGGCCTTGGCCCCTGTGGCCGGGCAAGCCCTGTGGGATATTGGTGCAGGGTCAGGTTCCATCAGCATCGAATGGCTGCTGGCCCATCCCACAACCCAAGCGACGGCATTCGAGGCCGACCCCACCCGCGCCGCCCGCGCGCGTGCCAATGCGCAAGCCTTGGGCGTGGACCGGCTGCAAGTGATCGAAGGCCGCGCGCCCGAGTGCTTGCGCGGCCCGGCCCCCGACGCGGTTTTCATCGGCGGCGGGCTGTCCGATGCGCTTCTGACCCAGCTTTGGGACATTCTGCCCGCAGGCGCGCGGGTCGTGGCCAATGCCGTGACACTGGACTCGGAAGCCTTGCTCACCCACTGGCAGGCTCGCGCAGGTGGAACCCTCTTGCGCGCGGAGTTGGCCGAAGCCACGCCCCTGGGCACCCGCCGCGGCTGGCGCGCGTCCTATCCCATCGTGCAATGGGTGGCTTTGCGGATAGGCTAGGCCCGCGCCCACGCCATCGACCTGCACGAAATCTACTTAAATTTATACGCGGTCGGGAATAAACCCCAGCCTGCGCCGTTTCCCTGCCACTCTGAGCTGCTGCCGGTTTCGTGGACACGAAGATAAGATTGTGACCAGGGAACTGGAGAATGGATATGGTGAGACGGAAGTTCACGAAGGAGTTGAAATTCGAGGCTGTGAAGCTCGTGACCG
>JBKBLP010000029.1:0-34842 GCA_046296275.1 Roseinatronobacter sp. | reverse complement strand
CTTCGGCTTCCGTTAACTCCGAGAGCCCCACCCCGATCAACCGGAACGGCCCCTCGCCCAAGGTTGGCCTCATCAACCCCATCCCCTCACG
The DNA here is from genome assembly GCA_046296275.1 of Roseinatronobacter sp. Taxonomy (GTDB): domain Bacteria; phylum Pseudomonadota; class Alphaproteobacteria; order Rhodobacterales; family Rhodobacteraceae; genus Roseinatronobacter. The sequence goes on along the minus strand of JBKBLP010000029.1, from coordinate 34,751 downwards.
CCAGAGTGTATCGGCCAGATAGGTCGGTGCCCGCAGCGCAACCCGCCGCGTCAATATGCGAAAATCCGCGCGCTTCAGCTTCAGCGTCACCACCCGCCCCGCAAGCCCACGCACTTTGGCCCGCGCGGCGACCAGTTCGGCAAGTCGCCACAGATGCCCCTCCAGCAAATCCGCATCGCTCAGATCAGCCTCAAACGTCGTTTCCTTGGAAATCGACTTGATCGCCACATCCACTGCGACAGGGCGGCTGTCCTGACCCCGCGCCAAGTGCCAGAGCCTTAGCCCCATCCCCCCAAACCGCGCGACAAGATCGCGTTGCTCCCAGCGCAGCAGATCGTCGATTGTCCTGATCCCCGCCGCCTCTAGCTGCGCGCGCGTGGCAGCCCCCACGCCCCAGATCAACCCGACTGGCTTGCCACGCAGGAAGCTTTCCGTCTCGGCCCGCCCGATCACCGAGAAGCCGCGCGGCTTGTCGAGGTCTGAAGCGATCTTGGCCAGAAACTTGTTGTGCGACAGCCCCACCGAACCGGACAGCCGCAACTCGCGCTCCATCCGCCGCACAAGCCCTGCCAGCATCACCACAGGCGGCGCGCCATGCAGCCGCTCGGTTCCTGACAGGTCCAGAAACGCCTCGTCCAGTGACAAGGGTTCAATGGCGGGCGTCAATGCCTCCATGAAACCACGAATTTCGCGCGAGGCGCGCGCATAGGCGTCAAAGCGCGGCTTGACGACGACCGCTTCGGGACACAATTCTAAAGCCTTGAACATCGGCATCGCCGAGCGCACGCCGTGAATGCGCGCGATATAGCACGCTGTCGTCACTACCCCGCGCCGAGAGCCCCCCACGATCACTGGCTTGTCGCGCAAATCCGGGTTGTCGCGCTTTTCGACACTCGCGTAAAACGCGTCGCAATCCATATGTGCGATGCTGAGCGTATTGAGTTCAACATGCGCAACAACACGCGGCGAGGCACAAGACGGACAGCGCGCGCCGCTCTCAAAACCCGTTAGGCAATCGCGGCAAAGGGCGGGCATCGTTCACAGCGCCGCCGCTGCCCGCGCCGCTTGGTCATAGGCCCCCGACAAGGTGCGCAGCAAAGCTGCCATCCGGCTGATGTCAGCCGGATCGTGCCCCATCTGCCGCGCCGCCCGCACGACAAGCGCCTCGCGGATTTCCCCGTAGCGCTTGCACAAAAGTGTCCCCTTTTCGGTGATCGCCACGGCCTTTTCCTTGCCCTTGCGGCCCGTCTTGACCAGCTTGTGCGCTTCCAGCTTCTTGATCGCGTAATTGGCCAGATGTGTGTCCTCGACATTCAGCACAAGGCAAATGTCAGCAAGCGTCTTGGGCCGGTCGCGGTGATTGACCAGATGCACGATCAGCACTTCCAGCGGCGACAGCCCCGGCATTCCGGCCGCCATCATGCAGCGCACCATCCAGCGGTGGAAGGCGTTATTGGCCATGGTCAGGGCGAATTCGACCTCGGACAAAGCCGGCAGTGACGAACTGGCCAGATGCGCCGAACTGACCACAGGCCCGATATCGGGGATGACCGGACGCAGCGGGGTCAGCGGTTGAGCATCGTGTTCGGCAGCCACAGGGCAATCTCCGGGAAGATGGACAGGATCGCGGTTGCCAGCACAAGGATCAGGAAGAAGGGCAGCGCCATGCGGGCAATCTGGAAGATGCCGCGCCCGGTGATGGATTGCAATACGAACAGATTGAAGCCCACAGGCGGCGTGATCTGGCTCATTTCCACCACCAACACCAGAAAGATGCCGAACCAGATCGGATCAATACCCGCCGCCATGACCATCGGCAGGATGACCGATGTGGTCAGCACCACAATCGAAATCCCGTCCAGAAAGAACCCAAGCAGGATGAAGAACACCAAAAGTGCGCTCAGAAGGGCCAGTTGGGAATAGCCCTGCTCACCAATCCATGCCGCCAATTGGCGCGGGATGCCTGTGAACCCCATCGCCACAGTCAGGAACGACGCCCCCACAAGGATAAAGGCGATCATGCAAGTGGTGAAGGCTGCCCCGCGCAGGCTTGCCGTAGCACTGGCCCAGTCGAAGCCGCCAGTCGCACCAGAGATCACCAAAGCGCCCACGACCCCGATCACTGCCGCTTCCGTGGGCGAGGCAAGACCCGCATAGATCGAGCCAATTACTGACATGATCAGCGCCACTGTCGGCCCCAGCGCCTTGATTGCGTCCCACCGTTCAGCCCAGCTTGGGGCGACATCCGGGGCAGGCAGCTTGTCACGGTTCAAGAGCGACCAGATCACCACATAGCCTGCAAACATTGCAGCCAGCATGATGCCCGGAACCACACCCGCCAGAAACAGCCGCGCGATGGATTGCTCGGTCGCGGCACCATAAACGATCAGGATGATCGAGGGCGGGATCAGAAAGCCGAAAGTCCCTGCGCCCGCCAGCGTGCCAATCGCGATTTCAGGGTTGTAGCCGCGCTTTTTCAACTCTGGCAGCGACATGCGGCCCACTGTTGCTGTGGTGGCCGCCGATGAGCCAGACACCGCCGCAAAGAGTGCGCAGCCCAAGATATTGGCATGGAGCAGCCCCCCTGGCAGGCGCCGGGTAAACGGCGCAAGGCCCCGGAACAGGTCCGACGACAGGCGCGAGCGGAACAGGATTTCGCCCATCCAGATGAACATGGGCAGTGCGGTCAAGTCCCAGACATTCAGCGAGCCCCAGACTTTGGTTGCAAATACCGCGCCTGCCAGGCCGGGACGTGCGACCTCCATCGCGACCAGCGCCACCGCCATCAGCGAAAAGCCCACCCACAGGCCCGACAGAAGCAGGCCAAACAGGACGACGACCAGCAACAGGGAGAGCGTCATCAGGTCCATTAGTGGCCTCCTTCGCTGCGATTGGCCTCGGCGCGTTCATAGCCGGGGATTTGGGCGCGCAGGATGGCGTGCAACTCGTCGAGCAGCGCCAAGGCAAGCAGCCCGAAACCCATCGTCATTACCCCTTGCGGTATCCAAAGCGGCACGCGGATCATGCCAAAGGACACGGAATTAAAACGCAGCGAATCGAGCGCTTGCAGCCCCGAATGCCACGCCGCGAACCCGGCCAAGGCGATGGCCACGACCAGCACGAACCCCGCCTGCATCCGGCGCAGCACAGGCCCGCCCCGCCCTGTCAGTAGCGTGACCCGCACATGCCCACCCGCGCGCAACGTCGCAGGCAAGGCCAAAGTCGCGCTCGCTACAAACAGCATCCCGCCGAATGTGGACAGCGAAGGCACTGTCAGCCCCAAGGGAACCGCCCCCGCCAGCACCAGCACACGGTCCAGAACCCGCGCCAAGATTTGCGCCAAGACCATCAGGGCAATCAGCACCATGGATGCGCAGGCAAGTACAAGTGCAGTTGTGTAGATTCCGTCCAAAAGCTTGCGCATCCGCTCCCCCAGAGAAAAAAGGCAGGGCGCGTGGCCCTGCCTTTGTGTGCGCTTAGTTGGCGCGGAACGCGTCCAGAACCGCTTGCCCCTCGGCCCCGGCCCCGGCCAGCCATTCTTCGGTCATGGTCGCACCGATCTCGGCCAGCCGCGCCGACAGCGCCTCGGAGGGTTGCATGACAACCATCCCCGCTGCCCCAAGCGCCGCGATCTGCTTGTCGGTTTCCGCGCGCGACATGTCCCAGCCACGCGCCTCGGCCGCTTCGGCTGCGGCCAGCACTGCCGCGCGCTGATCGTCGGGAAGCGCATTTAGCGCCTGTGTGTTCACAAAGACCATGTTCTTGGGCAGCCAAGCCTGCACGTCGATGAAATGCGTGGTGTAATCCCAAGCCTGCGACGACACCCCGGTCGAAGGCGAGGTGATCATCGACGCAACCCGCCCCGTGCTGAACGCGGTCGGAATATCGCCTGCTTCAACCTGTGTCGGGATCATGCCCAGAAGCTGAGCCATCCGCTCGGTCGCATTGTTATAGGCGCGGAAGGTGACACCCTGAAGCTGTGCAGGGTCCGTCACTTCGTTGCGCAGGAACAGCGACTGCCCCGGCCATGGCACAGAATAAAGCAGCGTCAGTCCTTGGGCTGCCAAAGCATCTGCCACAGCCCCGCGCGACGCCGCCCAAAGGGCTTCTGCCTCGTCATAGCTTGCCGCAAGGAACGGGATGCTATCGACCCCGAAAACCGGGTTCTCGTTCACCAGCTGCGACATCAGGATTTCGCCAATCGGCGCCAAACCGCGACGCACCGAATCTTTGATCTGGCCATGCGCAAAGAGCGAGCCTGCCGAATGCACTGTAATATCCACAGCCCCGCCTGTCGCGGTGCGGACATCATCGGCAAAGGCCATGATGTTCTGGGTGTGAAAGACTGCATCGCCATAGGGCGTGGGCATGTCCCAGCTGGTCTGGGCAAAGGCGGGTGTGGTGGCCAAAGCAAAGGCGGCCCCGGCAAAAATGGTGCGCAAAGTCATGTGTTTTCTCCCTGTTGGGGCCAAAGGGCCGCGTCGAGTGAATTGACGGTTGCATTTCATCGCCATTTCGTCAACAAAAATTCATCGAAACGTCAATGAAGGGATTACAGTCAGAGTTTGTGCTCGAAAATCAAGCGCGCTGTGTCATATGGGAATCATGCAAAACCAACAGCTTCAGGCAGAGATTGCGCCTTTGGGCGTGGACGGGCTGACAATCCGCTTCGGGCAGGTGCTGAGCGAGCCTGCGAATCGTGCCGCCTTGGCGTTGCGCGCGGCGCTCGACGGGGCCGGATTTGACGGGGTGGAGGAAAGCTCGACCGCGCTGACATCGGTCTATCTGCGCTTCAGGGGCGTTGCGCGAGCGGTGGTTCTGGCCCAAGTGCAAACGCTGGTGAACAGCCGCGACTGGTCCGACGCACCCCTGCCCGAGGGGCGCAGGCTGTGGCGCGTGCCGACGGTATTCGGCGGCCCACTTGCCCCACAGCTTGACACAGCCGCCGCACAGGCAGGTGTCAGCGCCGCCCAGGCCATCGCCGAGATTTGCGCGGCCCCCCTGCGCGTGCAGACCATCGGCTTTGCACCCGGTCAGCCCTATCTGGGCCCTCTGCCCGCGCATTGGGATATTTCGCGCCAAAGCACGCTGACACCGCAAGTGCCTGTGGGTGCCTTGGTTGTGGCGATCCGGCAGATGGTGCTGTTCTCTGTCACGACGCCGACAGGTTGGCAGCATGTGGGCCAGACGGCCTTGCGCCTGTTCCAACCCGACGCGCCCGACCCCTTCCTTCTGCGCCCCGGCGACGAGGTGCTCTTTGCCTCTGTCCCCGCCGAAACCTATGCGCGACTGCAAGCCGACCCACTGCGCGGTGGTGCGACCTGCGAAAGCTTACCCACATGAGAGTGCTGCGCGCCGGCCCCGGTATCAGCGTGCAGGATTTGGGCCGCAGCGGAACGCTGGGGCAGGGACTGTCGCGCGGCGGCGCGCTTGACCCTGTGGCTTTGGTGGAAGGCGCTGTGCTTCTGGGACAAGATGCCGGGCTGGCCGCGCTGGAAATCGTGGGCAGTTTCCTGACGATTGAAGCGACTTCCCCCGTCCGGATCGCGCTGACCGGCACGCCCATGCGTGCCACACTCGATGGGGCGGCGGTTGCGTGGAATGCAAGCCACACTCTGCCCAAAGCCGTGCGGCTGGATCTGAGCGCAAGCCCCGGTGGGGTCAGTTACCTGCATCTGGGCGGCGGGATTGACGCGCCGCAATTGCTCGGCTCGCGGTCCGCACATCTGACAGCCGGGATCGGGCGGATGGTGGCGGCGGGCGATACCTTCCCCGCGGGGAAGGATCAGGGCACGCGCACAGGTCTGACTGTGACCCCGCTGCCCCGGTTCGACGGCGGTCTGTTGCGGCTGGTGGAAACCCCGCAAACGGCGCTGTTCAGCCCCGCGCAGCGCGCCCGCTTCGTTGAGACGCTCTTTACCAAAGACACCCGCGCCAATCGCATGGGCCAGAAGCTGCACCACAGCGGCCCCGGCTTTGCGTGCGAGGGTGGGCTTCAGGTTCTGTCCGACACGATTGTTCCCGGCGATATCCAGATCACCGGGGACGGCGCGCCCTTCGTGCTTCTGGCTGAATGCCAGACGACAGGCGGCTATCCCCGGATCGGCACTGTGCTGCCGTGTGACCTGCCGCGACTGGTGCAGGCCCCGGCGGGGGCGGCGTTGCGCTTCGCCTTCGTGTCGTTTGACGAAGCCGATGCCATAGAGCAGGGCCATGCGACAAAACTGCGCGCCTTGCGTGACAGCCTGCGCCCACTGATCCGCGACCCACGCGATATGGCCGACCTGCTCGCCCATCAGCTTGTCAGTGGCGTGACCTGCGGCGATGATCTGGAAAGGGACAGACCATGACGACAATCGACCTGAATGCCGATCTGGGGGAAAGTTTCGGGCCATGGCCTATGGGCGCGGATGATGTGCTGCTGCGCATCATCACCTCGGCCAATATCGCTTGCGGGTTTCATGCGGGCGATCCTGATCACATGCTGGCGGCGATGCGGCTTGCCGTGGCCAATGGCGTGGGCATTGGCGCGCATCCGGGCTTGCCGGACCTGCAAGGCTTCGGGCGGCGGCGGATGCAGGTGTCGCAGGACGAGGCGCGCAACTTGACCGCCTATCAACTCGGTGCGGCGCAGGGGATGGCGCGGGCGGCGGGGGGCCGCGTGCGGCACCTGAAACTGCACGGCGCGCTCGCCAATATGGCGGCCGAGGATGAAGCGCTCGCCCGCGCCTGCTATGAGGGCGCTTTGGCGCTGGACCCCGACATCATCCTGATGGTGATCGCAGGCACGGCACAAGCGCGCGCTGCAAAAGCCCTTGGCGCGCGCATGGCGCACGAGATTTTTGCCGACCGCGCCTATACCGAGGAAGGCTTGCTGATGGACCGCCGTTTGCCCGGTGCGGTGCTGCATGACCCCGAAACCATCTGCGACCGCATCCTTGCCATGCTGCAAGCGAAGGCGATTATAACCGAACAAGGCACGCATCTGCCCGCGCAAATTGACACGATCTGTCTGCATGGCGACACCGCAGGCGCGCTGCATATCGCGGGCGCTTTACGCGACAGGCTGCAGGCAGCGGGCATGATGCTCGCGCCGGTCAAGGGCTAACGCGGCCATCGGGGGTTGAGTGCGCGGGGGCTTGCGGATACGTCTTGCCAAACACTTGTCAGGATCAACCATGACCACCCTAACAGATGCCCGCATCGCGCAAATGCTGCACCACCGCAAATCGTCCCTCGCCTTGGGCGATCCGGTGGTCCCGCCGATCTCGGTCGCAACCACGTTCCATTTGCCACATACGCAAGGGGCGGTGCATTATTATGGGCGCGCAGGGCAGCCCACTTGGGACGCGGTTGAAGCGCAACTTGCGCTGCTGGAAGATGCGCAGGTCGTGTCCTTCCCCTCTGGCATGGCGGCGATCACAGCGGCGCTGGTGGCCTGCTTGCGGGCAGGCGCGCGGGTGATGATCCCGTCGGATGGGTATTACGTGACCCGAATGCTGGGGCGCGACATGTTGCAGGTGTATGGGGTCGATGTCGTGCCGACACCAACACTCGACATGGAACACGCGGATTTCACGGGCTTCGATGTGATCTATCTGGAAACCCCGTCCAATCCTGGGCTGGATACTGTGGACATTGCCGCCATCACCGCGCGCGGCCATGCTGCGGGCGCGCGGGTGATCGTGGACAACACCACGATGACGCCGCTCTTGCAGCGCCCGCTAGATCTGGGCGCCGATCTGGTCGTGGCGGCGGATACCAAAGCGCCGGCAGGTCATTCGGACGCGCTTTTCGGCCATGTGGCGGGGCGCGATGCGGTTCTGATGGGCAAGGTTGCGGATTGGCGGCGGCAATCAGGCTCCATTCCCGGCCCGTTCGAGGCCTATCTGGTCCATCGCGGTCTGGAAACGCTGGAAGTGCGGTTGGCCCGCATGTGCGCGTCAGCGCAGATCATCGCGGAACGGCTGGCGCAGCACCCGAGCGTGCGCGGGTTGCGCTATCCGGGTCTGCCCAATGATCCCTCGCACAAGGCCGTGGGCGGGCAGATGGTCAATGGCGGGTTCCTGATCGGGTTTGAACTGGCCGATGCTGTGATGGCCGAGGCGTTTCTGGGGCGTTGTCCGTTGATCGAGCAGGCCACCAGCTTCGGGGGTGTGCATAGCGCAGGCGAGCGCCGCGCGCGCTGGGGCGATGGGGTGGCGGAAGGGTTCATCCGCCTGTCCGTGGGCATCGAACCTGTCGAGGTGTTGTGGCAGGCCATTGACGCGGCGCTGCGCGTAGTTAGCGCAGAGCGGCCATGAAGATCGCCATCCTTGACGATTACGCTCACGTTGCGCGCGATTACGGCGATTGGGACGGGTGCGGCGAGGTGACTGTGTTTCACGACACCTTGCCGATGGGCCTTGCGCTTGTCGCGCGGCTGCGGCCCTTCGATGTGCTCTGCGTGATGCGCGAGCGCACGCCGCTGCCCAGCGCGCTGCTGGACGCGCTGCCGAATTTGAAGCTGATCGTGACCTCGGGCGTCAAGAATGCCAGTATCGACATTGCCGCCGCCCAACGCGCGGGGATCGTGGTCTGTGGCACGCAGTCGCGCAAGACCACCACAGCGGAACTTACGCTGCTCTTGATGCTGGCGCTGAACCGTCAGCTATTGCCCAATGCCAAGTCGCTGCAACAGGGCGGCTGGCAGGGGCCGCAAGGGCGCGATCTGGCCGGGCTGACGCTCGGGCTGGTGGGGCTGGGCAGTATCGGCGCGCAAATGGCCGTGCTGGCGCAGGCCTTGGGGATGGAGGTCTGCGCGTGGTCGCAGAACCTGACACAGCCGCGGGCGCAAGACTGCGGGGTGCAGTGGATGCCGGACCTGCCCGCGCTACTGGGGCAAAGCGATGTCGTGTCCTTGCATCTGGTCCATTCCGCGCGCACGCATGGGCTTTTCGGCGCAACTGAGTTTGCCGCGATGAAGGACGGGGCGGTGTTTATCAACACCTCTCGCGCGGGGCTGGTGCAGACCGATGCGCTGCTTGTGGCCCTGCGCGCAGGCAAGCCCAACGCAGCGGGGCTGGATGTGTTCGACATCGAACCCTTGCCCGTGTCCCACCCGTTGCGCGACGCAGAGCTGATCGCGCAAGGCAGGCTGCTTCTGACCCCGCATCTGGGCTACGCGACTGAAGCCACAATGCGCCTGTTCTACACCCAGATGGCCGAAGCGGTTCGGGCATGGCAGGCAGGCGCGCCGATCCGCGTGGTCTAGGGCGCTTGGCTCAAAGAGAAATCCACGTCCCCCCGGCGGTTGATGACCGAATGCAGGCATCAATGAAGCGCATCCCCGACAGGCCCGCCGCCATTCCGGGCAGCAGGCCCAAGCCTGCGGCGGGGCTGCGGATGGCGTCGGCGGCGTCGCGGTAAAGCGTGGCGAAGCCTTCCAGATAGCCCTCGGGATGGCCTGCGGGGACGCGCAATCCCGAGGGACTTGATCCCGCCCCGCCGCGCGTCAGCGTCTGCGGTGGCTGCCCGAACGGGGTGAAGGTCATGCGGTTGGGGTTTTCCTGCTCCCACGCGATCGACCCCTTGTCCCCCACCACACGCAGGCGCAGCGCGTTTTCATGGCCCACCGCCACTTGCGACGCCCAGAGCATCCCTTTTGCCCCGCTCGCATAGCGCAGCAGGACATGCGCATTGTCGTCCACAGCTCGGCCCGGCACGAAGCTGGACAGATCAGCGAGCAGTGCCTGTGGGCTCTGCCCCGTGACAAATTCCGCCAAGTGCCAAGCATGAGTGCCGATATCGCCAATCGCCCCACCCGCGCCCGACCGCGCCGGGTCCGTGCGCCAATCGGCCTGTTTGCCGCTGACGGCCTCGGTCAGCCAGTCCTGCACATATTCCACCTGCACCAGCCGCAAACGGCCCAGGTCACCGCGCGCCACCATCTCGCGCGCTTGGCGGATCAGGGGATAGCCGGAATAATTGTGGGTCAGGATGAACAGCTTGCCGGATGCCGCAAGCGTCTGCTCCAGCGCCAATGCATCCTCCAGCTTGGACGCCAAGGGCTTGTCGCAGATCACATGGACACCCGCTTCCAGAAAGGCGCGGGCGATGGGGACATGCATGTGGTTGGGGGTGACGATGGCCACAGCGTCGATCCCGTCGGGGAGTGCCGCCTCTGCCTGCGCCATGTCGGTGTAGCTGTCATAGCTGCGCGCCAGTCCCAGCGCTTGGGCGGAAGCCTGCGCGCGGGCGGGGTCCGACGATAGCGCGCCCGCGACAAGTTCCCACTGGTCATCAATGCGCGCGGCGATGCGGTGGACCGCGCCGATAAACGCCCCCTCCCCGCCGCCCACCATGCCCAGCCGCAACCGCGCACTCATGCCGTGATCCCCAGCATGGCGTGGATTTGGGTCATATCGGTCGCGCCGCTTGCAAAGTCGTCAAAAACTTTGTCCGTGACCTGAATGATATGGCTTGCGATGAAAGGCGCGCCTTCGGCGGCGCCCTGCTCGGGCGATTTCAGGCAGCATTCCCATTCCAGCACTGCCCAACTGTCATAGCCAAATTGTGACAGCTTGGAAAAGATCGCGCCGAAATCCACCTGCCCGTCGCCAAGGCTGCGGAACCGCCCCGCGCGTGAAAGCCACGGCTGATAGCCGGAATAGACCCCCTGCCGCCCATCGGGGTTGAATTCGGCATCCTTGACATGAAACGCGCAGATACGGTCGTGATAAAGGTCGATGAAGGCCAGATAATCCATCGCCTGCAACAGGAAATGCGACGGGTCATAATTGATCTTGGCGCGGGGGTGTTCGTTCAGGGCCGACAGAAACATCTCCCACGTGGCGCCGTCGAACACATCTTCGCCGGGATGGATTTCAAAGCCCAGATCGACACCGTTTTCGTCATAGACATTGAGGATCGGTTTCCAGCGGCGGGCGAGTTCGGCGAATGCCTCGTCGATCAGCCCGGCGGGGCGTTGCGGCCACGGGTAAAGGTAGGGAAAAGCCAGAGCACCCGTGAAGCCCACAGAGGTCGTCAGCCCCAGATGGCGGCTCGCAATCGCGGCTTTCTTCACTTGGCCCACGGCCCATTCCTGTCGCGCCTTGGGGTTCCCGCGCAGCGCTTCCGGCGCAAAGGCATCAAAAGCCATGTCATAGGCGGGGTTTACCGCGACAAGCTGGCCTTGCAGGTGCGTGGACAGCTCGGTGATCGCCAGACCTGCTTCAGCGCAGATGCCCGCGATTTCGTCGCAGTAATCCTTGCTTTCCGCCGCGCGGTCCAGATCGAACAGGCGCGCGTCAAAGGTGGGGATTTGCACGCCTTTGTAGCCAAGGCCCGCAGACCATCGGGTGATATTGGGAAGCGTGTTGAAAGGCGCGGCATCGCCTGCGAATTGCGCCAAAAACAGAGCAGGGCCTTTGATGGTGGCGGGCATGGTGTCCTCTTGCGTCAGGGGGGTGTCAGGCCCGGTCGGGGTCTGGCAGGTAATCGAAACTTGCGAAAGTGGCGCTTTGGCCTTGGCCTGTGATGTCAAAGGCCAACAGGCCGACAAAAGCTCCGGTGAAAGAGCCATGCTCACCGCGGCCGCCTTCGTCCGAGATGACGGCGGCGTTTAACGTGGGGCCAAGGGGCGCCCAATCGCCCCCCTGCCGCCAATAGAATTGCTGTGTGGCCCCGTCCACCTGCACGGCCAGATCCACAGCGCCGGGCGCAAGCGGGACCGGGTCGCAGGGCCATGTCATCTGCCCGTTCGGCCAATCACCAGGGCAGGACATGATCGTCAGGCAGCGCCCGTGGGTTTCGTCCCATGTCACGGCGGCGAAGTGGAATTTGTGGCGGTTGTAATAGGTCACAAGGCCCGCAGCGTGCTGGTAAGTCGCGGGGGCGAAGTCGGCCAACGTGGTTTCGGCGCGGTAGTGCAGATGCTCCTGCCGGCGCGCAACAAGGGCTTGCTCGAACCAGCTTCCGACGCTTTCGCGGCCATGCAGGATCAGCCCTGTTTCGACCAAGGTGAACAGCCGTTCAGGGAAGGGTGTGCGCAGCCACTGGAATTCAGGCGGCAACGCGCCTGCGCCAAAGCGGCGACGCACAGCTTCGACCGGGCGGCGCGTGGCCGGGGCAGGTGGGGGCACATCGAGCGCGGGCACTTGCCCGCCTTGGGCAAGATAAAGCCAGTCATCCGCGCCCCAGACACATTTCTGGATCGCTGTTTCGCGCCCGAGCGGCGAATACCGCCCCGGCAAAGGGCGCGAACACAGATGGGTGTGATAGACTTGGCCATCGGGCGTTTCGACGATCTGGCCGTGGCCCGCACGCTGCAAGGGGGCATCGGGGGTGTCCTTGGCGGTGATCAGATGCGTCATCGGGTGCATCTGATAGGGCCCCTCCAGATGCCGTGCGCGCGCCATCGTGACGACATGGCCATAACCTGTCCCCCCTTCGGCTGTGGTCAGGTAATACCAGCCGTTGCGCTTGAACAGGTGCGGCCCTTCGACCAGCCCGAGAGCGGAGCCTGCGAAGATGTTGCGCACAGGCCCAATCAGGCCGCGGTCGGGGTGCCATTCTTGCAACAATATCCCATCAAAAGCCGGACTGATCGGCTGACCGCCCAGTGACTTCGTGCGGTGGTTCCACTGCATGTTGACGAACCATTTGCGGCCATCATCGTCATGGAACAGCGACGGGTCGAAGCCCGAGGAATTGACATAGATCGGGTCCGACCATGGCCCGTCAATCGCGGGGGCGGTGACAATGTAGTTATGCGCGTCCTTGAAGTTGCCATCCAGCCGTTTGACATCGGTATAAACCAGCCAGAACAGCCCGTCAGCATAGGACAGGCAGGGCGCCCAGACGCCACAGGAATCAGGGTTCCCGCGCATGTCCAACTGGCTGGCGCGGGTCAGCGGGCGGCAGACCAGATCCCAATTCACCAGATCGGTGGAATGGTGGATCTGCACGCCCGGATACCATTCAAAGGTCGAAGTCGCGATAGAGTAATCCCCACCCACCCGGCAGATCGACGGGTCGGGGTTGAAGCCGGGCAGGATGGGGTTGCGGATCATTCAGACGCATCCTCTTGTGATGAGCGCGCCCAAAGGTTGATATCCTCCTCTGCGGCGACGCGGTCTATTTCGGCCAGTTCTTCGGCCGTGAAGTCCAGATTGCCGATGGCCCCTGCGCAATCCGTGACCTGTTCGGGGCGCGAAGCCCCGATCAGCGCGGTCGTGATGCCACCATCGCGCAGCACCCAGGCAATCGCCATTTGCGCCAGTGTCTGCCCGCGCGCCGGCGCGATGGCATTGAGCGCCCGAATGCTGTCCAGCGTGCGCGGGGTGATCATGGATTGCGCGAGCGACTTGCCCTGCGTGGCCCGGCTGCCTTCGGGAATGCCGTTCAGATATTTGGTACTCAGCATCCCCTGCGCGAGCGGGGTGAACGCAATTGAGCCGATCCCGAGCGCGCGCAATGTGTCCTTCAGCCCGTCGCGCTCCACCCAGCGGTTCAGAATGTTGTAGCTGGGCTGGTGGATGATGCAGGGCGTCCCGAGCTCTTTCAGGAACGCGGCAGCTTCGGCGGTGCGCTTCGAGTTGTAGCTCGAAATCCCCCACATAATGCGCGCGCCCGGACCGCACGATGAAGTCCAGCGCGCCCATGGTTTCTTCGAGCGGCGTGTTTGGGTCGAAACGGTGGGAGTAGAAGATATCGACATAGTCCAGCCCCATCCGCTTGAGCGAGGCATCGCAGGACGACACCAGATACTTCCGGCTTCCCCATTCCCCGTAGGGTCCGGGCCACATGCGGTAGCCTGCCTTGCTGGAAATCACCAATTCATCGCGCAGATGGGCGAAATCGGTGCGCAGGATTTCCCCGAAGGCCGTTTCGGCGGCACCCGGGCGGGGGCCGTAATTGTTGGCCAGATCGAAATGCGTGATCCCGTGGTCAAATGCGGTGCGGCAAATCTGGCGCTTCAATTCGTGCGGGGTGTCGTCGCCGAAATTGTGCCACAACCCCAGCGAGATGGCAGGCAGCAGCAACCCCGACGCGCCACAACGGCGATAGATCATGCGATCATAGCGGTCGGGATCGGGGCGGTAGTCAGTCATGCAAGCAGTCCTTGTGCAGCGTCGGGCGGCAAAGCGTCCGGGCGCGCGCAGGTGGTTTCAAGCTCCAGCACACGCCCCGTTTCCCCCGCCCGAAGGATCGAGGTCATAACATCCACCACATGCAGCGCGAATTCCAGCCCGCAGCGATGCGCGCGCTGCTCTAGGATCGCTAGCGCCATATCGGCAAGCCCCGCCGCGCGGTAATTCGCGTTCACCCCGTCATTGGCGCGGCTGAACGGATGGGCCCAGGCCGTGCCGATGGTGGTGAAGGCGCGTTCCTGCGTCAGCCGCACTTCGCCGCCGAAGAAGTTGGGGTCGGGCACATGCAGCGTGCCTGTTGCGCCATAAAGCTCCATCGGGGAATGGCCGTGCTGCCAGACATCCCAGCTTGCGCAATAGGTGATCTGCGCGCCGGATTGGAAGTGCAGGATCGCGTGAATGGTGGTGGGCGTTTCCACCGTGATCTTTTGCCCGTAACGGGGGGCGGATGTGATCGTGCGCTCGGCCTGCGCGCTCATGCTCATGGCCGCGACACGCTTCACAGGCCCCAGAAGCTGCACAAGGTTCGAGATGTAATAGGGCCCAAGGTCCAAGATCGGGCCGCCGCCGGGTTTGAAGAAGAAATCGGGATTGGGGTGCCACATCTCCATCCCTGGGCTTTGCACGAAGCAGGTGCCGGAACTGATCGGCCCCAATCGCCCCTGATCGACCAGATGGCGCGCAAGCTGATGCGCGCCGCCCATGAACGTGTCGGGGGCGGACCCCACGCGCAAGCCCTTTGCGGCGGCTTTGGCGGCAAGCGCCTGCCCCTCCTCCAGCGACAGGACGAAAGGTTTTTCGGAATAGACATGCTTGCCCGCGTCAAGGCATAGCATCGACACATCGAAATGCGCGGCAGGAACCGTCAGGTTGACGATGATGTCGATGTCATCGGCGGCCAGCAAGCCCGCGACCGTTTCTGCGCGCAGGCCGAATTCCGCTGCCCGTGCTTTGGCGGCCTCCGCGTTCAGGTCCGCGCAGGCGCGCATTTCAATGCCACGAAACAGTGGCGCAAGGCGCATATACGCGGCCGAGATATTGCCGCAGCCCAGAACGCCGATACCCAGTTTTTTGGTCATGATTGCCCCTTAGAATGTACGGAAATTGGTGATCGAGCGGCCAGCAAAGCGCGCCAGATCGTTCGGGTTGTCATGCTCCATCACGAACAGACTGACACCTGCGGCGCGCAGGGCAGCAGTGATCGCAGGCCAGTCCATGACGCCCGTGCCCACATCGGCCCAGCCGTCTTCGTCCGTGGCCTGTCCTTCGGGGGCGATATCCTTGACATGGGCGGCGGTGATGCGCGCGGCATTGGCGGCGATCCATGCCAGCGGGTCAGCCCCACCGCGTACGATCCATGCGATATCGGCTTCCCATTCCATAGATGGCACGCCATCGAGCAGGATTTGCATGGGAACCTCGCCCGTGGGCAGCGCCATGAATTCCCAGTGGTGATTGTGCCAGCCAAAGCGCAGGCCCGCATCGTGCACGCGCTTGGCGGCGGTTTCCAGCCGCGCGGCCAGATCGCGCCACGCGCCCGCATCCGCGCCATTGCGATAGCTTTCATCGGGCGCGGGGCAGTAAATCTGGCTCATGCCAAGCGCACGCGCGGCGGCGATGGTTTTATCGAAATCGGCTTCAAAACTGGCCAGCGGGAAGAAATGCCCCGACGGCATCGACAGGCTACGCGCGTCAAGGGCTGCGCGAAAGGCCGGCGCATCCTGATAGACGCCGCCGAAGCCTTCGACCTGCGTATAGCCGAGAGCGGCCAAGTGATCGAGCACGCTATCCCACGGAGTGAAATTGCGCGCTGAATAAAGCTGGAACGAAACGTCCATGCCAAACCCCTTCTGGATTGTGGAGCGGCGCTAAAGCCGCATTTCCGTTGATTTGGTGAAAAGCGACAGGCGGGCGGGGTCAAAGCCTATGGGCACATGCTCGCCGATCACCACCTGTTCTTGCCCGTCCATGCGGAAGCGCAATTCCTGACCGTTGACCTTAGCCCACACAAGGGTATCGGACCCCATGGGTTCCACCATATCGACCAACGCTTCAAGGTGCACAGGTTGGTCTTCAGCCCATTTGCCCGACTGGATATGTTCGGGTCGCAGCCCCAGCCAGACAGGGCCAGAGGGGGGCGCACCGCCGAAGCCATAGCCCTGCACGCTGAAGGCCAGACCGCGCCCCGTGTCGAAACGCTGGCTCCCTGCGTCCAACTGCCCTTCCATGAAATTCATGGCGGGCGAGCCGATGAAGCCTGCGACATACTTGTTCACCGGGCGGTTGTAGATTTCCGCAGGCGGGGCAAGCTGCATGATCTTGCCGCCCTTCATGATGGCGATCCGGTCCGCAAGGGTCATCGCTTCGACCTGATCATGGGTCACATAGATCATTGTGTTCTTCAGCGTCTGGTGCAGCCGCTTGATTTCCACCCGCAGATCGGCGCGCAGTTTCGCGTCCAGGTTCGAGAGCGGTTCATCAAACAGGAACACATCCACATCACGCACCAAGGCGCGGCCAATCGCAACGCGCTGGCGCTGTCCGCCCGAAAGCGCGCCGGGCTTGCGGTTCAGAAGCGGCTCGATCTGCAGGATTTCAGAGGCCCGCGCGATGCGCTTTGTAATCTCGTCCTTTGGCACGCGGGCGTTTTTCAGGCCAAAGGCCAAGTTTCCTTCGACCGTCATTTGCGGATAAAGCGCATAGGACTGGAACACCATGCCGATGCCGCGCTGCGACGGCTCCTCCCACGTCACATTGCGGCCCTGAATGTGGATTTCGCCGTCGGTGATATCCAGCAGCCCCGCGATGCAGTTCAAAAGCGTGGATTTGCCGCAACCCGATGAGCCAAGCAGGACCAGAAACTCGCCTTGGCCCACTTGCAGGTTCAAATCCTCCAGCACAGTGACAGCGCCGAAGGCGAGTTTAAGTTGCTTGATTTCGATAGAGTTTGTCATGCCTTAGCCCTTCACCGCGCCTGCGGCGATGCCGCGCACGAATAGCCTGCCCGAGAAGAAGTAAACGACCAGCGGCACCAGACCCGTGAGCAGGGTTGCGGCCATGTTGACGTTGTATTCCTTCACGCCCTGCACAGAATTAACGATGTTGTTGAGTTGCACGGTCATCGGGTAATTCTCGGGCCTTGTATAGACGACCCCGAACAGGAAATCGTTCCAGATGCCTGTGACCTGAATGATGCCTGACACCACGAAGATAGGCAGCGACATCGGGATGACGATGCGGAAAAAGATGCCCCAGAACCCTGCGCCATCCACCCGCGCGGCTTTGAACAATTCTTCCGGCAGTGCAACGAAGTAATTGCGGAACAGCAGCACATTGATCGGCATGGCAAAGATCGTGTGAACCAGAACCAGCCCCCAGAGCGAGCCGAACAGCCCCAATTCCCGCAGGATGATCACGAGCGGATAGAGCAGCACCTGATACGGGATGAACGCGCCCAGAAGAAGGATGCCGAAGAACACTTCGGACCCTTTGAACCGCCAGCAGGCCAGCACATAGCCCGTAAGCGCTGCGACCGATACCGAGATGATCAGCGACGGGATCAGGATGCGGACCGAATTCCAGAACCCCCGGCTTAGCCCGTCGCAATTGATGCCTGTGCAGGCTTCGGCCCAGGCCTTGACCCACGGGTGAAAGGTGATTTCCACAGGCGGCGAAAACACGTTGCCCACCCGGATTTCCGCCATATCCTTGAGCGAGGTGACGATCATCACATAGAGCGGCAGCAGGAAATACAGGCTGAATATGATCAGCGTGCCATACAGCATGATATTGCGCGGCGCGAAGGGGCTTTTGGGCTTGGTCCCACGTGGGGTGACAGCAGCGGTCATTGGCGCTTCTCCCGGAATTGCATATAAGCCCAAGGGATCAGGATGATCGCCACCGTGACCAGCATCATCGTGGACGCCGCAAAACCCTGACCAAGGTTCTGGCGGGTGAACAGCGTGTCATAGACGTATTTCGCAGGCACCTCGGACGAAATGCCGGGGCCACCGGATGTCATGGCGACGACCAGATCGTAAAGCTTCACGATTCCGCTTGTGACCAACACAAGGGCTGTCACGAAAACCGGCTTCATCATCGGAATGATGACCACGATATAGGTTTTCCAGACCGGGATGCCGTCCACGCGGGTCGCTTTCCAGATATCTTCGTCAATCCCGCGCAGGCCCGCGAGCATGATCACCATGATCAGCCCTGTCCCCTGCCACAGCCCCGCAATCAGCAGGCCGATCAGCACCAGATCAGGATTGTATAGCGGATCGAAAGTGAAGGTGGAAAACCCCATACCGCGCACGATGGATTGCACACCGAAATCAGGATTCAGGATCCATTGCCAGACCAGCCCTGTCACGATGAAGGACAGCGCGAAGGGGTAAAGGAAGATCGTGCGGAATGTATCTTCGAACCGGATTTTGCGATCCAGAAGGGCGGCCAGCAGGAAGCCAAGACCCATGGTCAGCACGAGCGAGACGAGCCCATAGATCGCGAGATTCTCAATCGATACGATCCAGCGCTGTGTGCTCCAGAGCCGTTCATATTGCACGAAGCCCACGAAGCGCAGGCGCGGCAGCAAGCGGGAATCGGTGAAGGAAAAGACGATCGTCCAGACGGTTCCGCCGATGAACACGCCCAGACCCACCAGCACCATCGGAATGGCGGCCAGTTTGGACGACAGGTTTCGGAATAGTCGAATGGGCGGGCGCAAGCGGGCGCGACCGTTTGGGGCGGTGGACATGACAATCTCCGGGCAGGTTTGACTTGCCCCTCTGACCGGCGCCAGAGGGGCAAGAGGGCCGATCAGTCTGCGCGGGCGATGATTTCGGCATAGCGGCGCTGTGCATCCGCAGCCGACAGGGAGCTGCCCGACCAGAACTCGGCCATCAGATCTTCGATCTGGCCTTGGGTATCCGGCGTCAGCGTCTGGTTGGCGTCAGGCAGGATCGCGCCCGTCGCCAGAATTTCCAGACCTTTCTTCATGCAGTCATTTGCGGCGGTCAGATCAATATCGCCGCGCACGGGCAGCGCGCCTTTCTTCAGGTTGAACGCGACCTGCGCTTCCTTAGAAATCATCATCGAGGCCAGCGCAAGCTGTGCCTGCTCTGCTTCGGCATTGCGCAGTTTCGGGAAATAGAACGCATCCCCCCCGGTCGAGATGATCTGGTTCACGCCCAGACCCGGCAGGCAGGAATAATCTACGCCTGCAACCTGACCAGCAACCTGGAACTCGCCTTGCGCCCAGTCGCCCATGATCTGACCGCCGGCCATGCCGGTGATCACCATGTTGGTGGCTTGGTTCCAGTCCTGCACATTCGAGTTGGCAGCAAAGGCGCGGGCTTGGGCTGCGGCTTCAAAGACACGCGCATATTCCGGCCCGGCGGCCACTTCGGCATTCTTGTCGATATTCACGGCCGACCACGCATCGACGCCGGCCAGCGCGATTGCCATCACCCCAAAAGCCCCGTTGCGTTGCCATGCCTGACCACCCATCGCGAGAGGAACTTTGCCCGCGGCTTCCAGCGCGGGGGCCGCGGCCACGAATTCGTCCCAGTTGGTGGGAACCGGCACACCCGCATCGGCATAAGCCTTGTGGCTCAGCCAGAGCCATTGCCACGAATGGATGTTGATCGGCACGCAATAGATGCGGCCATCCAGTGTGCAGCTATCCAGCAGCGAGGGCGGATTGACGATATCGCGCCAACCTTCGGCCTCGGCCAGGTCGGTCAGGTCCAGCATCAGGCCCGCTTCGACCAGTTCTTCAGCCTGACGGCCATGGTTGAACTGCGTGGCGCCCATCGGATCGCCACCGGTGATCCGTCCGATCATGATGGGACGCGCGACACCGCCCGAACCAGCAATGGCACCGTCAACCCAAGTATGGGGGGTGTTTTCATTGAAAAGACGGGCGAATTCGCCGACCGCAGCGGCTTCGCCGCCAGAGGTCCACCAATGCGTGACTTCCAGATCAACAGCATAAGCCGCCGATCCCACAGAAATAAGGCTCGTGCTGGCCAACAAGGCGAGGGTCTTTTTCATGCGTTCCTCCCTGAACGACAATCCATGTGCTCGAGGCGCTGACGTTTCCCGACTTCCCTTGCCAGCGCATTGTAATCGATTACATTTGCCCACATGATCATTTATGCTTGGATGATGTCGGATGTAATCGATTACACATCGTTCACGCAGCCGCACAATTCTGTCAAGAGATTTGTTAACGCTCACAGGGACCCGCGCTGACACATGCAGAAATCCTATCCTCGGATCAAAGACGTAGCCCAAGCCGCCGGTGTCTCGACCGCGACTGTCAGCCGCGCTTTGACCCAACCTGACCTGCTGAACGAGGTCACACGCGAACGGGTTTTCGACGCGATTCGCCTGACGGGCTACCGTGTTAACAAAGCGGCACGCAATCTGCGGACCCGTCGCGCAGGTGCCGTGCTGGTGCTGGTGCCCAATCTGGGCAACCCATTCTTCTCTGTGATCCTGTCCAGCATCAGCGATGTGTTGGCGACGAATGGCTATGCGGTTTTGGTGCTCGACAGCCAACAGCCCAGTGCGCCTGACAGGGTCGTTTCAGATTACTTGCTCAATGGTAGCGCCGATGGGTTGATCACGCTCGACGGTGCATTGTCCCCTGCCCTGATGCAAACGCTTCAGGACACGGGGCTTCTGCGCAATACGGTGTTTTGCTGCGAATGGTCAGATACGTTCGAGCTTCCGTCTGTCCGCAGTGATAATCCGCATGGCGTGGCGCTGGCCGTGGATCATCTTGTGGGCCTTGGTCATCGCAAGATCGCGCATGTGACAGGCCCGGCGCAGAATGTTCTGGCCCAAGTGCGCTCTGAGAGTTTTCTGGCGCGCTGCGCCTATCATGGACTAGACGTTACGCCGGACTGGATCATCCCCGGCGAATTTTCGCTTGATGCCGGGGGCCATGCAGCAGCGCGTTTGCTGGGTATGGCTGATCGTCCAACAGGGGTATTTTGTGCTTCTGACGAAATTGCTTTGGGTCTGATTTCCTATTGCCAGAAAATCGGGCTGAGCGTGCCGGAAGACTTGTCCGTTGTCGGGTTCGACGATTTGGAAATTTCGGCGTTTTTGCATCCTCCGTTGACCACTATTCGACAAAACCGCGCATCGCTGGGGCACATGGCAGCGCAGGAATTGTTGCAGCGCCTACAAACACCTGAACCGGGACAGCTTGACCTTGTGCGCAGCGCCCCTGTGGAGTTGATCGTGCGTAACACGACAGCGCGCAGGTAGGGCAGAATGCCCTTTGCCTTTTGATCGTGCGGGGACTGAGCGCAGACGCCTCGGACGCGGCCCACACGAACGCAGGCAAAGCCAGTAACATTCTATGCCAAAAGTGCTTTTGCGTTTGGCTATAGAGAGTATGTTGCGCAACAGCAGGAACCGGGTTTGCGCATAGAAACATGCGAAAACACTGAACAAGAGCGTGGCGCGTGAATGCGAATGAACGCGACACGCTCTAGGTCGTCGCAAGTCGCCGGATTCTGGTGCTCAACAAGCGCGCTGCGGACTCGTCCAGTATCACGGTGACATCGCGGTGCGATTGCAAGCATGACGCCGGGCAATCTGTAGAGATCGGCCCTTCAATCATTGCCGCGATCGCTTGTGCCTTGGACGTGCCATGCGCCAGAAGCACGCAAGTTCGGGCTTCGCCAATCGTGGCAATGCCCATCGTGATCGCCTGCGTGGGCATTTCATCGGGATTGGCAAAATGCGCCCGGTTGGTCGCGATGGTGCTGGTTGCGAGCGCAACGGGGCGCGTGCGCGACCCAAAAGCGCTGCCAGGTTCGTTAAAGCCGATATGCCCATTGATGCCGATCCCCAACACTTGCAGGTCAATTCCCCCTTTGGCGCGGATCAGGGTTTCATAGCGCGCGGCCTCGATCACCGGGTCAGGGGCCATACCATCGGGCAGATGCGTACGGGCGATGTCGATATCTGTGGGCTCAAACAAGGTTTCTGCCATGAACTGCGCGAAAGTGCCGGGATGCGTGGCAGGCAGACCGATATATTCGTCCAGATTAAATGTCGTGACCTGCGCAAAGGATAAATCCCCCGCCGCATACTGTGCGACAAGACCCGCGTGAACAGGGCGCATCGTACTGCCAGTGGCCAAACCCAGCACGAGATGGGGCTTTGCCCGAATTGCCGCGGCAATCAGATCAGCCGTATGTCGAGTTGCGCGGGAAGCATCAGGAAAAATCAAGATATTCATGCGGCCAGTGACGCTTTCATGCTGTGTGACGTAGCCCAGTTTACTGCCTAACCCGTCCATCTTGGCACCAATGACGCCGCAGTCCAATCCCATATTGTTCTTTGATTCCCGTCACTCGGAGCGCAAGGATCGCTGTTCTTGACCGCGCTCCTCGACGAAGACCAAGCCGTGACGCCGCACTTTGTCGAGCCAGCCCGCAGCGCCATTGGCGTCGTACGCGAGAACAAGTCCGCCAATGAACTCTTGCAAGTGGCGCTACGTGTAGCTACACAACGCGCGCTGGACAGTTGGCCGAGTGGTCGAAGGCGCACGCCTGGAAAGTGTGTAGGCGGGGAACCGTCTCGAGGGTTCGAATCCCTCACTGTCCGCCATAATCCCTTGATTTTATTGTGACAAATGAAATTGGCAGGCCAAAGCCCAAAATAGAGCCCCGCAAAGAATAAACTTTTGATTTGGCGCTGGGCCTTACTCCGCCGCGTCCTTTTCGCGCAACGCCGTGTCCGCCGGTGACCCAGAAGCCCGGCGCGAGGCTCTGCCTGTTGCCAGCGCGTCGCGGCCAATGTCAGGCAGGAAAACCAGACTCGCCGCCCCCGCTTCGGCCCTTGCCCGAAAAGCGTCCACCGTTTCCCCTTCTTCGCGCCGCAAATATCCGCCCCCTCTCGGCATCGCCGTAAATGGTTCGCCTGTTTCCGCAACGCACAGGAAAAACACGCTTGGCCCCTGCACATCGGGAGGGGTTCTCCACCCCATCAGTTCCCGGTGACAACTTTGGCGGTTGCCGGGTCAAGGCGCAGTGACAATGAACACCTAGGGCAGCAATCCCGCCTCACCCTGCCCAGATCGCCTTCGGCACCATCACCGTTCCACGCGCAAGCAAGCGCGCGGTACGGGTCAGGCCGGCGGCGTGGATGGCCACTCCGTCAGGGGCCGGCCCGAAATCGAGCAGAACCTCCAGTGCGCCGGAAGGGTGCTCGATCATGAGCGTAGCTGGCCCTGTCGGCGGGACGACCGCCAAGCCTTCTGCCACCGATCCCGGCAGCACGGCACACGCGGCCAAGCATTGCCCCCCTGTCACCGCCATCGACGGATGGCAGGCCCAAGGTGTCAGATACCGCGCCCTGAGCGCCCCACCCGCAACAGGAGCAGAGATCAGCCCCACTTTGGGCGTGACAGACCCCGACACATCCGCGCCAAGCTTCATCACCGGCCCTGCTTTGCGCCGGATAGCTTCAATCCGGTCAAGAACATCCTTGTTTTCGTCAATCTCTGTCACTGTCTCATCGCCGCGCAGACCGAAATCCGCCGCACGGGCGATCATCATGGGCATGGCGACATCCATCAATGTCACCTCGATCCCGTCAATCACATCGCGCGCCGCCCCTGTGGGCAGCATCGCGCCGCACATCGTGCCGACAGTCCCCATGAAGCTTAGCGCGACAGGCGCCGCACTGCCCGGCACCCCGTCAATAACCTGCGCGCCATCATAGTTCACGCGCCCGCCCGGTGTCTGCACAATGCTATCCACAAGCGCGCCGGTATTGACTGCCCGAATACGCAGCCGGGTCTGCACGCCCTGCACTGGCACCAAGCCCATCTCTATTGCCGCAGGGCCAACGCCTGTCAGGATGTTCCCGCATGTGGGCCGGAAATCGACTTCCTCGCGCAGGGGATCAACCTGGGCAAAGAAGTAGTCGACATCTACACCCGGCATATCCGAGCGCGAAAGCATCGCCACCTTTGTTGTCACTGTGGCCCCCCCACCGAGCCCGTCAATGTTCAACGGATGCCCCGACCCCAGGACCGCGCGTAGCACTCTGGCGAGTGTCACATGGTCCTTGGGCAGATTGTTTGCGTTGAAATAGGGGCCACGGGAAGTGCCGCCGCGCAGGAAAAGGAAAGAGATTTCAGTTTGCATCCTGTATCTCAGCTAAAGGGCCAAGGCAGCCGATAAAGGTCTTGCAGCACCCCGCCGGGGAAGCGCATCGACAGCGCATAAGCCAGTGTTACGACAAACCCTGCGCAGCCGGTGGTCAGGATGGCTGTCAGCAGCCAGCTTGCTTGCGCCCGCAACCGCAGGAAGGCTACGAAGAACAGGATCAGCGCGCCCACAAAGCCAACAAGCGCCGTCAGCGTGACCAGCACGCCAATCCATGCCAAGGCCCCCCAACTGGAGCGCAGGTTTTCACCGCGCGCGACAAAAAGCACGTCGGTATCCGTGACAATGGCGTGGTTGGGTTTGCCGAAGATCAGGAAAAGCAAGGTCAGCGCAGTAAAAAACGCGCCCGCCCCCGCCATAATCAGCGGGAAAACCTGCCCAAGGAAGCTTTGTTGCAGCGCGTCATGCAGGGCAAAGCCAAAGAACACAAGGGCCGCGAGTGCAAAGGCGATCTGTGGCGCGCGGGCACGGATATTGGCAGCGGGGTTTGTCGCATGGGCCGGTTCTTCGGCCAGCAGCTCTTCTGGGCTTGCCTCGGACACACGGGCGCGCAGGCCAAGCCAGATCGACCCTGCCGTGATGCCCATAATGATCATCACGCCTGTACGCGTCAGGAAGTCCCAGCCATAGAATTGAACGGCCTGATAAAGATACGTTTCAGCCTGAGTGGCCAGCACAAACCCGATCAGCAGCGCCGGACGCGGCCAGCCGAACCGGCGCAACAGCACGCCCAAGGCCCCGGTGATCAGAAGGACAACCAGATCTTCGATGATCCGGGTCGCCTGAAACGCGGCAAAACAGATCACGACGATCATAAAGGGCGCAAGCAGCTTGAACGGGATCAGCGTCAGCTTGGAGATCGGCACGGCAAGCAGAATGCACAACCCTGCACCAAGCACATTGGCAAGCGCGAGCGACCAGACGATCGTGTAGGTTATGTTCAGGTTTGACCCAACCATCGACGGCCCCGGCTGAATACCCAGCAGCACCATCCCCCCCAAGAAAACCGCCATTGCGCCGCCGCCGGGGATACCAAACAGCAAGGTGGGCAGAAGCCCGCCACCCTCTTTGGCGTTATTGGCGGATTCCGGCGCGATCACACCGCGAATGTCACCCTTGCCGAATTGGGGGTCTTTCTTGACAGTCTGCACAGCATGGCCATAGGCGATCCAGTCCACGACAGTCCCGCCCAGCCCCGGAATGGCCCCGATCAGCGCACCGATGCCGGAACAGCGCAGTGTCAGCCACCAGTTCTGCGCCACATCGCGGATACCCTGAAACCAGCCTGAACCAAGCGTCGTTTTTTGCGCAATCGCCTGATCGCGGCGCAGCAGGTCCACAATCTCTGGAACAGCGAACAGGCCAAGGCCGATGATCACAAGCGGAATGCCGTCATAGAGATAGTCGATCCCGTAAACCATACGGAACTCGCCCGTTGCCGGTGCCCCACCGATGGACCCGATGATCAGCCCAAGCGCGCAAGCGGCAACGCCTTTGACCAGCGATTTGCCTGCCAGAACGCCCACCATCGACAGGCCAAAGACTGAAAGCATGAATAGCTCGGCCGAACTGAACGCCAAGATCACAGGTCGCGCGACCAGCACAAAGCCCGTCAGCACCACTGCGCCGATCAGCCCGCCTACCAGCGACGCGAAAAAGGCAGCAGACAGGGCGCGCGTGGCCTCGCCCTTTTTGGCCAAAGGAAAGCCGTCCAATACCGTGGCTTGGGATGCTGATGATCCCGGGATCCCCATGAGCACACTGGCGAAGGTGTCGGATGTGGGGATCACCGCCACCAAGCCGATCAGCATCGCTAGCGCCGAGGTCGTGTCCATCCCATACAGAAACGGGATCATCAAAGACAGGCCCGCAATCCCGCCCAGCCCCGGGAAAACCCCGATCATCAGGCCCACGGTGACACCGATGAACATATAGCCCATATGCTGAAGCGTAAGCACATTCGACAGGGCGGAAAGCAGAACGTCAATCATCGAGACCTCCGGCGGGGTGCGGGCGGGGAAGTGGGAAAGCGGCAAAGGAAAACCCCCGGACGCAACCGTCCGGGGGATCTGTCAGGCTTATTCGCCCAGTTTGACGTTGTACTCGGTCGTCAGCATGTTGACGACCATCGCGCGCACTTCGGGGTCAATCGTTGTGCCTGCGGTATAGAGCGCATCGGCCGCACGGTCGGTCACTTGCTCGTAGCTGCCAAGCGCTTCTACATAGGTGGCCAGATAGTCCGGGTCGGCAAAGACATCGCGCCATGCTTGACGATAGGTTTCGACCAGTTCCGCCGACGCGCCCTTGGGCAGCACAACGATCTTCTGCGCGGCGAAACCGGCAGTGTTGAACGCCTTGTAAGCATCATACATCGGGCCAGAGGGCGGGGTGCCGTGGACCATCTCGTAGACTTCTTCCAGAATGGGTGTGTCCGGGAAAGTCGGGTCGCGCTGCGGGTTGCCATCTGTGTCCAGAACACCCCACGACATCAGGGGGACAGCCTTGCCCTCATCAATCAGCGGCGTCACGTTGCGAATGAACGCAGACGAGGTCTGGTAGTCGATGTTCACCTCGCCGCGCTCGAAGGCAAGCCGCCCATCGCCCCGGCCCGAGAAGCCAAAGACATAGTTCACATCCAGCCCCAGCAGCTTGAACGCGAGCATCGGCACCAGGTCCAGCGAGGTCGCGCCTTGGCTTGCATAAACCAGCTTCTGCCCTTGCAGCTTCGCCACGTCGTCCAAGCTGTTCACGCCGGTCGAGGGAGACACATAGGCCACACCACCCGTTGGGCCAACCATGACCACCGACCAGTCAGCATATTCGTAACGCACGCGGGGATCACCCAGCAGATAGGGGAATTGCGTGGATCCTGACGTGCCAAGGATCGTCAGCCCATCGGGCCGGGCGCGCTGTGCAAACAGATTCGTGCCGCGCGTGGACCCGCCACCGGGTTCGTTCACAACGACAACAGTCGGGTTTCCGGGCAGATGCTTGGACAGGAACGGTGCGTTGAAGCGCGCCCAAGTATCAGACCCGCCACCCGTGGCGAAGGGGATGATCCATTCGATGGTCTTTCCCGAGAAATCAACTTGCGCCGACGCGGGTGTGCCGAAAGTCAAAGCCGCCGCCGCAGCAGCGAAAATCCCCAGCGCCCCGCGCCGGGTTGGTGTCGTGATTGTCATGTTGACCTCCCAAGTCATTTTGCTCAGTGTCAGGCATCTCCTTTGCCTGACCCAGAGGGCCAGTACATCACGAACCTGTCAGAAACCTGTCAGGTCAAGCGCCGAAAGAACCCGCATCGCCCATGCGCATAGTACTCATCGAAGATAACGCCATTCTGGCCCGCGCAGTAATCCAGTCGCTGCAAGAAGTGGGACACGCGGTCGATTGGATTGATGATGGCCAAGCCGCAGATGAATTTCTGGCCAGCTCCGGGGGGGACTTGGTGATCCTTGATATCAACCTGCCGCATCTGAGCGGCCTGGATATCCTGCGTCGTCTGCGCGCCCGCGCGCAATCCTGCCCGGTTCTGGTCTTGACAGCCCAGGGACAGGTTGCCGATCGCGTGGCCGGGCTTGATGCAGGGGCGGATGATTATCTGGTCAAACCCTTCGAGATGGCCGAACTTCATGCGCGCCTGCGCGCGCTTGCGCGCCGCCCGGTCGAGGCGCGCATGGGTACATTGACCATTGGCAAACTGACCTATGACCGCGAAGCGCGCTGTTTGTCCGGCGCTCTGGGTGATCTGCCGTTGTCCCGGCGTGAATTGGCCTTGTTCGAGACCCTCGCCGATACACCTGGCCGAGTGCATTCAAAAGAAAGTCTGGGCGAGCGCATCTATGGTGTCGGCGCGGACATCGAAACAAACGCCGTGGAATTGCTTGTTTCGCGTTTGCGGCGAAAACTGGACGGGCACGGCCTGGAAATCCGAACCCTGCGTGGATTGGGCTATATCCTGCAAGTTAACCCAACATGAAACGCTTCGGCCTGCGCAGGAAACCCTTCAGTGGCTCGCTTCGATGGCGGCTGTTCATCTTGATCATCTTGCCACTCGTGCTCGTAGCCTTCGTTTCCGGCGGAGTCCGATACTGGCAAGCCCAGCGCATGTCACAGACGCTTTATGATGACACACTCAAGGTCGTGGCCCATGTCGTGGCGCGCGAAGTTATCATCACGCAAGGAGATGTGGTTTCCGATGCGCTGCTGACGTCGTTGGTGGGCGTTCTGGGGGACCCGATCTATTACAATGTCTCGGCCGCCGATGGCAGAATTCTCGCAGGTTACACGGATATTCCGTCGGGAGTTATCCCACCCGACCTGCTCGGCGGCGCGGTGCAGTTTTTCAACTTCACCTATAATGGCTCCCCGGTGCGGGCAGTTGCGTTGCGCGAGTTTATCGCCGATCCGTTCTTTGATGGCTGGACCACTGTCCTTGTTTGGCAAACGACGAACCAGCGCAGAACCCTGAGCCTGATCCTGTTGCAACAGGCGCTTGGCATTCTGGCCACTGTGCTCGTGACTGCGGCGGCGGCTGTCTGGATCGGGATCGCGCAGGGTCTGCGACCCTTGACCGATCTGCGCGAAGCTGTGGCATTGCGGAGTCCGTCAGAACTGGGGCCGATCCGGCGCACTGTGCCTGCCGAGGTGCGTCCGCTTGTCGGCACGATGAACGCGCTCTTTGCGCGGCTTCAAGCCGAATTGCAGCGACGCAACAGCTTTATCGCCAATGCCGCGCATCAGATCCGTAACCCTGTCGCGGCGATCTCGGCACAGGCGGAAGCGGCTTTGTCCACCCGCGATGCCACGCTCAGAGAGGCGCGGATTCAAGACCTGCATCAGGCGGCAAGTCATCTGTCGCGCCTGAGTCAGCAATTGCTGAGCTTGGAATCAGCGGATCATTCCAATGTGAAAGAGGGTGAGATCGTCGATTTCACCCGTCTTGTTGGCGATGTCGCGCGAAAAGTGGCGCCATGCGCCCTTGAACTTGGTCTGGATATCAATCTTGACGCCCCGGAAGAGCCGCTTTGTGTGCGCGGCAATGCCATCTTGCTGCGCGAGGCCGTCGAAAACCTGCTCGACAACGCCTTGCGCTATGGGTCAAGCAACGGCGGGGTTTTGGGGCTGACGCTTTCGAGCGAACCAAGCCAAGTGCGCCTGATGGTCGAAGATGATGGACCGGGTATCCCTGTCGCCGCCTCTGAGGCAGTGTTCGAGCGCTTCATTCGGCTGCCTGATCAGAGTGGCAAAGATCACGAGGTTTCGGGGTGCGGACTGGGCTTGGCCATCGTCCGCTCTATTGCCATAGCACACGGAGGCAATGCCTTTCTGGGCAACAAATCCCAAGGCTGTGCCGTCATCCTTGCTCTGCCCAAGGGCCGCTGTGCACAGACGGCTGATGTCAGCCCCACGCACGCGTGATTGCCTAACCCTTCACCCGTGCAGCTACAGCGTGTCGCGAACAGTCAAAACAGGATATCGTCCAGCGATTCATCTGCGACATTTGCGGTCAAAGCGACCATGCCGGGGCATTCCAACTTGTCAACAGAAACCGCCTGCACCGTTGCATCGTGGATCGCACGCTCTTGTTCCATCGTGTAGCGGGTCCGCAGCTTTGCCAAAATCGTTGCCTCTGGCATATGCTCTGAGAAACGGTCGACGGGCCGGGCCAACCCCATCCCACGCGCTGCAAGCTCATTCGAGAGCGTCTGAAGCTCTGTCAAACTGCGTTGGAACGTCAAAAGCTGCCCCGCTGCGTGGGAAAACTGTATCGGCAAAGTGCGTCCAGCCAAATCAAATCCGCGCGCAGCTTCTGCAACGGTGCCCTCAATCTGCGCCATCGCAGTTCCGAGGGCTTCGGCATCATGCAGAAAATCGGCACATGTGCGTTGCAGGTGATCCACGCCCACCTCGCCAATATCGCGCACAGACAGGCGCGTTTGGGCAAGATTACCTTGAAGTCGCGTGACGATGTGATCGCTTTCATCTGACAACGCGCGCAGCCATTGCGCCAATTCGCGCAGAGCGCGCCCTTCTTCGCCGAGTTTCGCGCAGATCAGAACAGCATTCAGCCCAGAAAGCTGCACTTGCTGCACGATCTGGCGGATGGTGCTTTCGTGACGCAAAATGATATCAAGCTGCTTGCCAACCGCATCCGCGCGGGCCTGCAACGCCCCGAGGGAGTCGCGCGCCGCAGCAAAGCCTGCATCCAAATCCGTATGCGCGTCGCCCGTCGTATGGTTGATACGTGCAAAGTAAACGTGGAGATAGCGGCTTTCGACACGCGCCAGAAGCGGCGCAAGGCGATCACCGGATTCGGGTGCGCTGCTAAGCTTCAGGATCGGGGCCACATAACTCATGCCCGTGCTCCTGTTACATGACGGCGGGCAAAACCCATGATTATGGCGGCCATCCGCCCAAGGGGGACAGATTGGACGGCGCTTCCCATCCGCACGGCTTCGCGCGGCATACCATAAACGACCGAGCTTGCTTCGTCCTGCGCGATTGTGTGTGCGCCTGCGGCCTTCATCTCGCCTAGACAGCGCGCGCCATCATCGCCCATTCCGGTCATCAATATCCCCAATGCATTTGGTCCCGCCGCACTTGCGGCCGAACGAAAAAGCACATCAACCGATGGGCGGTGGCGACTGACATATGGCCCGCCCGTCACACTGACACGATACCCCATTGCAACACGCCGCAAGATCATATGCTGGTCCCCAGCGGCAATCACGACCTCGCCTGCGTGCAGCATCATCCCATCGACTGCCTCGCTGACACGCATTGCGCTTAGGCTGTCCAAACGTCGCGCGAATGCCGTTGTGAAGCCAGCGGGCATATGCTGAACGATGGCGATTGCAGGTGCATCTGCAGGCAAAGCCGTCAGAAGCGTGCGCAGCGCTTCGGTCCCCCCCGTCGATGCACCGATGACGACAATAGGCTCGGTTATCGGGATTGCCTTTGACAAGTTGGGGGGTGGCAAGATTTCGTCCGCTGACAGCTTCGCGCCGGGCGCACGGGGTTGGGTGGACGCGAAGGGACACGCACCCCCGGATTGGCTGGCGGCTCGTAGGGCATCGCAAATGCGCATCTGCGCTTCGGCGCGCGCCTGTTCGTCGCGTGATTGCAGCTTGAGGATGACATCGACCGCCCCGGCCTCTAGCGCGGCGAGGGTTCGGTCTGTGCCACTGGCACCGTGACCCGAACAGACCACAACTGGAAAAGGCCGCTGCGCCATGATCCGGCTGAGGAAGGTTGTGCCGTCAATGCCGGGCAATTCCAGATCCAGCAAGATCACATCCGGCAATTCCTGTTTCATCATCTTGACTGCCGCAAAGGCATCGGGGGCGGTTCCCATGATTGTCAAGCCGGGGTCCGATTCGACAATTGCGCGCAGCATTGCCCGAGCAGAAGCGGAGTCGTCCACAATCAAGACCTTTGCCGGGTCGGAAGCACCTGTCATGTCCTGGCCTTTTTTGAAAATTGTTGGCTTGACTTGCCGCAAGGAAGCTTGCCGAACCACCATGCTTTCGGCATGGCCCACCACGAGCACCCCGCCGGGGCGCAGGTGCTCGGACAAGCGGGCGATGACCTGTTCCTTGGTGGCAAGGTCGATGTAAATCAAGATATTGCGCAGAAAGATCATATCGACATCTTGATCAATCGGAGAGCGGTCGTCGATCAAGTTCAGCACGGCGAATTTTACCCGCCTGCGCAGTTCCGGCACAACGCGCGACTGCCCGGCAAGTTCGGGGTCACTGGACGACAGGAAATACCGCCGCCGATACTCTATCGGCACACTCGTCAGTTGCTCATCATCATGAACGGCGGTCTTTGCTTTCGCGACCATGCTCTGGCTCAGGTCCGTGCCGAGGATAGCATAATCTAGGTTCAACCCTTTGCGACGCGCGTCATCAAGGACCATTGCCGCGCCATAGGCTTCGGCCCCTTCCGAGGACGCGGCCGACCACAGCTTCGGTCGTGCCATGCGCCCACCCAGTCCGCGTGCGGCCACTTCCGGGGCGATCACGTTGGCCAGATAGTCGAAATGATCCGGCTCCCGAAAGAAACTTGTCGTGTTTGTGGTGATCAGGTCGATCACATTGGGCAATTCATCCTCTGGCAGACCGCCGTCCAACAGCAGTTCCAAATATGTTTCGGTATCCGGCAAGTTGAAAGCCACCACCCGACGCCGCAAACGCTGGTCGATTATCTGCACCTTGGTCGGTGGCAGGCTGATGCCGGTGAACGCGTGAATGAGCAGGCGGAACCGATCGCGATGCGTGCTGCGCAGGGTGGTCGCCGTCATTTTCAGGCCAGTTCCGGTGCTTCCAGCCCCGCCGTGAGCGCTTTTTCCAGGTCCGCGCCGTCAAAGAGGCGATCAAGGTCAAGGACGCTCACGACCTAGCCCTTGCGCCGTCCGATGCCCGCGATGGCGCTGCCAGACCAACGCAATAACTCTGCCTCTGCCAAGGGGCGCAGATCGACCACGGGGATATTGGCCCCCCGCAGATCAATGATCCCCAACAGATGCGCCGGTGCATTGGGCATCGCCGCGAATGGACGCAGATCAAGGATTTCCTGCACGCGGCTGACCGGGACCGCATAAAGCGCGCCATCGGTGTTGAAGGTGGCGATATCGACGCTCACGCTCATGCGGTTCCCCTTCCTTTGCCTTAAGCTGCGCTACGGCGCTTGAAGCGGGCGTCCAGCGCGTCGCTGCCATCGCCCAGATTAAAGTCAAACCCACCGTCAACAGGGGCTGCCCACCCGGTTGCGCGCGACACGACCTTTGGTTTGGATGCGGGTTTATGCAACGCATGGGCCATGCTGTCATCGGTGCGGAAGAAGCCGATGGCTTCGGCCAAAGCATCCGCTTGGCTGGCCAGTTCCGTGGCACTTGCCGACAGTTCTTCGGCGGCCGAGGTGTTTTCCTGCGTGACCTTGTCCAGTTGCTGGATCGACACGCTGATCTGGGCTGAACCTGTCGCCAATTCGCGCGACGCCACCGTGATTTCCGTCACCAGCGCCGAGGTCTTTTCAATATCCGGCACCAGACCCAGAAGCATCTCGCCTGCGCTGGCCGCAGTGCGGACTGTGCTTGCAGACAGCGACGAGATTTCCGCCGCTGCCGTCTGGCTGCGTTCGGCCAGTTTGCGCACTTCTGCGGCCACCACGGCAAAGCCGCGTCGATGCGCGCCCGCCCGTGCCGCTTCCACCGCCGCATTCAGCGCCTGAAGGTCAGTTTGACGTGCGATTTCCTGCACGATCATGATGCGGTCGGCAATAGTCTGCATCGCTTGAACGGCTTCGGCCACAGCCTTGCCACTGGCGCGGGCATCTTCGGCGGATTTGGTGGCGATGCCTTCTGTCAGCACGGCATTGTCCGAGCTTTGCTTGATATTCGCGGCCATCTGTTCGACAGCAGCCGAGGATTCCTCGGTCGCGGCAGCCTGTTGGGTGGCCCCTTGCCTCAGTTCTTCCGATGTCGCGGCCATCTGAGTCGAGCCCGAGGCAACGTTACGCGCGGCGCTGGTCACGGCGCCCACGACTTCGCGCAGTTTGCGCACCATTTCGCTTTGGGCCTTCAGAAGGTCAGCAATTTCGTCATTGCCCCGGACTTCGGGGGTCTTGCGCAGATCACCTTCAGCGATTGCTGCGGCAATCCCGACAGCGGCCTTCAGACCACGGCTCAGACCCATCATGATCCATATTGCCAGTGCCATCGCAAACACCGCCGAAACCACGAAAATCGCGATCATCGTTATGCGGGCAGAGATGAATTCTTCGTTTGTGTTCGCAACTTCTGTATGAACAATTTCGCAACAACCGCGCGCATCGGGTAATCCCCCCCGAATTTAAGGGGGTGCAAAAGTAGAATTTTCTCGGCAAGATGCATGAGGAGAATTCGAATGAAGACAAGCAAATACACAGAAGCGCAGATCATTGCGATCTTGCGTCAATGAGGCGGAGCAGGAATTGATCCAGTGGATCAATTCCCCGCCGAATGAAGGCGGCGTGCCGGTGGCCGAGCTGTGCCGCGAGCATGGCATGAGCGATGCGTCGTTTTAGAAGTGGCGGGCCAAGCATGGCGGCATGGATGCGTCAATGGTCAGCCAGATGAAGGCCATCGAAGACGAGAACCGGCGCCTCAAGCGGATGTATGCGGAACCGATCTGGGCACGGGTGGCCCTCGGGACGCTGAAGGGCGTGAGCATTGGCTATGGCGTCCAGCAATTGCGCGAGACGACCGAAGGCGGCCAGCGGGTCAGGACCGGCCGCCCGGTGATCCGGGAAGTGTCTATCGTGGCGATCCCGGCCGACCCGCAGGCAATCATCAGGCAAGAGGAAACGACCATGCCGAAGGATACAACGACTCCCGAAACCGAAGACCGCGCCGCGCTGATCGCGCGTTGCCGGGCCG
>JBKBLP010000028.1:0-42415 GCA_046296275.1 Roseinatronobacter sp. | reverse complement strand
TGAAGATGGCAAACCGCGTCAAACAAGTATGCTTTCTGCGCCAAGACGCCCGAAACCAAACCCGGACGGCCGCGCCGAAAGGAAAGCGTTCCGCACAGCCGACTTCTTCAGCGGCCTGCTAAGGGACTGCAACAAACAAATTCAATGCCGAAGGGCCGCTCCGTCCGCAAAGCCGACCAACCCTTCCCTCACACAAACTGCTCGCGGATCAGCCGCTCGTCCAGCCCGTGGCCGGGGTCGAACAGCAGCCTGTGGGTCACGCTCGCATCTGACAAGATATCGACGGACACCACATTGCGCACCGAGCGGCTGTCGGCATCGGCCATGACGGGGCGTTTGTCGGGGTCGATGACCTCGAAGCGGACATGGCTCGATTTGGGCAAGAGCGCGCCGCGCCAGCGTCTTGGGCGGAAGGCGGCGACCGGGGTCAGAGCCAGAACATCGGACCCGATGGGCAGGATCGGGCCGTGGGCCGAGTAGTTATAGGCTGTCGATCCCGCAGGCGTGGCCAGAAGCGCGCCGTCGCAGACCAATTCGTCCAGCCGCTCTCTACCATCCACCACAATCCGCAGTTTCGCCGCCTGCGCGCCTTGGCGCAGAAGCGAGACTTCGTTGATCGCAAGGGCCGTCACCTCGGTCCCATCCGCGCGGGTCGCACGCATCCGCAGCGGCGTAAGATGCGCGAGTTCTGCCATAGCGAGCCGCTCCAGCAGCCCATCAACTGCAAAGCCATTCATCAAGAAGCCCACTGTGCCCCGGTTCATCCCGTAAACCGGCTTTTCCAGCGCCTGCGTGGCGTGCAGGGTTTGCAGCATGAACCCATCGCCGCCCAAGGCCACGACCGCGCGGGCCTCTTCGAGCGGGCAATTGCCATATCGCGCCTGAAGTTGGGCAAGGGCGGCCTGCGGTTCGGGGGCGGGGCTGGCAAGAAAGGCGAGGTCTTGGGGCATGGATGCAGTCCAACAGAGTTGAGCCGACTGTGCCCGGCGCTTGGGCGCATGTCCAGCGACCTTTGCACGCCACTGCGACGCAATCGCCGCTTTCCCCGCGCTGCCCCATGCGCTACAGGGGCGTCAGGATTTGCAGCCAATGACCCCGGAGGCCCCCATGGACACCACCGCCCGCGATACCGGCTTTTTCACCGAAACCTTGGACACCCGCGATGCCGATCTGTTCGCCGCGATGCGCGCCGAACTGGGCCGCCAGCGCGACGAGATCGAGTTGATCGCATCTGAAAACATCGTGAGCCGCGCGGTGATGGAAGCGCAAGGGTCGGTGCTGACCAACAAATATGCCGAAGGCTATCCGGGCCGGCGCTATTACGGCGGCTGCCAGTTTGTCGATATGGCCGAAAACCTGGCCATCGAACGGGCCTGCGAATTGTTCGGCTGCAGCTTCGCCAATGTGCAGCCCAATTCCGGCAGTCAAGCCAATCAGGGCGTGTTCACAGCACTCTTGAAGCCGGGGGACACCATTCTGGGCATGTCGCTTGATGCAGGCGGGCACCTGACGCATGGTGCGAAGCCCAACCAGTCGGGCAAGTGGTTCAACGCCGTGCAATACGGTGTGCGCAAGCAGGATCTGGAAGTGGATTATGACCAGATTCAGGCACTTGCGACCGAACACCAGCCAAGGATGCTGATTGCGGGCGGCTCAGCCATTCCGCGGATCATCGATTTTGCGCGCATGCGCGAGATTGCGGATTCGGTGGGCGCGCTACTTCTGGTCGACATGGCGCATTTCGCAGGGCTGGTGGCGGCGGGCATTTACCCCTCGCCCTTCCCGCATGCGCATGTGGCCACGACCACCACGCACAAGACCCTGCGCGGCCCGCGCGGCGGCATGATCCTGACCAATGACGAAAGCATCGCGAAAAAGGTCAATTCGGCCATTTTCCCCGGCATTCAGGGCGGCCCGCTCATGCATGTGATCGCGGCCAAGGCCGTGGCCTTTGGCGAAGCCCTGCGCCCTGGTTTCCGCGACTACCAGAAGCAGGTCGTGGCGAACGCGCAGGCCTTGGCCGATCAGTTGATGAAAGGGGGCCTCGATATCGTCACGGGCGGCACTGACACCCACCTGATGCTGGTCGATCTGCGCCCCAAGGGCGTGAAGGGGAATGCCACCGAAAAAGCCTTGGGCCGGGCGCATATCACCTGCAACAAGAACGGCATCCCGTTTGACACTGAAAGCCCGATGGTCACGAGCGGCGTGCGCCTTGGCACGCCCGCAGGCACGACGCGCGGCTTCACCGAGGTCGAATTCCGCCAGATTGGCGATTGGATCGTGCGCGTGGTCGATGGGCTGGCCGCCAATGGCGAGGGCGGCAATACTGAGGTTGAAGCTGCCGTGCGTGCGGAAGTGCAGGCGCTCTGCGACCGCTTCCCGATTTACCCGGACCTGTGAGCGCGCTGCCCCTGAATGTGATTGCGTTGGGTGGGGCCTCGGCCCTGCCGCCTTTGCTTATTGTGCATGGCCTGTTCGGGTCGGGGCGCAATTGGGGCGCGATTGCGAAGCGGTTGGGGCAGACACGCGCCGTCTACTGCGTGGACATGCGCAACCATGCAGGCAGTCCTTGGGCTGACAGCCATGGCTATGACGATCTGGCAGGCGACTTGGCGGGCGTGATCGAAGGACTTGGCGGGCCTGTAGACCTGCTTGGGCATTCGATGGGCGGAAAGGCCACGATGATGCTGGCGCTGACGCACGGGGCATTGGTGAAGCGCCTGCTCGTGGCCGATATCGCGCCTGTCGCCTACGAACACAGCCAGAACCACTTGATCGCAGCGATGCGGGCTTTGCCGCTGGCCGGGCTATCGTCGCGCATGGAGGCCGATGCCGCCCTGCAAACAAGTGTCCCCGACAAGGCAACGCGCGCATTTCTGTTGCAGTCGCTGGACCTGCGCGATGGGGGGCGCTGGCTGCTGAATCTCGATGTGCTCGAGCGCGAGATGGGGCGGATTACAGGCTGGCCGGATGTGTCAGGTCAGTTTGAAGGGCCTGCGCTGTTCCTGAGCGGGGGGCGTTCGGACTATGTCCAGCCTGCGCATCGCCCGCAGATCAAGGCCCTGTTTCCCGCTGCGCGTTTTGCCAAACTGCCGGATGCCGGGCATTGGCTTCATGCGGATGCCCCGTACGGTTTCGTGGAAACCTGTTTGCACTGGTTTGATTGATATGTGACGGGAACGCTTGTGGCCTCTGGGGAGGCCTCCGGCGGGAGTATTTGGGGCAAGATAAAGCGGCGGGCCGGACGGGGTTAGCCTGGGGGCGCGTTAACCTTGATAGGCTGTGATCAGATCAGCCGCGCAGCCCTGCCACATCGTCAGGCGTGCCAAAGTTGCGGGTCGCGCTGCCCGACGCGATGCGTTTGACCATCCCCGAAAGCGCTTTGCCAGCCCCGATTTCCCAGAACTCCGTAACACCCTGCGCGGCCATCCACGCCACTGACTCGCGCCAGCGGACCGAGCCTGTGACTTGCTCGACCAGAAGCGCGCGGATCATGGCGGGGTCGCTGACGGCTTCGGCCTGGACATTGGCGACGACCGGGACGGCAGGGGCGTTGATCGTGACTTGGGCCAAGGCGTCGGCCATCACATCCGCCGCAGGCTGCATCAGCGCGCAATGGAAGGGCGCGGAGACCGGCAAGAGCATCGCACGTTTGGCGCCGCGGGCTTTGGCGATCTCGACCGCGCGCTCGACCGCCGCCTTGTGGCCTGACACCACCACTTGCGCAGGGTCGTTGTCATTGGCGGCTTGGCAGACCTCACCCTGTGCGGCCTCCTGCGCGACAGAGGCGGCGGTGTCGAAATCCATGCCCAGCAATGCCGCCATCGCGCCCACGCCCACAGGCACAGCCGCTTGCATGGCTTGGCCGCGAATGCGCAAGAGTTTGGCCGCATCCGTCACTGACAACGCGCCCGCAGCGGCGAGGGCCGAATATTCCCCCAACGAATGGCCCGCCACATAAGCCGCGTCGGTGACGGCCACCCCTTCGGCTTCCATCGCGCGCAAAGCCGCGATGGAGGTGGCCATCAGCGCAGGTTGGGCATTGGCGGTAAGGGTCAACTCGGCGATGTCCCCGTCCCAGATCAGCGCGGACAGCTTTTCGCCCAAAGCCGCGTCCACTTCGTCAAACACGGCGCGCGCGGCAGGATAGCTGTCCGCCAAGGCCCGCCCCATGCCGATGGTCTGTGCCCCCTGCCCCGGAAAAACGAATGCGCGCATGATCTTGCCCCCTGTTTCTGTGCCCCCAATCAGATGCCGCAAACTGCCGCCCCGTGCAAGGGCGCGTCAGTCGAGGCGGATCGCGCTGCGTTGGTAGCTTTCGCGGTCAACCTGCCCATCGGGATAGGTGATTTCGACTGTCACTTGTTCGATACTGTTCAGCGGAAACACCAGACAGGGCAGGTCGCGGATCTGGTTGGGCGGATTCAGATCGCTGTGACACGGCTCCATCGTGTAATCGGTCACAGGCTCTGCCCCGTTCAGCCCGTAGCGGATGCCCGTAATGCCGCAACGCCACGCCAAAATTTGCGTGAAATAGAGCAGATCATTGCCTGTGGCGGTCCCAATACCCACCCAATTCGCGCGCGTCAGGGTCAGGATCGGCTGCACTTCGGCCTGCGTCGTGAAGTCTTGCACGCTGACCGGGGTTGCAAGCAGCGCCGCGCATAGGGTCCAAATCCGGGTCATCTGTTCCTCTGCTCTACATGGATTGCAAATGCCGCAGCCCCTGCGTGACATCCGTGCGCAAAGCCAGACGCAAGGCCGCGTCATCGCCTGCGCGCAGCGCTTCAAGGATCAGACGGTGGTGCGGCGGCGCCGTGGTCCGCTTCAGCCGCGTGTAGAGCGCGCGCATCGTGGGGCCGAGTTGCAGCCAAACCGTCTCGATCAGCCCCAGCATCGCAGGGCTTTGCGCGCGCAGATAGAGCGTGCGGTGAAATTCCAGATTGGTGCGGATATAGTCCACGGGGTCCTGGCGGTGGATGGCGCGCGCATTGGCGTCGTTGATGATCTCCATCCGGTCGATCAGCGCCAGATGCGCGCGCCGCAGCGCGCGGCTTGCGAGTTCCGGTTCCAGAAGCGCGCGGATTTGGGCAAGCTCTTCGATCCGGTCATTGCTCAATTCCGGCGTGCTGACCCGGCCAGAGGCCGACACGCTCAGCGCCCCTTCGGCGGACAGGCGCTGCACCGCTTCGCGCGCGGGGGTCATGGACACGCCAAAGCTTTTGCCGATCCCGCGCAGGGTCAGCGCATGGCCAGGTAGCAATTCGCCATGCATGACCTGTTGGCGCAGGCCCCGATAGACCCGGTCATGGGCCGATACACCCGCAGGATCAGCGGGGGGCATCGGGCGCGGCGCGGGCGGTTGGCTCGTCTCAGGCATGGGCAAATGTGATCACAAATCAGTCGCGCCGTCAATTCGCCTCCCTAGACTAAAGTCGCTACGACCAATAGCCTGTGGCGCGGATGCGCCCGTGTCGCTATTTTGTCAACACACCGAGGAGGGTTTCCCCATGCAGATGACCGACACGCGC
The DNA here is from genome assembly GCA_046296275.1 of Roseinatronobacter sp. GTDB lineage: Bacteria > Pseudomonadota > Alphaproteobacteria > Rhodobacterales > Rhodobacteraceae > Roseinatronobacter. The sequence continues at coordinate 36,881 of JBKBLP010000028.1, read as the reverse complement.
ATCATCGCCGCCCCACCGGAACAAGTCTGGGCCGCCCTGTTCGATCCCGAAGTCCTGAAAGCCTGTGTGCCGGGCTGCGAAGCGCTGACCGGATCGGCGGCGGAAGGTTATGAAGCGACGGTTGTGCAGAAGGTGGGGCCCGTGAAGGCGACTTTCAGCGGGGTCGTGTCGATGCAGGATGTCGTAGCACCCGAAAGCTGCACGCTGGTCGGCGAAGGCAAGGGTGGCGCTGCGGGCTTTGCCAAGGGCGAGGCGCGCGTGACGCTTGCCTCGACCCCCGAGGGCCATACCAACCTGACCTACGAGGTAGAGGCAAAAGTCGGCGGCAAACTTGCCCAACTTGGCAGCCGGATCGTGGACGGGTTCGCGCGCAAGATGGCCGGGGATTTCTTCGAGCGGTTTCAAAGCGTGATCGAAGGGCCCGCGCCCGAGGCCGAGACATCTGAGGAACCTACCGAAAAACCCAAAGGCTGGCTGAAGCGCGTTTTCACCTGACCTCACGACGCTTGCGCGACTTCTGTCAAAGCGGTAAGGTTTTTTGACCAATATCGCTGGAAAGGTGCGCCATGCCCGTCATCACCAATATAGAGGACCTCAAGCGCATCTACGCGCGCCGCACACCGCGCATGTTCTACGACTATGCCGAGTCGGGGTCGTGGACCGAACAGACCTTCCGCGAGAATGTGAGCGATTTCGCCCATATCAAACTGCGCCAGCGCGTCGCAGTCGACATGACCGGGCGCAGCACAGCGACCAAGATGCTGGGGCAGGATGTGGCGATGCCAGTGGCGCTTGCGCCTGTCGGGCTGACGGGGATGCAATCGGCGGATGGCGAGATCAAAGCCGCGCGCGCTGCGGAAAAGTTCGGGGTGCCGTTTACGCTGTCCACCATGTCGATCTGCTCGATCGAGGATGTGGCGGCCCATACCAAGAACCCGTTCTGGTTTCAGGTCTACACGCTGAAAGATGACGACTTTATGCGCCGTCTGTTTGAACGCGCGCATGCCGCGAAATGCTCGGCCATCGTGGTGACAGTCGATCTGCAAATCCTTGGCCAGCGCCACAAGGATTTGAAGAACGGCCTGTCCGCGCCCCCCAAGCTGACGGTCAAATCCGTAGCCAATATGATGACGAAAATCCCGTGGGGGCTGGAAATGCTGGGCACCAAGCGCCGCTTTTTTGGCAATATCGTGGGCCATGCGAAGGGGGTCACAGACCCCTCATCGCTGTCCACTTGGACGGCAGAGGCGTTTGACCAGTCGCTCGATTGGAAGCGGATCGCGCAGTTCAAGGAATGGTGGGGCGGGAAGATGATCGTCAAGGGGATCATGGAACCCGAGGACGCCCGCCGCGCTGCGGAAATCGGGGCCGATGCGATTGTGGTGTCGAACCATGGCGGGCGGCAACTCGATGGCGCGCCCTCGTCCATCCGCATGTTGCCCGCGATTGTGGATGCGGTGGGCGACAAGGTCGAAGTGCATATGGATGGCGGGATCCGTTCGGGGCAGGACGTGCTCAAGGCGATGGCCTTGGGGGCCAAGGGCACCTATATCGGGCGCGCCTTCACCTATGGTTTGGGCGCGATGGGTCAGGCAGGCGTGACGAAAGCCTTGCAGGTCATCCACAAAGAACTCGACATGACCATGGCTTTGTGTGGCGAAACCAATGTCAATAATCTGGGGCATCATAACCTTTATGTGCCGCAGGGCTTTGGGGATCCGTCAGTTCGGCTTTAAAGGGTGTCGAATCACGCTTGAAACCTGCGCTGTCGCTGCGTATGTCCAGCCCAGACCTGCTAGCCCCCAAAGGTGCGAGTGACGACATGGCCAGAACCAACCCTTTCCAGTTTATGCAGCAAGTGCGGGCTGAGGCGACCAAAGTCACATGGCCCACACGGCGCGAAGTGTTTGTGACAACGATCATGGTTATGGTCATGGCCACGATCACGGCGATTTTCTTCTTCCTTGTGGACCTGTTGATCCGCACGGGCCTCTCTGGGCTTTTGGGATTTTTCTGACCTGAACTTGGCGCGCATTGGGCTTGAAAAGCCCGGTTCCGAGATGTAACAGGGCACCAACGGAAAAGCGCACCGCGACGGTGCGCTGTTTCATTTCACGAAATGGCAGGCAGGGCATTGCCCCCGCCCTGCGGCCCAAGGGCCAGAACGAACAGGATGGAACCATGGCCAAGCGCTGGTATTCGGTGAGTGTGCTGTCGAACTTCGAAAAGAAGGTTGCCGAAGCGATCCGCACGGCGGCTGTTGAAGCCGGCGTGACTGACCAGATCGAAGAAGTGCTCGTGCCCACTGAGGAAGTGATCGAGGTTCGTCGCAACAAGAAAGTGACGACCGAGCGCCGCTTCATGCCGGGCTATGTGCTGGTACGTATGGAAATGACACCCAAAGCCTATCACCTGATTACCTCGATCAACCGGGTGACTGGGTTCTTGGGCGCGCAGGGCAAGCCTATGGCTATGCGCGATGATGAAGTAAACATGATCCTGAACCGTGTCGAGGAAGGTGAGGCCGCGCCGCGCACGCTGATCCGCTTCGAGATTGGTGAGCAGGTCAAAGTGACCGATGGCCCGTTCGAGGGCTTCTCGGGCCTGGTCGAGGAAGTGGACGAGGGCGCAGGCCGCCTGAAGGTGATGGTGTCGATCTTTGGTCGCGCAACGCCCGTCGATCTGGAATTCGCGCAGGTGTCGAAGGACATCTGACGCGCATCGCGTGGGAGGGAAGCGGGCGCGCCCGTGATCCCGGACCACTTAACCGCAAGCAGGGCCCCTACGCGTGTGTGGGTCCGAGGTGAAAAAGGAGAGGCCACATGGCCAAGAAAGTCATCGGGCAGCTGAAGCTGCAAATCGCGGCGGCAAAAGCCACACCGTCGCCCCCTATCGGCCCGGCTCTGGGTCAGCGCGGCTTGAACATCATGATGTTCTGCAAGGAATTCAACGCCAAGACTGCTGAAATGGAGCCGGGTTCCCCGATTCCGACCCTGATCACCTATTATCAGGACAAGTCGTTCACGTTTGAACTCAAAACGCCGCCGGCATCGTGGTATCTGAAAAAGGCCGCAGGCCTGAAGCCGCAGGGCAAGCGCAACCGCGCGAAGGGTTCGGAAGCGCCCGGTCGCAAGGTTGCTGGCACTGTGACCAGCAAGCAGATTCGCGAAATCGCAGAAGCCAAGATGAAAGACCTGAACGCAACCACGATCGAGGCCGCCATGCAGATTATCGCAGGCTCGGCCAAGTCGGTCGGTATCGAAGTGAAAGGCTAAGTCATGGCCAAAATCGCAAAACGTGTGAAAGCTGCCCGCGAAGCCTTTGCTGGCAAGGAAAATCTGGCCGTCGAAGAAGCCGTGGCGCTGATCAAGTCGGTCGCAACCGCCAAGTTCGACGAAACGGTTGAAGTCGCGCTGAACCTGGGCGTTGACCCGCGTCACGCTGACCAGATGGTGCGTGGCGTTGTGACCCTGCCCAACGGCACGGGCAAGACCGTGCGCGTGGCCGTGTTTGCTCGCGGCCCCAAGGCGGATGAGGCCAAGGCAGCAGGGGCTGACATCGTGGGTGCCGAGGACCTGATGGAAACCATTCAGTCCGGCAAGATCGAGTTCGACCGCTGCATCGCAACGCCGGACATGATGCCGATCGTGGGCCGCTTGGGCAAAATCCTTGGGCCGCGCAACCTGATGCCGAACCCCAAAGTGGGCACGGTCACGATGGATGTGGCCGCAGCGGTGCAAAGCGCCAAAGGTGGTCAGGTTCAGTTCAAGGTCGAAAAGGCCGGGATCATCCATGCGGGCGTGGGCAAAGTGTCGTTCGACGCCGACAAGCTGGCCGAGAATGTCCGCGCCTTCGTAGAGGCTGTCAGCCGCGCGAAGCCCTCTGGGGCAAAGGGCGCTTACCTGCGCAAGGTCTCGCTGTCCTCGACCATGGGGCCGGGCGTTTCGGTTGACCTGACCAGCGCCACCAAGGGCTGATCTGGATATCATCGAGGCGACAAGGGCGGCCACTGGCCGCCCTTTTTGCATCAGGCGTTGCGCTCAAATGCACGGAAGATCATCATCATTCCTTATGAAAATCACACTTCGCCAGCTTGCCTATTTTCGTGCGCTTGCACAGGCGCGCAATTTTGGACGCGCGGCGGAACTGGTGAATGTCAGCCAGCCCGCTTTATCCATGCAGATCAGGGAATTGGAGGCCGTTCTTGGGGTTGATTTGGTCGAACGCCTGCCCCGTGACGTGCGGCTCACGCGCGCGGGGCGCGATGTGCTCGCGCGGGCAGAGCGTATTCTCGCGGAGGCCGCCGAACTCGAATCACAGGCCCGCAGACAAGGCCTGACCGGGGCCCTCACCTTGGGCATGATCCCCACGATTGCGCCGTATCTGCTGCCGGGCACTTTGGCACGGCTGCGCGCAGGTGATATCACGCGCGATTTGCGCCTGCGCGAGGCGCTGACAGCGGACTTGCTGCTTGGCCTGCGCGAGGGAAGGCTGGATGCGATTGTGCTCGCAGACCCCGCCCCTGCGCCCGATCTTGTTGCAGCCCCCCTGTTCACGGATCATTTCGTTCTGGCCGGATCGCCTGCGCGGCTTGGGGTTCTTACGTCAACGCCCAGCCCGAAAGCATTGAAACCCGATCATCTGTTGTTGCTCGATGAAGGGCATTGTCTGGCCGATCAAGCGCTGGAGGTCTGCGCTTTCGATCGCTCGGCCACACGGCTTGATCTGGGGGCGTCGTCGCTTTCGACGCTCTGCGGGCTGGTCGCGCAGGGATTTGGTCTGACCTTGCTGCCTGAACTTGCGCTACAAGCCGAAGCGCAAGGCAATCCAGCCTTGACGTTGCGGCGGTTCAAAGCACCGGAACCTGCGCGGCACGTGGCCCTGCTGCGCCGCGCCTCAAGCGAGGGGGGCGCGTGGTTTGACGATCTGGCGGGCCATCTGCGTGCTGCGGCATCCGATCTGCTGATCGCCGCCAAGCAGGTCTGCCCCGCCTGAGCCTTGCGCGCTGTGCAATGCTGTGTCCCATCTGTCGCGTTGTTTTTTGTGGCAAACAGGGTTAGATGTGCCGCAATGACATGCGGAGGCCCCTTTGCGCGACCTGAAACTGCCTGAACAGCGCCATCCGGAAAAAGCCCACAAACCTGTGCAGGCCCAGCCGAAAAAGCCCGACTGGATTCGCGTCAAAGCACCGGGCGGCGCGGGTTATGCCGAAACGCACCGGATCATGCGCGAAAACAAGCTGACGACAGTCTGCGAGGAAGCAGGCTGCCCCAATGTCGGCGAATGCTGGTCGCAAGGCCACGCCACCATGATGATCATGGGCGAAATCTGCACGCGCGGCTGCACGTTCTGCAATGTGGCAACCGGCAAGCCGCAGGCGCTCGACACGTTTGAACCGGGGCGCGTGGCCCATGCGGTGGCCAAGCTTGGGCTGAAGCATGTGGTGATCACCTCGGTGGATCGTGACGATCTGGACGATGGCGGGGCTGAACATTTCGCCCAGACGATCCGCGCTGTGCGCCACCGCGCGCCCGACACGACGATTGAAATTCTGACGCCTGATTTCCTGAAATGCGGGCCTGACGCGCTGGAAAAGGTCGTGGCAGCCCGGCCCGATGTGTTCAACCACAATCTGGAAACCGTACCCGGCCTTTATCCCGAAGTGCGCCCCGGCGCGCGCTATTTCCATTCGCTGCGGCTGTTGCAGCGTGTGAAAGAACTGGACCCCGCCATGTTCACCAAGTCGGGGATCATGGTGGGCTTGGGCGAGGATCGCCAAGCGGTACAGCAAGTCATGGACGACATGCGCGCCGCAGATGTGGATTTCCTGACCATTGGCCAATACTTGCAGCCCACACCCCGCCACCATGCCGTGATGCGCTTTGTGACGCCCGACGAGTTCAAGGGCTATGAGACCGCGGCCTATGGCAAGGGCTTTCTGATGGTGTCGGCCACACCGCTCACGCGGTCAAGCTATCATGCGGGCGACGATTTCGCGCGGCTGCGCGCGGCGCGGTTGGAGAAACTGGCGCGGGGGTAAAGCATGTCGCGCAAAAGTGGGAACCGGTTTTGCGCATAAAGACATGCGCAGATACCTGCACCCGGTCGCCCGGCACATCTCGGCGGGGGCCTCCGGCGGGAGTATTTTTGGCAAGATAAAGCCGCAAGGCGCTGCATTTGCAGGCATGGCGCGATAGAAGGGCGGCATGACTGATTCCAGACAGGGGCTGCCCATGACATTCTCGCGCGCGATCAAGATCGCTCCGTCCATCCTTGCCGCCGATTTCGCCAATTTCGGCGCCGAGTGCCGCGCTGTTGAGGATCAGGGCGCGGATTGGATCCATGTCGATGTGATGGATGGGCACTTCGTGCCGAACATCACTTTCGGCCCTGCGACATGCGCGGCGATCCGACCCCATATTCGCGGGGTCATGGATGTGCATCTGATGATCGCGCCCGTGGACCCCTATATCGAGGGCTTTGCGAAGGCAGGAGCGGATTTTATCACCGCGCATCTGGAAGCGGGGCCGCATGTTCATCGGACTTTGCAGGCCATCCGCGCGAGCGGGGCCAAGGCGGGGTTGGCGCTCAATCCCGGCACGGGGCTGGATGGGGTCGAAAATCTGATCGACATGATAGATCTGGTTTGTGTGATGACGGTCAATCCGGGCTTCGGGGGGCAGGCCTTTATCGACATGAGCGACAAGGTGCGCCGCTTGCGCGCGCTGATCGGGCCGCGGCCCATTCATATTGAAATTGATGGAGGGATCACGCCTGCAACTGCGCCGATCATGGCGCGGGCGGGGGCGGATGTGCTGGTCGCAGGCTCGGCTGTGTTCAAGGGGGGCTCGGTCAGCGACCCTGCCCCTTACGGCGCGAATATCCGCGCGATCCGGGCGGCTGCCGAAGGTGTGCTGGTGTGATCCGGGCTGTCATCTTCGATCTGGACGGCACGCTGATCGACAGCGCCCCGGACATCTGGCACGCAGCCAACGCCGTGCTGGATGAAGCGGGTCTGCCGCGCGTGACATTCGAGCAATCGCGCGGCTTTATCGGGCGCGGCGCGCGGATATTCGTGGAACGGATGGAGCGGGCGGTGACGGGCGCGAATGACGCGCCTCGCACAGCCCATCTGCATGCGCGCTTCCTGCATTATTACGAGCGCGCGCATGAGAACACGCGCATCTATGACGGCGTGCCAGAGGTGCTGGATGGCATTGCTGCGCGGGGGATAGCGCTTGGGCTGTGCACGAACAAACCCTTGGGGCCGACGCGCGCAGTGCTCACGCATCTGGGCTGGGATAGCCTGTTTCAGGTCGTGATCGGGGGCGACAGTTTGAGCGTGGCAAAGCCCGACCCTGCGCCTTTGCTGGCCGTGATGGACGAGTTGGGGCTGATCCTGACGCAGACCCTCTATGTGGGTGATAGCGAGACGGATGCGGAAACCGCCGAGCGCGCGGGCGCGACGTTTGGCCTTTATACCCAAGGTTATCGCAAATCCGCCCCCGAAGATATGTTCCACAGCTTCCGCTTTGACGACTACGCGGACTTCCCTGCCCATCTGGACCACCTGAGCCGCCTATGAGCCAACCCCGCCGCCCCATGCCCGCACCGCTGAAAATGCCCAAACCCGGCTTATGGCGGCGCACACCGCCTGCGATTTTCCCGCCGATCATGGGGCTGTTCGGGCTGGGGCTGGCTTGGCGCGCGGCGAGCACCAATCTGGGCGTGCCGCCTTTGGGCGACATGATCCTTGGCGCGACCGCGTTGCTCTTTGCCTTCGCGCTTGTGGCCTATCTGGCCAAGACGTTCCGCCGTGGTCTGACACTGGTGGAAGACCTGCGTATCCTGCCGGGGCGGGCGGGGGTGGGGGCGGCCTCGCTTTGCTTGATGCTGCTCACAGCCGCTTTGGTGCCGCTTGCGCCGGGGGCCGCGCAGGCGCTGGTCACGATCACGTTCATGCTGCATGTGGGCTTTGTGGTGATTTTACTGCGCGTTCTGATCAGCCTTCCCCCTGAGGGGCGCGTGGTGACACCCGTCTATCACCTGAACTTCGTGGGCTTCATCCTGCTTGGCCTGTCGCTGAACCCGCTGGGGCGGCAGGACCTGTCGCTCTTGCTTCTTTGGACCATGATCCCGGTCGCGGGCGTGGTCTGGGCTGTCAGCCTGCGCCAGATCATCACGCGCATCCCCCCCGCCCCCTTGCGCCCGCTGCTCGCGATCCATCTGGCACCTGCAAGCCTGTTTGCCACTGTGGCGCATGGCGCGGGGCTGCCAGTGATGGCATTGGTCTTTGTGGGGATTGGCGGGGCGATCTTGCTTGCGCTGCTGGTGTCGATCCGCTGGATCACGCAAAGCGGCTTCTCCCCCCTTTGGGGCGCGTTCACCTTCCCTGTGGCAGCCTATGCAGGCGCGCTGATCCATGTCTCGGGTGGGGTGGGGCCTTTGGGCATTGCAGGCGGTCTGGTGCTTGTCGCGGCAAGCCTGTTCATCCCCGTCATCGCCTACCGCGTGATGAAGGCGTGGGCCAGCGGCGATCTGGCGATCAAGACCAATGCGGCTGAAGCGTAAATCCAAGGGCTTTCCTTTTCCGCCCCAACGTGAAAAGGGGACATGCCAAGCGATGCCCTGACAGAGGAGTCCCGTCATGCAGATTCGCGAGGCGCTGACATTCGACGATGTGCTTCTGGTCCCCGCAGCCTCAAGCGTGTTGCCTGCAACGGCGGATACCCAGACGCAGGTCACCAAGTCGATCCGGCTGAACATTCCGCTTCTGTCCTCGGCCATGGACACTGTCACCGAAGCGCGCATGGCCATTGCCATGGCGCAGGCGGGCGGGATGGGCGTGATCCACCGCAATCTGGACACGGACGCACAGGCCCAGGCCGTGCGCCGCGTGAAGCGGTTTGAATCGGGCATCGTCTATAGTCCAATCACCCTGACGCCCGATCAGACCTTGGCCGACGCCAAAGCCCTGCAAGCGCGCTACAATGTGACGGGGTTTCCTGTGGTCGATGATCTGGGCCGTGTGCTCGGCATCGTCACCAACCGCGACATGCGCTTTGCCAGCGATGACCGCACGCCTGTGCGCGTGATGATGACATCGGAAAATCTGGCGATCCTGCGCGAACCCGCCGACCGTCAGGAAGCCCGCAGCCTGATGCAGGCGCGGCGGATCGAGAAATTGCTGGTCACAGATGCTGAAGGGCGGCTGACAGGCTTGCTAACTCTGCGCGACAGTGACCGCGCGGTGCTGAACCCGACAGCCTGCAAGGACGAACTGGGCCGCCTGCGCGTGGCGGCTGCGACCACAGTGGGCGATGCAGGCTTCGAGCGGTCCATGGCGCTGATCGACGCGGGCGTGGACCTTGTCGTGATCGACACCGCGCATGGCCATTCCGAAGGCGTCGCCAAGGCCGTCGAGCGGATCAAGGCGGTCAGCAATTCCGTGCAGGTCGTGGCGGGCAATGTGGCGACGGCTGACGCCACACGCGCGCTGATCGACGCGGGCGCGGATGCCGTCAAGGTGGGCATCGGGCCGGGGTCCATCTGCACCACGCGGATCGTGGCGGGCGTGGGCGTGCCGCAACTGACCGCGATCATGGATGCAGCGGGGGCTGCGGGCGATATTCCGATCATCGCGGATGGGGGGATCAAGTCCTCGGGCGATTTTGCCAAGGCGATTGCGGCGGGCGCAAGCTGCGCGATGGTGGGCTCTGCGATTGCAGGCACAGATGAAGCCCCGGGCGAAGTGATCCTTTATCAAGGCCGCAGCTTCAAGTCCTATCGCGGCATGGGGTCCATCGGCGCCATGGCGCGCGGGTCCGCAGACCGCTATTTCCAGAAAGACGCCGCGAGCGACAAGCTGGTGCCCGAAGGGATCGAAGGCCAAGTGCCCTATAAGGGCGCTGTGGGCGCGGTCCTGCACCAGATGGTGGGAGGCCTGCGCGCGGCCATGGGATATACGGGTTGCGCGACCATCGCGGAAATGCGCCAGAATTGCCGATTCGTGCGCATCACCAATGCCGGGCTGAAGGAAAGCCACGTGCATGATGTACAAATCACGCGCGAAAGCCCGAATTACCGCATCGGCTGATGGGGGATTGGCTCGGAGCCTTCACGCTCTTTGACAGCCCAGCGGCAATCTCTGCGGGCTGCATTGCCGTGGCGCTGGTGGGCCTCTCCAAAGGCGGCTTGGGTGGGGCGTTTGCGCTGATGGGCGTGCCGATCTTGGCGCTGGTCATGCCGCCTGTACAGGCGGCGGCCCTGCTGCTGCCAATCCTGCTGATGATGGATGGCGTGAGCCTTTATGCGTGGCGCGGCTATTTCGACCGCGCCACGCTCAAAGCCATGCTGCCGGGCGCAATCCTGGGCATCGGCCTCGGAGCGCTGACCGCCGCCTTCACCTCGGACGCGATGGTGCGGCTGCTGGTGGGGCTGGTGGCGCTGGGCTTTATCGCGCGCGTGGTGCTGGCGCGCGGCAACACCACCCCCCGCCCCCATTCCACCGCGCGCGGCACGTTCTGGGGCGCAGGCGCGGGCTTTACCAGTTTCGTGGCCCATGCGGGCGGCCCGCCCTTTCAGGTCTATGCCCTGCCGCTGCGGCTGGACCCGCGCATCTTTACAGGCACCAGCGTGATCTTTTTCGCGATTATCAACGTGATCAAGGTCGCGCCCTACGCAGCCCTTGGCCAATTCACACAGCCTGTGCTGATGTCGGCACTCGTGATGCTGCCGCTCGCAGCACTGGCCACCTTCGCAGGCGCTGCCATCATCAAACGCATGCGGCCCGAAATCTTCTACCCGTTCATGTATACGATGGTGGGCCTTGTTGGCCTGAAACTCGTCTGGGACGGGATCAAGGCGCTTCTGGCCTGACCCCGCTTGCAGCTTTATCTTGCCCCAAATACTCAAACCTGCCGCGCGCGCCGGCGCGTGGCACACAAAAAAGGCGTGCGGCGCAGCCGCGCAATAAGGTCAAACTACGCGACTTGGTCAAGCCAGCGCCTTCACCGCCAAGTCCCGCGCAATGGCAAACGCCCCACGCACGCGCTCTTTCTCGGTCGGCCAATCGGCCTGCACGATGATCTTTGTGTCCCGCACTTTCGCGCGCCCCTCTTGGGCCTGCACGAACTCCACAAGCCCCTTGGGGTTGGCGTATTTGTCGCCATGAAACTGGATCGTCGCGCCCTTCGGCCCGGCATCGAGCTTGGCGATCCCCGCTTTCTTGCATTCCGCCTTGATCCGCATCAGCGCCAGAAGCGTGTTCACCTCGCGCGGCAGTTTCCCGAAGCGGTCGATCAGCTCGGCAGCAAAGCCCTCAAGGTCCACCTTGCTCGTTAGCCCCGACAAGCGCCGATAAAGGCCCAGACGCACGTCCAGATCCGGCACATACGCCTCGGGGATCAGAACAGGCACACCCAGATTGATCTGTGGCGCCCATTGCCCGCTGTCCAGATCGGCGGCGGTCGTGATCTCGCCTGACCGGATACGGGTGATCGTGTCCTCGAGCATCTGCTGGTAAAGTTCATACCCCACTTCATTGATATGGCCGGACTGTTCCTCGCCCAAGATATTGCCAGCCCCACGCAGGTCCATATCGTGCGAGGCCAGATTGAAGCCCGCCCCAAGGCTGTCCAGCGAGGCCAGCAATTTCAACCGCTTCTGGGCCTGTGGCGTCAGCGGCGCGCGCGGCTTCGTGGTCAGGAAGCAATAGGCCCGCGTCTTGGCCCGCCCCACGCGGCCCCGGATTTGATAAAGTTGCGCAAGCCCGAACATGTCGGCGCGATGCACGATCATCGTATTCGCGCGCGGGATATCCAGACCCGACTCGACGATCGAGGTCGCAAGCAGCACGTCATACTTGCCATCATAGAACGCATTCATCCGCTCATCGAGCTCGCCCGCCGCCATCTGCCCATTGGCACTGATGAAGCTGATTTCGGGGATATGATTGCGCAGGAAATCCTCGATTTCGGCCAAGTCGGAAATGCGCGGCACGACAAAGAACGACTGCCCGCCCCGGTAATGCTCGCGCAAAAGCGCCTCGCGCAGCGTGACCGTGTCGAATTCGCTGACATAGGTGCGGATTGCCAAGCGGTCCACAGGCGGGGTCTGGATCACCGACAAGTCGCGCACGCCTGTCAGCGACAGTTGCAGCGTGCGCGGAATGGGCGTCGCGGTCAGGGTCAGCACATGGATGTCGGAGCGCAACTCTTTCAGCCGTTCCTTGTGTGTGACCCCGAAATGCTGCTCTTCGTCGATGATGAGCAGCCCCAGATTGGCAAACTTGATCCCCTTGGCCAACAGCGCATGGGTGCCGATGCAAATGTCCACGGTCCCCTTGGCTAGCCCCTCGCGCGTGTCGCCCGCGTCCTTGGTGCTGACAAAGCGCGAGAGCGGCCGCACGACCAGCGGGAAGCCCCGGAAGCGTTCGGCAAACGTCTTGTAATGCTGCCGCGCAAGCAGCGTTGTCGGCGCAATCACGGCCACCTGCACGCCCGACATGGCGGCCACAAAAGCCGCGCGCATGGCGACTTCGGTCTTGCCAAAGCCCACATCGCCCACCACCAGCCGGTCCATGGGGCGACCCGAGTCGAAATCTGCCAGCACATCGTCAATCGCGCGCAACTGGTCATCGGTTTCGGCATAGGGGAAGCGGGCCAGGAATTCGTCCCAGATCCCATCGGGCAGTTCAAAGACGGGGGCCTTGCGCAATTGGCGTTCAGCGGCGATGCGGATCAGCTTGTCGGCAATCTCGCGGATGCGCTGCTTGAGCCGCGCTTTCTTGGCCTGCCACGCGCCGCCACCGAGCTTGTCGAGCAAGCCTTCTTCATGCCCGTAGCGCGAGAGAAGCTCGATATTCTCGACCGGCAGGAACAGGCGGTCCCCACCCGCATATTCGAGAGCGATGCATTCATGCGGGGCCCCCATCGCGGTGATGGTTTCCAACCCCGTATAGCGCCCCACCCCGTGATCGACATGCACGACCAGATCGCCGGGGGTCAGCGATTGCGCTTCGGTCAGGAAATTCTCGGCCTTCTTGCGGCGGCGCGCGCGGGCCACCAGCCGCTCGCCCAGCACGTCTTGCTCGGAAATCACAGTCAGGTCAGGCGTTTCAAACCCCGCCTCCAGGGGCCAGACTGTCAGGAACAGCCCCTTGCCCGTCACCTCGCGCAAGGTGCTGACAGGCACCGCCCCCCCTGCCCCGTGATCCTCAAGCAGCCCGACCAGGCGCTCGCGCGCCCCGTCCGAATGGCTGGCAATGACCACTGGGCCAAGGGGCAGCCGGGCTTTGACATGCGCGGCCAAGGCGTCGAACACATTCACATCCGCTTGCCGTTCGGGCGCGAAACTGCGCCCCATCCGCCCGCCCGCATCCAGACAGCCCGGACCGGGGCTGACCGGCAGGGGCGACAACTGGATCACGCGCCGCGCGGCCAAAGCGGCGGTCCAATCGGCATCATCCAGATACAGCAAGCCCGGCGGACAGGGCTTGTAAACCGAATCGAGCCGCCCCTTGGCCCCCATCGCCTCGCGCCGCGCGTCATACTGATCCGCGATCCCGTCCCAGCGCGACAGGCGCGCGGGCGTGATCTGATCGTCAAGCGTGATGGATGCACCGGGCAGGTAATCGAACAGCGTTTCCATCCGGGCGTGGAAGAAGGGCAGCCAATGCTCCATCCCCTGATGCTTGCGGCCCGCGCTGACGGCTTCATAAAGCGGATCGTCGGACCCGGCCGCGCCAAACTCGATCCGATAATTCTGCCGAAACCGGGTGATCGCCGTGTCATCAAGGATGATTTCCGACACAGGCGCGAATTCCACGCGCTGCAGCTTTTCCAAGCTGCGCTGGGTGACAGGGTCAAAGCGGCGCGCACCATCGAGCACATCGCCAAACAGATCGAGCCGCACGGGCCCCGTTTCGCCGGGGGGATAGATGTCGAAAATCCCACCGCGAATGGCGAAATCACCCGGTTCCGTCACAGTCGGGGCCTGCGTGAAGCCCATCCGCACCAGCCACGCGCGCAACGCGCTTTCGTCCAGCCGCCGCCCCACCGTCGCTTGAAACGACGCCCCCGCCACCACATCGCGCGCAGGCACGCGCTGCATGGCAGCCGAAAGCGTCGTGATCAGCACAAACGCCCCCGGCACGCCATGCGCAAGCGCGGCCAGCGTGGCCATCCGCGCGCTTGCAATCTCTGGGTTCGGGGACACGCGGTCAAAGGGCAGGCAATCCCAGGCCGGGAAATGCAGCACGCTCAATTCGGGCGCGCAGAAGGCGAGCGCGCGCGCCATCGCCTCGGCGCGTTTGTCATCGCGCGCGATATGGATCAGCGGGCCGTTTTGCTTGGCCACTTCGCGCGCAAGAAGCACGGCGACAAAGCCTTCGGGCGCGCCACCAAGCAGGATCGGAGAGGATGTCTGGGTCATGGCGCGTGACCTACCGCGCGCGCGCGCAGTGTCAATGGGGCAGCCCTACATCCCGAGCACAGAGGCGTTCATCACCCGCAGCATCCCCCAGGTGGCGGCGGTGAAGATCGTGACAACCCCCAGCAGTTGCAACCAAAACCTGTGGCGCAAGAGCGCGCGGATCAGCAAATCCCCGCGCAAGTTCTGACGCTGGATGCGGTACGCCAGCCGCAACGTCAGAATCCGGATGATGCTGAGCGGCAGCAACAGCACGAAGATCGCCTGTGCAAGCTCGATGCGATAGGCAAAGGCGAGCATGAAGGTCAGCGCCAGTCCGCCGCCCACAAAAGCGACAATCCAGTGGCCCACACGGTCCATCAGCACAGTCATCCGGCGCGACTGGATTTCGACCAGCGCGTGCAGGTCACTCAAGGACTGCCCGCCCGAACGACGTGCACGAACGATCAGGTCATAGGATGCGCCCAGAATCGTCTGAGTTACGGCCGACCAGAACAATGCCACAACGATCCAAAACCAGATCGAACCGAATGACCGAAGGTCGATCACGCGCATCAGGTTCTCGAGAATATCCAATCTTGCCTGCTCCCACGCCGTCGCGCGCTCCTTGTTTGCAACGCAGCCTGTCACAGCGCAAGCCCCAAGCCGCATTTGCCCAAGACCGTGGCATGTTAGCCCTATCAGGGAAAGATTGCGCTAACGCTCGGATATGTTTGGGAAATTCGCCCTTTTTCAGCCATCATGTGCTGGCTATACCCAAACCATTCCAGTCAAGGGGCACGCACATGACCATCACCATCGGGATCAACGGATTTGGCCGCATCGGACGGTGTACATTGGCACACATTGCCGAAAGTGCGCGAAATGATGTCGAAGTCGTCAAGATCAATGCCACTGGCCCGATCGAGACGAACGCGCATTTGCTGAAATATGACAGCGTGCATGGCCGCTTCCCCGGCAAGATCCGGGTTGAGGGCGACACGATTGATCTGGGGCGTGGGCCGATCAAGGTCATGTCCACCTACGACCCAGAGGAACTCGACTGGTCGGGCGTTGATGTGGTGCTTGAATGCACGGGCAAGTTCAATGACCGCGCGAAGGCCGCCGTGCATTTGGGACGCGGCGCAAGCCGCGTGCTGGTGTCAGCGCCTGCCAAGAATGCCGATGCAACGATTGTTTACGGTGTGAACCATCGCTCCTTGCGCGCAGATCATCTGGTTGTGTCGAATGGGTCGTGCACAACGAATTGTCTGGCCCCGCTCGCCAAGGTGCTGAACGACGCGATTGGGATCGAGTCGGGCGTGATGACCACTGTACATTCATACACAGGCGATCAGCCGACGCTCGACCGCCGCCACAAGGACCTCTATCGCGCGCGGGCCGCGGCGATGGCGATGATCCCGACCTCGACCGGGGCTGCGAAAGCACTGGGAGAGGTGTTGCCGGAACTCGCAGGCAAACTGGACGGAACCGCCTTGCGGGTGCCCACCCCGAATGTCAGTGCCGTAGACCTGACATTTTATGCGGGCCGCGATGTGACTGTGGCCGATGTGAACGAGATCGTGCGCGAAGCGGCTGCCGGTGCGATGGGCGCTGTTTTGTCCTATGACCCCGAACCGAAAGTCAGCATCGACTTCAACCACACACCGCATTCGTCCATCTTCGCGCCCGACCAGACCAAGGTGGTAGGCAAGCGTCTGGTGCGAGTGCTCGCGTGGTATGACAATGAATGGGGCTTTTCGTGCCGCATGGCGGATGTGGCAGGCGCCATGGGCCGCCTGATCCACTGACAGATTTCTAACATCTCAAGCGCCGCCGGCCCCGAATGCCGGCGGCGCATTTGCATTATCCGAACATCTGCACCAGATCGACTGTCGCACGGCTTCCAAGATCGCCTTTGTGCGCGGCCAGAAACTTCGCACAGGCCGCCCGCCCCGCTTCTTTCAGCGTATGCAGCAAATAGGGCGTGGGCGTCAGCTTGCTGCTGGCCGAGAGCGAATTCATCAGCGCGTCATCGGCCACCATATGCACCAGCACATCCTTCATCGCGCCCTTTGGCATCGTGCCATCAGCAATCAGGCGCTTGACGAAACTGATCGCGCGCAACTCGCGCATCAGCGCGGAATTGAAGCTGATCTCGTTGATCCGGTTCTGGATATCCTGCGCGGACTGCGGAATCTCAGGGCGCATCAGCGGGTTGATGTTCACGATCACGATGTCATCGGGCAAATGCGGCGCAAATAGCGGATAGAGCGCGGGATTGCCGGTATAGCCACCATCCCAATAAGCCTGCATCTCGCCGGTTTCATCTGCGATTTCAACTGCCTGAAACAGCGTGGGCAGACAGGCGGAAGCCAAGATCGCCTCGCCCGAGACCCTCTCGCCTGAAAACACCTTGATCTTGCCAGTACGCACATTGGTGGCCGCGATGTGCAGTTCTGGCCCTTCCTTGGCGCAGACCTGATCAAAGCGCAGCGACCGCACGACAGGCTCCAGCGGATTGCGGTAGAAGCCACCTAGTTGATACGGGCTTGTCACCAAAGCCGCCGCATCCGTGAGCGAGAACGGCAGCGCCGCCTCCATCCAGGCATTCAGCACGCCCACCGGCGGCAAGGCCTGCGCCATCCACGCGGTCAGGCGCAAATCATGCACGGACCCTACTTGCAGCCAGAGCCGCTCCAAAGCCCGCCTTGCGCCCGCGCGCCCATCCTGCACAAGCCCCGCTTTCAACGCAGCCGCATTCAATGCGCCCGCCGAGGTGCCCGACACCGCCGCAATCTCGATCCTGTCCTCTTGCAACAGGCGGTCCAGCACGCCCCAGGTAAACGCCCCATGCGCGCCCCCGCCTTGCAGCGCCAGATTGATCCGCGTGACCATCGCTCAGCCCCCGTGTTGCTTCATCTTGCTCCAAATACTCACCGCGACCGCTGTCACAGGCGCACGGTCACAACGCAGTCCACCCCCCATCCACGGAAATCGTCGTCCCCGTGATCTGCGCGGCAGCATTCGAGCACAGAAACACCGCCGTTCCGCCTATTTGCTCGACCGTGGCGAAATCGCCCGAGGGTTGGCGCGACAGCATCACCTGTTTGATGACCGTTTCGCGGTCCATGTTGTGGGTTTTCATCTGATCAGGGATTTGCTTTTCCACGATGGGCGTCAGCACATAGCCGGGGCAAATCGCATTGCAGGTAATGCCTTTGCCCGCAGCCTCCAGCGCGGTCGCTTTGGTCAGCCCCACCACCCCATGCTTGGCCGCGACATAAGCCGTCTTGTAAGGGCTGGCCGTCAGCCCATGCGCGGACGCGATGTTGATCACCCGCCCCCAGCCTTGCGCATACATCGCTGGCAGCGCAGCCGCCGTGCAATGGAACGCCGAGGACAGGTTGATCGCGATGATCGCATCCCAACGCTCGACTGGGAATTCCTCGATCCGGGCGACATGCTGGATGCCGGCATTGTTCACCAGAATGTCGCAGCCGTCGGCTTGCGCGACCAGCGCGCGGCACTCATCGCCCTTTGACATATCGGCGCAGATGTAGCGCACGGGCACACCGAATTCGCGCTCCATCTCGCGCGCGAGCAGATGGTCGGCGTCAGTGTCGGTGAACGAGTTCAGCACCACACGCGCCCCCGCCCGCGCGAGTTCGCGTGCAATCCCCAAGCCTATCCCGGAATTCGACCCTGTGACGATGGCGCGCTTGCCTGTGAGTTGCATCATGGTTCCCCCTTTTGGATTTGCTGCTTTGCAGCATACCGCAGGAGCGGGGCTTGGCAATGGGAATGCAGCGCACAAAAAAACGCCCGCACAAGGCGGGCGTCAGTGTTGAGGCAGGTTTCATACAGGCAAGAAACCTATCGAGCAGTGAGCTATATATATCCCTCTCGCTGCGCCGTTCCAAGCCAAAAGTTTGATTTGACTACAAACTCACTTTAGCGTCTGGGGATACCTGTTCTCGACAACCTTCGGAGTGCGCGCGCAATGTCCCTGAAAATCTGCGGTAGAACCCTTAATTCCTTGGCCGCTTTGGCGCTGTTTGCGTTCTCAACATCGGCTCTTGCAGAGCCACAGCATGGCATAGCTATGTATGGTGCCCCTGCTCTCCCCCAAGATTTTGCGCATTTGCCGCATGTGAACCCCGATGCGCCCAAAGGTGGACGCATCGTGCAAGGCGAGGTGGGCGGCTTTGATTCGCTTAACCCTTTCATCCTGAAAGGCCGTGCGCCGTGGCAATTGCAGTATCTGAGTTTCGAAGGGCTGATGGGGCGGTCCTATGACGAGCCGTTCACTTTGTATGGGCTTCTGGCCGAATCGGTCGAAACCGATGACGCGCGCAGCTTCGTGGAGTTCACCCTGAACCCGGCCGCCCGCTTCTCGGATGGCAGCCCGGTGACAGTCGAAGATGTGCTTTGGTCCTTTGAAACGCTCGGCACGATCGGCGCGCCGCGCTACCATGGCGCGTGGACGCGCGTGGCCCGAGCGGAGGCTGTGGGCGAGCGGGGGGTGCGGTTTACCTTCACCGAACCCGACCGCGAATTGCCGCTGATCCTTGGCCTGCGCCCGATCTTGAAGAAGGCGCAATGGGACGGGGTGGATTTCGCCGAATCGGGCACCTCGATCATTCCCATTGGCAGCGCGCCTTATGTCGTGGATCGCTTTGAAGCGGGTCGCTACGTACATCTGAAGCGCAACCCCGACTACTGGGGCGCAGATGTCCCCTTCATGCGCGGGCAGGCCAATCTGGATGAAATCCGCATGGAGTTCTTCGGGGATGGCACTGCCATGTTCGAAGGCTTCACTTCGGGCCTGTTGAACACGATGCGCGAAACGAATGCCAATGCGTGGAATACCCGCTACAATTTCCCGGCAGTGCAGGCGGGCGCGGTCGTGAAGTCGATCATCCCCCACCAGCGCCCGTCCGGCATCACTGGCTTCGTTATGAATACCCGCCGCCCGCTGTTCCAAGATTGGCGCGTGCGCGAAGCGATGATCCATGCCTTCAACTTTGAATATATCAGCCAGACTGTGAACGGGGGCGAGGATCCGCGCATCTCGTCCTATTTCTCGAACTCGGTTCTGGGCATGACGCCCGGTTCGGCGGAAGGGCGCGAGGCAGAGTTTCTCGCCCCCTTCGCCGCCGACCTGTTGCCCGGCACGCTAGAGGGCTACACCTTGCCCACATCCGACGGGTCCGTGAACAACCGCGCCAATATGCGCGCGGCGGCAGCTTTGCTCGAGGAAGCAGGCTGGGTGCCCGATGCGTCGGGCGTGTTGCGCAACGCCGCAGGCGAGCCCTTCGCCTTCACGATCCTGCTGCGCCAAGGCTCGGCCGAGGTTCTGGCCGTTACAGATATCTATGTCGAAGCGCTCAAGCGGCTGGGCATGGATGTGACCGTGTCCCAGATCGACCCCGCGCAATATACCGAACGCACCAATGCCTTCGACTTCGACATGAGCCATTACATTCGCGGCGTGTCGCTCTCGCCCGGTGCCGAGCAGCGGCAATACTGGGGGTCGCAAGCGGCTGCGATTGACGGCTCGCGCAACTGGATGGGGGTCGAAAGCCCGGCGATTGACGCGATGATCGAGCGGCTTGTCACCTCGACCGAGCAAGAGGATTTCATCGCCGCCACCCGTGCACTGGATCGCGTGCTGACAGCGGGCCGCTTCGTGGTGCCGTTCTGGTATAACGACCGCGCACGTATCGCCCATGACGCACGCCTGCGCTTCCCCGAGCGGCTGCCGGTCTATGGCGACTGGATCGGCTTCCAGCCCGATGTCTGGTGGTGGGAAGAATAACGCGCAAGGCGGCCCCGATCAGGATGATGTTTGAAAAAACATCATCCTGATCTCTCTTTTTTGTGGTCACGTGATTTTTGAGGAAAACCGGTTCCCACTTTTCCTCATCACGCTCCAGCTCAGGGCCGCCAATCCCCAAAGCCGAGCATCTGGTAATCAGCGGCATAAGCCAAACGCCCGAGCGCCTCGATTTCAGGATCATAGACCTGATCGAGCATCAGGCGGTTGACCACGCGCGGCGCGGCAAAAGCGGGCAAGTCGCGCCCGAGCATGGCACCCAATACAGGCACGGCCTGCGCGAAATGTTCAGCGCGCAGCACCAAAGCCAGCGGGCATTGCGTGACGATCCCAGCCAGAAGGGCCGATTGCGTGGCCCAAGCCCCCTGCACGACCAACGAGGTTTGCCCGTTCAAACTGGAATGGCAAAACCGCAGATAGGCCGCAAAAGCCGCGCGGTGGGCCGCTTGGTCAAACCCCGCCATCTGGTCGCGGCTGGGCAGATGCACATCATGCACCCGGGCAAGGAAAGCGCGGACATTCTCGCGGTTGCCATGCAGGATTTGGGTGCGGAACACATGATGCGCGCGCTCAAGCGGGTGGCGGATCAGGGTAAAGGCCGCATGACCGGGACGGCTGCGCTGCCAGTCAGCCCAGCTTTCAGGAGTGAAATCGCGCAGCAGATCATCCGCGCTGCCCCCATCAATCTGCGCCATCCAGCCCAAAACATCGCCATCATGCCCGGCATTGAGCGGCGCGTATACCAAAGGCACAGTCCGACAGGCCCGATGCGCCCAGATCATGCCCCCGCGGCGCGGCTCGAAACTGGGGGTGCGCCCCAGATTGAATCTGTCCAGCCGCGCAAGACCGTCGCGGACGGCTTCGACATTGGTCAGCTTCTGCTCCAGCGGTTCGGGGTTCTGGCGCTTGAGCTTGCTTGAGGGCGCCTCGATGCGCGCCCCCACCCCCAGCCAAGCGGCCAGACCATTAAGCACCGCCACATCGTTGGCATCTTCATAGGCCACATAAAACGCAGTCTGCCCAGTCACTTGCAGCTTGTTCTGCAAGTGAACCTGGAACTCTTGCTGCGCGCGGACATAGGCTTCAAATTCGACCGGATCGAACGTCACCTGCGCGCTGCGCTTGGTTTTCACATCGCCCAGTTTCCATTGCTGTGTGGCCTGCGCGATCTTGAGCGATACATACGAATCCAGGGGGTTGCGCGTCAGCACGATCTTGGCGCAGCGCGGATCGGCCAGAATATGCGGCAGCACGCGCGGGTCGTGGTCGTGGAAAAAGCGAAACCCTGTCAGCCCCTCCGCCTGCATGATCGCACGCAACAGCGTCAGCGGATTGCGCTCGCGCACATCCAGCGTCACGCCCAAAACATCGCGCGCGCCCTCATGGCCCATGAAGCCGGGGTTAAACACCTCGCCCAAACAAGTGATGCCGTCAAATTCATTTAAATTTGCTTCAAGCAGGTTCGAGCCTGTGCGCATTTCCGCAAACACGACAAAGTAATCGAAACGCGCATCCGTGGTCATGTCATGTCCTGAGCTGGAAATCCTGCAACAAGACCGGCGGCAGGCCCTGATTGCGCAATTTGGTCAAATAGGTGTCAAAGCCAGCGAGCGGGTACAAGGCAGGCGGTGCCAAGGTCCGGCTTTGCGGCTCGAGCCCCATATCTTCGAGCGTGGTCCACAGAACCGACGACGGATCGTCCAGGACTTGAGCCAAAGTCCAGACCCGCACGCGCGCGGTGGTCCATTTGGAGCGCAGAATATCCAGCCATTCCTGCTCGCGCTTTTGCATCCAGGCGATGTGATCGAGCGGCTTGGGCACCTCATATTCCTTGCGAAACAGTGGCAGAATGAACGCGCCCGTGATCACCGCGATATGGGCATTGCGGTCAGTGGCCATGAACCAACTCAGATCAATGTCCATCGTGTCGCGCCCACCATAGGCAAAGACCTGCCGCTCGCCGCGCGTGGCCCAGATCAGATTCGACAGGAACATCCGGGGGTTATAGTCGCGCAGTTTGGCAGAATTGCTCAGCGCCCCATGATAGACTTGGGCGCTGCCGTGAAATTCGACCTTGTCCGGGGCGAAAAGATGCCGGTGCGCGCGCGTGCCTGCGGCCTGCCCGATCCAATAGTCGAAATCCCGAAAGAGTTCGTGAAACCCTGTCAAAGCGGTATAGGGCGCGGCGGTCTTGACCTGCACGTTATCCGTGGGCGGAAAGCGGCTTTGCATGTAAAGCCCCGCCCGCCCCTCGGTCCGTTGCTTTGCGGCTTGCTCGAAATAGCGGTCAATTTTCAGCGGCTGCGGATCGAGCGGTTCCAGCCGCGCAGGCTGATCCGACAAGAAGAAATCATAAAGCCGCCCCGCATCGGGCCAGATCTTGCGCGCGATGAAACAGTCAGAGCGGCGCAGCAAAAGCAGGTGGTCATCGTAGAACAGATTGGGCCGCCCGTTGCGGTCGAACTTGACCAGCGTCAGCGACCGGCTTTCGATCCGTTCGCTCACCAGCCGGACCATGGTCTGAAAATAGCTTTCATCGGGGATCCATGTCCCTTTGAAATACCGATCCAGCCGTGCGCGCTTCGGATGGCTCAAGATGGCCTGCAGCGTATCGCGCGACAGGCACCACCATTGCGAGCCCATATGGGGGACAAGCGGGCGCGGCACCTCGCGGCGGATGCGGAAGCGGCGCTGCAATTCCACCAGCCTGTCAAACGCCCAGCGCGAGCGCTTCCACGACAGCGGGAAGTAAAGCGTAAAGCGTTCTTGTGACAGTCCCCCCTTGATCCAAGGCACATGCTCGATGGACACGGATTCGATGAAATCCACCCCACGCCGCGCAGAAAGCCACGCGATCATCTCTGCCGCGGGACGCAGCGGCAAACATGCCCCCGATGTCAGAGCGATATGCTGTACATCCGGGAATTCGCGCAGCAGCACTTCGGTCGCGTCCTGCGTCGCGGCGACAATCGGCCATGTCCCCCATTCGCAGCGGTGGCGTGGACCGTAGCGCAAGAGCGGATGCGCCCCCAGATCAGCCTGCAATTTCTGCATCTGCGCCTCTGGCACAGCCTGATCCAGATGCAGCACGACGGGGCACCCGGCGGCAAGCCAGAACCGCGCCACCTGTGCCGCGCGGTGCAGCGCGGTGTGGCAGAGCATCACGATGCCAAGGGGTGCGGTCTTGGTCATGCCCAATCCCCTTTCGACATCAGACCCAGAATCTCCAATTGTCGCCAGTTGATGTATTCGGTCGAAAATGCACACCACAAATCATCATCCTGGGCGAGCCGCGCATTATAAGCGGCATATTCCCGGCTGCCTGCATAATGCTGCCCCCGCGCCAATTCCTCGCGCGCTTTGGCAAGGATCGTATCAAGAAATTTGGCGTGAAGCAGCACACCAGAGGCCGCCTCCCCACCCTGATCATCATAGACTTTGTTCAATCCGCGCGGCAGCAGCATGTGGGTCGAACTGACATAGGCATATTTGCGCGACCAGCGCACAAGGGGCGTCTTGTTCAGCGCAGGGGCCTGCTCCGGCGTGTCGCGCTGAAACACGCGCGCGCGCACCCCCCCTTGGATCCACAGGTTCTGCATCAACGGATTGCGCTTGAGCGAGTAATTCGCGGCATCAAACCAGCGCGCAATCTGGAACGGGTCTTGCCCCTCGACATAGGGCTGGGCTGTGATCGGGCCTTTGGGATACAAATCCAGCAGCATGGCCGAAAACGACCGCCGCCCTTGACTGTCCAGCCAATCAGTCAGCGCCCGCAAGGGCCGCGTGTCGCAAAACGGATAGAGCAGGAATTCGTCCACATCGACAACTAGCGTCCAATGGCCCGCCCCATAACGCCATTGCAGATGATTCAGCCAATCCACCCCGAAATCGGACGCCTTATAGCTTGCCTGCGTCGTCCAAAGACTGACATCCCGCTGCGCGAGCAGATACTCCGTCGTCCCATCGTCAGACCCATTGTCCACCATCAGGAAATGGCCAACCCCTTGGGCGCGGTAGTAGTCCAGAAAATAGGGCAGCCGAATGCGTTCATTCCGCAAGGTGGTAAAGGCCAGGATGTCATTGGGCCGGATCAGATCAGTGCGGTTATTGCGTGCTTTCAGTTCAAGTGATTTGCGCAGCGCCCGCAGCAGCTTGCCTTGCCTGCGTGCCCGCAGCCTGACTTGTGTCCTGACGCGTGATACAACACCCACCAACCCCTGCCCGGCCTGTCCCTCAGACCTTAGTTCATCGCCCCAGTCGCTGACAGGCGCCTCTTTTTTTCCCCGCCAGCATTGCCCGACTGTTTGCGCAGATGCAACAATCCTAGCGGTTTTTTCCTTATCGAACGTTAATTCACGCCCATCCCCCGCGCGAGATGAGGCCAAGGTCCTCTAACTGCTCCCATCCCTCATATTGGCTCGAACAGGGGCACCACAAATCCGGGTTGCCCATGACAGCATCGTAGTATTTGTCAAATACCGGCGCATTCCCGAAATGCTCGGCGCGGGCTTTCTCGATTTCGGATTTCCGCACGATCGTTGGCAAGAATTTCGTATGCAGCAAGGCCCCTGAAATCGCCTCGCCCCCTGCGCGATCATAAACACGGTTCAACGCCCGCGGCAGGACCGAATGTGTGGAATTGACCCAAGCATTATGCCAGGACCAATGGATCAGCGGAAGCTTTGTCAGAGTGGGCGCGCGATTGGGCCGCGAGGGAAAAAACATGCGCGCCCTTGGACCGCCTTGGATCAGAAGCGCATCCAGCACAGGCTTGTGGGTGATCATGTAATTGCCCGCATCGAACCAACGCAGCAGCGTAAGCGGGTCTGTGCCGGGCGCCGGGCAATCCTGCGCGCCCAAGGCCCCCTTGGGATAAAGCTCGAGCATCATCGCGGGCATAATCAGCCGCCCCTCGGCCGCCAACCACGCTGTCAACGCGCGCAAGGGCCGCGTTTCCCAATGCGGATAGATCAGCAATTCATCCGCATCCGCCACAACGCACCAATGCCGCGTGCCATAGCGCAGCATCAGCGCGTTGATCCAGTCCATGCCAAAGCGCGATGCCTTGTAACTGGCAGACGTATGCCAGACAGAGGCATCAGGCTGCGCCATCAAGACCTCGCGCGTGCCATCATCGCTGTCATTGTCGATGAACAGGAAGTGATCCACACCCAAGCGGCGGTAATGCTGCAAGAACCAGTCGATCCGCTCGCGCTCATTGCGCAGGGTGCAAAACAGCAAAATGTCGCGCGCCCCCCAGCGCCTGCGCTTAAGGCTGCGCAACTCGCGCATCTTCAAGATCGCACGCGCCCTCAACCGCCGCCGCTTCCAGGCTTGGCGAAAGTCAATCCAACGATCTTCAGACGGCGAAAGAGGCGTGAACATAGGCCACCGGGGAAACCTGATCCCAAAGAACCAAATCCTTCCCGCCGTCACAAGCCAAGTTTATCTTGCCCCAAATACTCTGGGGGGAGGCCCCGCAAGGGGCCGGGGGGCAAAGCCCCCCTCACCAAAAGTCGTGCGGCGCAGCCGCTCCGTTTGGTCAAACCCATTCTCTACGCAAAGATCAGGCAGCCGCGTGCTTGTGCATCATCGTGATCGACAGGAATTCTTCCAGCTCGTCGCGCAATTCAGGCCGCGCCAAACCAAAGGCCACCGTTGCCTGCAAAAAGCCCGCTTTGGACCCGCAATCGAAGCGCTGGCCTTCAAAGCGATAGCCATAGACGCTTTGCGTCTCTTGGATTTCGCGCGCGATGGCATCGGTCAACTGGATTTCTCCGCCAGCGCCCGGTTTGATCGTGCCCAGATGCTGCATGATCGCAGGCGGCAGAATGTAGCGGCCAATCGCTGCCAGGTTGGAGGGCTGTGTGCCCTTGGCAGGCTTCTCGACCATGCCGCGCATGGGCAGAACTGGCCCGATCGTGGGCGGCACATCCATGATCCCGTAGCTCGACGCCTTGTCGGGGGCCACTTCCATCGCCGCGATCATGCTGCCGCCGGTTTCGGCATAGGCCTCGATCATCTGTTGCAAGCAAGGCTTGTCGGCTTGGATGACATCATCGGGCAGAAGCACGGCGAAAGGTTCATCGCCCACCAGATTGCGGGCGCACCACACGGCATGGCCCAAGCCCAAAGCCTGATTTTGGCGCACATAGGCCACCGCACCACTTTCCATATTCGTCGCCTGCAAGATGTCGAGCAGGTCTGTTTTGCCTTTCGCCGCGAGCGAGGCTTCCAATTCCGGCGCGCGATCAAAGTAATCCTCGAGCGCACCCTTGCCCCGCGAAGTGACGAAGATGAATTCGGTAATCCCGGCGGCGCGCGCCTCGTCGATGGCGTATTGCACCAGCGGGCGGTCCACCAGTGTCATGATTTCTTTCGGCACCGATTTCGTGGCGGGCAGGAAGCGTGTCCCCATCCCTGCGACTGGGAAAACGGCCTTTGTGACCTTGCGTTTCATACGTAACTCCGTGTCTCGCGTGAACATTGGTTGCACCATGGACACGG
The DNA here is from genome assembly GCA_046296275.1 of Roseinatronobacter sp. Taxonomy (GTDB): domain Bacteria; phylum Pseudomonadota; class Alphaproteobacteria; order Rhodobacterales; family Rhodobacteraceae; genus Roseinatronobacter. The sequence continues at coordinate 10,126 of JBKBLP010000028.1, read as the reverse complement.
TTAAAGGCTCGGAATCAGGCAAGTTTGCGGTCAAATCAGGCGCTTGCCATGGCAATTTCGCTTTTCGTTAACTTTTTGCAGGCGCAGCACAATCAGGACGCGAAAATCCCGTCGAGCGAGGCCAAATCAACCCCCGGCGCATGGGCCAGAAAACCGGGATTGCGAAACCTGGGTTTGCCGTAGCACAAAACTGCCTGATCCGGCAGGGCCAGAACCTGCCCCCCAGCCCCGCGCAGCACAGCGTCGCCCGCCGCCGTGTCCCATTCCATAGTCGGACCGAATCGCGGATAGAGGTCAGCCTCACCCGCCGCCACAAGGCAGAATTTCAACGACGATCCCGCACTGACCAGCCCCGCCACCTGATAGCGCGCGATATAGGCATCCGTCTGCGCATCACGGTGTGATTTCGAGGCCACGACCCGCAAGGCGGTATTGTCGGGCTTCGCGACATGCAGAACCCGGCACGCGGCGCGCGCGCCGATTTCATGCGCGCCCATCTCCTCGACGCTCGCGCCATCCGCGCGCGTGTAGAACAACCGCCCCCGTGCAGGCGCGTAAACGACCCCGCGCACAGGCACGCCATCCTCTACCAACGCGATATTGACCGTGAAGTCGCCCCGGCGCTGCACGAATTCCCTGGTGCCATCAAGCGGATCAACAATCAGAAAGCGCCCCGCTTGCGTGGTGTGGCTTCCAGCCTGTTCTTCGGTCACGATCGGAACATCGGGGAAAGCTGCAGCCAATCCCGCGCAGATAATCGCATCTGCGGCCAGATCTGCCTCTGTGACGGGCGAGTCATCCACTTTCGCCTGCACCCCAAGATCGGCACGGGCATAGACCTGCATGATCGCCGCGCCCGCCTGAAGCGCCAGATCGCGCAGGACATTTTCCAAGCTGTTCAAGTCCATCGCGCCCTCGCTGTCAGCTCTGTTGCCACATCGCGGCATTCACCATATCTTCAGGACTGCGGGATAGGCTAGCGATGGCTTCGATGCAAGCTCGCACGCAGATAGGACGCAGAGTGCAAACACGGCGCATGTCCCTTTGGGCACAAATCTTCACGACGTTCGAGCTGGTGTTCAACCAAGCCGTCTATAACGTGCGCAAATCGCATGGGAATGCAATCATCGGTTTGTTGCTGAACATTGCGCAAACCATGCTCTTGGTCGCCGTGTTCATGGCGATCTTTACTTTTACAGGGATGGCAGGGTCGTCCATCCGGGGCGATTTGCTGCTGTTTCTGATGACAGGCGTTTTCCTGTTCATGGCGCATGTCAAAGTGCTCGGGGCCGTGTCCAATGCCGAAGGCCCCACATCGGCCATCATGAAGCACCGCCCCATGAACCCAATCATCGCTATTTGCGGTGCAGCCCTCGCGGAATTGTATATTCAGATCTTGAGCGTGATGGTGATCCTGTTTCTCTATCACGCGCTCTGGACCCCGATCACCATCTATCGCCCGGTCGGGACATTCGCGATGTTTCTGTCAGTCTGGTTTGCCGGTTTTTCCATCGGGATCGTGATGTATGCGATCAAGCCGTGGTTTCCGCAGGCAAGCAAGCTGATCACGATGTTTTACACGCGCCTGAACATGGTCGCGTCGGGCAAGTTCATGCTGGCGAACATGCTGCCCACGTCCTTCCTGCCCTATTTCATGTGGAACCCGCTGTTCCAAGGGATTGATCAGGCGCGGGGCTTTGCCTTCATCAACTACAACCCGCTGCACACATGGGCGCTTTACCCGCTGGCCGTAGGCTTGGGCGTGCTCGTCGTGGGGATGCTGGGCGAGTTTTACACGCGGCGCAATGCCTCGCTCAGTTGGGGGGCAAAGCAGTAATCAGGCGCGCGCGATTTCGGCCAGGATTGATTGCACCGCTTTACGCGGGTCAGGCGCTGCCCAGACAGGGCGGCCGACAACGATGTGATCGGCGCCCGCGCGCAGCGCGTCTGCCGGGCTGGCAACGCGCTTCTGGTCGCCCAAAGCCGCGCCTGCGGGCCGCACACCGGGGGTGACGATAAGCTTGCCTGCAGCCTCTGGCAAAGCCCGGATAGAAGCGGCCTCGTGCGGGCTGGCAATCATCCCATCCGCCCCGGCCGCAATCGCGCGGGCCGCGCGTTCGAGCGTGATTTCGGCCAGATCACCGGGGCGGATCAAGCCTTCGTCCAGATCGGCCCGGTCGAGCGAAGTCAGAACTGTGACCGCAAGGATTTTCAGCCTAGACGCCCCTACCCCCTCGCGCGCCGCGCGCACGATATGGGGGTCGCCCTGCACCGTCAGGAAATCGAGGTCAAACTGCGCAATCCCACGCACCGCCGCTGTCACTGTCGCCCCGATATCGAAAAACTTCATATCAAGGAAAATGCGCTTGCCGTGCTCTTGCTTCAGCTCATTGGCAAGGGCGAGCCCCCCGCCCGTCAGCATCCCAAGCCCGATCTTGTAAAAACTGACTGACGGCCCCAGCTTTTCCGCCAGGGCAAGGCCAGACAGCGCGTTCGGCACATCAAGCGCCACGATCAGACGGTCATCGCTCATGCGTCGCGCTTGTCCTGCCGCAGGCGGGCGGCTGATTCGTGGATGGCCTTGTATTGGCCGCCCGGACGATGCGTCCACAGATACATGGGCAGCACTGTTTCGAGCGGCGTGGGCGTGATGCCCAGATCGTGCAGGCCCTTTGCGCCGTCGCTCACAACATTGTCACGCGCGAGGTTGCGCACCTGATCGCGCGTCAGCACCCTATTGGTGAACAGCCCCAGTGACAGCGCCTGCAACAGATCAAACGCCCCGCCCATCAGACGCGCGACCGGGATCGGCACGCCCAGAATAATGCGCTTGCGCCTGATCTCGGCCAGCATCTGCTCCATCAGCGCGCGGAAAGTGGCAATTTCTGGCCCGCCCAGTTCATAAATGCCGGGCGTTACATCACGCGTCAGCGCAGCCTCCGCTGCGGCCGCCACGTCATCGACATAGACCGGCTGAAAGCGTGTGGCTCCGCCGACGACCGGCAGGAACGGCGAAAAGCGCGACATGCCGGCGAAGCGGTTGAAAAACTGGTCCTCCACCCCGAAAATGACCGAAGGGCGCAGGATGACGGCATTCGGAAATGCGGCCAGAACCAGCTTTTCGCCTTCTGCCTTGCTTTGCTGATACAGGCTGTCTGACCCCGCATCGGCCCCGATGGCGGACACATGCACCAGCCGCCCGACACCGGCTTCCGCTGCGAGCCGCGCGATCCGCCCTGCCCCTGCGGCTTGCACAGCATCAAAGCGGTTCTTGCCCACTTCGTTCAGAATGCCCACACAATTGACGACAGCATCTGCCCCCGCAAGGGCGGCGCGCACAGACGCATCGTCCCGGATATTGCAGGCCACGGGCACAACCTGCCCAACAGCGCCGTAGGGTTTGACATGCATCGCTTCATTGGGCCTGCGCACGGCAACGCGCACGCGCCAGCCCGCTTTTGCCATCCGCCGGGCGATGTAGCGCCCCACGAAACCCGATCCGCCAAAGATGGTGACTAGCTGCGGCATCGCGCCCTCCGTGATCAAGGTATACGTTTGTGTGCTTAGCTCTGTGCGGGCCTTGCGGCAAGGGTCGCAAGAATTTTTTACGCCCCTGTGAATTTCGCCTGAACCCCCGTTGACAGTGTCGCGGGCTGGTCATAAACACCACATCACACGATTTTGCCCAGGTGGCGGAATTGGTAGACGCACTAGCTTCAGGTGCTAGCGCTCGTAAGGGCGTGGAGGTTCGAGTCCTCTCCTGGGCACCAATCGTGTAAAGAAAACCCCTGCAAGGTCAGCGCCTTGCGGGGGTTTTTTCTTATGACACATCAGGATGTGCCCTGCCCCTTTCGGGACACGGGCAGAGTGTCAATGGCCCAGAATCTGGCTCAGGAACAGCTTGGTGCGGTCCGATTGCGGGTTGTTGAAGAATTCGCGCGGCTCGTTCTGTTCAACGATCTGACCCTGATCCATAAAGATGACGCGATTTGCCACAGCCTGCGCGAAGCCCATTTCGTGGGTCACGCAAAGCATTGTCATCCCTTCCTCGGCAAGCTGGATCATGGTGTCCAGAACTTCCTTGATCATTTCCGGGTCAAGCGCCGACGTTGGTTCGTCAAACAGCATGATGCGCGGCTTCATGCAAAGCGAGCGCGCAATTGCCACGCGCTGCTGCTGCCCCCCCGAGAGCTGACCGGGATACTTGTTCGCCTGCTCGGGGATTTTCACCTTGCGCAAGAAGTGCATCGCCGTTTCTTCGGCTTCCTTCTTGGGAACCTTGCGGACCCAGATCGGCGCGAGCGTGCAGTTTTCCAGGATCGTCAGATGCGGGAACAAGTTGAAGTGCTGGAACACCATCCCCACTTCCGAGCGCACCTTGTCGATATTCTTCAGGTCGCTGGTCAGTTCCGTGCCGTCCACGATGATCTGGCCGGCCTGATGCTCCTCCAGCCGGTTGATACAGCGGATCAGCGTCGATTTGCCCGACCCTGACGGGCCACAAATGACGATCCGCTCGCCGCGCTGCACGGTCATGTTGATGTCGCGCAGAACGTGGAACGTGCCATACCACTTGTTCATGCCGGTGATCTGAATTGCAACCTCGTCCGAGACTTTCATCTGGCTGGTATCAACTGCCTGTTCAATGGCTTCCATAACAGGAACTCCTTAGCGATGGTCTGTTTTCAGCTTGCGCTCCAGATACATGGAGTAGCGCGACATGCCGAAACAGAAGATAAAGAAAATGGTGCCAACGAAGATGTAGGGTTCCCAATAGATCCCCTTCCAGTTGATATCGGCGCGCACCGCATCGGTAATCCCCTTGAGCGGGTCCAGAAGCCCCACGAACACCACAAGGGTCGTATCTTTGAACAGCCCGATAAAGGTGTTCACGATGCCGGGAATGGAGATTTTCAGCGCTTGCGGCAGCACGATCAGCCGCATGGATTTCCAGTAATCAAGGCCCAAAGCATCGGCCGCTTCATACTGCCCACGCGGCAGGGCGGCCAGGCCACCCCGGATCACCTCGGCCATATAGGCAGCGGCGAAGATCGTCACCATGATCAGAACGCGCAAGATGATGTCGAAATCCGTGCCGGGGGGCAGGAAGTAATTCAGCAGAAGCGAGGCCGTGAACAAAAGGGTGATCAGCGGCACGCCCCGGATGAACTCGATAAACCCAACCGAGAGCGTCTTGACGATGAACATATCCGAGCGGCGACCCAGTGCGAGCAAAATACCCAGCGGCAGCGAGAACGCGATACCGGTGAAGCCGATAGTGAAGGCCAACACAAACCCGCCAAATTGCCGCGATCCGACCGAGCGGATATCCGCCGGAATGGCTGATTGCAGCGCATTCGTCACTGGTCCGGCCAGCACGACCCACCACACGACAGGCAGGATGACGGCAGCGCCCACCCCAACAATCGCGCCCGCCGCCGGCGTGATGAAGCGGTATGCCAAGTAGCCTACAGCAAACCCAGCCATCGCCGTGACGGGCAGCCACGCGGTGCCGCCCCAGAGCAGCCAGAAGCCAATAGCCGGATAAAGCGCACTGAACCACAGCATCTTGCGCGGCAGTTTGTCGAAAAGAACCGGCGCCACAGCGACAAACAGCAGGAAGAAGGCCAGAACCGGGCGCCAATACAGATCGCGCGGGTAGAAGCCGAACAGGTATTGCGGCCAACGTTCGCGCAACATCGCCCAGCAGGCGCCTGTCGCACCTTCGCCGTAGCGGGCTTTGATGATTTCGCGGCATTCGGTCAGGCTGTTTGCGACCCAGACAGACCGGGCAAACCACGGCCAAGCCTGCATGACCAGATACACAACCAAACTGACCGACAGGATCGTCAGGATCGTATTGATCGGGCCAGAGAACAAGTTCTCGCGCGACCAGCGCACAGCGCCGACTTGACTGACAGGCGGGGCCGAGGGGGGCAGCATCGCGCTGCGGACATAGAAGAGCTTCGAGGCGCTTGTATCGCTCATCTTAGCGCTCCTTCAACTGGACAGATTTATTATAGGCGTTCATGGCCGCCGAGATCACGAGGCTGATCACCAGATAGGTCAGCATCACCAGCAGGATCGCTTCCAACCCCCGACCTGTCTGATTCAAGGTGATCCCACCCAACGTCGCCACGAGGTCCATGTAGCCGATGGCGATGGCCAGCGAGGAATTCTTGGTCAGGTTCAGATACTGGCTGATCAGGGGCGGAATGATGATCCGCAGCGCCTGCGGCAGAACCACAAGGCTCATGGTTCGCCCCGGTTGCAGGCCCAGCGCATAGGCCGCTTCCGTCTGCCCGCGCGAAATGGCCAGGATGCCCGAACGCACAATCTCGGCGATGAAGGCCGACGTGTAGAGGGCAAGCGCGGCCGTCAGCGCAAAGAAAGAGTTGTTCATGATGATGCCGCCGGTGAAGTTGAACCCACGCAGTTCGGGGTAATCCAGATGCAGCCCAAGCCAGATTTTGACAAGCGTCAGCGGCACCACGATGACGAGCGCGGCTTTCCACCAGATGACAGGACGCTCGCCGGTCGCTTCCTGCGTCAATCGGGCGGCTGTGCGCATCCGGCTTACGACGAACAAGCTTGCGGCAAGAACAAGAAATACCAGCAACGTGTTGTAGCCCACGCTGAAATAAACGAGATTGAGCGATCCTAGATCACGATCAAAGACGGGGCCGGGAATGCCGATATAGCGGTTTGTAAAGACAGCCGAATCCCAAAATACCATTTCGGCGGCACGGGGCTGTGGCAAAGTCTCGGTCGCGATCACATAGATGATGAGGATCCACAAAAGCAGAGGCACATTACGCATCGCTTCGACATAGACAGTCATCAGCCGCGCAACGACCCAGTTCCGCGACAGGCGCAAAACCCCCGCCACCACGCCGATCACAGTCGCGAGAACACATCCGACAAGCGCTACGAGCAGCGTGTTCAGTAGCCCAACGGCCCAAGCCCGGGCATGGGTGCTCTGGCTGTTATACTCAATCAGGCGCTGATTGATGTCGTAATTCGATGTGTCGGTCAGAAAACGAAAATCAATACCACGGCCAAGCGCCGCGAGGTTGCGAATCAGGTTATCGACAAGCCAATAGCCTGTTGCCAACACCAACAGCAAAACGAAAACTTGGATGGTGATTGACCTGTATCGCGTGTCATAAATCAACATCGACAAGCGGAACGTAGGCTGAGGCCGGTCCGAAGTCATGGTCATGGGCTAGTTTCTGCAAAAGGGGTGCTACGCACTTCCGCGCATGCGGAGTGGACGTGTCACACGACATGTCAAGAAAGACGGCAGCCGGGCCGCGCAGATGCGCGACCCGGTGCATCAGATCAACGGAAGGGGGGCGAGTAGAGCAGGCCGCCCTGTGTCCATTGTGCGTTCAGGCCACGGGCCAGACCGATGGGCGTACCTTCGCCGATATGACGGGCGAAAATTTCACCGTAGTTCCCGACAGCCGCGATAGCCGCTTTGGCCCAGGTGGGTTCCAGACCAATCATTGCGCCCAAGGTCCCTTCGGTGCCGAGCAGGCGGTTGATTTCCGGGTTCGGCGAGCCTTTGGCGAGCTCTTCGACATTGGCAGAGGTCACACCGAACTCTTCCGCAGTCACAAGCGCGTTAAAGGTCCAGCGCACGATATCGCCCCAGGCATTGTCGCCATGGCGCACGACTGGGCCGAGCGGCTCTTTCGAGACGACTTCGGGAAGGATCACGAAGTCAGCCGGGTTCGGATAGACAGCGCGCGACGCGGCCAGACCCGACACGTCGGTGGTGTAGACGTCGCAAGCGCCAGCAAGGAACTGCTGCTCGCCTTCGGCGTTGGTCGCAACCGGAACCGGTGAATAGGTCATGTTGTTGGCGCGGAAATAGTCGGCCAGGTTCAATTCAGTTGTGGTGCCAGTCTGAATGCAGACCGTTGCGCCATCAAGCTCGGTCGCCGACGAAACGCCCAGCGCCTTGTTCACCATGAAGCCTTGGCCGTCATAGTAGTTCACGCCTACGAAATCCATTTTCAGGTCCGTGTCACGCGAGAAGGTCCAGGTCGAGTTGCGCACCAGCAGGTCGATCTTGCCCGAGTTCAGCTGCTCCCAACGGTCAGCGGATGTCGTCGGAATGTATTCAACTTTCGATGCGTCGCCGAAGATCGCAGCGGCAACGGCCTTGCACACATCCACGTCGAAGCCTTGCCAGTTGCCTTGCGCGTCGGGCGCAGCAAAACCGGCCAGACCAGTGTTCACGCCGCACACGAGCTGGCCACGGGCCTTCACAGTGTCAAGCGTCTGTGCACCTGCGATACCAGCCGCAAGGGCCGCAATCGACAGGGTGCCGAGGAATACGGATTTTTTCATTTCAACCTCTCTGTTGTCGCCGCCTTGGCGGCGGTCTGTTCTTGGGTTGCCCCAAGACGCTACGGTCAGAAAGCCATTTCCTGCCGCGTTCTGAACACTGGCCTGACTCCGGCCAAACGGTCAAGACTATTATTCGGGCGGTGCCAATTTTTCCGACATCTGCGCAAAAGCTGGTCAAATAAGGCGGTGGATGGTAGGCCCGGAGGATTCCACAGCCCCTTGATTCAAATCGCAAAAGTGCCGAATACCAACAAAAATACCAACAAAATCTGCGATTTTTACCGGGTTCGTCCGAGTGTTGCGATACCAACACATAGTCGCCGTGTTGGTATCGCGCAACTCACATCAGAAGCCGGTGCCGTCGCCAAAGATCATCCAAGCTGATCACAGAAGGCGGGGACAGGGTGGCGACAGATTGCGACAACGCGCGACAAATCGCAACAGTTGCCACGGCAAGGCGGAGGACCACGCGACCGACACGACAGCACCCTTAAGGGCTGTCGTCCGTCGCGCTCCAATGCCCGGACATGGAAGTGAAGATCGAACAGGGACAATTTGGCCCGGTGATTGGCTGTGGCCGAACATGGGTCCTTCTGGCGGGGTGGTCCATGCGGGTGCCCTGATCCGCGGCGTGTCCGTCTGTGCAGGGTTTTCGGAAAGGTGGGGCCAGTTCAACTGGCCGAAAATTGAAAATGCGCGATCTTCGCGGGTCGGCGTCCCCGCCCGGCACACCCCCACCCCAGGAAGGACCCGAAGCCAAGGTGCGGCACAGGCGATGATGCGCCCTGTTCCATCTCCCCGCCCAGCCCAGCAGAGCGGCAGGGCGTCCGATTTGAGTATACTCGGGCGGGACGCTCGAAAGTTGCCCGAAAGTGTCCGAATAGACTTGTGGAATCAATTTTCGGACGCTACCGATTAATCGGACAGTCTAACGGGACACAAGGAGGCAGATGTGGGCGAGTTGATCGGGTATGCGCGGGTTTCGTCGGTCGGGCAGAAACTGGACGTGCAAGTTGCCGCGCTGAGGGCGGCGGGCGTCAATGACGAACACCTTTACAGCGAGAAGGCGAGCGGCACGAAGCGCGAAGGCAGGCAGGCGCTGGACGATCTTCTGACGCGCGGCATCCGCAAGGGCGACACGCTTGTTGTGACCCGCCTTGACCGGCTGGCACGCTCCACCCGCGACCTGCACAACATCGCCCATGTCCTGACGACAAAGGGCGTCGGCCTGCGGGTCTTGGAACAGGCGATCGATACCACGACGCCGGAAGGGCGCATGTTCTTTGCCATGCTGTCAGCGGTGGCCGAGTTCGAAACCGAAATCCGCAAGGCGCGTCAGCGCGAGGGCATAGACGCGGCATTGGCCAAGGGCGCAGACTCCCCCTTCAAGGGCAGGCCAGCGACGATTGAAAGCGAGAAGGTGAACGCCCTGCGCGCGAAAGGCATGACCCCCACGGCCATTGCCAAGGCGCTGGGCGTGGCGCGGTCCAGCGTCTATCGCTACCTGCAAGAGGCGTCCTGAGTCACCGCGCCAGAAGCGCCGGTAGCCTTGCCGGAATGTCCTCCATCAGCACCAGGGCGCATTCCACCGTTTCGCCCGTCATCGCAATCTGTAGCTGTCCGGCTGGCACCGCCTGATCCCAGGAAAAGTTCTGCGTCAGGAAGTCCAGCACGTCGCGCTTGTAGTCGGTGTCGGGGTTTTGCAGGTGGTCGCCCTTGGTTTCCAGCACCACGATCCGCCCAGCGCCTGCGTTGCCGCCCGTGGCAA
>JBKBLP010000027.1:0-44711 GCA_046296275.1 Roseinatronobacter sp. | reverse complement strand
CTCCGTGTCGCTGTGCTGAACGGCTTCACGGCGCTCGGTATACCCGTCACTGAAGCCGTAGGATGAGTCTGTCCAGGGAAAGGGGAGAACCGTCTGTCACCCGATTTGTGCAACAGAGTCCTTCCAGCACAAAACACAGAAATCTTTGAACTGCGATGAGGGCTAACAACCAGACCGATCCCAGTCAACGCAGTTTTGCCCCACGCTGCCCGCGACGCCGGGCGCGCTTTTGACGAGGACGAACGTATGGGTTGTCAGGGGGCCGCCACGCGGCAATCCATGCCCCGCGCTTGCAGGCGTAGGCAGGCGCGTTCGGCTTCAACCGAGGTCAGCCCCGCGAAGGCTGCCTCAAACCGTGAACCGCGCTGGTTGATGCGGCTGATCCCGTTGCCCAAGGCATGAGCCTCGGCCATTTTGACGGTGATCAAACCGCGCTCTGCTGCGCTGCGCGAGGTGAATTCCCCCAAAGATACTCCCCAGATCCGCCCGCCATCCGATGTGGACAAGCGGCTGATGATTTCGAGATCTGGGTTAGCATGGGCTTCGGCGACCTGCGCTGTAGCTTGGACCGTCGTGCGATCTGGGGCAGGCGCCGGCGTCGCAGGGTCTGGTGCGCGCGTCAGGATCAGGCTTGGGGGGGATGTCGTAACAGGTTCAGGGCCGGCACCTGACATCACATCCAGATCGACATGCGCCATTTGCATTTGGTCATGATGTTCGGTCAGCACGACACTATCGGCTGCTCCGCTCCACAGGATTTCAGGTTCGGCCTCTGGCGGCGCGGCGAGCGCGACGGGTTCCGGGGCAAGCGGTGTGGCTTGCGCGACGATCTGAGCGGGGCGGGCGGGGGGCGTCACATCCGCGCTGGGTGCGACGCTTGGCAAAGCCGCCATCTGCATGTCGGGCGCAGTTTCCGAGGCGGCAGGTTCCACGACGGGGGGCTCTTGGGGGATTGCGACCTCTGGCGGTGCAGAGGGCAGGTCAAGGGCCGCGAGGTCCTGTGGGGCCGCCAATGTGAAACCCGCAGCCTGTGCCGCTGCCAGATTGACCTCAGGCGCAGATGGGGGAGTGGTTCCTAAACCCTCTGGACGCCGCGGTGGCGGCGGTGTTGCGCTCGACGCGGCTTGCGCGCCGGAAGCCGCGGGAGCCGGGGCAGGGGCGGGCGGTGTGACAGCTTTCGCGATTTCGGCAACCGAATTCTCGACACTTTGCTTGACCGATGCGATCAAGGCCGCCGGGTCCGTGCGGTCTGGTCTTGGGCGCGGGAAGGGGCTGGAGCGTACAGCCGTTTGCAGACGGATCGTGCGCGCCGCCGCAGGGCGATCCGTTGGGGTCGCCGTCATGTTCACCTCTGGCTGTGCTTGGGCGACGGCCACGGCGGCTGATCCCCGCCCTTGGTAAGCGGGCGTTGCTGGGGGGCGGGCTGCAACGCGCGTGCGCGCCTTTGCAAAGCCATTATCGAGCAATTCGGACACATGCGCATTGCGTGCGGCGGTCGAGGTGCCGCCGAACATGGTCGCAATGATATGCTTGTCGCCGCGTCGTGCCGACGCTGTCAGGTTGAATCCCGCCGCGCGGGTAAAGCCCGTCTTGATCCCGTCAGCGCCCTGATAGCTTTCCAAAAAACGGCGATTTGTATTGGCAATCGTTGTGTTGCCTGCCTGCTCGGAGCGACGTGAAAACATATTATAGTATTGCGGATAGTCGAAGAACAATTGCCGGCCCAGAATGGTCATATCCTTGGCGCTTGATATGTGTCCAGGCTGGGTCAGGCCGTGGGGATTCAGGAAGGTCGTGTTGCTCATCCCCATTGCGCGGGCCGTGCGGGTCATGCGGCGGGCAAAGTCCTCGACCGAGCCGGAGATCGCTTCGGCAATCACGACCGTGGCATCATTGGCCGAGCGTAATGCGGCAGCGCGGATCAAGTTGCGCATGGAAATGCGCTGCCCCGGACGCAGACCCAGACAAACGCATTCGGTTTGCGTGGCGCGCCTGCTGACCGTGACCATGGTATCCAGCGACAATTCGCCATGCTTGATTGCTTCAAACGCCACATAGAGCGTCATCATCTTGGTGAGCGAGGCCGGGTGCAACTTGGTGTCGTGATTGCGGGCGAACAAGACTTCGCCGGTGCGCGCGTCGATCACATAGGCGGCATAGGGCGCTGCGAGGGCCGATCCGCCCGCGACAAACGCCACAAAAATCACGCAAGTGATGAGCAAGTGACGGATCACTCGCACAAGTGCCTGCATTTTTCGCCTCGTTTTTCCGGCCCGCGTTCTGGTGTGCAGGTCCAATGCTCAACAGAGAGGTTAGCACGCCAAAGCCGGACAGAAAAGCCTGAATTTTCAGAGCGTTTTAACGAGTTCTTGAAGTGGTTGTTCCAGATTTGGGGTAATCTTCCGTCACCCCCACAAGATAGCCGCGATCACGCGCCATCGAGCCAACCGACTAGGTCACGCAACATTCCCAGATGCGGCAAGGTGCGAAAGCGGGGATGAACGAGCGGGGGTTCTGCGCGTTCCAATTCCCATTCCAGACCATGCGGCACATGCACGCCCCAACCGCCTGCCAGAATGGGCGGGATCACGTCGGACCGCATGGAATTGCCCACCATCAGCGCCGCTTCCGGCCCGTCGCCATGGCGGGCGAAAATGCGCGCATAGACAGGGGCTGTCTTGTCCGACACAATCTCGACGGCGTCGAACATCTCGCCCAGGCCAGATTGCGCAAGCTTTCGTTCTTGGTCGAGCAAATCACCTTTGGTGATCAGCACCAGTTTGTGCGTGGGGGCAAGCGCGGCAATCGCATCCTGCGCATGTGGGAGCAGTTCAATCGGGTGGCGCAGCATCTCTTGTCCGGCGGCAAGGAGTTCAGAAATCACCCGGGCGGGCACCTGATGGTCCGTGACCTCTATGGCAGTTTCGATCATCGACAGCACAAAGCCTTTGATGCCGAACCCATATTGCCCCAAATTGCGCCTCTCGGCGGCAAGCAGGCGGGTTTCGAGTGTGGCGCGATCTGTGTAATCGGCCAGTAATCCGCAAAAGTAATCTTGCGTCAGCCGAAAGAACCGCTCGTTATGCCAAAGCGTGTCGTCAGCGTCGAAACCGATGGTTGTGATCCGCGTCATGGTATCGCTTTCCCGCAAAGGTCTTTTCTGTGCGTCCCCTCACGCTATATTGCGTCAATACTATTCCTGCCACCCTCACGAGCGCGCCCGCCCATGCAGTCTGCCCCGACCCAGAGCACTGGCACACCGAACGGCCCCGATACGGATGGGATCGTCGTCACCAAGACCAAAACGCGCACGCAGCGTCCACCCATGTATAAGGTGCTGCTGCTCAACGACGATTACACGCCGATGGAATTCGTTGTGCATGTGCTTGAACGCTTCTTCGGTATGTCGCACGCGACGGCGTTTGATATCATGCTGACAGTGCACAAGAAGGGGGTGGCGGTTGTCGGTGTGTTCTCGTACGAGGTCGCCGAAACCAAAGTGGCGCAAGTGATGGATTTCGCGCGCCGCCATCAACACCCGCTGCAATGCACGCTGGAAAAGGAATAGGCGCTGCGCGCCGCTATGGTCCCTGTCTCTGTCCCCTTTGCTGATCCGGCCCCGCGTGATGCGCGCCTGACTTTGGCATTTGCCGAAGGCTTATCGCTGCCTGCGGGGGCGATCACTGTGCTGCGGCCCCGCGCGGGCGAGAGCTTTGCGCCGCTCGACAGCGCAGGTCTGACTTTGGTCCAAAGCTTCCGGCCCGATCACGATGCGCTGCAGCAAGCAGGCTATACGGTCGTTGCGGATTTCATCGCGGCCCCCGTGACCCTCGTTTGCCTGCCGCGCTCGAAAGCCGAAGCACTGGACCTGATCGCGCAAGCGGCGGGGTCGGATTTGGTGCTGGTGGACGGGCAGAAAACCGACGGGATCGATTCTGTCCTGAAAGCGGTCCGCGCGCGGGCCGATATTCTGGGCGTGGTGTCGAAAGCACATGGCAAGCTGTTCTGGTTTTCGCCCAAGGGCGCGGACCTGTCCGAAAGGCGCGCAACCCCCCAGATGGTCAAGGGGCCATCCGGCACGCGCTTTGTGACCCTTCCGGGTGTGTTTTCGAGCGATGGGGTCGATCCGGCCTCGGCCCTGTTGGCCGCGCATTTGCCCGACGACTTGCCTGCGCAGATTGCCGACCTTGGTGCAGGCTGGGGCGTTCTAGCGGCGGCGGTTCTGTCCCGGCGCGGGCCAGAGGTCGTGCATCTGGTCGAGGCCGAGGCCCAAGCCCTCGCCCTCGCCCGTCAGAACGTGACAGACCCGCGCGCGCAATTCCACTGGGCCGATGCGACCAGTTTTACCCTGCCCGGCGCTGTGGGCGGTGTGGTGATGAACCCACCCTTCCACACAGGCCGCAGCGCGCAGCCTGCGCTTGGGCTCGCGTTCATCGCCACAGCCGCGCGGATGCTGGGCACGCGCGGGCATCTGTGGATGGTGGGCAATCGCCATCTGCCCTATGATGCGGCCTTGTCCGAAACCTTTGTTGAAGTCACAATCCTGACCGAAACCCCATCCTTCAAAGTCTGGCATGCCCGTACTCCCCGGCGCGGCAAAGCTGGCGCACCACGCCAGCGCCGCTAACCCAAGGATCGCCCATGAGCTTTTCCATCTCTGGCAGGACCGCGATTGTCACCGGGGCCGATAGTGGTCTTGGCCTGGCAATTGCCCGCCATTTCGTCAGCCAAGGCGCGAAGGTGGTGTTGGCGGACCGTGACGAGGCAAAACTGAAAGCCGAAACCGCCAAGCTCAACGGTTCCGGCGATGCCGCGATCTTCATCGCGGGTGATCTGCGCGAGCGGTTGACACAGGCGAACCTGATTTCCGCGACACTCGACGCGTTCGACAGGATCGACATTCTGGTAAATGCCACCCGTCAATGCACTGCCGCTGACCCGCTGGATGATGCGAGCGACGCGGTGGAATCGTCCCTGCAAATCAATCTCTTGGCAAGCCTCAAGCTAAGCCAGATGGTCGCCAAGCGCATGATCGCGCAGGCGGACATGCAGGAAAAAGACAAGGACTGCGCCCAGATCGGTGCAATCGTGAACCTGTCCTCGATTGCAGGCCAACGCACGCAACCCACACTTATGGCTTATTCCATCGCGTCAGCCGCAATGGACCAGATGACCCGCGCGATGGCCGTGGCGCTTGCAGGCGCGCGCATCCGGGTGAATGGTGTGGCGATTGGCAGCGTGATGAGCGCGAACCTCAAAGAGCAGATGGCCGCGAACGAAGATTACCGGGGCCGCATCCTGAGCCAGACACCGATGGGCCGGATCGGAGCCGCGACCGAGGCGGCAGAGGCAGTGCAATTCCTCGCATCAGACGCGGCGGCGTTCATGACCGGGCAGATTTTGACGATTGACGGCGGGCGCACTTTGCTCGACCCCGCCGCAGTGCCAGCACATTAGAGCCCGTAACGTTCATTCGCATTCACGCGACATTCTCTAGTTTATTGTTTTCGCGTGTTTTTAGGCGCAAAACAGGTTCCGACTTTTGCGCAACATGCGCTAGAGGCTGGCACGTGATAAGGAAAACCGGATTCCCCTTTTCCTTCGTGCTCACGCGTCATGATGACCTTCAAGGCTAAAGCCGCCACGCGACCAATGCCATGGGGCGTAAACATGCGGGCGCTGCGCAACGGATTACGCGCGCAAGCAGGTAAAGCGAAGCGCCGATGCACGAAGCAGGGCCAAAGCAAGAAACAGATACGCAATGTGATACGGCCTTGACGGGCAGAAAGGGAAAAACTATTCACAGCGGCAGGATGGCGGGTTGGCGGAGAGGTTACGCAGCGGATTGCAAATCCGTGTAGACCGGTTCGATTCCGGTACCCGCCTCCAACTTCTCGGTAGGACAAAGCGACGACCCGCCGATGACCTATCCCGCGCTGCCCATTGACGAAACTCTGCCCGATCTTGCGCGCGCTCTTGCGCAGGTTGCGTGCGCCGTTGTGCAAGCGCCGCCCGGTGCGGGCAAAACGACCCGGATACCGCTCTCGCTTCTTGACCATCTGCAAGGCCGCATTCTGATGCTGGAACCGCGCCGCTTGGCTGCGCGCGCGGCTGCGATGCAGATGGCGCGTCTCACTTCCACTGAACCCGGTGCTTTGGTGGGCTTCCGTGTGCGCGGCGAGTGCAATCTGCGCCCCGGCGCGCGGATCGAGGTTGTGACCGAGGGCATCCTGACCCGGATGATCCAGGATGATCCCGAATTGCCGGGCGTGGGCGCGGTGATCTTTGACGAGTTTCACGAACGCTCCCTGCAAGCCGATCTTGGTCTGGCCTTGGTGCTCGATATCCGCGACACGCTGCGGCCCGATCTGGCGCTGGTGGTGATGTCGGCAACGCTAGATGCAGCGCCGGTTGCGGCCTTGATGGGGGATGCGCCGATCCTGACCAGCGAAGGGCGCAGCTTTCCCGTGGAAACCCGCTGGCTTGACCGACCCCGGCCGAAGGGTCTGCGCGTGGAACAGGGCGTGGCCAATCTGATCCTGGACGCGCTGGACGCTGAACAGGGCTCGATCCTCGCTTTCCTACCCGGCGAAGGGGAAATCCGGCGTGTGGCCGCGCTGCTGGAGGGGCGCTTGCCTGCGCAGACCAGCCTGAATCCGCTTTATGGCGCGCTGCCGCTCGCGCAGCAACAGGCCGCGATTGCACCAGCGCGGGACGGGCGCAAGGTGGTGCTGGCGACCGCGATTGCTGAAACCTCGCTTACGATCGAGGGTGTACGCGTGGTGGTGGATAGCGGCCTTGCGCGCCGCGCGCGGTTCGACCCCGGCACAGGCATGTCGCGGTTGGTGACGGAGCGTGTGACGCGGGCCGAGGCCACGCAACGCCAAGGGCGCGCAGGCCGGACCGAGCCGGGCGTCTGCTACCGGCTTTGGGCCCGGGTGGAGGAAGGCGCGCTTTCCGCCTTCGCGCCGCCCGAAATTGTCCGCGCGGACCTTGCGGGCTTTGCGCTGGAACAGGCGGCTTGGGGCGGGGGCTCGTTGCGGCTGTTGACCCCGCCTCCCGAAGGAGCCTTGACCGAGGCACAGGCGCTGTTGCGCGCCTTGGGCGCATTGGAGGCAGACAACAAGATCACTGCCCATGGCCGCGCGATGGCCGCGCTGCCTGTGCATCCGCGCTTGGCGCATATGCTGCTTGTCGCAGGGCGCGATGCGGCCCCTTTGGCAGCACTTTTGTCCGAACGCGATGCCCTGCCGCGCGGGGTGGTGGATTTGACGCCGCGCCTGCGCGCGCTGCGCGACGGGCAAGGGCTGGACCCGGCGTTGCGCGCGCGGCTCAAGACTGAGAGCAAGCGCCTGTCCGCCCTCGCGCCGCGCAGCACTGGAACGCCCCAAGACTGGGCCGAGATGGCGGCGCTGGCTTATCCCGACCGGATCGGGCTGCGCCGTCCGGGTGATGCCCCGCGCTACCTGCTCAGCAGCGGGACAGGTGTGGCGATGGCCCCCGGCGATACGCTGGGCAATGCCCCGATGATCGTCGTGCTCGACACCGATGGCGCGCAGCCAGAGGCACAGGTGCGCGCGGCCCTTCCCCTTGACCGTCGCGCTCTGCCTGATCTGTTCCCTGATCAGATCACCCAGCGCCACCTGTGCCAGTGGTCACGCCGCACGGGCCGGATAGAGGCGCGGGTGCAGGAATGTCTCAATGCGCTGGTCCTGTCCGATCAGCCTTGGCCAAATGCCCCGCTCGAGGCGCGGGTGCGTGCCGCCTGCGACGGGCTGCGCGATCTGGGCCTGCCGTGGTCCAACGCCGCCCGCCGCTTTGCCGCGCGCGTGCAGCTTCTGCGCGGCCAAGGCGTGGACCTTCCCGACATGAGCGATGGCGCGCTTTTGGACAGCGCCGAGGACTGGCTTGCCCCATGGCTGGGGCAGGCGCGCACCGCCGATGACCTGCGGGCGCTTGACCTGCTGCCGGGGCTGCGGTCGCGGCTGGATTATGCCCAGACCCAGACGCTCGATCATCTGGCACCGGCGCATTTCACGACGCCCCTGGGCAACAAGGTGCCCATCGACTATGGTGACGAGGTGCCGGAAATCAGTTTGCGCCTGCAAGAGTTGTTCGGCGTGACCGCGCATCCCTGCATTGGCCCTGCGCACAGTCCGCTGCGGTTGGTTCTGCTCTCGCCTGCGCGCCGTCCGATTCAGGTGACGATGGACCTGCCGGGTTTCTGGGCCACAAGTTACGCCGATGTGCGCAGGGATATGCGCGGCCAATATCCCAAACATCCATGGCCGGAAGATCCACGGCAGGCAGCGCCCACCTTGCGCGCGAAGCCGCGCGCGACCTAGAGCATGTTGCACAAAAGTGGGAACCGATTTTGCGCATAAAAACACGCGAAAACAGGAATTCTTCCCTTTTGTGGTCGCGTGATTTTTGAGGAAAACCCTCATGGCTGCGCGTGGTGCCGTGCATCGGGTGAAAAACGCGTCCCCATGTGGCCTTACTCTGCCATGACCCGCACGTTTACCAATTGCGTCAGCGGCACTTCGAGCGCGCGGAAGGCAGCAAGAGACAACTGGCTTCCCGCGCTTGCTGCCTCGCCCGAGGGGCGGAGTTCGACGGCCACACTTTTACCCCCCTGCACCTCGACTCTTCCTTGACGGACACTCTGCACGAGTCCTGTGCGCAACCAAAAACCTTGCTCGGTGGGGTTGCCGAGGGCGGCTAACGTCTCGCCCAGCGAAATCGTGCGCGTGGCAGGAGGGGCAAGAGCCGCTTGCCGTTCTGAGGCGGTTGTTCGGTCCAGCGATGCCGCATCACGCGCCCCTGCACGCCCGATTGGGGTTGTCGCCCGGTCAGGCCGGAGCACAGGCCGGATCGTGTCAGCATCGGGCGCCTGCACGACGACGTTGTCAGACGGCGGCGCAGAGCGGGGGAAGGGCAGGGCCCCGCAGGCGGACAATGCTAAAGGCAGAAGCAAGAGAGTATATCGCATGAGCGCAAACTACGCCCAAAGCAGGGGGGCTGCAATCGCCAAGCGCCTTGCCGCGGGATAACAGCGAGGTTAGGTATGGGACTATGCAAGCGCCCCTTATCGACCCCTTCGCCCGCCCGATCAGCTACCTGCGCGTCTCTGTGACCGACAGGTGCGATTTCCGCTGTGTTTACTGCATGTCGGAAAACATGACCTTCTTGCCGAAGAAGGATTTACTGACGCTGGAAGAATTGGACCGCATGTGTTCGACCTTTATCAGCCTTGGCGTGCAGAAGTTGCGCATCACGGGCGGCGAGCCGCTGGTGCGCAAGGATATCCTGACGTTTTTCCAGCGTATGACCCGGCATCTGGATGCGGGCACGCTGAAGGAGATGACGCTGACCACCAATGGCAGCCAGTTGCGCAAATTCGCGCGTGCTTTGGCCGATTGCGGGATGAAGCGGATCAATGTGAGCCTTGATACGCTCGACGACAAGAAATTCGCGGATATCACGCGGTGGGGGCGGCTCGGGCAAGTGCTCGACGGGATTGACGCGGCGCAGGAAGCGGGGCTGCGGGTCAAGATCAATGCCGTGGCGCTGAAAGGGTTCAACGAGGATGAATTGATCCCCATGACCGAATGGGCGCAAGCGCGCGGCGCTGACCTGACCTGGATCGAGGTCATGCCGATGGGCGATCTGGGCAACGAGGATCGGCTCGATCAATACTGGCCGCTCTCGGACCTGCGCAAGCGGCTGGCCGAGCATTACACGCTGACCGATCTGGCCGAGCGTACGGGCGGGCCTGCGCGTTATGTGCGGCTGGAAGAAACCGGGCAGAAGGTGGGCTTCATCACGCCGCTCACGCATAATTTCTGCGAAAGCTGCAACCGCGTGCGGCTGACCTGCACGGGCGAATTGTATATGTGTCTGGGGCAAGAGGATATGGCCGATCTGCGCGCCCCTTTGCGTGCCAGCCCCGACAACGCGCTTCTGGAACAGGCGATCCGTGCCGGCATCGAACGCAAGCCCAAGGGTCACGATTTCGACTATTCTCGGCAGCGTGTCGATGGGCAGGTCTCGCGCCACATGAGCCATACAGGCGGCTGAACAGCCCATGGGTTGCAAGACGACTGTAACCAAAGTGTGTGGAACATATTCAAGGCCGTTGAAATGTGCCGTGACGTCAAGTATGCGTTCGCGTGCTGTCTGGTCCTATCGGGCTGTGCTGACACGCCCCGAAAACTTGCGACCTTGACACAGGCCCCTATGCTCGATCAAACGACGACTTCCACGCCCGCGCGTTCTGCCCGCGAATGGCTCTCTGTTCTTGCCCGCTATCGTGATCCCTCTACCAAACGCAGCCTGTTTGAACTGGGGGCGACACTGGTGCCGTTTCTGGGGCTTTGGGCCTTGGCATGGCTTGCGTTGGCGGTCAGCCCGTGGCTGAGCGTCGCACTGGCCATGCTGAATGGCGCCTTTCTGGTGCGCCTGTTCATCATTCAGCACGATTGCGGGCATGGCTGTTTTCTGCCCAATCGCGCAGCGCAAGACTGGACCGGGCGCATCTTGGGTGTGCTGACGCTGACGCCCTTTGCTGTCTGGCGCCGGACCCATGCGATCCACCACGCGCATCACGGCGATCTGGATCATCGCGGGATTGGCGATGTCACCACCCTGACCGTCGAGGAATACCGCGCCCGCAGCGCGTTTGGCCGCTTCATGTATCGGCTCTATCGGCATCCGCTGGTGCTGTTCGTGCTCGGGCCAAGCTACCTGTTTCTGCTGCAAAACCGTGTGCCGCTTGGGCTGATGGATCAGGGGCGCTACTGGGTGTCGGCGATGGGCACGAATGTGATGATCGCGCTCGCGCTGGGGGTGATCCTGTGGTTCGGGGGGATTTGGCCAGTGCTGCTGATCTTCCTGCCCACCTCGGTCATGGCCGCGACAATCGGGGTCTGGCTGTTCTATGTCCAGCACCAGTTTGAAAACACCCATTGGGCGCGGGGGGCTGCGTGGCAGTTGCATGACGCAGCGCTGGAAGGCAGCTCGCATTACGTTTTGCCCCAGCCCCTGCGGTGGCTGTCAGGCAATATCGGCATCCACCATGTGCATCATCTGTATAGCCGCATTCCGTTCTATCGCTTGCCCGAGGTCATCCGCGATCATCGCGAATTGGCCGAGGCGCAGCGTCTGACGATCCGTGACAGTCTGAGCACTGTGGGCCTGCATCTGTGGGACGAAACGCAGGGTCGGCTGACATCCATTCGGGACGCTGAAAAGCGTTACTGTTTGGCCTGAGCTTTGGCCTTGTCCTGCCACGCCGCCCATAAATCCGGGCGGCGCGCTTCGGTCAGGGCTTGTGCTTGCGCGTGGCGCCAGCGGGCGATTTCCGAGTGATTGCCGGATTGCAAGACAGCCGGAATTTCGAGCCCCTGCCATTCGGCGGGGCGGGTGTAGTGTGGATGTTCGAGCAGGCCAGAGGAAAAGCTTTCCTCCTCGATGGACGCGGCATTTCCCAAAACTGCAGGCAGTAGCCGAACAGTCGCGTCGAGCATGGCTGCCGCGGCCAATTCGCCCCCAGTCAGGACGAAATCGCCAAGGCTGACTTCTTCGATTCCGTAATGGTCGATCACGCGCTGGTCGATCCCCTCGAAGCGGCCACAGAGCAGGGTGATCCCGCGCCCTTTTGCCCAGCGTTGCGCCATGCCCTGCCAAAACGGCACTCCACGCGGGGATAGCGCCACCAGCGGCCAATCGGCCCGCGTGCCCGCCCCGCGCTGCGCCATGTCGATCGCACGCCCCAGCACATCGGCGCGCAGCACCATGCCCGCGCCCCCACCTGCGGGGGTGTCATCGACATTGCGGTGCTTGCCCAGTCCAAAGGGGCGCAGGTCGATGGGGGTCAGCGACCAGATGCCATCGCGCAAGGCGCGTCCTGTCAGGGACAGGCCCAGCACACCGGGAAACGCCTCGGGGAACAGGGTGATGACGCGTGCCTGCCACGCTGTCACAAGGCTGCGGTCCGCGTCCATGTCGCGGGGTGCAAGTGAAGGCGATATGGCCAGACGGCCCGCCGCGCGGCGCTCTTTCATTCAAACAGCCCCTCGGGCGGGTCCACGATCACGCGACGCGCGGTCAGGTCAACAGTCGGCACAATGGCAAGCGTGAAGGGGATCAGAAGCGCGCCGGGCTGACCGGGGGCCACGACTTCGAGCAGGTCAGACGCGCCGTGATTAAGCACGGCCTTGATCCGGCCAAGCGCTTTGCCGCCCGTGTCAAAGACTTCAAGGCCCAGAAGGTCCGTGTGATAAAACTCATCGTCATCCGGCGCAGGCAGCCGCTCGCGGTCCACGAACAGTCGCAGCCCGCGCAGAGCATCGGCCTGTTCTTTGGTCCCCACCCCAGACAGCCGGGCGCTGAACCCTTCGGACACAGCCGGGCCAAGGGTGACAGAGAAACTGCGCGCGCCGTCCTCGGTCCAGAGCGGTCCGTAAGACGCAATCGCAACGGGGTCCGCGCAGAAGCTTTTCAGCCGCACCTCGCCACGCACGCCGTAAGCGCCCGCAATGGCCCCCACACAGACCCGATCTTTTGGCGTGCTCATACCCGTTTGATCCCGATTGAAGTGACAAGACCGCCTGCGCCCATGACGCAAGCGGCCTTCCTCCAGCATTTGGCCGGATTATTCAGCCGCCGCCGCAGCTTTCTTGGCCTTTTCCGCAGCGCGGGCTTTTGCGGCCTTGCCGGGTTCGGCTTTCTTGGGGTTGTTGCGCACGGTTTTGGGCGTCAGGCCAGCGGCTTCTAGGAAACGGGCCACACGGTCGGTCGCTTCAGCGCCTTGGCTCAGCCAATGCTGCACGCGCTCCACATCCATCTTGATGCGGTCTTCACTGTCTTTTGCCAGCAGCGGGTTGTAGGTGCCCAGCTTCTCGAGGAAGCGGCCATCGCGGGGCATCCGCGAGTCAGCAGCGACAATCGCGTAATGCGGGCGCTTCTTGGACCCACCACGGGCCAGACGGATTTTAACAGCCATGTCATTTCTCCTTGTAACAGATGGCGTTGGCGCGAGGGGCTTTGCCCCCGCGCGGATCAGGGGTCAGCGTTGCATCCGCTCGTGGTGACGGATCACTTCCGAGATGATGAAATTCAGGAATTTCTTGGCGAATTCGGGGTCAAGATCGGCTTCCTTGGCCAGCCATTCCAACCGCTCGATCTGCCGCTCTTCGCGGGCGGGATCGGACGGGGGCAGGTTGTGCCGGGCTTTCAACCGCCCCACAGCCTGCGTGTGCTTGAACCGCTCGCCGAGCGTGTAGACCAGAATCGCATCCAGCCGATCAATGCTGTCGCGGTGATTGGCAAGGATTTCGGCGGCGCGGTCTGTGGCGTCACTCATGTGGTGCCCCTGTGGCTGAGCGGGGCAGGGGCGCTGTCTGCCCCCCTCGGACCCCCCGAGAGTATTTCAGGCAAGATGAAGGAGCCTCTATGGCTTTGGATTTGGCGGGGCAAACGCGTCATTTCTTCTTGAAGATCCCTGACAGCCCACCGGGCAAGCCACCGGGCATCCCGCCCATGCCGGACATGTTGGGGTTCATGCCCAACTGGCGCGCGGCCTGTTGCATCAGCTTGGGGTCGAGTGGATCGGGATCGGCCTTGGCACCGCCCTTGCCGAACATGCCCGACATCGCCTGTTTGAGCATCCCCTTTTTGCCGAGAGATTTCATCATGTCGGCCATCTGGCGGTGCTGCTTGAGCAGGCGGTTCAGCTCGGCCACATCCAGCCCCGCGCCCGCCGCGATCCGCTTCTTGCGGCTGGCTTGCAGGATATCGGGGTTGGCGCGTTCCTGCTTGGTCATGGAATTAATCAGCGCGATCTGGCGCTTGAGCATCGTGTCGTCAAAGCCCGCCGCTTCGGCCTGTTTCGACATCTTGGCCATGCCGGGCATCATTCCCATGACCGATTGCATCCCGCCCATTTTCATCATCTGGTCAAGCTGCATCTTGAGGTCGTTCATGTTGAACAGACCCTTCTGGAAGCGCTTCATCATGCGCTCGGCCTGTTCGACTTCCAGAACCTGCTGGGCCTTTTCCACCAGCGCGACAATGTCGCCCATACCAAGGATGCGGCCCGCGACGCGCTTGGGGTCGAACACTTCGAGCGCGTCGGTCTTTTCGCCCAGACCCACGAAGCGGATGGGCTTGCCGGTGATCGCGCGCATAGACAGCGCCGCACCGCCGCGCCCGTCGCCATCCATCCGCGTCAGGATCACGCCGGTCACACCCAGTTTGCCGTCAAACTCGGTCGCCACATTGACCGCGTCCTGCCCGGTCAGGCCATCCACGACCAGCAGGGTTTCGCGCGGGGCCGCCACATCGCGCACGGCCTGCACTTCGTCCATCAGCGCATCGTCAATGTGCAAGCGCCCTGCCGTGTCGAGCAGGAACACATCATACCCGCCCAACGTCGCCTGTTGCTTGGCGCGCTTGGCGATCTGGACGGCGGTTTCGCCCTTCACGATGGGCAGCGTGTCCACCCCGATCTGGGTGCCAAGGATCGCAAGCTGCTCCATCGCGGCGGGGCGATTGGTGTCGAGCGACGCCATCAGCACGCGCTTGCCTTCGCGTTCCTTCAGGCGGCGGGCAAGCTTCGCGGTCGAGGTCGTCTTGCCCGAGCCCTGCAAACCCACCATCAGGATCGGCGCAGGCGGGTTGTCGATCTTCAGGCGGCCTGCATCTTCGTCGCCTTCGAGCATGGCGATGAGTTCATCATGCACGATCTTGACGACCTGCTGGCCCGGCGTGATCGACTTCGTGACACTTGCGCCTGTGGCTTTTTTCTGCACGCGCTTGATGAACTCGCGTGTAACAGGCAGCGACACATCGGCTTCCAACAGCGCCACGCGGACTTCGCGCAGGGCGGCGCGGACGTCATCCTCAGAGAGCGCGCCTTGCTTGGTCAGCCGGTCAAAGACCCCTGACAGGCGTTCGGACAGATTCTCGAACATGCGCGTCCCTTTCCACGTTACCAAAGCCCTGGGGCACCCACGGGCGCAACGCGCTGGCGGGTGTCGATCTTTGCCACAGGCCAAAGACCGGAAGGTGCGAGCTTCCGGGAGATCATTGGGGCGATACGCCTCTTGAACGCACGAGTCAAGCGGGCTTAGCCTTCGATCCTTGGGTTCAGGGGCATGGGCTGATCAGGATCAACTGCAATCCGGGGCAGAGGCCAAGAGATAGCGACCTTCGCGCCTGGCAGGTCGCTATCGGACTCTGCATTGCTGAACTCAAGCCGTGCGCCTGTGCGTTCCAGAAGCGTCTTGGCGATGAAGGTGCCAAGCCCCATCCCTTGATAGCCCGGCCTGCGGCTTTGCCGCCCCGGATCGCGCCTGCGCCCGATGAACGGCTCGCCCATGCTGGCCAGAACCGCAGGCGAAAAGCCGGGGCCATCGTCGCGGATCGTAACCAGCAGGCGATCCTTGGACCAGCGCGCTTCGACTTGCACGCGGGTATTGGCGAAATCGACCCCATTCTGGATCAGGTTGCGCAGGCCGTGGATAATTTCGGGGCGGCGCAGGATCAGGGGTTGGGCCTCTGTCCCGCCCGGCGCGCGGGAAAGCGCGAAGGCCACATCCTTGCCGCGTTCCAAATGCGGCTCGGCGGCTTCTTGTAGGACAGCGAGCAAGGGGGCTTGATGCATGAGTGTATCATCCTTGCCCCGCCGCCCCATCGCGTGCAGGATGTCGCGGCAGCGGTCGGCCTGCGTGACAAGCAGGCGCGCATCTTCGGCGAGGTCTGGTTGATCGGCCAATTCCTCGGCCAATTCGGTGGCAACCAGCTTGATCGTGGCCAAGGGCGTGCCCAGTTCATGTGCGGTGGCCGCCACAACCCCGCCCAAATCGGTCAACTTCTGCTCGCGCGACAACGCCATCTGGGCTGCAAGAAGAGCGTCCGAGAGCGACTCGCCTTCGCCGGCCACGCGAAACGCGTAATAGGCTTGGAAGCTCACGCCGATAACAATCGCTGCCCATGTGCCAAATTTCAGGATGACCGGAACCACCAGAACGGTGCCATCTGCAAAACGCAGGGGCTGATAGGCGACACTCAGGGCCGAAACCAACGCGATTGCGACCCCTGTCAGCAAAAGCGTCAGGCGCGGGGGCAAAGCCATCGCCGCAACGGCCACAGGGGCCGTGATCAACAGCGCGAAAGGATTGGTGATCCCGCCTGTCAGATACAAAAGCGCGCAAAGCTGGGCGATGTCGAACAGGAAAGTCAGCATCGCTTCGGTGCTCGACAGTCGCCGGGTGGGGGGGAACAGCAAAAGCGCCAACAAGATGGACACGCCCGCCGCCGCCATCACCAGCGCGACAGGCGTCAGGTCAAAGCGCAAGTCAAACAGCGTCATGCCGATGACAAGCGCGGCCATCTGCCCAGTCACAGCCACGCCCCGGATGTAGGTAAGCGTGCGCAATCGCACCCAGTCGCCGCGATAATCCTGAACAATCTCGCCAAAGGTGGGGGCTTTCATCGCGCTTGCCTTTCTGCGGGGCTTTGTCACATCCCGGTGTAAGGGGTTGGCAGGGACAGTGTCATCCTGCATCTAGTGTGCAAAAACAAGTTTCGGAGGGCGCGATGATTCGCCTCTATTCCCTAATCGCTGCTGGACTGGTCGCTGCCATGCTGGGTGGCCTTGGCTATATGGTATTTTCTGGCCGCGATGGCGACCAGTTCGCGCAATGCCGGGCCACGCAAGTCACGGGCGGGGCAGGCGCGATTGGCGGGCCGTTCACGCTGACGGACCATACAGGCCGGGCCGTGACGGAAGCAGATTTTGCCGACCGTCCGGTCATCATGTATTTCGGCTACACGTTCTGCCCGGATGTTTGCCCGCTTGATGCCGCCCGCAATGCACAGGCTGTGGACTTGCTCGAGGCCAAGGGTAAAGTCGTGACGCCCTTGTTTATCACCTTCGACCCAGCCCGCGATACGCAAGAGGTTCTGGCCGAATTCGTGCGCTTCATGCATCCGCGCATGGTGGGCTTGACCGGGACCGAGGACCAAATCCGCGACGCCACCCGCGCCTATCGCGTTTATTTCGCGAAGCAAGATTCGACCGGCGAGTTGTATTTGATTGACCATTCCACATTCTCTTACTTGCTGCTGCCCGGTCATGGTTTTGTAGACATTATTCGCCGGGACCAGACCCCGGAACAGGTCGCGGATATGGTTGGCTGCTTTATCGACCGGGCATGACCCTGATCGCGCGCGTTCAAATTGACCTTTGGGCCTACGCGGCCTAGTTATTGGGTCAAGGAGTGCGCCCTATGGATGATACACAAAATCTAGACCTCGGCCCTGATCCGTCGCTTCTGCTCGTCGATGATGACGAGGTGTTCCTTAAGCGTCTCGCGCGCGCGATGGAAAAGCGCGGCTTTGTAGTGGAAACCGCGCCCTCAGTCGCGTTGGGCAAGGCTATGGCCAAAGCCCGTCCACCCGCTTACGCTGTCGTGGATTTGCGGCTTGAAGACGGCAACGGGCTCGATGTGGTTGAAGCCTTGCGGGCATTACGGGAAAATGTCCGCGTGGTGGTGCTGACAGGGTATGGTGCGATTGCAACGGCTGTTGCAGCTGTCAAGATCGGCGCGACTGACTATCTGTCCAAGCCTGCTGATGCCAATGACGTGGTGCGCGCGCTGCTCGCGCTACCAGATGAAACTCTGCCGGAATTGCCGGAAAACCCGATGTCCGCCGACCGCGTAAGGTGGGAACATATCCAGCGCGTTTACGAACAATGCGACCGCAACGTGTCGGAAACCGCGCGCAAGCTGAGTATGCACCGCCGGACCTTGCAGCGCATTCTGGCGAAACGGTCGCCAAAGTGACGGCGTGGCGGCTGGCTTTGGTCCTGCCGCTCGTGTTGGTGGCCTGCGCGCCGGGGAAGCGGTGTGCAGGCCCTGAATTGACGGCCTTGAGTTTGGTGGAGCGGCAGATTGCGTCACTGGAGCGTGACATCGCCCGTGGCTACCGCATTGAACCCGCCAAAGACCCTCAAACTCGGCTGCGGCTATGTGCATGGCCCAAGGAACCTGTGCTATTGTGCACAGAGACAGTTCAGCGCGCGCAGTCGGAGCGGCGGGTAAGGGTTGACCCGGGTCAGGCCGGGTCAGAATTGCGTGCGTTGCGATTGCAGCAATCGGAAGCGGCGGCACGTTTGGCAAATGCACAGGGACAGTGTTCAAGCTAGAGCGTGAAGAGGAAAAGTGGAATCCGGTTTTCCTCAAAAATCACGCGACCACAAAAACTGGATCGGGATGATGTTTCCATCAAACATCATCCCGATCTAGCGCCAATCGCGTTCATCTGAAAACAGGCTGCGCTCTTGATCGCGATTGGCGCGGCACACTTGCCCCGACCTGGCCGATACGGAAAATTGTCAAATTCGCACACATGTGCATTCGACAAAAACCGCCGATGGGTCCCAGTTCTCGCTTGATCAGGGCAGATACTCGGATGTCGAAGCCCATTTGCGCAGGTGCGCCAAGGCTCAGCGCAGCACCACCATCGGCCCCACGACACGCCCCGCCAGAATATGCACATGCAAGTGTGGCACTTCCTGCACGCCGTCATTGCCGGAATTGGCGATCAGGCGGTAGCCCGCGCCATCAAAACCGGGACGCACACCCAGATTGGCACAGATTTGACCCACGGCGCGGGTGAAATCCACGATCTCGGCATCTGTCGCATCCAGTGCAAAATGGTCATAGCACACATAGGGGCCTTTGGGGATGACCAGCACGTGATGCGGTGTTTTCGGCGCGATGTCGTTGAAGGCCAGAGAATGCGAGGTTTCCAAGACCTTGGAACAGGGAATTTCGCCGCGCAGGATTTTCGCAAACACGTTCTGATCGTCGTAGATATAGGCCATCTTGTCCTCTCAAGCATGGATTTTGGACGCAGGCTAGCGTAACTCTGGGCCATAGGGCAGGGCGAAAATGCGCTTTTTGCCAAATTCGGGATATGTGGTGCATGTGGGATAGTCCAAGCGGGATGGAGCTGAAACCCGGCGACCTGTCGGGCCTTTGGGCCAGTGCCGATGGGGCGCTGGTTTACAAGGAAGTGCCCAAAGCGGCCTGTTCCGCGCTTGCCCAACTTGTTTACCATGCGGATCATGGGCAGTTTTTCACGGGCGATATCCATGACGCGACCGAAGGAGTGACGCGCTGGCCCTTTGACCCAAGCAAAATTCACGCGGGCAGTCTGATCTTTTCGGCTGTGCGCAACCCCTATGCGCGGATCGTCTCGGCCTATCTGGACAAGGTCTGCACGGACCAGCGTGACGGTAAACCCTATCGCAACACCCTGCGGCAGGTTCTGGCGGAACGCTACGGCGTTGATCTTGCAGGCGATCCTGTGCGCGCGTTTCGCCGGTTCCTGCTGTTTGTGCGGGATGTGACGCTTTACCGCGAACGCTTCTGGTATGACCGCCACTGGACCGCGCAGGTCCAACACCTGCGGGCACTTCCGCTCAACGGGCTGGCCTATGGGCATCTGTTTCAGATCGAGGCGATGGAGGCAGGTCTTGCCCCGATCCTGTCGCGCATGGACCCCGCACGGCGCCCGGTGGACCTGCCGCGCTTCAACCCAAGCGCCAAGCCCGCGCGGCCTGTGTCGGACTGGTTTGACGACCTGTCCGTGCATCTGATGCAAGAATTATATCGCTGGGATTTCGAGCTTCTGGGGTATGACCGCTTTGACCCCGGCCAGGCGCAGCCTATACACGCCCTCGATATTCCTGCGAGCAATGCACGCATGTCGGACCCCCACGCGCCGCATTGGGCGCGGTTAGAGATATAACCCTACACCTTGCGCAACGCCAATTCCCGCGCGACCTCGGCGCGGACCAGTTTGCGGATCGCGCGGGTGATCTTTTCGCCCAATTCACCTTGCAATTCGCGCCGCACGATATGCGCGACTAACTGCGTCAGGGCGGCCTCGTCGATTTCGACGGAATCTTCTGGTATCCCCGCAGTTTCAGGTATCGCCGCTGGTTCGGGCACCGCCTGAGGCTGGGTTTCCGGGGCGGCGGGCGGTGTCTGGCCAGCCAGCATCGCTTCCAGCCTCGCCAAGGCAAGCTCGATATCGGTATCGTCCTTGGCTGTGTCCTCGGGCTGGTCTGTTTCGGATGGCTGCGCAAGATCAGAAACGTGCAGGCTGTCGCGTCGCTGCACGATCATAGGCTCGGGCTCCGTCACCTCGGCTTGCTGCGCAATGCGCTGAAGCAAAGATCGGGCGGACGCCCGGGCATCGCCGTGATTTTTCTCTGTAGCTGGGTCGGAGTCCAGGGGCTTCGCGACTGGGGTTCCCGCGGCTGGGGTTCCCGCGGCTGGGGTTCCCCCGGCTGGGGGCTGTTCAACCGAAGCAGGCACAAAAGCGACGGGTGCAGGCACTTGATCTGTGGGCACCGGGTCCGTGGGCACGCGCAATTCGGCCGTCAGCACCAATTTGCCGGGCAGGGACACTGCGGGCGGCTGCGGGGCGGGGGCCTTGCGCCCCTGTTCCTGTGTGACCAGCTTACGGACCGAGAACAGAATATCCTCGACCTCGTCACGGCGCGGTATGGCGTCGGTCATGTCCCTGCTCCTTGGCGTCGCTCTGGTCCGGCTGTGTCTGCCACATGTTGTGGTGCCGCCGATATTTCCCTGATCCTAGCAAGGGGCGTGCTCTGATACAATCAATCTCTCGCCAAAGCCTTGAGCAGATGGAGTCATCGTAAAAGAAGCAGCGCCGATGCCCATATGCGCTGCATCAGCGCGGGCTGGCCGCTGCATCCGGTCTTGGCGAAAATCTGTTTGGTGTAAAAGCGCGCGGTCGCGTCGGTCAGGCCAAGCGCACGCGCGGTCTGATCCAAAGTTGTGTGGCGGGCAAGGCTATGGGCCAGTCGCGCCTCGCTCAGGGTCAGACCCAAAGCTTGGGCAAGGGCGGCTGGGCTGGGCAGGCGTCCCCGGCGCGGACGCAGTAGCCCAAGCGCGCGGATTCCGTCGCCGTCCGGGATCGTGACAAGGTCCAGATCCTGCGCCACTTCGGTAAGGGTTTCGCTGTCCGCCCATGGCCAGCGCCGCGCCAGATCGTGCAGAGACAGACCATGCGCGGCAAGCAGCGCTTGCGTCGTTGCATCTGCGTCAGGCAAGGGCCCGCGCGTGCGGTCCAGATGCAGGATGCCGACGGACAGACGGCGCAGGGCAAGCGCGCGCGCTTGGGCCTTGGTCCGCGCGTCGCGCAAGTGCTGGGCGAGGGTCACAGCTTGCGCGAGATGGGGTGCAATTGCGGACAGGCGGGCGGTGTCGAGCGCGCGCATTGTGCCGCGTGTGCGGATCAGCGCAACCCAGACCGCGCTTCCCTCCACCGCCACCCCCAAAGCGCGCCCCTCCCCACGCGGGGGCAGGGGCTGCCCGCGAAGGGGCCAGTCGTCGGGTCCATAGACGCGGCCAAGCCGGGCCAAGTGCAGGCTATCCGGCAGCGGAGCGGGAGCAGGGCCATTCGCGCCAAGCCGCCATTCTGCGCCATCAAGCCAGAAAGACCCTGCATCCGCGCGCAAAGAAGCGGCCAGAACATGCAGGAGTGCGGCCTGAGGTGCTTCTTCTTGCGCGGCATCGGTCAAGGCAAGAATGATCTGCCCGAGATCGGTATCCAGCATTCTGACATATACCTCCCATTTGGTAGGTTACGCTTTTCTAGCGCCATGCTACGGCGGTGTCGATCCAGATTTGCAGGACGCCTCATGCCGAACTTGACCCATCTTCAGCGCGTTGAAGCAGAAGCCATCCACATTATGCGCGAAGTCGTGGCGGAGGCTGACAAGCCCGTCATGCTTTACTCTGTCGGCAAGGACAGTGCCGTTATGCTGCACTTGGCACGCAAGGCGTTCTTCCCCG
This sequence comes from Roseinatronobacter sp., assembly GCA_046296275.1. GTDB lineage: Bacteria > Pseudomonadota > Alphaproteobacteria > Rhodobacterales > Rhodobacteraceae > Roseinatronobacter. The sequence goes on along the minus strand of JBKBLP010000027.1, from coordinate 22,809 downwards.
CGCCCCCGCCCTTTCCGCTTCTGCATGTCGATACGACGTGGAAATTCCGGGCGATGTATGAGTTGCGCGACCGCGCCGCGCGTAAGGCCGGGATGCAGTTGATTGTGCACCAGAACCCAGATGCGCTGCGCCAAGGGATCAATCCCTTCGATCACGGGTCGCTGCATACGGATATGTGGAAAACCGAAGGGCTGAAACAGGCGCTGGACCTGCACGGCTTTGACGCGGCTTTCGGCGGTGGGCGGCGCGATGAAGAGAAAAGCCGCGCGAAAGAGCGAATTTTCAGCTTCCGCACAGCAAGCCACAGGTGGGAGCCCAAAGCGCAGCGCCCGGAATTGTGGCGCGCTTACAATGCCCGCAAGCACAAGGGCGAATCGATGCGGGTGTTTCCAATCTCGAACTGGACCGAATTGGACATCTGGCAATATATCCATCTGGAAGGGATCGAGATTGTGCCGCTCTATTTCGCGGCCCCCCGCCCGACGGTCATCCGCAACGGGCTGATCCTGATGGTCGATGACGAGCGATTCCCGCTGAACGGGGAAACACCTGTGATGCGGTCTGTGCGGTTCCGCACGCTGGGCTGCTATCCGCTGTCCGGCGCGGTGGAAAGCACGGCCACCACGTTGCCGCAGATCATTCAGGAAATGCTGCTCACCACGACCTCGGAGCGGCAAGGGCGCGCGATTGACCATGATCAGGCCGCGTCGATGGAAAAGAAAAAGCAAGAGGGGTATTTCTGATGTCCGCCTACAAACCCGATGCCCTGATTGCCGACGATATCGACACCTATCTGGAACGCCACCAGCACAAGACACTGTTGCGTTTCATCACCTGCGGGTCCGTGGATGATGGCAAATCCACGCTGATCGGCCGGCTGCTCTATGACAGCAAGATGATTTTCGAGGATCAGCTCGCCGCTTTGGAAGCCGATTCCGTCAAAATGGGCACCCAAGGGGCCAATATCGACTTTGCGCTGCTGGTCGATGGTCTGGCTGCCGAGCGCGAACAGGGGATCACGATTGATGTGGCTTACCGCTTCTTTGCCACGGAAAAGCGCAAGTTCATCGTGGCCGATACGCCCGGCCACGAGCAATACACGCGCAACATGGTCACAGGCGCGTCTACGGCTGATCTTGCGGTGATCCTGATCGACGCGCGCAAGGGTGTGCTGACCCAGACGCGGCGGCATAGTTATCTGGTGCATCTGCTGGGCATCCGGCATGTCGTGCTGGCGGTCAACAAGATGGACCTCGTGGGCTATGACAGGGCAGTGTTTGACCGGATCGTGGCCGAGTATCGCGGATTCGCCGACAGCATCGGGATTGGCGATGTGACGGCGATCCCGGTTTCCGGTCTGGGGGGCGACAATATCGCGGCCCCCAGTGCCGCGATGGAGTGGTATTCCGGCCCCACCCTGCTCGCGCATCTGGAAACAGTGGAACTCGATGAAACGCGCGAGGCTGCGCAGCCGTTTCGGATGCCCGTGCAATGGGTGAACCGCCCGAACCTTGATTTCCGGGGCTTTGCGGGGATGATTGTCGCAGGCCAAGTGGCCGTGGGCGATGCGGTGCGCGTATTGCCGGGTGGCGCCACGACGCAGGTCGCACGCATCGTGTCGCTGGAGGGTGATCTGCCGCAGTCCGTCGCGGGGCAGGCCGTGACACTGACCTTGGCGGACGAGGTGGATTGTTCGCGCGGCCAAGTCCTGACGGCCGCCGCCGCACCCTTGGAGGTGGCGGACCAGTTTGAAGCCACTGTCATCTGGCTGGACGAGGATGAACTTGTCCCCGGTCGCAGCTATTGGCTGAAGCTGGGCACGCAAACTGTCGGGGCTACGATTGCGCCGCCCAAATACCAGATCAATGTCAACACGACCGAGCATCTGGCGGCCAAGACGCTCGATCTGAATGCGATTGGGGTAACTGTCGTCACGACTGACCGCGCGATCCCCTTTGCGCCCTATGCCGAAAACCGCGATCTGGGGGGCTTCATCCTGATTGACCGGATGACCAACCGGACTGTGGGCGCGGGGCTGATGCATTTCGCGTTGCGCCGGGCGCAAAACATCCACTGGCAGGCCACCGACATTTCGCGCGATCATCATGCGGCGATGAAGAACCAAAAGCCAATGGTGTTGTGGCTGACGGGGCTTTCGGGGGCGGGCAAGTCCACGATTGCCAATGCTGTGGAAAAGAAGCTTGCGCGGATGAACCGGCATACCTTCTTGCTCGACGGGGACAATGTGCGCCACGGGCTGAACAAGGATCTGGGCTTTACCGAAGCCGACCGGATCGAAAACATCCGCCGTGTTGGGGAAGTGGCCAAGCTGATGACGGATGCGGGGTTGATCGTGATCACGGCCTTCATCTCGCCCTTCCGCGCCGAGCGCGAGATGGTGCGCGCGATGATGCGCCCGGGCGAGTTTGTCGAAGTGTTCATCGACACGCCGCTTGCGGATGCGGAAAAGCGCGATGTGAAAGGGCTTTATGCCAAAGCGCGGGCGGGGAAGCTGAAGAACTTCACCGGGATTGATTCGCCCTACGAAGCGCCGGTCGCGCCTGAAGTGCGTATCGACACGACGCGGATGACGCCCGAGCAGGCGGCGGATGTGATCATCGCGCAGGTGATCCCGGAATGAGGGGGGGCCTTGTGTTGGCTGGGTTCGGGCGGATCAGGAAAAGCACTGCTTTTCCCCGCCCGTGGGAACCAGATTTCCCCAAGACCATCTGAGCACGCAGAAAGGATAGTCCGGTGCCCGCACCGGTGGGCGCAAAGCGCCCGCCGCCCGGGGGGCGGGCGCCGGACGGGGGGCATGGCCCCCATCCGGGCAAGCTGATACCATCGAGAGTGGCCGAGGCGATGGGATCGGCCATTGAAGCGAAATCTGGGAAACCAGATTGTGGTGCGCGTGCAGGCAGGCACCAAAAGGGGCTGTCCCAGTCCTAACGATACACGTGATCCGGGCCGGGGAAGCTGCGCTCGGTCACTTCCTCGGCATAGGCCGCCACAGCGCGCTCGATGGCGGGTCCAAGATCGCCATAGGTTTTGACGAATTTCGGAACCCAAGGGTTCAGCCCCAGCATGTCCTCGAGCACCAGAATCTGGCCGTCACATTGCGCCGAAGCCCCGATCCCAATGGTGGGGATTTTCACGGCCGCCGTGATCTTGTCGGCCAAGGGTTCGACCACCCCTTCGACCACCACAGCAAAGGCCCCGGCTTGTTCCACCGTCACAGCGTCGTGGATATGCGCGTCCCAAGTGGCTTCATCCCGGCCCTGGGTCTTGAAGCCGCCCATGACATGGCTGGATTGCGGGGTCAGGCCGATATGGGCCATGACGGGGATGCCGCGCTCGGTCAGGAAGCGGATCGTTTCGCCCATGCGCGCGCCCCCTTCCAGCTTCACGGCCCCGCAGCCCGTTTCCTTCATCACCTTGGCGGCATTGCGGAAGGCCATGTTGGGGCTTTCTTCATAGGTGCCAAAGGGCATGTCCACGACCACCAGCGCGCGCTTGGTGCCGCGCACGACCGCGCGGCCATGCATGATCATGAGGTCCAAGGGCACGCCCACAGTCGATTCCATCCCGTGCATGACCATGCCAAGGCTATCGCCCACCAGAATGAAATCGGCGTAGCGGTCCACGATGGCGGCTGTGTGCGCGTGGTAGGATGTCAGCGACACAATCGGCTTGCCGCCCTTTCGCGCGCGGATTTGCGGGACTGTGGTGCGGCGGATGGGGGCTTGGGCGCTCATGGCTTCTCCTGTTGTTGGGGATGGACAACCATGTTGTCGATCAAGAAAACCTGCCCGAACCTGACGGCAAGCAGGATTACGGCGGGGCGGTCCAACAGCCCGCTGACAGGTTCCAGCGTGGCGGCATCGCGGATGTCGACCGACTGGACCTGCGCGCGGGGTTCACTGTCGAGCCGCGCGCGGACATGGCTGCGCAAGCGGGACGCTGTGGTGCCGGTGCGCGCAAGCTCTGCCGCTTCCATCAGCGCGCGGTGCAGGATGGGACTTGCGGCGCGGTCCGCAGGGGTCAGGCGGACATTGCGCGACGACATGGCCAGCCCATCGGCTTCGCGCAGGATCGGGCCGCCGATGATCTTGATGGGGAAATCGAGGTCCCGGACCATGGTGCGGATCACGGCAAGCTGTTGGAAATCCTTTTCCCCGAACACGGCCGCATCGGGCTGGGTGATGTTGAACAGCTTCGCCACAATCGTCGCCACCCCGCGGAAATGGCCGGGGCGCAGCTTGCCGATCAGGACTTTGGACAGCTCCGCTGCCTCGACAATTGTCTGGGCTTGCGGGTCATAGACTTCGGCCACTGGAGGGGCGAACAGGGCGTCCACGCCTTCGGCTTCCAAAAGCGCTACATCGCGGGCCTCATCGCGGGGGTAGCTGTCCAGATCCTCGGTCGGGCCGAACTGGGTGGGGTTGACGAAGATCGTGGCGATGACGCGGCCCTCGCGCCCGGCCTCGGCGCGGGCAAGGCGCATCAGCGACAGGTGGCCTTCGTGCAGGTAGCCCATCGTGGGCACCAGCACCACGCGCCGCCCCTCGCGCGCCCAAGTGGCGCGCAGGTCGCGGGTTTCCTGTTTCGTGCGGCAAATCTGCATCTGGCCCTCGTTCAGACTGTGACCATGTTTTAGGCAGAAGCGGGTGGCAGGCACAATGGGGCGCGCGTCAGAGGCCCAATTCGCCTTGCAAGACCTCGGCGGCGAAGGCGCGGGTGATGGGTTTGCCGCGCGCGAGCGATTCGGTATCGAGAAGCGCCGCCACGCGCTGCGCGGCCCCCAGCGAACGCTCGATGCGCGCGAGCAGGAAGGGGATCAGCGTGTCGGGCACGCGCACTTGGCGGTCCGCGAAATGCTTGGCCAGAACAGCCGCGAGCAGGTCGTCATCGGGCCGCCCCAAGGTCACATGCGTGGCCGCTTGCAGCCGCGACGCCAGATCGGGCAGCGTCAGCCCCCAGTCGCGCACGGGCGCGCGCGCAGTCAGCAAAAGCTGTCCGCCGCGTTCGGCCAGCAGGTTGTGCAGGTGAAAGAGCGCGGTCTGCGCGGCTTGGTCGGTGGCAATTGCGCTTGCATCGTCCAGCGCTACAGCCTGCACGCGCAAGCCTGCCAAATCAAGCTGCGCGAGATGGGCCACAGGCAGGACGACGGCTTTCTGCGCTGTGGCCCAGACATGCAGAAGATGCGTCTTGCCTGACCCCTCTGGCCCCGTCACGACCAGTTTGCCACTGGGCAGGACAGCGGCATTGATCAGCGCGAGCGCGTCGTGGTTGCAGGGCGCTTGCACGAAATCGGCGCGGGCATAAGAGGCGGGCAGGACCAAAGGCAGGGGCGATTGCGCGATCATCCCTTCCCCTCTGGCCCGGGGGGGATGCCATAAAGCCTGCTGCCCATATATTGCCCGATGCCGAAGCGCACGAGCACACCGATGGCGGCGGCCACAGGCACAGCGATCAGCATTCCCGTGAAACCAAAGAGCGCGCCGAATGCGGATACGGCAAAGAGCAGCCAGACCGGGTGCAGCCGCACCGAACTGCCCACGATGCGCGGCACCAGAATGTTGCCTTCCAGCACTTGGCCCACCGCGAAGATGCCCACGACCAGCCCGATGGCACCCCAATCCCCCCAGAATTGCCACAGCCCCAGACCGACGGACAGCACGCCCCCAAGAATTGCCCCGATATAAGGGATGAAGGACACCAAGCCAGCCATGACCCCGATGGCGATGCCGAATTGCAGCCCCGCAAGCCCCAGAGCGGTGGCGTAATAGGCGGCAAGGATCAGGCAAACTGTGATCTGCCCGCGCACGAAACCTGCAATCGCGCCGTCCACATCACGGCCCAGAAGCCGCAGAGTGGGGGCGTGTTGGCGGGGCAGCAGGTCGTCCACGCTCTGCAAAAGGCGCGGCCAGTCGAGCAGCAGGTAGAAGGCCACAACAGGGGCCACGAGCAAGAACACGACCACCCCAAGCACCGAGGTCAGCGATCGCAAAACCCCTTGGGCGAGCACCGCGCCCCGGTCGCGGATTGCCTCGCCCATCGTTACGAGCGAGGATTTGAGTGTTTCCTCAAACGCGGCGGCAGCCGGGAAGTTCTCCGTAACGAAGGCCTGCACTTGCCGCAGTAATTCAGGCGCAGTCTGCGTCAACCCGATGATCTGGCCGACGACAGTCGGGATCACCAGCAGCAGTGCCAGCACGACTGCACCAATCATCACGGACATGATCAAACTGACGGCCAGGGCGCGCGGCAGACCGTGCTCCGTCAATCGGCTGACCAGCGGATTGAGGAAATAGGCAATCGCCGCCCCGGTGACGAAGGGCAACAGGATATCGCCCAGAAACCACAGCACGACACCGAAACCGATGCTTGCGATGGTCCAGTATTTGACCTGATCCTGAACTGGAAGCGCCATAATCTAGAGGGTCATGTGGCGCGCGCGTGCACCCCGCTCGATGGCTGCGGCGTGCAGTCGGTCGATCCCAAGCTCGTGCCGGATTTCTTCGAGCATCCGCAATTCAGTCTGCGCGGTCGCCCCATCCGCCGCCGCGACATCGCAGGCCATCGCATAGGCCGTTTCAAACAGTTTCTCGGGCAGGTTGTCGCGGACAAGACCAAAGAGCGCATCCAGCCCGTCTTCTTCTTCGAGCAAGTCAAAGACTGTCTGCGCGATTTGTTTCAGCCGGTCGCTGTCATAGCCCGAAAACACGGGCAGGTGATTGACGACAGCTTGGATGGCCACCAGTTCCGCTGTGCGGATTTCCTGATCCGCAGCAGAGACTGCGATCATCACGGCCACTAGACAATCTTCGGGCGAAAGCGGGTGGGGAAGGGGGGCGGGCATGGGGATCCTTTTGCGCAGGTTTGGCCTAGATTATTGACGCGGGCAGGCAGGGGCAATAGGAAGCGGCGTTCAGACCTGTTTCCCACATGGAAGTGACTTGCCCATGGCCCCGTTGCGCGATGCTGCCCTGACCTCCAAAGCCTGGCCGTTTGAAGAAGCACGCAAACTGGTCGCCCGCTACAAAGGCAAGGTGCCGGAAAAGGGCTATGTGCTGTTTGAAACAGGCTATGGGCCGTCGGGGCTGCCGCATATCGGCACGTTCGGCGAAGTGGCGCGCACCAGCATGATCCGGCGCGCGTTTCAGGAAATCAGCGATATTCCGACGCGGTTGATCTGCTTCTCGGATGATCTGGACGGCATGCGCAAGGTGCCGGACAATGTGCCGGACCCAGAGGGGTTGCGCGCGTATCTGCAAAAGCCGCTGACATCCGTCCCTGATCCGTTCGGCAAGTTTGAAAGCTTCGGCCACCACAACAACGCGATGCTGCGCCGCTTTCTGGATACGTTCGGGTTTGAGTATGAGTTCTACAGCGCGACCGAGTTTTACCGTTCGGGCCAGTTCGACACGATCCTTCTGCGTGCGGCCGAACGCTATGACGCGCTGATGGAGGTGATGATGGCCTCGCTGCGGGACGAGCGCCAACAGACCTATTCCATTTTCCTGCCGATCCACCCCGAAACAGGCCGCGTTTTGTATGTGCCGATGAAGAACGTGGACGGCGCGCGCGGCACCATCACGTTTGATGATGAGGACGGGCGCGAATGGACGCTGCCCGTCACAGGCGGCAATGTGAAGTTGCAATGGAAGCCCGATTTCGGCGCGCGCTGGGCCGCGCTGGATGTCGATTTCGAGATGTATGGCAAGGACCATTCCACCAATACGCCGATTTATGACCGGATTTGCGAGATCTTGGGCGGGCGCAAGCCCGAGCATTTCACCTATGAGCTGTTTCTGGACGATAAGGGCCAGAAGATCAGCAAATCCAAGGGCAATGGCCTGTCGATTGATGAATGGCTGACTTATGCGAGCACGGAATCGCTGTCCTATTTCATGTTCCAGAAACCCAAGACCGCCAAGAGGATGCACTTTGATGTGATCCCGAAGGCGGTCGATGAATATCACCAGCAATTGCGCGCCTATCCCGACCAGACAGACGAGCAGAAAGCGGCCAATCCTGTGTGGCATATCCACGGGGGCAATCCGCCCGTGTCGAATATGGTGGTCAGCTTTGGGATGCTGCTGAACCTCGCCTCGGTCGCGGGGGCGGCAGGCAAGGAGGGGCTTTGGGGCTTCATTCGCCGCTATGCGCCCGAAGCCTCGCCCGAAACCCACCCGGACCTCGACCAAGCCGCAGGCTTTGCGCTGCGCTATTTCACCGATTTCGTGGCCCCTGCGCGCCAATTCCGCGCCCCGGGCGATCAGGAACGTGCAGCGATGGTCGATCTGGCCGCGCGGCTGCGCGTGTGGGAGGGGGGCTTGGACGCGGAGGCGCTGCAGACCCTCGCTTTTGCTGTGGGCAAGGAGCACGGCTTTGCGAACCTGCGCGACTGGTTCCAAGCGCTTTACGAGGTGCTTTTGGGCCAATCCCAAGGCCCGCGCTTCGGGGGGTTCATTGCGCTTTATGGGGTTGAGGAAACCGTCACTCTCATTGAGCGCGCCTTGGCGGGCGATTTGGTGAAGTAATCCAGTTCCCCCCGGTCTGCGTAGGCTCCATATTGCCACGCTTCCGGAGGGATACCATGCGACCGATCCTGACTGCCCTCGCCTTCATTCTTGCATTTCTGCCAACGACCCTGCGCGCCGATGACCGTATCGGCCAAGTGATCCGCGACCAGATCGCGGCGTTTCAGGTGGATGACTTCGCCACGGCGTTTACCTATGCCAGCCCCACGATCCAGCGGCTGTTCGGCACGTCCGAGCGGTTCGGCCAGATGGTGCAGCAGGGCTATCCGATGGTGCACAGGCCCGCAGATGTGACCATGCTGGACCAGCGCGGCTTGGGCGAGACGGTGATCCAGCGTGTGCGCATCCGCGACGGGCAGGGGCGTGTCCATGTGCTCGATTACCAGATGATCCCGGTTGAAAGCGGCTGGCAGATCAACGGCGTGCAGCTTGTGCGACAGGCCGAGGTGGGCGTCTGAGGCAAGAGCAGCGCACGCTCGCCTGAGCAGACCTTAACGGCTTTTGGATACCTCTGGGGCTGACCCGGCTTGTGGCTTTGACCACGGCCCCCCGATCAGCCAGAGGTGCCCCATGTCCATCGCGCTTACCAATCCGGCAGCGGTCACGCCGCCCCCCTTCTCGGCGGGGCTGAATGTCTGGTCGCAGACCACGGGCCGCCCCGGCACGCCGACTTATGCAAGTGCGGCCTTCGCGGCCTTTGTGCCGTCGGACCCGGATTTCGCGGGCGCGCTGGAAGTGCAGAAAACCACTTCCGTCGTCCGGCTGCGCTGGATGGGGGCCACGCCCATTCAGGCGGGCAGCTATTTGCGGGTGCGCGCGCGGGTGAAGGGCGTGGCGGGCGTGCTGCCCTCTGTTCGTATTGCCGCTTGGGCCGGTACCAGCGCGGGGGTGGAGGCGACAGGGATCGTGACCACAGGCCCTGAAACCGCGCTCACCACCTATGGCGAGATTGTCGAGGTCACGGCCATCATTGGCACTGGCACGCGCCCCTCGGTCGATATGGCGTGGCCCTTGTCGGTGCAGATTTCGCATCTGGGGCTGGACCTGACTGGCCCCACCGGCGGTGTCGTGCGCATCGACGATCTGGTGATCGAGGATGTGACACCGCTTTACGCCACCGAACAGATCGGCGTGGTCGATGTGCGCGACTATGGCGCGCTGGGCAACGGCACGACCGATGACCGCGCGGCCTTTGTCGCGGCGATGGCAGCGTCGGGGGGACGGCCCTTGCTGGTGCCTGCGGGGAGCTATTGGATCGCCACGACCCTCTCGATCACAGTGCCCGTGATCTTTCGGGGCACGCTGAGCATGCCCGATGCGGCCATTCTGATCTTGCAGCGCAATTTCGACCAGCCAAGCTATGCAGCTGCTTTCGGAACTGCCGAAGCGGGATTCCGCAAGGGGCTGCAAGCGCTGTTCCATACGACCGAGCACATGCAATTCGACCTGATGGGGCGGCGGGTTCAACTGACCGGACCGATTGATGTGCGCACGCTTGCAGGCATTGACGAGACATCGGCCCGGCGCGTGCTGTGCAATGGCCAGCTTGATTTCGCCGACAACCCGTCATGGGCCGATGATGTGACCACGCGCGTCGCCACCTATAACCCGGCCAATCCGACCTTGCTGAGTGGTGTCACCAACCCGGCCGCCATTCCAGTAGGATCGCGTGTCACAGGTGTCGGGGTGGGTCGCGAGGTCTATGTGCGCGCGCGCAACGTCAGCGCAGGCACATTGACGCTATCGCTGCCGCTCTATGGTGGGGCCATGACCCAGACCTTCACCTTCCGGCGGTTCAAATATGGGCTTGATTTCTCGGGCTTTGCCGATCTGCGCAATTTTGAATTCGACAATCTCGAATTTCTATGTCGGGGGCGCGCGTCCTGTGTGATGCTGCCTGTAGGCGGGCGCATCTTCAGGTTCCGCTTTTGCGATTTCGACCGCCCGAAGGATCGCGCCATTACCTCGGTGGGTGTGGCGTGTCAGGGGCTGATGATCGACAATTGCCAGTTTTCATCATCGCAAATGACGCTGAATTCCCAGGATCGGACCGTGATCGGCTTCAACGTCAACAGCAATGACGCCAAGATCCGCGACAATCGTGTCGTGCTTTGGGCGCATTTCGGGGTGATGGCCGGGACCACCTATATCATCAGCGGCAATCACTTCTTTCAGGGCGACAACGTCAATCCCGGTATCCGGCAAGCCGGGCTGGTGCTGACGGGTGGCAACGTGATCTCGACCATCGAGGGCAATTACATCGACAATTGCTTCATCGAGATGACCAATGAGCATAGTGCCAACCCGCAATTCACCTCGGGCTTTTCGTTCGGCGGGCTGACCATCACTGGCAATATCTTCTTCGCCATCAATGTGGCGACATGGTTCAGCTTCATCGTCTTCAAGCCCTATGGGTCAGGCCATTTCATCCAGGGGCTGACAGTCTCGGGCAATGTGTTCCGGCCTGTGGGCAATGCGATTGACCGGGTGGACCGGGTGGATACGACGTTCGCCAATCTGAGCTTTGACCGCTTCCGCAACGTGCTGTTTCACTCCAACACGTTCAACGGCGTTCTTGCCCCGTCTGAATGCCCGGCAGTGGTGATCCATGACCAAGCGACAGCGGCGACCACATGGACCATCGACAGCGCGGGCAAGATGCCTTTTGGCGGGCGGGTGCGCACAGTGCCCTCGATGACCATGGAGGGGCCCGCCCGCGATGCCGCCAATGCCATCCGCTATGACATGCCGCATGTCCTGACCAATCAGGGGCCGGACAACGCGCAGGCCCGGCTTGTCTGGCCCGTTGCCGTGCGCGGGCTTGCTGTGGTTACTCTGCGCGTTGACCGTCCGCTTTAGTCAAACCTCTGGGCTGGGTGCCGGGCCGGCGGTGCCCGCGCTTCGGGCGGCGCAGGCTGCGCATGATCTGTTGCGTCACGCACGCCAGTTCTGACTGAAACTGCGCCGAGTCGAGGTCGATATAGGTCATTCCCTCGGCCTTACAGCGTGCGCGCAAGTTCTGGCTGTGCAGGATTATCTTGCGCGCAAGCTGTGTCATGTCCGCATCGGCCACACTGTCTTTGGTCCAGCAGTCGTGGTGCTGGCGAAATTTGATCATACTGCGGGCCTTGCGCGCGACACGGTTGCGCGCATAGCCGATAACAAAGATCTGCCTGCCGCGCGCCTTCGCCCAATCCAGCAGCGTGTTGTCGGTGTCCAGAAAAACTGTTCCCTCAAAAACGACCCCGGTCGGATGCGCGAGCATCAGGCGCTTATAGGTGTATTTCACCAAGCGCCTGCGCTCGGCGTCTTCTGTGTGCTCGTAAATCGCGGCGCGTAACCTGTCCGAGGGCACATGCACCAACCCGGTTTCCTGCCCCACAGCCTTGGCCACGCGCGTTTTGCCGCAGCGCATCGCGCCCGTGACAATGATCGAGGGTATGTTGGGCGGATTATCTTGGCTTATCGCGCTGGAAAGTCGCTCCAGATAGGCATCAATTTCGGCCTTGGTCCGCGCAGGCTTTTCAGGCCTGTCCGGAAACAGGATTGTGTTGACATGCTTCCGCGCCGGCAAGGCTTTGCGCCGCGCGCCCAATGCACGCCGCTGCGCCTCGTCGCCCAAGATCACATCCAGCCAATATTTCAGGCGTTCTTTCAGACCCATCGCACCCTGCCCATTTTGCCTGTTCTGAGCGTCAATCTGCCTGAAATCAACCTTGCAGTCGCATTCGTGCTGGATTGCGGGCGTCCTTCAGGTTATCCTAACGACACAGACCCGGAAAACGGGCAAAGACAGGCACGCGGAAACGCAATCACGCAGGATCAGGGTAACGCCCATGACGGAGATGGTCTATGGCAGCACGCCTTTGCGCGTGCAAGAGCCGGTGCTCTCGCGCTGGTGGCGCACTCTGGACAAGGTGACATTGACGGCAGTGCTGCTTTTGATGGCGGTGGGTATTCTGCTTGGTCTTGCGGCCTCGCCCCCTTTGGCCGCACGCAATGGGCTTGCGCCGTTCCATTATGTGCAACGTCAGGTCTTTTTTGGGGTGCTCGCGATCATAACCATGCTTGCCGTTTCGATCCTGTCGCCAGACCGAGTGCGCAGGCTGGCCGTTCTGTGCTTTTTCGGCGCGCTCGGGATGCTGCTGCTTCTGCCCTTTTTCGGCACCGATTTCGGCAAGGGGGCGACACGCTGGTTCAGCCTTGGCTTTGCGTCCTTCCAGCCGTCCGAGTTCCTTAAACCCATGCTTGCAGTCTTTGCTGCGTGGATGATGGCTTCGGCCCAAGAGGTCGGTGGCCCCCCCGGCCGTGCATTGTCGCTGGGCTTTACCCTGTTGGTGGTGGGCTTGCTCGCTATGCAGCCCGATTTCGGTCAAGCCGCGCTTATCATGGCGGGCTGGATGGTGATGTATTTCGTCTCCGGCGCACCGATCGTGCTGCTGGTCGTTGGCGGGCTGTTCGTGCTGGGCGGGGGTATTCTTGCCTATAACAGTTCTCAACACTTCGCCCGCCGTATTGATGGCTTTCTGGCCCCCGAGGTCGATCCCCGCACGCAGATGGGCTATGCGCAGAATGCCATTTCCGAAGGCGGCTTCTTCGGCGCGGGTGTTGGCGAGGGGCGTGTGAAATGGTCGCTGCCGGATGCGCATACCGATTTCATCATTGCCGTGGCCGCCGAGGAATACGGGCTGATCTTGGTTCTGTTTATCATCGGGCTTTATGCCACGATCCTGTTGCGCTCGATTTCGCGTCTGATGCGCGAGCGCGATATTTTCATACGGCTTGCCGGGACCGGGCTGGTTGTGGTGTTCAGCATTCAGGCGATGATCAATATGGGCGTAGCGGTGCGGCTGTTGCCGTCGAAGGGCATGACGCTGCCCTTCGTGTCTTATGGTGGCTCGTCACTTGTGGCGACAGGGATCGCCATCGGGATGCTGCTCGCCATGACGCGCACACGCCCCCAAGGCCAGATCGGCGAGATCCTGTCGCAGCACAACCGCGCGCGGCAGGGCTAGGGCATGGCACGCGCACCGCTTGTTCTGATCGCAGCCGGGGGCACAGGGGGGCATATGTTCCCGGCCCAAGCGCTGGCCGAGGCGCTGCTCGCGCGGGGCTGGCGTGTGGTCCTGTCCACGGATGAACGCGGTGCGCGCTACGCGGGCGGCTTTCCGGCACAAGTGCGGGTGCGGTCGGTCCCGTCGGCCACATTCGCGCGCGGGGGCGCCAAGGAGAAGCTGCTGGTGCCGCTGCGTATTGCCGCGGGCGTGCTGCAAGCGGGCCTGTCGATGCTGGTGGATCGCCCGCGCGTGGTGGTGGGGTTCGGCGGCTATCCGTCGATCCCGGCACTGTCCGCCGCTTGGGCCTTGCGGGTGCCGCGCATGATCCATGAACAAAACGGTGTATTGGGCCGCGTGAACGAGGTTTTCGCGCGCCGCGTCAACCTGCTTGCCTGTGGCACATGGCCCACGGCGATGCCCGAGGGGATCAAGGCAGAGTTTACGGGCAACCCCGTGCGCACGGCTGTCTTGGAGCGTGCGGGAGCAGGCTACATCCCCCCGGGCGATTACCCGATGGACCTGCTGGTGATCGGGGGCAGCCAAGGCGCGCGCATTCTGTCGGATGTGGTGCCTGCGGCGATCAGTGCACTGCCCGACGATTTGAAGCGCAACCTGACCGTTGCCCACCAAGCGCGTGACGAAGATATCGCCCGCGTGATCGCCGCTTATGACGCAGGCGGCGTCCGGGCCGAAATTGCGCCCTTCTTCACCGACATCCCCCGCCGCCTCTCGGAATGCCAGTTGGTCATCAGCCGGGCGGGCGCGTCCTCGGTCGCTGATATCTCGATCATTGGCCGCCCGTCGATCCTTGTGCCCTTCGCAGCGGCCACGGCCAATCACCAAGCGGCCAATGCGAAAATGCTATCGGGTGTTGACGCGGCCATCGTCATGCCCGAAAGCCAGTTTGACCCGGACAACCTGCGCGACGCACTCGTGTCCGTCCTGACCAACCCTTCGGCGGCCGAAAAAATGGCCCGCGCCGCCCTGACCGCTGGACGGCCTGACGCGACCGAAGCGCTCGTTGCGCTGGTCGAGGGCCTTGCCCGAAAGGAAACACCATGAGCCCAGCCACCAAACTGCCCACCGACATTGGCCCGATCCATTTCATCGGCATCGGCGGCATCGGCATGTCGGGGATTGCCGAAGTGCTGATGACGCATGGCTACCGCGTGCAGGGGTCAGATGCGAAGGCAAGCCCGATCACCGACCGGCTGGCCACACTCGGGGCCGAGATTTTTGTGGGGCAACGGACCGAGAATATCGGCGCTGCGGAAGTGGTCGTCGTGTCCACGGCTATCAAGCGCGACAATCCCGAACTGGTCGAAGCCCGCCGCCTTGGCCTGCCTGTCGTGCGCCGGGCCGAGATGCTTGCGGAACTGATGCGTCTGCGGTCAAACATTGCGATTGCGGGCACGCATGGCAAGACGACGACAACAACCATGGTCGCGACACTGCTGGACAAGGGCGGGCTTGATCCCACAGTCATCAATGGCGGCGTGATCCATGCCTATGGGTCCAACGCGCGCGCGGGTGCAGGCGAGTGGATGGTGGTCGAAGCTGATGAGAGCGATGGGTCGTTCAACCGCCTGCCTGCAACGATTGCGATCGTCACCAATATCGACCCCGAACATATGGAACATTGGGGCAGTTTCGATGCTTTGCGCCAAGGGTTTTACAACTTCGTGTCGGGCATTCCGTTCTACGGTCTGGCCATCTGCTGCACGGACCACCCCGAAGTGCAGGCGCTGGCGGCGCGGATCACGGATCGGCGTGTGGTGACATTCGGCTTCAACGCGCAGGCCGATATCCGGGCGATCAACCTGCATTATGTCAAGGGCATCGCGCATTTCGACATCGCATTGCAGGATGAAGGCCGCGTGATCGCGGGCTGCACCTTGCCCATGCCGGGGGATCATAACGTGTCGAACGCGCTCGCGGCTGTTGCAGCCGCGCGGCATCTGGGGATGCGCGGCGATGAAATCCGCGCGGCGCTTGCGGGCTTTGGCGGCGTCAACCGCCGCTTTACCCGCGTGGGCGAAGTGAACGGCGTCACCATCATCGACGATTACGGCCACCATCCCGTCGAGATTGCCGCCGTCCTGCGTGCCGCGCGCCAAGCTTTGGGCGGCTCGGGCCGCGTGATCGCCGTGCATCAGCCCCACCGCTACACGCGCCTGTCGCATCTGTTCGACGATTTCTGCACCTGCTTTAACGAAGCCGATGTCGTGGGCATCGCGCCCGTCTATGCGGCGGGCGAGGACCCGATCCCCGGTGCCAGCCGCGATGATCTGCTCGCAGGTCTGCGCGCGCATGGCCACCGCGCGCCCCATTCCGTGGATAGCGAAGATGATCTGGAAGCACTGGTGCGCGCCCATGCACGGCCCGGCGACATGGTGATCTGTTTGGGCGCGGGCACGATTTCTGGCTGGGCGCATGGGCTTGTGCCGCGCCTGAGCGTGAAGGCCGCGTGACATGCTGGACCTGTCCTTTGGCCCGTTCCTGTATGGTGGTCTGTCGCTTCTGGCCGGTGGGGTTTTCGGCTACTGGCTGATCCGCAGCCAACGCCCCAAAGCCTTTGCCATGCTTGTCATCGGCCATGTGCTTGCAGGGGCGTGGTTGTATCTGACCGCATCGGCGGCGACGGGTATGGCGTCGGCTTTACGGATGCTGGCGCTTGCGCTGCTTGTTGCCCCTTCGTTTTTGGGGTTTGTGCTGGGCGGGATCATTGGCCGGCGGCGTGCATCCGGCGCAAAACCCAACTAGCCCGTCGACTGCCTAATTTTCTTGCAAATTTTTTGGCTCCGCCTAATCTTGCGGCAAGCTCTGCTGCGGCACGGCTGGATTTGTCGCTGTCAGATGACACTTCCCTGCGCACGTCGTAACCAAAGGGCATAACGATAACAGGAGAGTTGCCATGTTCACCCGTCTTTCCCTGATCGCCCTTGGCCTGAGCGCCGTGGCTGGCGCGGCCTTTGCCCAGACCTCGATGCCTTTCGCGCTGGATTGGCGCTTTGAAGGCCCCTCTGCGCCCTATTTCGTGGCCATTGAAAAAGGCTATTTCGCTGAAGCCGGGCTGGCTGTCGAAGTCACCGCTGGCCAAGGCTCGCTCGATGCGATCCCGAAAGTGGCCACCGGCGCGTTCCCGGTTGGTTTTGCCGATATCAACAGCCTGATCAAATTCCTCGACCAGAACCCCGGCGCGCCCGTCATCGGCGCGATGATGGTCTATGACAAGCCGCCCTTCGCCATCGTGGGCCGCAAATCGCTGGGCGTGGAAGCGCCGGCTGATCTGGAAGGCAAGGTTCTGGGCGCCCCGCCCCCCGATGGCGCCTTCGCGCAATGGCCGATCTTTGTCGCCACGACGGGCATTGATGCGTCCAAGGTTACGATTGAACCCGTGGGCTTTCCCACGCGCGAGCCGTCGCTCGCCGAAGGCACAGTGCAGGCCGTGACCGGGTTCAGCTTCACCTCGTCGCTGAACACGATACGTCTGGGTGTGCCTGCCGATGATATCTCGGTCATCCTGATGGCCGATCATGGCGTTGACCTGTATGGTAACGTGATCATCGTCAATACCGACTTTGCGAGCGCCAACCCCGATGCTGTCAAGGCGTTCCTTGGGGCTGTTGCGAAAGGTGTCGTCGATACGATTGCAGACCCGGAAGCGGCAGTAAAAGCCATCGAGCCGTTCAACCCGGCGATGGACCTGGAACTCGAATTGCAGCGCCTGCAACTCGCGCTTGACGCCAATATCGTGACCGATTGGGTGAAGGCCAATGGCATGGGGATCATCGACCCTGCGCGGTTTGCCAATTCCATCGAACAGATCAAGCTGACCTATACCTATACCACCGAGCCGGATGCATCGCTTTACTTCACCGATGCCTTCCTGCCCGAAGGTGGGTTCAAGCTGCCCTGATACCCAAACCGCCCGCGCAAGCAGTCTTGCGCGGGCTTCTTCATTTTTGGGCAGGGATTATGGGAAATCTGATCGAAATCAAGGGTGTGCGCCACGCCTACAAGACGGCCAAGGGGCCACTTCCTGTGCTGGATGGGCTGGAAGTGTCCGTGCCCGAGGGGGGCTTTGTGGCCGTGGTGGGGCCGTCGGGTTGCGGAAAATCCACCCTCACGCGCCTGATCGCAGGGCTGATGAAGCCCGATCACGGCGAGGTCTGGCTGCACGGCGAGCGGGTCAAGGGGCCGCGCTCGACTGTGGGCATGGCGTTTCAGAACCCGGTGCTGCTGGAGTGGCGCACGATCCTGAAAAACGTGCTGCTGCCCTTAGAGATTGTGCCGACGAAATTGTCCAAGAAGGAAGCCGAGGATCGCGCGCGTTTCCTGCTCTCGCTTGTCGGGCTGTCGGGGTTTGAAGAAAAGCGCCCTTCGGAACTGTCCGGCGGGATGCGGCAGCGTGCTTCGCTGTGCCGCGCGCTGATTCACCAGCCAGATGTTCTGATCCTTGATGAACCATTTGGCGCGTTGGATGCGTTCACGCGCGAGGGTTTGTGGCAAACCATGCACCGCGTCAAGGAACGTGAACCCTTTACGGGCGTTCTGATCACGCATGACCTGCGCGAGTCGATCTTTCTGGCCGATCAGGTGATCGTGCTGTCGGGCCGGCCCGCGCGCACGCAATATATGCTGGACGTCCCTAACACCGGACCGCGCACGCTTGATGACCTGTATACCCCACAAGCGGCCGAGATGCTGAACATCCTACGTCGTCAGATCGAGATTGCCCAAGGCCGTGTTCCGGCAGAAGGGGGCCATTGATGACCCAGACCTTGCGCGCCATTGGTGTTCCGATCATCGCCATCTTGATTTTTCTTGCCTTCTGGGAATGGCTGGTCTGGGTCAATGGTTGGCCCAAATTCAAGATGGCCGCCCCTTCGGACCTGTTGCCTGCCTACGAAAAGCACTGGCATTTGTTCGTGAAAATGGGTTGGCAAACCTTGTGGCGCACTGTGGCAGGTCTGCTGCTTGCAGTCGCTTTCGGGGTATTTCTGGGCATGATCATGGGCTTTTCGCGCACCATGCGGGACGCGCTCTACCCGCTTTTGGTGGGTTTCAACGCCATCCCCAAGGCGACCGTCGTGCCGATTGTCGCGCTGATGTTCGTGGGGCAGCATGATTTCAACACGGTGCTGTTGGCCTTCATCATCTCGTTTTTCCCCATAGCCGTGTCGGTCAGCATTGGGCTTTCGACGCTCGAACCCGAATATCGCGACATCCTACGCTCGCTTGGGGCATCGCAGGCCACGATTTTCTGGAAGATCGCGCTGCCAAAGACGCTGCCAGAATTTTTCGGCGCATTGAAAGTGGCTGTGACCTTGGCTTTCATCGGCACCAACCTGATGGAAATTGTCAGCCCGCATGGCCGGGGCCTCGGCGCGCTGTTCGATAGTGGGCGGACCAATTCAGACTTCCCGTTGATGTTCGCGGTCCTGATCGCCTTGGCCTTCCTCGGGATCGTGCTTTACTACATCGTCGTCGCGCTTGAGAAAATTTTTGCAGGCTGGGCGGAGCGCGCACCCGGATAAGCCAGAACGCCGCACAAGGTTTGTGCGGCGTCTGAGCCTCAGTTCTGGCCGGTCGTCTGTGTCATCGTCGCGCTGACTTGCGAAACTTCGGCTTGCCCAAAGGGCAGCGGCACGACCGTCGTGCCGCCCGACGCCGAGCAATCTGGCATTGTGACGGTCAGTTCTTCCAGCGCCCCACGTCGCCCGGGCCCTTTGAGGGTCACAAAGGCTGACAGATCGCGCCCACATGTTTGCGCAGTGATGCTGAATTCCAGTTCCGCGCGTGCAACATCTGTCATGCTCACGGGCAGCGAATAGACAAGGGCGAGCATTGGCTCTGGCCCGCGCGCCGTGCCAAGGGGCAGAATGAACGCAGAATCGGCGGCCGGATCAAAGGGGCGGGCCGCGTGAATATGTCCCGCCTCGCCATACAATGCGCCGCGATGATAGGCGTGCAGCGTCACATATTCGGCTCCGGTCCATTGCACGACCATGCGCAGGTGCTGCGCGGCTTCTGGAACAATGGCCTGGGCGGTCAGAACGGCTTGGTCGGGCAAGAAGGCCTCGAACATCGCGGTTTGTGACAGCGCCGGAACATAAATCGCCAATTCGCCTTGCGCATCTGTGTAGGTGCTGAAGGCCAGATCGTCATGGCTGATCACCACACGCGCATTGGGCAGGCATGGGGCGGACAGGCGCAGATCGACCAGCGCATCAATGGCGGAATTCGCACTCAAGCTTGGCAAGCACGACGCGTCATTCGCCGAAGGCGCAGCTTGAGCCAAGGTCAGCGGCGGCTGGAAATCGCTTGCGGGCAGCGACGGCTCTGGGGCCAGACCATTGTCGAGCGATGCGATTTGCGGCGCATCGGGCGCGTCAGGGATGACGTCGGCGCTGCGCAGTTGCAGCATTGGCGCATCAGCAGGGGCCGTGGCCTGTGCGCCGGGCGTGGGCGCGCCTGCCCCCATCAGCGATGCCCCCATGACCGGGCTGTTACCGTTCGGGCTGCCCATGGCCTGCGGGCCGCCTGCACCCAGATCGAGGAATTGCTGGGCTGCGAAAACCGATGCAGCCACGCCTGCGAAGGCGATCGCAGCACCCCGAATAATGATTTGACGATTCATCTGATGCTCCGAGTTACAGCACATGTTGATGTCGGTGTGCCGCCTGATTCCGGCACCAATGCGGCGGGAACCGGGCTTTTTGCGAAAATCGGGCCAATCGGACTGAATTCAGGGGATCGTTGCGTCAAGCGAACAAGATTGGCGCATGTCGCGCAAACGTGAGCATCCGTTTCGCGCATGAGCGCGATTCGCTCCAGCGGTTAGTCTGGCCCCAATGGCCAAAGCCCGCCCGTGGTTTCTGTAACCTCGCGCGCGGCGCGTGTGACCATCTGGCCGATCCTGTCGGCCCGGTCCAAGGGCAGGCGAAACACTGGGCCAGAGATCGACAGCCCGGCCACAGGTTCACCATAGGCGTTGAAAATGGGGGCGGCGATGCAGCGCATCCCCTCGGCGCGTTCTTGGTTGTCGATGGCAAAACCGCGCGTGCGCGTGGCGGCAAGGTCGGTGCCCAGGGCGTCGGCGCTGGTGAGCGAGGCGCTTGTGAAGCCCGGCAAGCCCCGCGCGATGATCTGGGCCACACGCGTTTCGGGATACCACGCCAGAAGCGCCTTGCCGATGCCCGACACATGCATCGGGCTTTTGGTGCCGGGCGGGAAAAACGCGCGGATGGCTTCATGCGTTTCGACTTGGGACAGGAACAGGACTTCGTCCATATTCTCGACGCCCAGATTGGCCGTTTCGCCACTTTCGCGCATAAGCGCCTGCATGGGCGCGCGGGCGCGTTCAGCGATCTTGGTGCGGCGCAGGAAACTGGAGCCAACCCGGTAAGCCCCTGCGCCGATATGCCAGCGCTGGCCTTCGGCTTCCAGTTCGACCATGCCGTGACCTTGGAATGTGGTCAGAACGCGGTAAACGGTCGGCGCGGATTGGTCACTGGCTTGCGCGAGTTCCGTCAGGGTCATGCCCGGCCCGTCCGACAGGGCGCGCAAGATCACCAGCGCGCGGTCCAGCGACTGGACTGTGTTCTGTTCGGTTTTGTCCACAAAGGCCCGAGGCCGCCCCCGGCTGCGCGATTCCACCATCTTCACCCCATGCCGCAAGTGCGAGAAAAAACATTTCAACAGACGAAAAATGTATTCCTTATTTAAATCAATAAGTAAATAGCATTTTTCACAGTTCAAAAAATAATTTCAAAAAAATTGCACGAGGAATGGTGCTGCGCTACACCTTCCCCATGCAAGGGAGGACCGCCAGATGTCACTGCAAAACCCCGTCTTTATCCCAGGGCCCACGAATATCCCCGAGGCGATCCGCAAAGCCTGCGATATGCCCACGATCGACCATCGCTCGCCCACATTCGCGCGGATGTTCAAGCCCGCTGTGGCGGGCGTGCGCCGGGTGCTGGGGATGGGCGAGGGCGAGGTGATCATCCTGCCGTCCACTGGCACAGGCGGTTGGGAAGCGGCGATTTCCAACACGCTCTCGCCCGGTGACACGATCCTTGCCGCACGCTTCGGGATGTTCAGCCATCGCTGGATCGACATGTGCCAGCGCCATGGGCTGAATGTGCAGATCATTGAAACGCCGTGGGGGCACGGGGCGCCTTTGGGCGCGATCGAGGCCGCTTTGCGTGCCGATACGGCTCACAGGATCAAGGCGGTTCTGGCCACGCATAATGAAACCGCAACCGGCGTGCGCTCGAATATCGCGGGCATCCGTCGCGCGATGGATGCCGCGCGTCACCCGGCACTGCTGTTCGTCGATGGCGTGTCGTCCATCGGGTCGATGCCGTTTGACATGGCGGGATGGGGCGTCGATATCGCCGTGGCAGGCTCGCAAAAAGGCTTCATGCTGCCCGCAGGTCTGTGCATTCTGGGCGTCAGCCCCAAGGCGCTGGCCGCTATGGAAACCGCGACCCTGCCGCGCACCTTCTTCGATTTCCGCGACATGCTGAAAAGCTATGCTGCAGGCGGCTACCCCTATACCCCGGCTGTGGGTCTGATCGCGGGCCTCGCGAAGTCCATCGAGATGCTGGAAGACGAAGGGCTGGAAAACGTCTATGCCCGTCACCACCGCCACGCCGAAGCCGTGCGCCGCGCGATTGCGGGCTGGGGGCTGCGCCCCTGTGCGGCGAGCCCGGACCTCTATTCTGACACAGTGACGGCTGTTGTCGTGCCCGAGGGGTGCAATGGCACGGATCTGGTGAAGCTCGCGGCTGAGAAATACGGCATGGCCTTTGGTGTGGGCTTGGGCGAGGTCGCAGGCAAAGTGTTCCGCATTGGCCATCTGGGGATGCTGACCGACGCGCTGTTGCTGTCGGGCCTGGCTGTGGCCGAGATGTGCATGGCGGATCTGGGGTGGAATGTGCGCCTTGGCTCCGGCGTTGCGGCGGCGCAGGATTACTTGCGCAATACACCGAGCGTCGCGCTCGCTGCGGCGGCGTAAGCGGGGGCCAGCCCCCGCACCCCCGGAGTATTTTGGGCAAGATAAAGCAGGTTCACAGATGAAAGACGGGTCAGAAATGTATATCCCCACTTATGACGATGTGCTGGCCGCCCATGCCCGCATCGAACCCTATATCCACCGCACGCCGGTTCTGACGAGCAGCTATTTCAACGCGCTC
>JBKBLP010000026.1:0-45487 GCA_046296275.1 Roseinatronobacter sp. | reverse complement strand
TCAACAACTCGTCCAGTCATTCGTTTGATATCGTCATCGTCCGTGCTCCTCTCAGGGAGCACGGACCAGATCACCGATACACAGAAGGTCGGACACTCTCGGCAAACTCGGCGCTTCTGCCATGTCTTTGAGTTTACAAATACCAAGGCAAGCTGCATTTCAGTTATCAAAAGCTACAGCTGATCAGACCAATAGCAGCTTAGTCCGTACAGCAGACCTTCGCCCCCCACCTGCAACCCAGTCCCTCTCTGAAACGCAGCGCGACGCCATCCCATCCACTCTTGGGCCAACGCCCCCACCCTAAGCCGCCAGTCCCTTCGACCCCATGTTCAGGAACTTCTTGCGCCGCGCCTCGCGCAGGGTTTTGGGGGATTTGCCGTCCAGCTCGGTCAGCATGTCCCCGAGCGCCCGGCCCACGCTTGCGATCATCGCCGCGCGGTCGCGCTGTGCGCCGCCCATGGGTTCGGGGATGATCCGGTCGATCACGTCAAGTTTCTTCAAATCCTGCGCGGTCAGCCGCAACGCTTCGGCCGCTTCGCGCATCTTTTCGGCGTCTTTCCACAGGATCGACGCGCAGCCCTCGGGCGAGATGACGGAATAGACCGAATGTTCCAGCATCGCGACCTTGTTGGCGGTAGCGAAGGCCACTGCCCCGCCGGACCCCCCTTCGCCGATGATGACCGACACCAGCGGCACCCCAAGCGACAGGCATTTCTGGGTGCAGCGCGCAATCGCTTCGGCCTGACCGCGCTCCTCGGCCCCCTTGCCCGGATAGGCGCCCGGCGTGTCCACCAGCGTCACCACTGGCAGGCGGAAGCGGTCGGCCATGTCCATCAGCCGCATCGCCTTGCGATAGCCTTCGGGGCGGGCCATGCCGAAATTGCGTTTCAGGCGGGACTGCGTGTCGTTGCCCTTTTCCTGCCCGATCACCATCACGGGGCGGTCATTCAGCCGGGCCAGCCCACCGATCACGGCTTCATCTTCGGCAAAGCCGCGATCCCCGGCCAGCGGCGTGAATTCGCTGAACAGTGCGGTGATGTAATCGAGGCAATGCGGACGGTCCGGGTGCCGCGCCACCTGACATTTGCGCCACGGCGTGAGCGTCTTGTACAGGTCCACCAGCAGCTTCTGCGCCTTCGCGTCCAAAGCGGCGGCTTCCTTTTCGACATCGGCTTCCGGGTTGGCGCGGGCCATGGCGCGCAACTCGGCGGCCTTGCCTTCGATTTCCGCAAGGGGCTTTTCGAATTCGAGGTAGTTCATCGACCACTCCACGCAGTTTCGGGGCTTATGCCGAAACGGGGGGAGATTTGCAATCGCGTGCATGTCGGCTGCCGCAAAACCGGTTCCCACTTTTGCGCGACATGCTGGGGAAGCAGTGGACTCGACTCGTGACCGAGCACAGCCTAAATTGAAACATTATGTGAACATTTGGACCCATGCCTGCCCGTCGCCTTTTGTCCCTATGGTTGCCGCGCCTTGCGTCGGACCTTGCGTTGCGGCGCAGGCCGGTGGCGGGAGCATTTGCGCTGATCGCGCGGCAGGCCAGCGCGGACAGGCTGGTATGTCTGAACCGTGCGGCCGAACAGGCTGGGCTGACCAATGGCATAGGTCTGGCCGATGCCCGCGCGCTATGCCCCGATCTGGTCACAGCCCTGCATGACCCGGCCGCGCAGGCCCAAGGGTTGGGGGCATTGTTGCGCTGGGCGCGGCGTTATTCGCCTTGGGTGGCGCTGGATGGCCCGGATGGGCT
The DNA here is from genome assembly GCA_046296275.1 of Roseinatronobacter sp. Classification (GTDB taxonomy): domain Bacteria; phylum Pseudomonadota; class Alphaproteobacteria; order Rhodobacterales; family Rhodobacteraceae; genus Roseinatronobacter. Next base: position 43,737 of record JBKBLP010000026.1, on the reverse strand, counting down.
GGTGCTGGACCTGACCGGGGCTGCGCATCTGTTCGGGGGCGAAGGGGGCGTGCTTGCGGACTTGTCGGGGCGGTTGGCACGGATGGGGTTGGGGGCGCGGATGGCGATTGCAGGGACGCGCGGGGCGGCTTGGGCAGTGGCGCGGCTTGGGGCGGGGGGCATCGTGCCAGCGGGGGGCGAGGCGCGCGCGCTCAACCCCCTGCCCTTGGCGGCTTTGCGCCTGCCCCCCGACACGCTGGACGCGCTGGAACGGCTGGGCCTGCGGATCATCCGCGACTTGGCGCAAATTCCACGCGCGACCCTGCCCCGCCGCTTCGGGTCCGAGGTGCTGCTCAGGCTCGATCAGGCCCTTGGGCATGTGGCCGAACCCGTTTCCCCCGCCCCCCTGCCCCCGCATTTCGGCGTGCGCCTGTCGCTCCCCGACCCCATCGGGCTGCAGGCGGATTTGCAAGCGGGGCTGGTACGGTTGCTCGATCGGTTGTGCGAACACCTGCACCGCGCAGAGCAAGGCGCGCGGCGGTTGACGCTGACTCTCTCGCGCGTGGATGGGCAGGCTTTGGTGCTCGATATATCCTTGGCCCGCCCCATGCGCGACGCATCAGCCATGGCAAACCTGTTCGCGCGGGGACTGGACAGTGTCGATGCAGGCTTCGGCATTGACGCCCTGCGCCTGACTGCGCCCGTGACCGAATCGCTGCCTGTCCAGCAAATCTCGACCGAGGGCGCGGCGGGCGCGGATGATCTGGCCGATCTGCTGACACGTCTGACCAACCGGCTGGGGTTCGAGCATGTGCTGCGGCTGCTGCCTGCGGACAGCCATATCCCCGAGAAAGCCGCGATCCTTGCGCCCGCTGCCTATTCCGAACCGCACGGCCATTGGCCTGCAACGCGGCTGCGCCCAGTTGATCTGTTCGACCCAGAACCGCTGCAAGGCGCGCGCGGCCCGCAGCCCCCGCGCGCGTTTCGCTGGCGGGGGCAGGACTGGCAAGTGGTGGGTGTGACTGGCCCCGAGCGGATCACGCCGGAATGGTGGCTGGATGATCCCGCCTGGCGCACGGGCCTGCGCGATTATTGGTGCGTGCAAACTGCCCAAGGCGCGCGGCTGTGGCTGTTTCATGTGCCCGCAACCGATGGCTGGTCCGTGCAGGGGATGTTTGCGTGACCTTTATTCTATGTCCGGCACCTGCCGCCCGGCCTTGATCTGCGCGCGGTGGGTCTTGGCGGCGGCGCGGCGCAGCTTCGATCCCAAACTGGGCTTTGTGGGGATGCGGGGCTTGGGCCGCTCCAGCGCGGCGCGGATCAATTCGGCCAGACGCTCGCGCGCAATCTCGCGGTTGCGGGCTTGACTGCGCGTATCTTCGACCCGCAGGACCAACGCGCCATCCAAGGTCCAGCGCCGCCCCGCCAAGCGCTTCAACCGCGCTTTCACCGATGCGGGCAAGGACGGGCTGCGTTCGGCCTCAAAGCGCAATTCAACCGCGGTGGACACCTTGTTCACATTCTGCCCACCCGGCCCGGACGAGCGGGTGAATTGCTCGGTCAGTTCCCAATCCTGTAGAGTGATCTGGTCGTTTATCCGCATGAGTATTCCAATCGAAAGGGCCGCCCCGGTAGCGAGGCGGCCCAACGAGCTTCAGGAGATGGAGCCAATTAGAGCGCAGGCTCAATCACAGGGGTGTCCCCATCGGGGCTGCCGTCAGGTTCTTGCCCCCATAACTGTCTCGACACCTTTCTCCAACATCACTCTAGACACTGGACCACCTCCTTTCATTGGGTTGACGATACCTGAAGGGTGGCACAGATTTTGTGTTTGTCAAAAGAAATTATGCGACAGGTTGCGTCATTTTCCGCACAATTGCCCGGAATGGCGCCAAAGCGAGCAGGGCAAGGGCAAGCTTCACGCTCCAATCCGCCACAGCCAGCGACACCCAGAGCGGCACCTCTGGCCCCCAGCCCAGAAGCGGCAGGATCTCGCCCGCCCAAGACACGTCGTTGGCGGGTTCCAGCACCGACAGCGTGGCCGAAAACGCGATGGTGAAGAACAAAGCCGTATCGACCGACGACCCCACCAGCGTGGAGGCCAAGGGCGCGCGCCACCAGGGGCCACCGTGACGATCTTCGCGCAGGCGGTCAAAGATCGCGACATCGAGCATCTGCGCGGTCAGGAACGCGATCCCGGACCCGATTGCGATGCGCAACGTCACCAGCGGGCCGAATTCGCCCATGATCTGCGTGCCGATCAGCGAGCAGGCGACGCCCACAGCGAAACCGGCCCAGACAACACGGCGCGCCGCTTGCGCGCCATAGACGCGGTTCATCACGTCATTGACAAGAAAGGCCAAGGGGTAGGTCAGCGCCCCCCATGTCAGCCAGTCGCCAAGCAGGAATTGAACAAGAATGTTGGAGGCGACGACAATCGCCGCCATGGCAAGAATGCCGGGCAGGTAAGTGCGGGTCATTGTGTATTCCGTTTTTACAAGGTTGCGGAGACTTGTGTCGTTTGCGACCTGCGCGCTTTAGCGGGGGTGTCGCGCGCTGGCAAGCCCCTTGCACCACCTGTCACAAACCGATATTACGCAAGTTAATTATCTGGCGCACCCCATGACATCCACACCCGACATCCCCCGCACCACTTGGGCCGTCCTGATCGGTATCAGCCTGTGCCATCTGATCAACGATGTGATGCAATCGCTGCTCGCGGCGCTCTATCCGGTGCTGGCGGCGGAGTTTTCGCTCTCCTTCATGCAAATTGGCATCATGACACTCGCGTTCCAAGGCACAGCGTCCCTGTTGCAGCCACTGGTCGGGCTGGTCACGGACAAGCGACCCATGCCTTGGGGATTGCCGCTTGGCATGGGGTCAACCCTGATCGGGGTGGCCCTACTTGCCTATGCCACAGATTACGCGGGGCTTCTGGCGGGGGCCACGCTGATCGGGATCGGCTCGGCCATCTTCCACCCGGAATCGAGCCGGATCGCGCGTGCAGCCTCCGGCGGCAAATTCGGCACAGCGCAATCCTTCTTTCAAGTGGGCGGCAATGCAGGGTCCGCGCTCGGGCCACTCTTGGCCGCGTTGGTTGTGGTGCCTTTGGGCCGCCCGGCGGTGGTATGGTTCGTGGTCATGGCGCTTGCGGGTATCCTGATCCTGTCGCGGATCGCCGCGTGGTATAGTGCGGTTGCCAAACGCACCACTGCAAACGGGACCATACGCCCACGCGCCACGCTGCCCCGGCGGCAAATCCTGTGGGCCATTACGATCCTTGCCATCCTGACTGCAAGCAAGAACGCCTACACGGCCAGCCTTGCGAGTTACTACACCTTCTTCCTGATCGACCGCTTCGCGCTGCCTGTGGAATGGGCGCAGAAGATGTTGTTCCTGTATCTGGCCGCTGCTGCCGTGGGGGTCATCGCGGGCGGGCTGGTGGGCGACCGGATCGGGCCAATTGCAGTGATCTGGGTGTCGATCCTTGGCGTGCTGCCCCTGACGCTTGCCCTGCCCTATCTGCCACTTGTGCCCACAGCCATCGTGTCCGTGCTGATCGGCGCGATCATGGCATCGGCCTTTCCGGCCATCGTGGTCTATGCGCAAGAGCTGTTGCCCGGCCGTGTCGGTCTTGTCGCGGGTATCTTCTTCGGCTTCGCTTTTGGCATGGGCGGGATTTCGGCGGCAGTGCTGGGGATGCTTGCGGATGTGAATGGCATCGCTTGGGTGTTCCAGATGTGCGCCTATCTGCCAGTGCTGGGCTTGCTGGCCTATTTTCTGCCCACACGCGAGAAGCGCATCGCCGCCGGGGCCGCTTGACCCGGCCTGCCCCTTGGGCTATCTCACGTCGCAGTGCGGGCGTTGTGTAATGGTAAGACCTCAGCCTTCCACGCTGATGACGCGGGTTCGATTCCCGCCGCCCGCTCCAACCCTGATCGTTAGCCTTTCGGCAAGCGCGACGTGATCTTCCGCACCGCCCGGTGAAAAAGCCCGCCACCTTGGCGTGCCTTCAGACTTGTCCACAGGTCCAGCGCAATATCTGGCCAAATTGCCGTGGGCACCTGATCGCGGAACAGCGTGTCAGGATGGGCGGGGCCGATTTCAAACGAAAAGCCAGGTTGAGTGCGCTGAACCATCTCGGCCAGCCGAGCATTGTCCTGCGCGAACAGGTCACAGACCTTTTCATATTCGGGCCGCGTCAGGATATGTGACGGTCGCTTCCCATTCTTGTAAAGATACTTCGCAACAACCTGAATCAACTCGGCAGGTGGCGGCCCCTCGCGCTGGATGCGCGAGGCGACAAAGGTCGAGAGCGCATCGGGCGAAATATTATGCGCGCGCTCATCTGGTTCCTGAAGCGTCGCCACATCCAGCTTCGCGCCCAGTAAATCCAGAAACACCTGTCCGACCCCACCGGGATAGGTGCGGAAATCATCGTAGCGCAGCAGAATGATCTGTGACGGATCGAAGCCTTTGCAGATATGCTGGTAGAAGGCCAGATGGCTTAGCCCGGCGCCGACAGCACATTGTGTCGCGAGCACCTTTTCCGCATAGCGATGCGGCAACATCGGTGTGCGCTTCTTGGCATGTTGCAGCCAGATGGAATTGACCAGTTCCGGCTGGCTGCGCAATGTGTAAATGACGCGGACATCGTCGAACTTCGCGAGCCTCGCAGCAAGCTCCGCCATGTTGACCTTTTGCGGGTTGAATTCCGAAAACACCTCGGACGACAAGAACACCACGCCGTCAAATTGCGTAACCTCGTCGGTCAGCACATCTTGCCACGCCGCTTGAGGGGTCTTGAACAGATGCCGTGTCGCCTCTGCGCTATCCTGATTGATCCAAAGCCGCGCCAATTGGTGATGGGCGGCATACGGAAATGTCGCTGGATAAAGGATACCTGCCGCGCTCAGGGTATCGCGGTTCAACGCGAACAGGGACTGAAGATAGGTCGTCGCAGTCTTGTGCGCCCCGATATGCAGGTAAAGAGGTGCCATTCTTCCTCCGGCAGCGGGGTGCACGTGACTGTGTCAGCCCAGCGCGCTTAATTCGTTTCGTTCGCGCAATTCCAGACCCTGCGCACGTAGCACCAACCCAAGGACACGCTCAAGAGCATGGGCCGTGGTTCCATCCACCTGCCCCATTTCCGGCTCAAAATCAGATGCGCTTACAGGCAAAGCAGCAAGAGTGGTGAGTGCAGAGGCTTTCATCCAGTAAATCGAACCGGCGGCGAACTCAAGATGATCGGACCAAGCCGTCGCATCAAGGTGAAAGCGCTCCAACAACGCACGCGCGCGCGCTTTGTTTGGCCCCCACCATTCGGCACCGGATATCCGGTGCCCATCGGCGACCCAGAGTGCTGCACGCGGATCGGCCAGAAAGGCTGTCAAAGCGCGCTGCGTGGCGTCTGGATCGCCCAACACACCTTCAACCAAAGCCTGACGCCACTGTGCCCCGTCCGCGCGATGCGGCGAACGTTTCGTGTGCAGCTTGCAAACGGCCTTGTAGCGGGCCAGCGCGCCGCTTTGCGCCAGATGCAGGAAGGGCAGGATATCCCGCCCATGATTGGGGAATGTCCAGATATGTGCGCCCGGAAAGTCCTGCACGATGCTCGCCCGGATTTCAGCCTCGGGGGCACCTTCGGTCAGAAGGATGATCAGATCAAACGGGAAAAGTTGCGCACGCAGGATCGGCAGGAATTCGTCCCACATCTCGCGGTAGAACAGGTGCAGGACGATGGCCACCTCTTGGCCTGTTTGAGCAAGGGCAGCGGCGTCGATGACAGGCAAGGCCGGTGCATCCGGCCCCGCGGGGGTGTCCAGCGCGGCACGCGCGCCCCCTGCGCCCTTGTCCATGAAATGCGCAAGCGGCGGCAAGCCTGATCGTGGCTGATCGGGGTTCAGATAGGAATAGGCACGCGGGGAAAAGTCCGGCGAAGGGCATAAGCCCACCTTCTCGCCCACCAATACGTAATGCCGTTCAGGCAGCAGGCGGCACAGACGGGGAAGGCGCGGATTCGTCTCGCGATACCACGTCCTGTCCAGCAATCCGCTCGCCCGGATAGACCGCGCATAACGCCATTCGCGGGGCGTCGGGAACAAGATCCGCAGACCCAGCCATGCATAGCGCGCGTAGCGTTCAATCCAACTCATGCTGATCTGCTGGTCCGGTCCGAGGGGGTTCAGACCCGAAAGCCTATATTTAATGCAATCGGCCTTGCCAAGGTCTATACACGCAGGCCCGCTTTGGTAGAAGGCTATCAGGTGCAGCCGCCATGTGCCTGTTTCCGGCCAAAAACCGAAAGAAGGGACATCGTAATGAAGATTGCCGTCGCGGGGCTGGGCTATGTGGGCCTTTCGAACGCAGTCCTTTTGGCCCGGCGGCACAAGGTCTGGGCGCTGGACATTGATACCGCGCGCGTGGAACAGGTCAATGCGCGCAAAAGTCCAATTCAGGACGTAGATATCCGGGCGGCCCTGACCAGTGGCGCGCTTGATCTGCACGCCACGCTTGACCCGGTCACGGCCTATGCGGGGGCCGATTTCATCCTGATCGCAACGCCCACGGATTATGATATCCGCACGAATTACTTTGACACGTCCAGTGTCGACGCCACCATCCGTCAAGCGCGAGCGATTGCACCGGACGCCACACTCGTCATCCGCTCGACCGTGCCTGTGGGCTTTACCGCCGGATTGCGCGACCAGTTGGGCACAGACAGGATTATCTTTTGCCCCGAATTCCTGCGCGAAGGGCTGGCGCTGCACGACAATCTGCATCCTTCGCGGATCATCGTCGGCGGAACATCACCGCGCGCGGGGGAATTTGCCGAAATCCTGCGCGCAGCCTCTGATCGGCCAGAGGTGCCTGTCTTGCTCACCGGCCCCTCGGAAGCCGAGGCCGTCAAACTGTTCGCAAATACCTATCTTGCGATGCGTGTCGCCTATTTCAACGAACTTGACAGTTACGCACTAGCGCATGGGCTGGACACGCGCGAGATCATCGCGGGCGTGGGTCTCGATCCCCGGATCGGGACGCATTACAACAATCCGTCTTTTGGCTATGGCGGCTATTGTCTGCCCAAGGACAGCAAGCAATTACTCGCGAATTATGCCAAGATGCCGCAAAAACTGATCGAAGCGATTGTTGCGGCGAACGGAACACGCAAGGATTTCATCGCTGAGCAGATCCTTGCGCGACACCCGAAAAAGGTGGGCGTGTATCGGCTGGTGATGAAAACCGGGTCGGACAATTTCCGTCAATCCTCGGTCCAAGGGATAATGAAGCGGATCAAGGCCAAGGGGATCGAGGTGATCGTTTACGAACCCGCCCTGCAGGATCCAACCTTTTTCGGATCGCGCGTCACGCATGACCTGCCCAGCTTCAAGGCGGAAGTGGACGTGATCGTAGCCAATCGCGCAACCACTGAACTGGACGATGTCGCGCAAAAGGTGTTCACGCGCGATCTTTTTGGCAAGGATTAAGCGCGATTACCCGTCTGCCTGTGCCAGTCGATTCCGCATCAACGCCAAGAAATCATCCCGGAATTCCGGGTGCGCCAGAGCCACATCCACAATCGCTGTCAGATAGCCGAATTTCGAGCCGCAATCGTAGCGCTGCGACGGGTTGACCAGTGCCGACACTTTGCCACCCTTTGCAAGTCGGTCAATCGCATCGGCAAGCTGGATTTCACCGCCTGCGCCGGGGGTAAGGTCACGCAGAATGTCGAAAACTTCCGGCGTAAACACATAGCGCCCGAACGACGCCAGATTTGACGGCGCTGTGCCGGCTTTGGGTTTTTCCACCAAGCCATCGACGCGGATCAGCCCGTCCGGGGTGACAGGGCCGGGCCGCAAGATGCCATAGCTTGACAGCTCATTGTCAGGCACTTCGGCCACAGATAACAGCGTTTGCGGCTTGCGCGCGAACGCGTCAATCAGCACGGCTGTCGGCAAGACATCGCCCTGCATCAGGTCATCAGCCAACAGGACGGCAAAGGGTTTTTCGCTGACCGCTGCTTCGGCGCACAGGACCGCATGACCCAAGCCCAGCGGTTCGGGCTGGCGCACGAACATGCATGACACGCCACGCGGCACGATATTGCGCACCATGTCGCATATCTCGGCCTTGCCCTTTTCCAGAAGTTGCGCCTCCAGTTCCAGATTGCGATCAAAATGATCACCCACCGCACGCTTGTTGCGGCCCGTAATAAAGATCAGTTCGGTGATGCCAGCGGCGATCGCCTCTTCTACCGCATATTGCACGATGGGTTTGTCGATAATCGGCAGCAATTCCTTGGGCATGGCTTTTGTCGCAGGCAGGAAGCGCGTCCCCAACCCCGCCACTGGAAAAACAGCCTTTTTAACCCGTTCCATAATTCACCTGTGTAACATCATGGCCAAACTTAATGTGTTGGCGCTGCAAGCTTTGGGAAAATCAGTGACCGAGCATAAAGATAAACTGAATACCGCGCGTCAAATCATCGCAGGCTTCTTTTGTCATCCCGTCGGACTGTCCCCCGTCGGTGTATTGGCGATGGCTGACAGATAGGCCCCATACGCATTCTTGCCAAACAACTTCGCGCGCGCGCGCAAGGCTGTCCGGTCGATCCAGCCTGCGGCGAAGGCGATCTCGTCAGGGCTGCCCATTTGCAGGCCCTGCCGCGCTTCCAGCGTGCGCACGAAATTCCCGGCATCCAGCAAGCTTTCATGCGTGCCGGTATCCAACCACGCATAGCCGCGCCCCATCGTTTCCACCGACAGCGTGCCCTCTGCCAGATACATTTCCAGAAGCGTCACGATCTCCAACTCGCCCCGCGCCGAGGGGGTCACACAGCGGGCCTTCTCAGAAGCGGTGCCGTCCAGACAATAAAGCCCGGTGACCGCATAATTTGACGGCGGCACAGGCGGTTTTTCGATGATCGCCCGCACCTGTCCTGCCGCATCGAACTCGACCACTCCGTAGCGTTCGGGATCGGCGACGCGGTAGCCGAACACAGTGCCCCCGACACTTTTCTCTGTGGCGCGGGCCAGCAGCTTGGGCAGGCCGTGACCGAAAAATATATTGTCCCCCAACACCATCAGGGACGGGTGCCCTGCAAGGAAATCCTCGGCCAGCAGATAGGCTTGCGCCAACCCATCCGGGCTAGGCTGCACGATCCATTCAAACTGCAAGCCCCATTGCGACCCGTCCCCCAACAAGCGTTGGAATTGCGACTGATCTTCGGGGGTGGTGATGAGGGCGATCTGGCGCACCCCGGCAAGCATCAGCGCAGACAAGGGATAATAGATCATCGGCTTGTCATAGATGGGCAGCAATTGCTTCGACACGCCCATCGTGATCGGATAGAGCCGCGTGCCGGAGCCTCCGGCCAGAATAATGCCCTTATGTTGCATCTTGTGCCTGTTCCAATTCTGCCAGAATGGCTGCCAATTCTTCTTGCCAATCTGGAAGGGTAATGCCGAAACTGGCCACTAATGTGGAGCAATCAAGGCGCGAATTGAGCGGGCGGCGCGCGGGCGTGGGATAGTCTGAGGACGGAATGTCCTGCACCACACATGACAGACCCGCAGCTTGCATAATTGCGCGGGCAAATTCAGCCCAACTGACCAGCGGCTGACCGGCCAGATGATAGGTGCCCGACAGGCTGGGGTCATCGCAGAGCGCATGAGCGCAGCGCAGGCAGGTCACAGCAATGGCGCGCGCAGGCGTCGGGCCGCCCACCTGATCGGCCACCACGCGCACCAGGTCCCGTTCCGCCCCAAACCGCAGCATGGTTTTCACGAAATTCGTGCCATGCGCCGAGAATACCCACGACGTGCGCAGGATCACATGCGCGGCCCCCGCCCCCCGCACCCCGATTTCACCGCGCAGTTTCGAACGGCCATAGGCCCCAAGCGGTCCTGTCGGGTGATCCGGCGCGAAGGGCTGCGTGCCGCTGCCATCGAACACATAATCCGTGGAAATCTGCACCATCGGCACATTCAGCACTGCACAGGCCTGCGCCATCGCTTCGGGGGCAAGGCCGTTGACGACCGTGGCGCTTTCCTCGTCCGTCTCGGCCCGGTCCACGGCAGTGTAGGCGGCTGCATTGATCACCGCGCGCGGGCGCAGGGTCTGGATCGCGGCGGCACAGATGGCGGGGTCGCTCAGGTCGGCCTCGGTCCGGCCCAGAAACCGCACCTCGGGTGCGAGCCGGGCCAGTTCGCGCGCGACTTGGCCAGTTTTGCCAAAAACAAGTATCATGCTTTCACCCCAAGCCGCTGCCCGACCCCCTGCCGCGCTTGCAGCGGGCGCCACCAGCTTTCATTGGCCAGATACCACGCGACCGTCCGGCGCAGCCCTTCCTCTACCGTGACCGAAGGATGCCAGCCCAATTCGTCGCGGATGCGGCTGGGGTCAATCGCATAGCGCGCATCATGGCCGGGGCGGTCAGGGACAAAAGTGATCTGCTCCGCATAAGTGCCCCGCGGCTTTGGCGCCAATTCATCAAGGATCGCGCACAGCGTGCGCACCAGTTGCAGGTTGCTGCGCTCGTTTTCGCCGCCGATATTGTAACTGCGTCCCACTTCGCCCTTCTGCACCACCAGAAGCAGCGCATCGGCGTGATCTTCGACATAGAGCCAATCGCGCACGTTCGACCCATCGCCGTAAATCGGCAGCGCCTTGCCCGCGAGTGCGTTCAGGATCACGACCGGGATCAGCTTTTCGGGGAAATGGAACGGCCCGTAATTGTTCGAGCAATTTGTCAGCACCACGGGCAAGCCGTAGGTATGGTGCCATGCACGCACCAGATGGTCGCTCGCGGCCTTCGACGCAGAATAGGGCGAGCGGGGGTCATAGGGGGTCGTTTCGGTGAATTGACCATCCCGGCCAAGCGAGCCGAACACTTCGTCAGTGCTGATATGGTGGAACCGGAAACTGTCCGGGCGGCCCTGCGCCGTCCAATAGGCGCGCGTGGCTTCCAGCAATTCATAGGTGCCGGTCACATTGGTCGAGATGAAATCCCCCGGCCCGTCGATCGAGCGGTCCACATGGCTTTCAGCAGCCAGATGCATGACGGCATCGGGGCGATGCTCGGCCAGTATGCGCGCCAGCGCAGCGCGGTCGCGGATATCAGCCTGCTCGAAACGGTAGTTGGGGCTGTTGCCGACAGAGGCGACATTCTCAAGACAGGCCGCATAAGTCAGCGCGTCCACATTCACGACCTGATGCCCGCGCGCGATGGCAAGGCGCACAACAGCAGACCCGATAAAACCTGCGCCACCTGTGACCAGAAGCTTCAACGCCTATTCCTCGTAATCAAAGGGGGTCTCGAAATCAGCGAATACGGGCGCGCGGGCGTCCTTGTCCGACAGGACAGGGGCATCGGTGCCCCAGTCAATGCCCACGCTGTCCCACCGCACAGCGCCGTCACAATCGGGGGCATAGGTGTCTGTGCATTTGTATTGCACTTCACAATCCTCGGCCAGGGTCAGGAATCCATGCAGGAAGCCTTTGGGCACATAAAGTTGCGCACCATTTTCGGCCGAAAGCTCCACGGCCACATGCTGCCCGAACGTGGGCGCGCCGCGGCGGATATCGACGGCGACATCCAGAATCACCCCGCGCGTGCAGCGCACGAGCTTGTCCTGTGCACGCGGCGCGCGCTGGTAATGCAGGCCGCGCAAGGTATGACGCTGCGCCGAAAAGCTGTGATTGTCCTGCACGAAAGCAGGCCAATGCAGACCGGCTGCTTCCAGACTGCGCTGGTTCCAGGTTTCGACAAACCAACCGCGCGCATCGCCAAAACGGCGGGGTGTGATCAGCGCAAGGCCAGCAATGGGGAAGGTCTGAATATTCATGCTCTGGCTTCTATCAGGTGCGCGCAAAGCCTCAAGAAAGATCGTATGCGCGATGGCGGCCAGCGAAAATTCTGCGGTCGATTGTTGCGAAATCAAAGCCAATCGCACCATGCGACCGCATTCTTGGTTAACTTTCGCGGAAAGCGTGGGTGAAGTAATCGGTAAACGGCTTGACCAGATAGGAGAGCGGCGACCGGGCAGAGGTCTGCAAGAACGCCTCGACTGGCATACCGGGCAACAAGGTCTGGCCAAGGCGGGCAAGTTCTTCGGGCGAGAGTGTGACTTCGGCGCGGTAGAACGACAGACCTGTTGCTTGATCCGTCAGCGCGTCGGCTGAAACCAGCGCCACAGTCCCGTCCAGTTCCGGTGTCGTGCGCATCGAGAATGCCGGGAACATCAGCCGCGCGTGCTGCCCCACGGACACTTCGTTGATCTGCAAGGGCGAAATCTGCACGGTGATGATCAGCGGCCTGTCTTGCGGGATGACATAGGCCAGCGGCTCAGCCGGGCGGATCACCGCGCGCGGGGTCGTGACCTGCATCCCCAGCACGGCCCCCGTCGCTGGCGCGCGGATATCCAGCCGCGCGACTTGCTCGGCAAGGGCGCGTTGGCGTTGGAACAGTTGCAATTCCGTGGCACCTGCATCGCGCAATTGGGTATTGGCTTCCTCGCGCCGCTGCGCGGTCAGGCCAAGCATTTGCAGATCAAGCTCTGTGATCGCCCCTTCCGCCTGCGCAAGTGTGGCCCGCAATTCGCCAACCTGCCCCGACAGCCGCGCCTGTTCGCGCTGCAAGGCCAGAACCCGGCCCACCTGCGACAGCCCAAGGTCGAGAAGGGTCTGCTGGTCCGCCAATTCGCGCTGGATCAGGTCAAGCTGGATGCCCAGCGCCACGCTTTGCGCTTCAATCCCTTCGATTTGCGAGCGGGTTTGCAGCTTGCGTTGCTCCAGCCGCTCGAGCGTGCGGGCGATGGTTTCGTTGCGGGCGAAGAACAGACGTTCCTGCCCGTCAATCTGTTCCGCGACAGAGGGCCTGATATCAGCCAATGCGCGCAAATCTTCCGGGAAAGTGATCGTCGGCGCGCCATCGCGCTCTGCTTCCAGCCGTGCACGACGGGCGCGCATCTCGGACAATTGGCCTTCGACAATATCGAGTTCGGCGCGCAACAGCGTGCCATCCAGCCGCACGAGCACATCGCCTGCCTGCACGGTGTCGCCTTCGCCCACCAGGATTTCGGCAACTACGCCCCCGTCAGGATGCTGCACAATCTGGCGATATTGCTCGACCGCGACCTGACCCGGCGCAATTACTGCGCCGGACAGACTGGTTGTCACCGACCACAAACCAAAGCCGCCGATCAGTGCGAGAAGCGTCAGCCAACCGATCAGCAGCGGCTTGCGCGCGCGCAGAAAATCCGGGGCTTGAGGTGCGCTCATGCTACACCCCCAACACCCTTGGCGGCGACAATCTCGCTGGAATTCTTGATGACATTTCGCAGCACCTCGTCCCGCGGTCCAAAGGCACGACGCACCCCGCCATCAAGCATGAGCAGTAGGTCGCATTCCTGCAAGGCCGCCGGGCGATGCGCGATGATGATCACGCTTCCACCATTCGCCTTCAACTGCCTGATTGCCCCATTCAGCGCCACTGAACCGTCATTGTCCAGATTGGAATTCGGCTCATCCAGAACCAGAAGAACTGGGTCGCCATACAATGCGCGGGCAAGGCCGATGCGTTGAATCTGTCCGCCGGAAAGCTGGGTCGCGACGCTGGTCAACGGCGTGTCGTAACCTTTGGGGAAAGACAGGATCATGTCATGGGCAGCTGCGGCCTTCGCCGCCTTCACAACGCGCTCGGGATCGGGCTGGGCGGCCAGACGCGCGATGTTTTCTGCAATTGTGGCATCAAGAAGCCCGACATTTTGCGGCAGATACCCGATTAAGCCCCCCAACATATCGCGGTCATATTGGTCGAGCTCTGCACCCCCCAGTCGGATTTTGCCCGCTGCGGGTCGAACTGCCCCCACAAGCGCACGGCCCAGCGTCGATTTTCCTGCGCCGGACGGGCCAATAATCCCCAGTGCCTGTCCCGGTTCAAGGCGGAACGACACGTTACGCAAAACTGGTTGACCATTTCCAGCCAGAACGACGGACACATCGGTCACATCCAGTTGCGCCTTGGGGCGCGGCAGGACCATCGGACTGACTTCGGGCGGCTGGACAGAGAGCAGTCGGATCAGGTTGCCACGCCCTTCACGCGCACGCGTCAGCAAGGCCCATTGCCCGATGGCTTGCTCAATCGGGGCAAGCGCACGGCCAAGAATGATCGAAGCCGCGATCATCGCACCGGGGGTCAATTCGCCCTGCAACACAAGCCAAGCCCCTAGACCAAGGATCGCCGATTGCAGAAACAGGCGCAGGGTCTTGGTGCTTGCACTAAATCCGCCAGAAATATCAGCGCTTGCCATATTGGTGCCAAGTGCTGTTTCCCGCGCCTGCGCCCAACGCTGGAAGGCAGCGTTCTGCATCCCCAAGGCGCGCAAAACTTCGGCGTCTGATTTCATCTTGTCTGCAATCTGGTCAGCCTTCACGGCGTCGCGATTGGCACGCAGGACAGGCTCGCGGCTGACAGATTGGTTAACCAGTGTCACAGCAATCAACAGCGCCCCCCCTGCCACGGCGAGCCAACCAAGCAGCGGGTGGAAGATGAAGATCGCAGTGATGAAGATCGGAGCCCATGGCATATCCGTAAGGGCCGCAGCGATGGGCGAAGCCCAAAACTGTTGGATCGACTGCAAGTCGCGTTGCGCGGACTGAGCAAGCGGGTCAGTTGGCGCCACACTTGCCCGTGTCAGCGCTGCCGAAAAAACCCGCCGATCAAGCTGCGCCTGCAGCCGCGCACCTGCCCGTGCATAAAGCCGCGTACGCGCATGGTCCAGAAAGCCCATCGCCACAAACAGCACAACCAACAAGATCGAAAGCGCGACAAGCGTCGCTTCCGACCGGCTGCCAAGCACCCGATCGTAGATCTGAAGCATGTAGATTGGGCCAGTCAGCATCAACAAGTTGACGAAAACGCTGAAAAACGCAGCGGTCAGGATCAGGCCACGCACATTACGTTCAGCCTGTCGCAGTTCCGCCTTGCCTGCGCGCGTGTCGAAATCGTTTGCCATCAAAAACCTGCGGTCAATCTGCGATCAAGCGTGTCCCGCGCCATGTCATTCCTGGCGTCTTGAAGGTGTTCGCATATCCATTCACCTTGTGCCAAACAAATATTATTGCCAGATGAAGAAACAGCGTCCGTCTTGTACCTGCCATGCTTTTCACGTTGGCTATGCAGTCAGACAAGGATGCAGGCGAACTGCCATAAAGACTATGAATGGAAATTCGGGATGGGTGAACCACAGGAATCGGTTGCAGGCTTGGGCAATCCTAGAAACCCATGGGAGCGCCGCGCGGCCGTCCTGTCAGCAATTAATGAAGGGGATTGGGGGCGTGCTGCGGCGTGTCTGTCGCACCTGCGCGATTACCCCGGAGTACCAGAAGGCTTGTATCAAATCTGGCAATCGCAGCTTCTGACACAGGCGCGGGCGCAAGATGCCGTGATACCACTCGACCATCCTGCACAATATCTGTCCAATCCCGAAGGGCAGTATCGCCCCCCCCTGCGCAAATTGCATGTGGACCAAGAGGTGCCCTATCGTTTCCCGTTCGGTATGGGGTTGCCGGGATTTGTTGGTCAAGCCAATGACACGCGCTTTCTGGATCAGGCCGCTGTACTGCAAGGAGCGCGCTCGCAATCTGCGACTATGCAGATTCATGTTATCTGGACGCCCGATCCTGCATCACCGCGCAGCACACGTATCGAGGCTTTGACGACACTCATCGCCGATCTTGGCGCACAAGAGCGCGCTTGTGTGGCATTGTTGCAGGTGCAAGACCCTGATCTAGACGCCCATGCCCCATTCCCAATCCAATTTCAGGCACTTTCTGAATGTCCCAAGAGCGGGCTGGTGGTGTTTTTGTCCGGCAAGGTGCGGCTCGACCCGCTTGCTCTTGTCCGCGCGTCTTGGGCTACCCGGATTTCTGAGCGCGTGGTGCATCCTTTCGTGCCCTGCCCCGAAGCGGAAGCGCGCCTCAACACACTCTACACTCCGGAACGCCCCGGCGGGCCGTTCACGGGACGATATCCGTTCCGCGATGTCATAGGCCTGAACCTTGCATTGTCTGCACGCCTGCTGCGCCGCACCGGCCTGCCCGAGCCAAGGCTGCGCGACCTGTCGCTGGCAGGACGCGAGCTTGCCTATCGGGCATGGAGCCTTGGTGCTTGGTTCCTGCCTGTGCGTGTGCCCGGATTGGAACTCCAAAACACGTCCCCCACCGTCATGGAACGCAACCTGTTTGCCAGTTTGTGCCCCAACACCTGGGACAGAAAACAAGATGGTGCCTTTGAGGTGCCGAAAGTGTCGATCTACATCCCCTGCTATAATGCAGCGAAATATATCGAGCGCGCGATAGACTCGGTTTTGGCCCAAGATGTCACCGATCTGGACATCTGCATCGCCAATGACGGATCGACGGACGCGACCTTGGCCGTGCTGGATGCGCGCTACAAGACTGAACCGCGCGTGCGCTGGATCGACAACCCCAATGGCGGCATCGGTTTTGCGTCGAACACCGCGATCCGCATGTCGCGCAGCCTGTATATCGGACAGCTTGACAGTGACGATTGCCTCAAGCCCGGTGCCGTTCGCCGTTTGACAGAGGTTCTGGATTCTTCACCGTCAATCATTTGTGCGTATGGCTCGTGCGAACGCATTGACGCGCATGACCAGAATGCAGGTACTGAATATTCGTGGCCTGTTTTCAGCCGCGAGAAAATGATGCTGACATCCATCGTGCATCACTTCCGCATGTTCCGGCGCGCAGCTTGGGAACGCACGCCTGGCTTTCGGGAAGATATTGTCAATGGCGTCGATTACGATCTGTTCCTCAAGCTCGCGGAATTGGGCGAGATGCGCCATATCGATGAAGTGCTCTACCAACGGCGCTGGCATGGGGAGAATACAAGCCATGTGAATGTCGATAGACAGACCAGCAACACCCACCGCGCGCAACGGGCAGCGTTGGAACGCCAAGGGCTGTCGCGCTTTTGGGATATCGCCGTGCCGGACCCGGAAAAACCGCGCCAAGTGTCGTACCGGCGGCGCGACGGGGTGCCCTATGTGGTCATGTGGCCCGATTACACGCGCGGCAACCCGTATCAGACGCTGCTTTATGCCAAAGCGCATCGCAAGGCCGAGATCGTCAGCGGCGACATTGACGCGGCGCACCGGGCTATGACCTCGGGCGGGGTCAGGCCGACGGATATGATCTTTCACCTGCATTGGCTGAATGCCGTTTTTCGCAGCGCAACCACTGACGCAGAAGCGCGGGCCTTGGCCGAGCGCTTTATTGACAAGGTGCGCTATTCTCAGGCGCTGGGGGCTAAGCTGGTTTGGACCGTCCACAACCACCTGACCCATGACGCGCCATTTCCTGAAACCGAACGTTGGTTATCAGAGCAACTCGCCCAGCTGGCGGATGTCGTCCACCTGCATTGCAAAAGATCGCTGGAAGAAGTGACTGAGGCCTTTGACCTGCCCAGTGAAAATGTCTTTGTCGCCCCCCATGGCCATTATATCGGGGCTTATCCCGACATTCTGACGCGCACGGCTGCTCGGGTGGAACTGGGCCTTGGCACAGATGAGGATGTAATTCTGTTCACGGGCCTTATCCGTCCCTACAAAGGTGTCGAAGACCTAATCGCTGCCTTTCGCAAGCAATTAGCCGACCGGCCAAGGGCGCGGCTGATCCTTGCAGGCGAGCCGCGCTTTGACCCGCTGGCCGATGTTGACCTGTCAGATGCCGAACGCGCGCGAATCCTGTCCACTGGCCGTTTTGTGTCTGATGCCGAGTTGCAGGTCTTTTTCCGTGCAGCAGATGTGGCAGTGTATCCCTATCGAAAGATTCTGACCTCGGGCTCGCTGATGCTGGCACTCAGCTTCGGAGCGCCTGTTATCGTGCCCCGCGTTGCCATGACCGCCGAGGTTCTGGAGGGCCAAGAGGCAGGCTATCTTTATGCCGATGGCATAGCCGGGTTGGACAAAGCGCTGTCACAGGCGTTGCAGGACAAGGATACAGGCGCGCTGGCCGCGAAGGCCGCACGCGCGCAGTCCGTGGCGCGCAGGCAGGATTGGGCAGATCTGGGGGAAATGTTCACCACCCTGATCGCGGCCCGGCCGCGACGGGCTGTGGCCTGAGCGTGCAGGCCCCTGCCCCCAATGCCGCATTGCGCCATTTTAACCGAGGCCAAGTCAGGCTAGGGTGACGACAGCGCGCCCGGTCAACCCCGTTTCAGAAGGCAGAAATTGTTGGAAAATCGCATGAAACCGCACGGATGGACCGCAGCCCGTCTGCAAAGCTGCGACAGGAGCTGTTTATGTCTGACATGATCTTTCCTGTCCTTTTGTGCGGCGGCTCTGGCACGCGGCTTTGGCCCTTGTCGCGCAAGTCGTTTCCGAAGCAGTTCGTGCACCTGACGGGGCCTGACAGCCTGTTCCAGATGGCGGCCGAGCGGCTGAAGGCCGAGGGCTATGCGCCCCCGGTGATCGTGACGGGCAATGATTTCCGCTTCATCGTGACTGAGCAGTTGGCCGCCCGCGCCATCGCGCCACAGGCCATCGTGATTGAACCCGAAGGGCGCAACACGGCGCCTGCGATCCTTGCCGCGGCGCTGTTGCTAGCGCGCACCGACCCGGACGCGCTGCTGCTCGTGGCCCCGTCGGATCATGTGATCCCCGATGCCGCGCTGTTCCGGCAGGCTGTGCAGGCGGCGATCCCCCGCGCGCGGGTGGGCGATCTGGTCACGTTCGGGATCACCCCCTCGCGGCCCGAAACGGGCTATGGCTATCTGGAACTCGCGGCGGGGGCGGATGCAGGTGCTGCGACCCCGCAACCCCTTGCGCGCTTCGTGGAAAAGCCCGTTGCCGCGCAGGCCGCGCAGATGCTCGCTTCGGGGCAGTATCTGTGGAATGCGGGGATATTCCTGTTTTCTGCGCGCACGCTTGTGCGGGCATTCGAGATGCACGCGTCCGATATCCTTGCCCCTGTCCAGCGCGCCGTGGCGGACGCCCAGACCGATCTGGGCTTCACACGCCTGTCGCCCGAGGCATGGGCCAAGGTGCCCGACATCTCTATCGACTACGCGATCATGGAACGCGCGGCCAACCTTGCCGTCATGCCCTTCACGGGCGGCTGGTCCGATCTCGGCGGCTGGGATGCGGTCTGGCAGGAAGCCGGGCCAGATGCCGCGGGCAATGTCACCTCCGCGCAAAGTGTGGCCATAGACTGCGAAGGCAGCCTTTTGCGCACCGACACGGACCGGGTCGCGCTGGTGGGGATCGGGTTGCGCGACATCGTGGCGGTCGCCACGGACGACGCCGTGCTGGTTGCGCACAAATCACAGGCCCAGCGTGTGAAGGATGCTGTCGCCGCGCTGAGAGCCAAGGGCGCTGCGCAAGCGACGCAGTTTCCCCTCGATCACCGTCCTTGGGGCTGGTTTGAAAGCCTTGTCATCGGCGCGCGGTTTCAGGTCAAGCGCATCCATGTCCATCCGGGCGCGGCGCTGTCGCTGCAAAGCCATCACCACCGCTCCGAGCATTGGATCGTGGTCGAAGGCACGGCCAAGGTCACGATTGACGGCAAGGTGCAGTTGCTGACGGAAAATCAGTCGGTCTATATCCCGCTCGGTGCGGTCCACCGGCTGGAAAACCCCGGCAAGCTGCCCATGGTGCTGATCGAGGTGCAGACCGGCAGCTATCTGGGCGAGGATGACATCATCCGCTATGAAGATATCTACGCCCGTGGTCAGGGTGCCAAGGGGTAGGGACGCGTTATGGCTCCGAAATTCGGCACAAGCGGGTTGCGCGGACTGGTCACGGAATTGACGCCGGACCTGATTGCCGCCCATACCCGCGCGTTTCTGGCCGCCTGTCCCGTGGGCACGGGGCTGTTCGTGGGGCGCGATCTGCGCGACAGTTCCCCGCGTCTGGTGGCGGATGTGATCGCAGCCGCGCACGCGCAGGGGGTTGATGTGACCGATTGCGGTGCGCTGCCGACCCCCGCCTTGGCGCTGGCCGCCCTGTGGGCTGGGGCGGCGGCGGTCATGGTCACAGGCAGCCACATTCCGGCGAATCGCAATGGGCTGAAATTCTACACACCCGCGGGTGAGATCACGAAGCTTGAGGAAGCCGCGATCCTGCGCGCGCTGGATGCACCGCATACCCCTGCGCGGATACAGGGCCTTTTGACCGCGCGTGACGCCGCCCCCGCCTATGCCGCGCGCTATCTGACAGCCTTCGGCCCAACGGCGCTGGCGGGTCTGCATATCGGTGTCTGGTCCCACAGCGCAGTCGGGCGCGATGGGCTGATCGAGATTCTGCGCGCGCTGGGGGCGGAGGTGACTGAAATCGGCCGCTCCGAAACCTTCGTGCCGGTCGATACCGAAGCTGTCCCGCCCGACGCCCGCGCGCTCTTGCGCGAAGCCATCGCCGCGCATGGGCTCGATGCGATTGTCTCGACCGATGGCGATGGCGACCGCCCCTTGCTCGCGGATGGGTCCGGCCAGATCGTGCCGGGCGATGTGCTGGGCCAGATCACCGCGCAGGCCTTGGGCGCGCAGGTCGTCGTGACCCCGGTCAGTTCCAATACAGGCGTCGATCACTTTGGCTTTGCACAGGTCATCCGCACGCGCATCGGCTCGCCCTATGTGATTGCAGGGATGGGCCAGCACGCAGACGCGCGCGTGGTGGGATACGAGGCCAATGGCGGCTTCCTGCTGGGCTTTGACGCCCAAGGTCCCGCTGGCCCCCTGCCCCGGCTGATGACCCGCGACAGCCTGCTGCCGATCCTTGCGCCCCTTGTCATGGCCGGAACCGATGGCATTGCAGCCCTTGTCGCACGCGGCCCCCAGCGCTTCACTGCGTCCGACCGCCTGCAAGACGTGCCCACGGACCGAAGCGCCGACCTTGTCGCGCGCCTGACCACCGACAGCGCCGCCCGCACCCAATTCCTTGCCGCCCTGGGCGCGGGCGCGGCAACCGGCCAAGACCTGACCGACGGCCTGCGCTTGACACTGGCCACGGGCCGGATCCTCCACCTGCGCCCCTCCGGCAACGCCCCCGAACTGCGCTTCTACACCGAAGCCGAAACCCAAACCCATGCCGACACTCTGCTCAGGCGCGGGCTTGAGGTGTTGGCAAAGATGCTGGACACTCAATTCCGCTAGAGTATCCGAAGCCGTGCGCACTGAAGCTCCGGTGGGTCAAGAGGGGTTGGTCTTGGGCGCTGTTGGCTGTAATCCTCGAACGCATGATTTGCACAGCGCATTCATCGCCCTTGCAGGCCGCAACAGGCCAGACCCCAATCCCCTTGTCGGCAGATCATGCCGTGGCGCAGTGAAGGAAAGATCATCGTGCCGACACCTTTTCTGAGCACGGCCCTGAGAACGTTGCGCCCGGTCCTTCCTCTACGCTTGCGCTTGCCGTCGGGCTTTGATCCAACTGCCTATCTTGCGCAACATCCCGATGTCAGGCAGGCGGGCGGGGATCCCGCTTTGCATTTCCTGCGTTATGGCCGATTCGAGCGACGGCACCACCGCCCGCTTGCGGCCTTGCAGGATGAGTATGCTGTCTGGGCTGGAAACAAGGACGCGCTCGTGCGGCTAGAGCGATCCGCAGCGGGGTCAGACGCAGAGGCGGCTTGGGCGCGGCTGGCGCTGGCGCGCATGGCGGCGCGATTCCGCGACTGGCCAAGAGCTGCGGCCTTGCTTGACCAGCCAGAGCAGTTCGCGACGCATTTGGGCCTGCCAGATGCCGGATTATTGGCGATGGAAATGGCATTGCGCCTTGGCGATCTGCAAAAAGCCGACGCGCTGGACGAGCAGCTTTCGCGGCAATTCGGGGCGCTGCCCGAATTGGCCTTTCTGAACGCCTACCGCGCCCTTCAAACCGGGAACCGGGCGGGCTGGGGTCAGGCGTTGCAGCGCATCTTTGCTTCCGAGCGTCTGGTGAGCCCAACCTTGGGCCAAGCGCGCGGACCAGATGCTTTCGACAGCGTTCAGGCACAGGCCACTCCTTTGAGATTGCCCGAAACAGCGCCCTTGGTCAGTATAATCCTGCCCGTGCGCAATGCTGGCCACATGATCGACACCGCTCTTGAGGGGCTTTTGGCGCAAAGCTGGCACCGGATCGAAGTTCTGGTCGTTGTAAATGGCTGCACGGATGACACCGAAGCGCGTGTCCAAGCACATGCCGCCAAAGATGCGCGTGTGCAGTTGTTGCAAAGCCCTGCCGCGCGCGGCGCCTATGGCGCGCGCAATCTGGGCGCGGCCAAGTCGCAGGGAACCTATCTGACCGTTCAGGACGCGGACGATTGGTCCCACCCCGAGCGGATCGCGCAACAGGTCGCGCGCATGACCCAAGGCGACACTCCAGCCGGGTGCATGGTGCATTGGTTGCGCGCGACCCCGGATTTGTGCCCGGCACAATGCAGCGTGCATCCCTGCATGGCGTCACTAATGATACACCGTGCGGTGCTTGATCGCCTAGGCCCATGGGACGAGGTGCGCGCAGCCGCGGACAGCGAATTCCTCGAACGTTTGCGCCATGTGCATGGGCAAGCCAGCGTGGCGCTGGTCAGGCCCAGAGCGCCACTGGCGTTTGGCCGCACCTTGGCGCGTTCGCTCAGCCACGCCCCCGAAACAGGTCTGCTTGGGGAGGGGGCAGGTGCCCGGACCGCCTATATACGGGCGGCCCGCGCGTGGCATGTGGCAGCAGGGACACCTGTTATGCCCGCTTCCGGGCAGTCACCCGGCCCACGACCCTTTCCAGTGCCAGAGGCGCTCGCTCTGCCCGAAAGCGACGCTACAGAATGATGACCGCGCGTCTCTTGCGCAGATTGCGCGCCTTGCGGGAATTGCCCGAACTGCGGGCGTCTGCGCTGTTCGATGCGGCATGGTATCTGGACCATGCGCCTGATCTACGCGCCGCCGGGGTAAGGGATGCTGTTTGGCATTACCTGACCCATGGCGCGGCAGAGGGGCGCGATCCGGGGCCGCGTTTTTCAACCAGCGGGCATTGGCTGCAGGGCGGACGGCGCGACGAGAACGCGCTTCTTGCGCATCTGCGCGGGGCTGGGAAATTCGCGGCCCTCCCGATATTTCGGGGAACTGGCCCGATCTTCGCCGGTGACGCGCCTGTGATCTTGTTTTGCGCGCATCAGGCGCAGGGGATGCAATTTGGCGCCGAGCGCAGTTTCCTGACGATGCTCGCACGCGCGCGTCACGCGGGTCTGACAGTCGAGGTGGTATTGCCCCATTGCCTTGATCCGGCCTATCTGGCCGCTTGCCGCACGCAGGCGCGCGCGGTGCGGCTGATCCCCTATGGCTGGCGGCGCGCAGGGCGCGTGCCGCATCCAGAGACTCGCGCGGCGCTGGTTCAGGCCATTCGCGACTCTGGGGCCTGTGCCGTGCATCTGAACACATTGGTCTGCGATGCGCCCGCCCTTGCCGCGCAGGACGCAGGCGTGCCGAGCGTGGTTTATCTGCGCGAAGTGCCGCCACAAGATGCAGAACTTTGTGCACGCATGGACCTAACCCCGGACATTCTCCGCGATGAACTTCTTTCCACGGCCACGCGCTTTGTGGCCAATGGGCCCGTCACC
The DNA here is from genome assembly GCA_046296275.1 of Roseinatronobacter sp. Classification (GTDB taxonomy): domain Bacteria; phylum Pseudomonadota; class Alphaproteobacteria; order Rhodobacterales; family Rhodobacteraceae; genus Roseinatronobacter. Next base: position 20,151 of record JBKBLP010000026.1, on the reverse strand, counting down.
GCAGCATGGATTGACCCCGACGCACAAATGGGACCAGATCGACTGGTGATATTGCCCAATACCGTGGACCTTGGCTTGTTCGACGAACCCTTCGCCCCGACCGGGCGCTTGCGTGTGGGGCTGATCGGCTCGACCATCGCCAAGAAGGGCATAGCCGATGCCCGTGCGGTGGCCTTGGGCGCGCTGGAGGCAGGTCTGGACTTGGAAGTCGTCCTGATCGGTCCGGCCACACCCGATCTGACCGCCTTGGGAACCTTGCCCGCGAATATGCGCCATGCCGGCTACTCCGCCACCCCGCGCGAGGCAGTTCGTCAAACAGACATCGTGCTGTCCTTGTCGCATTTCGCGGAAAGCTATGGCCGCACCATCCCCGAAGCGATGGCCGCAGGACGGCCCGTCATCGTCTATGACCGCGGCACGCCGCCGCAATTGGTAGGACCGGGCGCGGGCCAGATCGTCCCGGCCGATGATCCGCAAGCCGTGGTGCTGGCTCTGGCTCGATGGACAAAAGACCGCGACGCACTCGCCCGCGCAAGCCATGCCGCACGGGCCTGCGCGCGCGCCCTGCAAGACAAGGCCAAGGCCGTGTCTGACGCGCTCCTGTTTCGGGAAGCATTTCCAACGTCTGCACCGCGAAAGTGATCCCGCGGCTCTGACGCGCAGACCCGTCTTTTCACGCAGTCCTGAAATCAGCTCTACAGGTTCAACCGCGCCGCTTCATGCCGCATCTGGTTCATGATCCGCACCAGTTCCTTGCTGATCCCAGGCTCGGACAGAGCATGGCCTGCCAAAGGCACAATTTCCATCCGCGACAGGCCCCAAGCGGCGTGCAGTGCCCAAGCTTTGGCAGGGGGGCAGATCATGTCGTAGCGCCCCTGCACGATATGGCCGGGAATGTGCTGCATCCGGTCCAAGCCCCGCATCAGCGCGCCATCTTCGCCCAGAAAACACCCGTTCGAGAAATAATGATTTTCCAACCGCGCAAAGGCCCGCGCATAGGTGGATGGCGCATCGCTCATCCCCATGCCGCGTGTCTCGATACTGGCCAGTGCGTTTTCCCAAGCCGTCCAGGACCGGGCGAAGCGGTTTTCCTGATGCTCGTCGCCGCTGAACAGCCGCCGCGCATAGGCCGCGATCAGGTCAGTGCGCTCATCGTCGGGAATGGGGCGGATGAATTGCGCCCAGAGTTCCGGGAAAAACTGACCCGCGCCACCGCCATAGAACCAATCAAGTTCCGCGCGCGTGCCAAGGAAAACACCGCGCAGCACCAAAGCCGCCGCGCGGTCGGGATGGGCCTGCGCATAGGCCAAGGCGAGCGTTGCGCCCCATGACCCGCCAAAGACGATCCAGCGCCTGATGCCAAGCGTTTCGCGGATCAATTCGATATCGGCGATCAGATGTTGTGTCGTGTTTGCCGTGACTGTTGCCGCAGGCTTCGACCGCCCGCAACCGCGCTGGTCAAACAGCACCACGCGGTAGGATGTCGGGTCGAAAAACCGCCGCATCGCCGGGCTGCACCCACCCCCCGGTCCGCCATGCAGCACCACCACGGGCAACCCGTCCGGGTGGCCGCATTGTTCCACATAGACACGGTGCCCATCGCCTACATCAAGCAGACGCTGGTCGAAGGGCTCTCCCATCTGGTAAAGCCCGGAAGCTGCGGTGTCATGTCCTGCCGACTTGTCCATAAACTGCACTATATACCGCGATGACCTGCCCCGCCATGGGGCCGCCCATAAAATCGGAGGAACCGATGTCGCAAACGTCCATTAACCCCGCCGAGATCGCCAAATTCGAGGCAATGGCCGCCGAATGGTGGAACCCGAACGGCAAATTCAAGCCGCTACACATGCTCAATCCCTGCCGGCTGGACTATATCACGCAGCAGATTGCCGCCGAATTCAACCGCGACCTGACCCAGCCTGCGCCGTTTGCGGGGCTGCGGCTGCTCGATATCGGCTGCGGGGGCGGCCTGTTGTCCGAACCGATGGCGCGGCTTGGGGCGGATGTGGTGGGCGCGGATGCGGCTGCGCGCAACATTCCGGTGGCGCAAATCCACGCGCAGCAATCGGGGCTGAGCATCGACTACCGGCATTGCACCGCCGAGGATCTTGTCGCGGCAGGCGAGCAATTCGACGTGGTGCTGAACATGGAAGTGGTTGAGCATGTGGCCGACCCGCAATCGTTCCTGACGACCTGTCAGCAGCTTCTGAAACCCGGCGGGCTGATGGTCTGCTCGACGATCAACCGCAATCCGAAAAGCTATCTGATGGCGATCATCGGGGCGGAATATGTCATGCGCTGGCTGCCCAAGGGCACGCATGACTGGTCCATGTTCATCACGCCCGACGAGCTTTTCGACATGCTGCGCAAGGCGGGGCTGAACCCGGTGGACCGCAAGGGGTTTGTGTTCAACAAGCTGTTCTGGTCGTGGTCAATCTCGGACCGGGATTTGTCGGTGAATTATGTGACCGCGTCGGTGAAGCCCGAAGCGCAGGGCTAATCCTGCGCCATGTCGGACAGGGCCTGCGCCACCAGATCGTCGGCCCCAAGTTCCGTGGCGATGAGCAGGCCCTCGATCTGGATCAGTAGCCGGGCCGCGTTGTCCTTGTGGGGCAAGCGCGCGGTCAACCAATCATGCAGCCCGCGCAGGATCAGACCGCCTGTCGCGCGGTGCGCAATGGAACCCCGTGCTGACCCCGCAAGAATGTCGAACCAAACGCGCTGGAAGCCTGCCGCCCGATCCGAACGCATCAGCACAAGGATTTCGCGCAGGGCCTCCCCCTCGGTCGCAAAGGAGCCGGGGCGCAGGCTTTGATCCAACAGCGCGGCAAAGCGCGCGCCCAGATGTTCCAGAAGCGCCGTGGTCAAGCCGTCCTTGCTGCCGAAGTGATAGATCAGCATCCGGTCACTCGTTCCCGCCGCGCGGGCAAGCGGGCGCAGGCTGGCATCATTCAGCCCATGCGCCAAGACATGCGCGGCCATCGCGTCGAGCAATCTGTCGCGGGTGGGAACGGGATCGGACATGGACGCTTGTAACCTGCACTGGGCAAGGCCACAATGTAGCGACTGCTACATATGGGGCTGACATGACGACGCTTGGACTGACTGCGCGCCGGTTGGCCGTTCTGGAAGGGCTTGGGGCGATCTTGTGGTTGGGGGCAGCACTAGCCTGGGTGCCGGGTCTTTATGGTGCACGGGTCGAAGATGTGGCCGGGGCAGGGGCGGTCATCCTGTGGGGGCGGGGATGTTTCTGGTGCTTGGCGCCGTTGCCACCCGCAGACCCTAGCGATAGGCGACCCACAGCAGCACCACGCCCAAGCCGATCCGATAGATCACATAGGGCGTGAAGCTGACGGATTTCAGCAACCGCATCATCAGCGACAGCGCAAGCAGCGCCGCGAAAAAGGCGATGACAGCCGCGATTGCCCCATCGCGCGCGGCCTGCCAATCGGCCATGCGCACCACGTCCAGCCCCAGAAGCGACGCCGAGGCGAGGATCGTCGGGATCGACATCAGCATCGACAATCGCGCCGCGTCCTCGCGCTTGTAGCCAAGCGCGCGCGCGCCGGTGATTACGATCCCTGAGCGCGATGTGCCCGGCAGAAGCGCGATCATTTGCCACAGGCCGAAGATGATCGCGTGGCGCAGTGTCCAGCTTTCCGCCGTGCGCGCTTGCGGCCCGCGCATATCGGCCCAGTAAAGCACGATGCCGAAAATGATCATCATCCAGCCGATCAAAGCGACCGAGCGCAGCATCTCGGTCAGGCCCAGCAGTTTCAAGGCAAGACCCGCCGCCATGACCGGGATCGTGGCCACGATCAGGCAGAGCGCCAGAAAGCCCTCGCGGCTTTCCACACGCAAGCGCAGAACTTCCGGCACGCCCCGCAGCGTGGCCCGCAAGTCGCGCCAGAAAAACAGGCAGACTGCGCCCAAAGTGCCGACATGCACGGCAACATCAACGACCAATCCTTGATCCTCGAACCCGGTCAGGGCAGGCAACAGGATCAGATGGCCCGAGGATGAAACTGGCAGGAACTCGGTGATTCCCTGAATGGCGGCGAGCAGGAACAGGTAGAACAGGGACATGGTGCACTCGGGGCTAAGACGCTGTGCGCGCAGCATATAGCAGGGCCGGGAGAATAAAAGGTCAGCACGCGCGCCCTATTTTTCGCCCATTTGGTGAATTTTCTGCGTTGCGACGCGAAAAATATGATAATTGTGTCAGCAATGCTGACTTTTATTCCTGAGAAGCCTTCGGTATCACATCCCTCGATATCTGGAGGATCAGCCAATGGCCAAGCAGCCCATGCTCCGTTTCGTGACTGTCGGCAAGGAAATGCCGCAGAAGCGCGCCGCCGATGAACGGACCGAAGATTTCGACGAAATCTATGGCGAATACGCGGCGGATAAAGCTGCCGAACAGGCCGGACGGTGCAGCCAATGCGGTGTGCCCTATTGCCAGTCGCATTGCCCGCTGCACAACAATATCCCCGATTGGCTGATGCTGACCGCGACGGGCCGCTTGCGCGAAGCTTATGAGCTGAGCCAAGCCACCAACACCTTCCCCGAAATCTGTGGCCGCATTTGCCCGCAGGATCGCCTGTGCGAAGGCAATTGCGTGATCGAGCAATCAGGGCATGGGACTGTGACGATTGGCTCGGTCGAGAAATACATCACCGACACGGCGTGGGACGAAGGCTGGGTGCAGCCCATCGTCCCCCATGCCGAACGCCCCGAATCCGTGGGGATCATCGGCGCTGGCCCCGGTGGTCTGGCGGCGGCGGACGTGCTGCGCCGCGCGGGTGTGCAAGTGACGGTCTATGACCGCTACGACCGCGCGGGCGGGTTGATGACCTATGGCATTCCCGGCTTCAAGCTGGAAAAGCCCGTGGTCATGCGCCGGATCGGGCAGCTTGAACAGGGCGGTGTCGAGTTTGTCCTGAACTGCAATGTCGGCCAAGACATTACCTTTGACGCCATTCGCGGCAAGCATGATGCGGTGCTGATCGCCACCGGCGTTTACAAGGCGCGCGATCTGGATGTGCCGGGCGTGGGGGCTGATGGCGTGGTCAAGGCGCTGGATTTCCTGACAGCAAGCAACCGCAAAAGCTTTGGCGACGATGTGCCGGAATTCGACAGCGGCGATCTGGACGCGCAGGGCAAGCGCGTGGTCGTGATCGGCGGGGGCGACACGGCGATGGATTGCGTGCGCACGGCGGTGCGGCAGGGCGCGACCTCGGTCAAGTGCCTGTATCGGCGCGACCGTGAAAACATGCCGGGATCGCGCCGCGAAACGCAGAATGCGGAAGAAGAAGGTGTCGAATTCGTCTGGCTTTCGGCCCCGCTTGGCTTTGAAGCGGACAGCGACAACACCCTGACCGGCGTGCGCGTGCAGAAGATGCGTCTGGGCCAGCCCGATGCCACAGGCCGCCGTGCGCCCGAAGTGATCGAAGGCGCGGATTATACCGAAGCTGCCGACCTTGCGATCATGGCGCTGGGCTTCGAGCCAGAGGATTTGCCCAAGCTCTGGGATCAGCCCGAATTGCCCGTGACCCGCTGGGGCACCATCAAGGCGGCGTTCGGCACGCATGAAACCGCCATGCCCGGTGTCTGGGCCGTGGGCGATGTCGTGCGCGGGGCCTCGCTTGTAGTGTGGGCCATCCGCGACGGGCGCGAGGCGGCGGCGTCGATCCTGTCCTATCTGTCCGCGCCCACGCGCGTTGCGGCCGAGTGATGAAAGCGGGCGCACATGCCCCAGAGGTGCGCACGGGCCGTTGCCTGTGCGGGGGCGTGCGTCTCCGCGCGGGGCTGACCAGCCGCAGTTTTGGCGCGTGCCATTGCGACATGTGCCGCCGCTGGGTGGGGTCTGCGCTTCTGGCGATCAGTGTGCCGACGGACAACATTCATTGGGACGGTTGCGCCAATATCGCACGCTTCCAAAGCTCCTCTTGGGCCGAGCGCGCGAATTGCCGTGTTTGCGGCACGGCGCTCTTCTACCGCGTCACGGGCGATGGCCCCGGTGCGGGCGACACGGAATTGCCCATCGGTCTGTTTGACAGCGCCGATGGCCTGACTTTTGACAGCGAAATCTACATCGACCTGAAGCCTGACAGCTTCGGCTATGCGGGGGACCGCAAGCGGATGACACGGGCGCAGACACATGCACACTTCGGACTCTCGGTTGAAGGAGACCTGACATGACCAAATACGATGAAGCCTGGGTTGCCGCCGAGGAAGCCAAACGCGCCTATGTCGATGCGCATGGGCTTTACAAGACCGAGGACGAGCATTCGTCCTGCGGTGTGGGTCTGGTCGTGTCGCTGAACGGCAAACCGTCGCGCAAGGTCGTGGATCACGGGATCAACGCGCTGAAAGCGATCTGGCATCGGGGCGCGGTCGATGCGGATGGCAAGACGGGCGACGGCGCGGGTATCCATGTGCAAATTCCGGCCAATTTCTTCTACGACAAAATCCGTCGCACGGGCCACGAGCCAGAGATGAATTCGCTGATGGCCGTGGGTCAGGTTTTCCTGCCGCGCACGGATTTCGGCGCGCAGGAACGCTGCCGGACCATCGTGGAAACCGAAGTGCTGCGCATGGGCCACGCGATCTATGGCTGGCGGCATGTGCCGGTCAATGTGGCCGTGCTGGGCGAGAAAGCCAATGCCACCCGGCCTGAGATCGAGCAAATCCTGATCCGCAATGCCAAAGGCAGCGACGAAGAAACCTTCGAGCGCGAGTTGTATGTCATCCGCCGCCGGATCGAGAAAGCCGTCACCGCCGCCGGGATTGCGGGCTTCTACATCTGCTCGCTGTCCTGCCGCTCGATCATCTACAAAGGCATGATGCTGGCCGAACAGGTCGCGGAATTCTACCCTGACCTGAAAGACGAGCGGTTCGAGTCAGCTTTCGCCATCTATCACCAGCGCTATTCGACCAACACCTTCCCGCAATGGTGGCTTGCGCAGCCCTTCCGCATGCTCGCGCATAACGGCGAGATCAACACGCTCAAGGGCAACCTGAACTGGCTGAAAAGCCACGAAATCCGCATGGCATCGAGCACCTTTGGCGACATGGCCGAAGACATCAAGCCCATCGTCGCCGCAGGCGGGTCGGATTCGGCTGCGCTGGACGGGGTTTTCGAGGTGTTGGTGCGCGCGGGCCGCTCTGCGCCAATGGCGAAAACCATGCTGGTGCCGGAAGCCTGGTCCAAGCAAGCGGTGGAAATGCCGCAAGCCTGGCGCGACATGTATTCCTATTGCAACTCGGTCATGGAACCCTGGGACGGCCCTGCTGCACTGGCCATGACGGACGGGCGCTGGGTCTGCGGGGGCTTGGACCGCAACGGCCTGCGGCCCATGCGCTATGTCGTGACAGGCGACGGGCTGCTGATTGCGGGGTCCGAAGCGGGCATGGTCAAGGTCGATGAACTGACTGTGCGCGAAAAGGGCGCGCTTGGACCGGGGCAGATGATCGCGGTCGATATGCGCGAGGGGCGGCTTTATCACGACACCGAAATCAAGAACCGTCTGGCCAATTCGCAGCCCTTTGGCGAATGGTGCTCGAAAATCGGCGATCTGAACGAACGTCTGCGCGACATTCCCGAAACGCGCGGCATGGATGCGGCGGACCTGCGCCGCCGTCAGGTCGCTGCGGGCTATACGATTGAAGAAATCGAGCAAGTGCTTGCCCCCATGGCCGAAGATGGCAAGGAAATGGTGGCGTCCATGGGCGATGACACGCCTGCGGCAGTGCTGTCGAATGTCTATCGCCCGCTGTCGCATTACTTCCGGCAGAATTTCAGCCAAGTAACGAACCCGGCCATCGACAGTTTGCGCGAATTCCGCGTCATGTCGCTGAAAACGCGCTTTGGCAACCTGAAGAACGTGCTTGATGAAGATGGCAGCCAGACCGAAATCCTGATGCTGGAAAGCCCATTTGTCGCCAATGGCGAATTCGCGGAAATGGTGCGCGAATTTGGCGAACAGGTCTGCATGATCGACTGCACCTTTGCTGCGGGCGGGGGCGAAGATGCCCTACGCGCGGGGCTGGAGCGTATCCGCGCCGAAGCCGAAGATGCCGTGCGCTCGGGCGCAGGTCATCTGGTGCTGTCGGACGAACACCAAAGCGCGGATCGTGTGGCGATGCCCATGATCCTCGCCACCAGTGCGGTGCATAGCTCGCTGACGCGCAAAGGGCTGCGGACCTTCTGCTCGATCAATGTGCGCGCGGCCGAATGCATCGACCCGCATTATTTCGCCGTGCTGATCGGCTGCGGAGCGACGACGGTCAACGCCTATCTGGCGCAGGAAACCATCGCCGACCGGATCGACCGGGGCCTGATCGAAGGAACGCTGGTGGACGCGATGCGCCGTTACCGCGCGGCAATTGATGCAGGCTTGTTGAAGATCATGTCGAAGATGGGGATTTCGGTGATCTCGTCCTATCGCGGCGGTCTGAACTTTGAAGCGGTGGGCCTGTCCCGCGCGCTCTGCGCCGAATATTTCCCTGGCATGCAAAGCCGCATTTCCGGCATCGGTCTGCATGGCATTCAGATGAAGCTGGAAGAAATCCACGCGAAGGGCTGGCGCGGGGGGCAAGATGTGATGCCGATTGGCGGCTTCTACAAAGCACGCCGCTCGGGCGAAAAGCACGCGTGGGAAGCGCAGACCATGCATCTGCTGCAAAAGGCCTGCGATCAGTCGTCCTATTCGCTGTGGAAGCAGTATTCCATGGCGATGCAGGCCAACCCGCCGATCCATCTGCGCGATCTGCTGGATATCAAGCCTTTGGGCAAGGCGATCCCGATTGAAGAAGTGGAAAGCATCACCGCGATCCGCAAGCGCTTTGTCACGCCCGGCATGTCGCTTGGCGCGCTGAGTCCCGAAGCGCATATGACGCTCAACATCGCCATGAACCGCATCGGCGCCAAATCCGATAGCGGCGAGGGGGGCGAGGACCCCGCCCACGCCCACCCCCTGCCCAATGGCGACAATCCCTGCGCCAAGATCAAGCAAGTGGCCTCTGGCCGCTTCGGGGTGACGGCGGAATACCTGAACGCCTGCGAAGAGCTGGAAATCAAGGTCGCCCAAGGGGCCAAGCCCGGCGAAGGCGGCCAATTGCCCGGCATGAAGGTCACGAAACTGATCGCGCGGCTGCGCCATTCCACACCGGGCGTGACGCTGATTTCGCCCCCGCCGCATCACGACATCTATTCGATCGAGGATTTGGCGCAGCTGATCTATGACCTGAAGCAGATCAACCCCCGCGCTAAAGTGACCGTGAAGCTGGTCGCGCAATCGGGCGTGGGCACGATTGCCGCGGGCGTGGCGAAGGCCAAGGCGGATGTGATCCTTGTGTCCGGCCATAATGGCGGCACGGGCGCAAGCCCTGCGACATCGATCAAATATGCCGGGTTGCCGTGGGAAATGGGGCTCTCGGAAGCGCATCAAGTCCTATCCATGAACAAGCTGCGCGAGCGCGTGACATTGCGCACCGATGGCGGCTTGCGCACAGGGCGCGACATTGTGATGGCCGCGATGCTGGGGGCCGAGGAATACGGCATCGGCACCGCTGCGCTGATCGCCATGGGCTGCATCATGGTGCGTCAGTGCCAGTCCAACACTTGCCCCGTGGGCGTCTGCACCCAGAACGAGGCGCTGCGCGCCAAGTTCACGGGCAATGCCGACAAGGTGGTGAACCTGATCACCTTCTACGCACAGGAAGTGCGGGAAATCCTTGCCTCGATTGGGGCGCGGTCGATGGATGAAATCATCGGGCGGGCCGATCTGCTGGCGCAGGTCAGTCGCGGCGCTGCGCATCTGGACGATCTGGACCTGAACCCGCTGCTGCTGACCGTCGATGGCGCGGACCAGATCCGCTATGACCGCAACAAGCCGCGGAATGCTGTGCCTGATACCCTGGATGCCGAAATCATCCGCGACGCCCATCGTTTCTTTGAAGAGGGCGAGAAGATGCAACTGTCCTATGCCGTGGAAAACACCCACCGCACTGTGGGCACGCGCGCATCCAGCCATATCGTCAAGCGCTTCGGGATGCGCAACAGCTTGCAACCTGATCACCTGACGATCAAGCTTGCGGGCAGCGCAGGCCAGTCGCTGGGGGCTTTCGCGGCACCGGGCCTGAAGATCGAAGTGTTTGGCGATGCTAATGACTATGTCGGCAAGGGTCTGTCGGGTGGTCTGATCGTGGTGCGGCCACGCATGTCATCGCCACTTGTCGCGCATGAGAACACGATCATCGGGAACACGGTTCTTTACGGTGCGACCGATGGCCACCTATTCGCAAGCGGGCGTGCAGGCGAGCGGTTTGCGGTCCGCAATTCCGGCGCAAAGGTGGTGATCGAAGGCTGCGGGTCTAATGGCTGCGAATACATGACCGGCGGCGTGGCTGTGATCCTTGGCTCCATCGGGCCGAACTTTGGGGCGGGCATGACCGGGGGGATGGCGTATCTCTATGATCCCGACGGCACCAGCGCCGAGATGATCAACATGGAATCGCTCGTGACCTGCCCGGTCACTGTGCCCCATTGGGAAGCGCAATTGCTTGGCCTGATCACGCAGCACGCGAAAGAAACCGAGTCGCTGCGCGCCCAAGACATCTTGCGCAACTGGGACCGCGAGAAGGCGCACTTCCTGCAAGTCTGCCCCAAGGAAATGCTGATCCATCTGCCCCATCCCCTGACGTTTGAGCCAGAGGCAATCCCGGCGGAATAACACTGGTTCTGACCAAACGAAACGCGCCCAAGGGGAAACCTTGGGCGCGTTTGCTTTTGCGGGTTGGCCCTTCAGGACGCAGGCAATTCCGCAGGGACTGCGATTTCCGCAAACAGCCGCGCGACAGCTTCGGCGCCGGGGTCGTTGTGGCCCAGAATGCTTGCCTCGGACAAGTAACTCGCGCGCCCTGCCCGCGCGCGGCGGATGGCGGCGGTGCTGTCCGCACCCCGCCGCGCAGCCGCAGCCGCATCGGCAACACCCTGATCAAGGGCAGCTAAAGCAGGTGCCAGCGCGTCGATCATGGTGCGGTCGCCGGGGGCCGCCCCGCCAACTTGTTGTACACGCTCCAGACCTTGGCGCAATGCCTCGACCGCCGTTGCGCCACTGGCTGACGCATCGCCTGCTGCCGCAAAGAAAATCGCCATCAGCACGCCTGATGATCCGCCCATCGTTTGCGACAATTCCAGCCCAATCGCGCGGTAAAGCTGCGTATGATCGGCCAGTGGCAGCCGGTCCAGCGCCTTGAGCAGCGCACGCGCGGCGGTGGCCATCGTGCTGCCTGTGTCGCCATCACCCGATTTGGCGTCAAGCGCGTTCAGATCAGCTTCGGCCTTGATCAGGGCCCCGCAGCAGCGCTCCAGCAGCGCGCGCATGACCGGGTGATTGGACGGGATCGGCTGGATGGGCGTCAGCCCATCTGGCAAAGCAAGGATCACAGGATCGGTAATCGCCTGACAGCCCGGCCAAGCACGCGGCGCGACAGAGGCTTGGAGTGAGGCCTCATCGGCTGCCGTGGCGCGCAAAAGCGAGATCGAAAAACCATGCATGTCGAGCGAGGTCATCAGCGCAGCAGGCCCCACCATCCAGCGCAAGCGCGGACCGAGGGCCGAGCGCAACAATTCCTCGGCCAGCACGGACATTTCCAAAGGCGTGGTCGCACCCAGATTGTTCAGAAGCACCACGTGGGGGCCATCCCCCGCTTTGGGCAACAGCCGCTCGACCACGCGCGCAATCGCGTCGCGGGCAGAGGCGAAATCGACCTGCTCCACCCCCGGCTCGCCATGAATGCCAAGACCCAATTCCGCCTTGCCCGGCGCGATGCGGTGTTCCTTGGGGGATCCCGGCACTGTGCAGGTATCAAGCGACATGCCGATGGACACCACCCCCTTGATCACGCGTTGCGCTTCACGCGTGAGCATGGCCAGATCCGCGCCCTGTTCGGCCAACGCGCCGATGATCTTGTGCACAAACAGCGTCCCCGCCACACCGCGCGCTTGTGGCAGATCGGGCAGGGCCACATCGTCATCCACAACGACCATATCCACTTTTAGCCCCTGCGCGCGGGCGCGTTCGGCGGCCAGACCGAAATTCAGCCGGTCGCCCGTGTAGTTCTTCACGATCAGCAGGCAGCCGGGCTTGCCCGTGACAGCAAGGATCCCCGCAAGCACCGCATCGACGGATGGCGAGGCAAAGACCTCGCCGCACACCGCCGCAGTCAGCATTCCCCGGCCCACAAAGCCAGCATGGGCAGGTTCATGGCCCGACCCACCGCCCGACACCAGCGCCACCTTGTCCTTGGCCCAATCGGCGCGCGTGATGACCTTGATATGCGGATACCCATCAAGCCGCGCCAAGCTGCCGCCCGATATGCGCAAAAGCCCGTCCAGCGCTTCAGTGACAAGCGTTTCCTTGGAATTGATGAATTGTTGCATGGTCCCTCCCTCAAGCGGCCCAGCACAGCGTCAGGTTTGCCGCCTGCGATCCGGTCGCCGCAAAGCTGGACAAGCCCGCAATGGCGGTTGCCGCCAGAAGACGTGTCTTGTTTGTCATGATCTCACCCCTCCCGATCATCCAGCGCCCAAGCCGGAGGCCAGAACGCCACGCGGGCGCTTTGATTGCATAAAAGAGTTACGTACCTCAAATCAAGGAAAAAACGACATGGCCTGTATTCGGGCTTTCGTGTCAGACCAAATCGGGCAGGTTTTCGCGTAAGACGATCTCGATGCGCAGCCGCTCCTGCGCCTCGATGATCGGCTGGTCATCACTCAGATTGCGCAGCACACGCAACGCGCTGCGCACCAGATGACCCACATTCTGCGCAATTACAGCGTCAATTTCATCGGCCAGCAGCGCAGCTCGCACAGGTGGGGTCAGTTCATGCAGGATCACTGCCAGATCCGCCCGCCGTGCCGAGCGTCGCAGCGCACGCAAGATCGACAGATTGCCTGCCCCCATCGCATAAAGCCCCACCAGACGCGGGCACCGCAGCAGCATCCGCAGCACCATTTCTTCCATACGCTGGGGGTCATCGAAGGATTCAAGGCTGGGCAACACAGTCAAATGCGGAAAGCGGGCCTGAATAACCTGATCGAACCCAAGCCGCCGTTCCTGACTGTCGCGCGCGCGCATGGAATTGGTGACAACCAGCACTTCGCCCGATTTATGGGTGAATTTCCCCATCAAAAGCCCCGAAGTGCGCCCAGCAGCGACCGAATCTATCCCCACGAAGAAATCCCGCTCGGAATTGGGAAGGTCAGATGCCACAGCAATGACCGCCACCCCGGCCCGCTTCAAGCGTCCAACCGCATCGCGCACTAGCGGGGTTTCGGGCACCATCAGCGCGATCCCGTCGATCTGGCTGATATCGAGCGCATAAAGCTTGCGCACAATCGCGTGCGGGTCATTGCCCGGCACCGACAGGATGTTCAGCCCGATCCGGTCTGTAACCTGCGCCGCATAGGCTTCGAGCAGCGCGGCGCGGACGGCATCCACAAACAGGCTGGGGGCATCCGGCAGGACAAAGACGAAGCGATATTGCCGCTGCCGCGCAAGGTTGGCCGCGAATGTGTCGCGCACATAGCCCAGCCGATCAATGGCACCGCGCACCTTGTCAATCGTGCCTTGCCGCACACCGGGGCGGGAATTGAGCACACGATCCACCGTTGCAAGGCTGACGCCCGCCTCGCGGGCGATATCATGGACTGTGGGCTTGTTGATCGTGGCTTCCATCATCTTGATTTACGTGCAGCAGAGTTTAATTTCAATATACGGTTTCAGCCCCACTAACAGCCCGAGTACAAAGCGCACGCTGCGTAGGCCGAACCAGACATTGCCGTCCAAGACGATACCGGGTAAGGGCTGCGCTGACCTTGCCTATCGCGGAAAATCCGATGTTTGTCGCAACTTTGCTTTGCAATCCCGCCGCCCCCTGCCTTGATGCGCCGCTGGTCGAAGCTTTGTGCGGCGCTTGGAGCGGAACAGCGCCGCGCTGGCTCGCCCCCGGCATTGCCGCCGATTTCGACGTGCTGACCCGGCCCGATACGTTCTGGCAAGTCTGGGCCGATCTTCAACCGCGCGGTGTTGATCTGTGCCTGCAAGTGGCCGAAGGGCGGCGCAAGCAGATGCTCCTGGCCGATATGGACAGCACCATGATCGGGCAGGAATGCATCGACGAACTGGCCGATATGGCCGGCGTCGGGCCCTATGTGGCTGCTATCACTGCGCGCGCGATGAACGGCGAACTCGATTTTGAAGCCGCCCTGCGCGAACGTGTGGGCCTGCTCAAGGGCCTGCCCGTAGGGATCATCGCGCAGGTTCTGGCCGAACGGATCACCTACACCCCCGGCGGGCGCGAATTGATTGCGACAATGCAGGCGCATGGCGGGCATGCGGCGCTTGTGTCGGGCGGATTTACCGCCTTCACAAAGGCCGTGGCGGCACATCTGGGCTTCAACGAGCACCGCGCGAATACGCTGCTGGTCGCAGATGGCGTGCTGACGGGCGAAGTGGCCGAGCCGATTTTGGGCCGTCAGGCCAAGATCGATGCTTTGGAACAGATCACCGCGCGATTGGGCATCACCCCCGCGCAAGTCATTGCCGTGGGCGACGGGGCGAATGATTTGGGGATGCTGGGACGCGCAGGTGCAGGCGTGGCGCTTCACGCCAAGCCCGCAGTCGCCGCGCAATGCGACCTGCGGATCAATCATGGCGACCTGACGGCTTTGCTTTACCTGCAAGGCTATAGTCAGAGTGAATTTGTGGGCGTTGCCTGAGAATCAAGCACCTTTGTCTGGCAGCCTGTCCGGCCCTATGTCATGGTTCTGTGAAACAGCCCAAGGACCGGACCCATGCCTGTCAAGAACCGCATCGCCGAAATGCAGCCCGAAATCGCCGCATGGCGGCGGGATTTTCACGAAAACCCCGAAGTGATGTTCGATTGTCACCGCACGGCAGGGATCGTGGCGGCGAAGTTGCGGGAATTTGGCTGTGACGAGGTGGTCGAAGGTATCGGGCGCACAGGTGTCGTGGGGGTGATCCACGGCGCGCGGCGCGAGAGCGGCCGCGTCATCGGCCTGCGCGCGGATATGGATGCGCTGCCGATTCTGGAGGCGACGGGGCTGCCCCATGCCTCCAAGACGGCGGGCAAGATGCACGCTTGCGGCCATGACGGGCATACGGCCATGCTGCTGGGCGCGGCCAAGTACCTGGCCGAAACCCGCAATTTTGATGGCTCCGTTGTGGTGATCTTTCAGCCCGCCGAAGAAGGCGGCGGCGGCGGCAAGGTCATGTGCGATGACGGGCTGATGACCCGCTTCGGGATTTCCGAAGTCTACGGAATGCACAATTGGCCCGGCGTGCCCGTGGGCACCTTCGCCATCCGTGAAGGCGCGTTTTTCGCTGCAACCGATCAATTCCAGATTGACGTAGAGGGGCTCGGCGGGCACGCGGCAAAACCCCATGACTGCATCGACACGACCCTTGTCGCTGCGCAAATCGTGGTCGCGTTGCAAAGCATTGTCAGCCGAAATGCTGACCCCGTGGGGCAGATGGTGGTGTCGGTCACGTCCTTTGTGACCGAATCGAAAGCGTTCAACGTGATCCCGCAGCGCGTCCAACTGCGCGGGACTGTGCGCACGATGGACCCGAAGCTGCGCGATCTGGCGCAAACGCGGTTGACGGATTTGGTGACGCATACGGCCGCGGCTTATGGGGCCAAGGCGAATGTGGGCTATGAGCGCGGCTACCCCGTCATGGTCAACACGCCCGAGGAAACAGCCTTCGCCGCCGAAATCGCGCGCAAGGTTTCGGGCGATTGCGCCGCAGCGCCGCTTGTCATGGGTGGCGAAGATTTCGCCTATATGCTCGAAGAACGGCCAGGCGCGTATATCTTGGTCGGGAATGGCGACACTGCCAATGTCCATCACCCGGAATATGACTTCAATGATGACGCCATCCCGGCAGGGAGCAGCTACTGGGCAGAACTGGTGGAGCAGCGTCTGCGCGCGGCGTAACCAGGTTCTGCGCCGAATTCAGGATCAGGGCAGGCGGCGGCCCCGCCTGCCCTGGTGTCTCAGACAGTTACGGGCAAGCGGCCTCGTAATAGGTGCCATCGCCGCGCGCATAGGCACAGCGCCCAGTAGCCATGTTCTGCGCCAGCAACGCACCTGCGGTAGCGCCTGCGACCGTGCCGAGGATCCTCCAGTTGGAATTGGCGCCCAACAGATTGGATACGGCCAAACCGCCCACGGCACCTGCGGCACCGCCAATTATGGCGCGTTCTGTTGCTGACATCTGGCACCCTGCCAGAGCGGTTGCTGCCGCGAACGCTGCGGCCAGTGTAAAGGGTTTCATCTGCTCACCTCGTGGTTTCGATATTTCCGCTCGGAGCGTAACACAACCGAATGACCAAAAACACCGCTCAGAGCGTGAATGCGCAACTTCCCGCGCGGATACCAGATCACTTCCCTGTGCATTTTTGGGTCAGGACGAGCGTCAAGGTCGTGTCGTCGTGCCGCAAGGTCAAACCAAAACCGAACCGGTTCAAGGTCTGCCTGAACTCCTCAAACTGGACATTTGCGGGTGTTACGGTCAAGGGTTGGTCTGCTTTGGCGAGCTTTTCCCAAAGCTCGGTCTCAACCCGCATGCGCTGTCCTTCGGCGCAGATCTTATACGCCTCGCTTGCTTTATCGAGCCGAATTTCACCGCCCCAAGGGATGACCGTTTCCAAGCACATCAACCCCAAAATCAGGAATTTGGCATGGGATCGGGGAATGTCGCTGGAGATGCCCCAAGCCATACGCGCCCGTGCAGTTTCGCTATGCGCCCGCAGAAGCGAGGACATTTCCGCAGCCCCGGTCATCTGATCGGTCCCAGTATGGCCGAAGGCCAGCCGAAACAGCCGCAACCGCGCCGTGGCCTGCCGCGCACTTTGCGCAACCAGCGCCACTTCGGGACTTCCCGCTTGTACCATTTCAAGCAATTCGACGCCATTCGTGATCGCGCCCAGCGGACTTGCCAGATCATGGCACAACCGCGCCACGATCAGGGCTTGCAAATCGGCCTGCGACACGGTCGAAGGGGCAGGATCAGTCTGGAAGTCGGTCATGGACACATGAGTCATCATATTCTGGAGCCCGGAATGTTTGTGCGGCACCCCAACTACCCCGAATGGGGTGTGGGGCAGGTTCAGTCGCGGATCGGCGCATTGGTCACTGTCAACTTCCCAGAAGCAGGTAAAAGAGTTATAAACGCCGACGTAGTCCAATTGGAAATAATATTCAGCCCCTGATTGCGAAATCCGGCGACGCCCCGCCCCCTTTGTGTGATGCCAGTTTAGCTTGCGTGCGCATCATGACTTGCGTAAACGCGCCGAAGGAAGCGGCTAGGGACGGGCCATGACTTCGACAACGCCGCAACTGATTGTCCGTCTGGCACGTGATGCGGTCGATTTGCGTGCGGCCCAAAGGTTGCGCTACGATGTTTTCGTGCGGGAATTGGGCGGCACAGGCCCGCTCGTCGATCATGCGGCAGGGCTGGAAGCCGATGCGCTTGACCCTTTTTTTGACCACCTTTTGTTGATTGATCCGACCTGCGACCCCGCCGAAGAACGTCATGTCGTGGGCGCTTACCGCCTGCTGCCCGATCATCGTCTGCCACAGACAGGGCGGTTTTACTGTGATAGCGAATTCGAGCTGACACCGCTGCGTGCAACTGGGCGCAAGCTGCTGGAACTTGGTCGCTCTTGCGTGGCGCCCGCCTATCGCGGGGGTGCGGGAATGTTGCTGATGTGGCAAGAACTGGCCGCCTATGTCGCGCGCCACGAGATCGACATTCTGTTTGGCGCGGCGAGTTTTCCCGGCATTGACCCCCAACCCATAGCGCAATCGCTGGCGCTTTTGCATCACCGCCATCTGGCCTCGCAGGATTTGCGCGTCCGTGCGCGCGCGTTTCAGCCGATGGACCTGTTGCCCGTGGATGCAATCGACACCCGCGCGGCTCTGATCGCGATGCCCCCGCTCATCCGCGCCTATTTGCGCTTAGGGGGCGTGGTCGGCGAGGGCGCGTTCATTGATCACGACTTCCAGACGATTGATGTCTGTGTGATCCTCGATACAGCCGCAATGACGGCCCAAGCGAAGGGGCTTTTGGCCACGGCGACCGGACAACGCGGCGGCGCATGACTTGGGGGCTGGAGATTGACCCGCCGCCCCCACGTTTCACCCTGCTGGGGCGGGGAATAGGTCTGCTCCGCGGCTTGGCGTTGCTCGTTTTGCTTGTGCTCGGCTTATGCGCGCTGGTGCTTGCGCGCGGGGCAGAAATCATGTTGCGCGCGCAGTCTAGACCACTTGCAGGCCGTGTGGTGCAGTATGTGTGCCGGATGGCACTGCGCGTGCTGGGGCTGCGGCTGCGCGTCCAAGGACAGGCCCTGCGCGGGCGTGGGGCGATTGTGGCCAATCATTGCTCTTGGCTCGACATTCTGGTGCTCAATGCCTGTGCGCCTGTGTTTTTCGTCGCCAAGGCCGAGGTGGGGCGTTGGCCGGGGATCGGCACGCTTGCCCGGCTTGCCGGGACAGTGTTCATCGCGCGCGTCCCCGCCCAAGCCGCGCAGCAAAAGGCGTTGTTCGAGAGCCGCTTGCGCGCGGGCCATCGCCTGCTGTTCTTCCCCGAAGGCACCAGCAGCGACGGTTTGCGCGTCTTGCCCTTCAAATCCACGCTCTTTGCGGCCTTCTTTACCCCGGAATTGCGCCCCCTTCTGCACATCCAGCCCACTGCCCTGCGCTACACCGCGCCGCTAAGCCAAGACGCGCGCTTCTATGGCTGGTGGGGGGGGATGGAGTTCGGTGGCCATTTCACTCAAATCTTGTGCCAGCCGCGTCAGGGGCGCGTCGATGTTGCGTTTGGTGCAGCCGTTGCGCTCAATGCCGCGCAAGACCGCAAAACGCTTGCTTCTGCCTGTGAAAACAGCGTCCGCGCCCTGCATCAAGACCTCTCCCTCCGCTGAGGGGCTGGACCTGTCCGCGCGCGCGTGCCATGCCCAGACCAGTCATTTTCGGAGCCCCCATGTCCCAATTTGCCCTGCGCGTCACCTGCCCTGCCAGCCGCGGTATTGTCGCCGCGATCTCTGCCTTTCTGGCGGTGCACGGCTGCAACATCACCGACTCGGCCCAGTTCGACGACCGCGAAACGGGCAATTTCTTCATGCGGATCAGTTTTCTGTCGGAAGAGGGGCGTAGTCTGGATGACTTGAACACGGCCTTTGCCGCTGTGGCCGAAAAATTCGACATGCAGGCGGAATTCTTCGACGAGGCGGTAAAGCGCAAAGTCGTGATCATGGTGTCGCGCTTTGGCCATTGCCTGAACGATATTCTGTATCGGTGGCGCATCGGCGCGCTGCCGATTGATATTGTGGCGGTGATTTCCAACCACATGGAGTATCAGAAGGTCGTCGTGAACCACGATATCCCCTTCCACTGCATCAAGGTCACGCCTGCCAATAAACCGCAGGCCGAAGCGCAGATCATGGCTGTGGTCGAAGATACAGGCGCCGAGTTGATCGCGCTTGCCCGTTACATGCAGGTTCTGTCCGATGATATGTGCCGCCGCATGTCGGGGCGGATCATCAATATCCACCATTCGTTCCTGCCCAGCTTCAAGGGCGCGAATCCTTACAAGCAAGCCTTTGACCGAGGTGTGAAGCTGATTGGCGCAACCGCGCATTATGTCACCGCCGATCTGGACGAAGGCCCCATCATCGAGCAGGATCTGGTGCGCGTCACTCATGCGCAATCTGCGGCCGATTACGTCAGCCTTGGGCGCGATGTGGAAGCGCAGGTCTTTGCCCGCGCGATCCATGCCCATATCCACGGCCGGGTTTTCGTGAACGGGGGCAAGACAGTCGTATTTCCGCCCTCGCCAGGGTCTTATGCCTCCGAGCGGATGGGCTGACCGCTTAAAGCGTTATGTGGAAAAGTGGAACCCGGTTTTCCTCAATAATCACGCGATAACAGAGACCTAGTGTCCCGAGTCTGACACTTGCTACCGATTTCCCCTGATTTCATCGAGGGCATCAAGGGCGCGGCGCTCGCGGGCGATGATGTCTTCGGCGGTCTTGCTCCAGACAAAGGGCTTCGGC
>JBKBLP010000025.1:0-45572 GCA_046296275.1 Roseinatronobacter sp. | reverse complement strand
AGTCCGGGAATGGATTGCGGCCCGCAATCAACTGGCCATAATGTGCGCTGGGCGCTTCGACGCCTGAACGTATCTGAAACCGCATGGGCCCGGTCAGATACACAGAGTTCCGGATACTCCCCGCAATAATCGCGCGACAACAAAGACCTAGATCACGATGATGTTTCCATCAAACATCATCGTGATCTAAACGGTTACTCTGATTTCATCCTGCCCGGTGTTCACGGCCGCTGAGGCCGCGCCCCCTTTGCCCCTCTGACGGATTTGCGCGTGTTCGTTCAGCCTTCGGCAAGGATTTGCACCAGCCTCTCTTGCGACAGATCGGCCGGGTTGGCCTTGTAGGATGACGATAGCACAGCCTCGCGCGCAAGATCGGCGTGCTTGTCCGCACTTATCCCATATGCAGCAAGGCGCGGCAGGCCCTGCGCGCGAGCCCAGTTCTGGAAGTCCTCAACGCTCCCGAATTCATCCGTTATCTGTTCGCAGACCCATCTGATCCGGTTCTGCGCCTCACTTCCGGCAAGCGCCGCCTGTGCATTTGCCTTGAGCACCGGCACCAACAGCGTTCCGCAGATCGCACCATGTGCCGCACCTGTCTGACCACCGATCACGCTTGCAAAGCCATGAACAGCACCAAGTCCAGCATTGGCGAGCGCTATCCCGCCATAAACACTTGTCAGAGCCATATCCTCCCAAGCTTGCATCTCGCTTGCGTCCAGCAGCCTACGCAATGCCGACAGCCCACGCGGGATTGCATCACGGCAAAGCGCGTCTGTTATCGGATTGGCACGATTGCAGATGAACGGTTCGATGACTTGCGTGATAGCATCCAGCCCCGATGCCAGTGTGACGGATTTGGGACAAGACTGGCAAAGGTCAGGATCGACAAGGGCAAGCGCCGGATAGAGGCCTGGATCGCGCAAGCTGACCTTGCGCCGTGCTTCAGGAATTTGGATGACAGCGTTGCGTGTTACCTCTGTGCCAGTTCCCGCAGTGGTTGGCACCGCGACCACAGGCAAGGGTATCTGGTCAAGCGAGCGGCCTTCGCCCACGACTTCCAGATAGCGCATGGCGCAATGGGGGGCGGGTATGAGTGCGGCCAATGCTTTCGCATGGTCGATAACAGCCCCCCCACCAATTGCAATGACAAGCTGGGGCGCGAACGGCTGCAGATGCGCCACGTCTGCTTCGATCCGGGAAAGATCCGGCTCTCCACGAACAAAGAGTTCCTGAACCGCCGAGAAGGCCTGCAAGGCGCGCGCAAGATCGTCAGCTTGCGCGACAGATGCTGAACGCACCAACAAAATGCGCTGCGCGCGCCCCTTGGCATAGGCGGGAAGCTCGCTAATGCCCCCCCGCCCGAAGCGGATTTGGCTGGCTGTGGCAAAAGCAAAGGGCGTCATCGTCAGACGCTTTGCACTGCGTTGACCGCGCGTTGCCAGCGGGCATAGCGCGTGGCGCGGGCCTCTGCGTCCATCTGGGCGGTGAATTGCCGCTCGATGGCCCAGCCGCGCGCGAAGTCGTCCATTCCCGGCCAGACACCTGCACGCATCCCCGCAAGCCACGCCGCCCCAAGCGCTGTCGTTTCCAGCACTTGCGGGCGATCCACGGGGGCGTTGATGATATCGGACAGGAATTGCATCGCGTAGTCATTCGCGGCCATCCCGCCATCCACGCGGAGCGAGGGCTGCGCGCCGTCGCGGGCCCAGTCGGCCTGCATCGCTTCCAGCAAGTCGCGGGTCTGATAGCCCACGGATTCCAGCGCCGCGCGGGCGAATTCGGCAGGGCCGGAATTGCGCGTCATGCCGAAAATTGCGCCGCGTGCGTCTGGCTTCCAATAGGGCGCACCAAGGCCCACAAAGGCAGGCACTAGAACCAAGTCTTGGGACGGATCGGCCTGTTCCGCCAAGGCTTGCGTTTCGGGGGCGGCGCGGATCACCTTGATCCCGTCGCGCAGCCACTGAACCACAGCGCCCGCGATAAAGATCGACCCTTCCAGCGCATAGGTCGGTTTGCCGTCCAACTGATAGGCAATCGTTGTCAGAAGCTTGTTGGTCGAGGTCACGGGCGTCGCACCCGTATTCAACAGCGCAAAGCACCCCGTCCCATAGGTCGACTTCATCATTCCCGGCGTGAAACAGGCCTGCCCGATGGTCGCGGCCTGCTGGTCGCCCGCCACCCCAAGGATCGGAATTTCGCGCCCGAACAGGTCCGCGCGCGTCACCCCGTAATCGGCGGCGCAATCGCGCACATCGGGCAGGATCGCCATGGGAATATCGAACAGCGCGCAGATCGTCTGGCTCCAGCGGCCTTTGTGGATGTCATAAAGCATCGTGCGGGCTGCGTTGGTAGCGTCGGTCGCGTTGACCTTTCCCCCAGTCAGGTTCCAGATCAGCCAGGTATCGACGGTCCCGAAGGCAAGTTCGCCCCGCTTGGCGCGGTCGCGCGCACCCTCCACCGTATCAAGGATATACTTGACCTTGGTGGCCGAGAAATACGGGTCCGCGAGCAGCCCCGTGCGCGCTGTGATTATCCTCTCATGCCCCTGCACACGAAGCTGCGCACAGAAATCCGCCGTGCGGCGGTCCTGCCAGACAATCGCGTTATAGATGGGCTTGCCCGTCGCGCGGTCCCAGATCAGGGTCGTTTCGCGCTGGTTGGTGATGCCAATCGCGGTAATGTGACGCGCGGACAGGCCCGCCTTTTCAATCGCGGCGCGCGCAGTCGCCGCTGTCGTAGCCCACAGGTCCGAAGGGTCATGTTCGACCCAGCCAGAGGCCGGGTAATGCTGCGGGAATTCTTCCTGCGCGACTGCCACAATCCGCATATCCGGCCCGAACACGATCCCCCGGCTGGAAGTCGTGCCTTGGTCAATCGCAATAATATAGCCCATCGCTGCCCCCTTTGCAGTCCGTCGTCAGATATCGGCACCTTGCCGTGCAGATATCTCAGGACAGAATCCGGGGGCAAGGTTGCCCTGCCGCCGGCGTCGTGTGACAGGATTATTCCTGCCAGCGTTTGATCAGGTCTTCATACGCAGCCGTCACAGGCGTTGGCTTTTCGTTGTCCAGCTTCGGCTTCGGCGCGCCGGGCTGCACGAGCCACAACTCAGGATCGGTGGGCTCGTTCAGTTTCGGCCCCAGATCGCCCAGCACGCCCGAGCGTTCCAGACGTGCCAGCACGGCTTCCTGCTCTTCACACAGCGAATCGAGTGCAGCTTGCGCGGTCTTCGCCCCCGAGGATGCATCGCCGATATTTTGCCACCACAACTGCACCAGACGCGGATAATCCGGCACGTTCAGACCGGGGGCGACCATGTCGGCGGTGAAGGCGGTATACCAGAACATCTGCTGCGCGATATTGCCCTGCGCAGGCACCGGACCCGCTTCGCCGAAGGTCATGCCGCGCGCCGCAGGCGGGGTGAACTTGTCCAGCCATTCGATATACTTCTCGATCGCATAGACTGCCGCCGGGCTGTTCGTTGCCCCACCGCGCGCGACGCAAGAGCCGACGGGCTGGTAGTTTTCATTGACCCGGATACCCCATTCATCGACCGGGAAGCCGTTGGGTTCACCCACATCGCCCATCCCTGCCATCGACATTCACGCATCGGTGAAGCGCCAGCCGAGCGAGGGGTCTTTCTTGCCGTAGTCCATGTTGCCAAAGACCTTGCCGGACACGCCCAGATGCGACAGGTCGCGGCCGGTGAAGAACTCGGCGATGTCCTCATAGGCCGACCAGTTGACCGGCACGCCAAGGTCATAGCCATAAGCCGCCTTGAAATCTTCCATGTTCTTGGGGTCGGTGAACCAGTCGTGACGGAACCAAGAGAGGTTCGCAAACTGCTGCACTGGCAGCTGATAGATCACACCATTTGGATCAGTGGTCGAGGCCAGACCGATGAAGTCGTCCAGATCAAGGCCGGGATTGGTGACAGACGCGCCTTCGCCGGTCATCCATTCGCTGATGTTGCGGGCCTGCTGGTAGCGCCAATGCGTGCCGATCAGGTCGGCATCGTTGATGTACATGTCAGAGACATTCTCGCCGATCTGCATCTGCGTTTGCAGCTTTTCGACCACATCGCCTTCGCCGATCAGCTCATGCGTGATGCGAATGCCGGTGATCGCGGTGAAAGCAGGCGCGAGCACTTTGGATTCGTATTCATGCGTGGTGATGGTTTCCGACACCACCTTGATGTCCATACCCCGGAACGGTGCTGCGGCATCGATGAACCATTGCAGTTCGGCTTCCTGCCCGGCGCAGTCAAGCGTGGACAGATCGCCGATTTCCGCGTCCAGAAACGCGCGGGCGGCGGTCATATCAGCCCAAGCGGGGGCGTTGCCCAAGACCATCAGCGCAAGCGCCATGGCCGCGGTTGTGTGACGTAATCTCATGTCTCTCCTCCAAGATATGTTGATTTCTCACTTTATGGCGCCAAAGGGCGTGCCCGCCCCCCCAGCGCATCAGGCTTGTTCAGACCCAGCGGAACACCGCCCCGGCATAAAAAAAGCAAACCGCAAGCGCGCCCCAAAGGGGGGGGCCCGCGAAGAACAGCCAGATCAGGCAGATAAAGGCCGAACCCAGCAATGAGATGAACAGACGATCCCCGCGCGTTGTTTCCAGCCGCAGCACGCCGATGCGCGGGGTTTCGGGGAAGCGGATCGCAAGCAGCGAGAATGTGACCAGCAGCGTGGCGATGCACCAGAAAAACAGCGCCACAGGCAACGTCCACGCCATCCAGAAGCCCGGCACGATCTGCCCGGTCCAGTCGATGGCGTCACTCTTGCGCGGGGCGATCCAGAACAGCCCGGCCAAAGCGCCCCCCATCACGGTCGCAGCAGTGGCATAGATCAGACCCCAAGGCGCACGGCGGGGGGTATGGGTTATATCCGTCATCACACCCTCCCCAGGGCGAAGCCCTTGGCGATGTAGTTGCGCATAAACCAGATGACCAAAGCCCCCGGCACGATCGTCAGCACACCCGCCGCCGCCAGCACGCCCCAATCCATGCCACTGGCCGACACTGTGCGTGTCATGCTAGCAGCGATGGGTTTGGCGTTCACTGCTGTCAGCGTGCGGCTGAGCAGCAGCTCCACCCACGAGAACATGAAGCAGAAGAACGCGGCCACGCCGATCCCCGGTGCAATCAGAGGCATGAAGATGCGCACAAAGAAGCGGTGGAAGCTGTAGCCGTCGATATAGGCGGTTTCGTCAATCTCTTTTGGCACGCCGCGCATGAAGCCTTCAAGGATCCAGACCGCGAGCGGCACATTGAACAGGCAATGCGCCAGCGCCACGGCCAGATGCGTGTCAAACAGCCCGACGCTGGAATAAAGCTGGAAGAAGGGCAGCGCGAACACAGCCGGCGGGGCCATGCGGTTTGTCAGCAGCCAGAAGAACAGATGCTTGTCGCCCATGAAGCTGTAGCGCGAAAACGCATAGGCCGCAGGCAGCGCCACAATGAGCGAGATCACGACGTTGATCGTCACATAGATGATCGAGTTGACATACCCCATATACCAAGAGGGGTCGAACAGGATGACCATGTAATTGCGAAACGTCAAGTCCTGCGGCCAGAGCGTGAAGGCCGAGGTGATTTCGGTATTGGTTTTCAGGCTCATGTTCAGCAGCCAATAGATCGGCAGCATCAGGAAGGTCAGATATAGGGCCATGACGATGGCCGAGATTGCCCCGCGGCTCATTTCGCATCCTCTCGGTCAAGGTTGGTCATCACAGTGTGGAACACCCAGCTCACCAGCAGGATCACAAGGAAATACATCAGGCTGAATGCCGCTGCAGGGCCAAGGTCAAACTGGCCAATCGCCATTTTCACCAGATCAATCGACAGGAACGTGGTCGAGTTGCCGGGGCCGCCGCCCGTCAGGACGAAGGGTTCAGTGTAGATCATGAAGCTGTCCATGAAGCGCAGCAGGATCGCGATCAGCAGCACGCCCTTCATCTTGGGCAACTCGATATCGCGAAATACGGCCCAGCGCGCCGCTTGGTCGATCTGCGCCGCCTGATAATAGGCCTGCGGGATCGAGTTCAGTCCTGCATAGCACAAGAGCGCCACAAGCGAGGTCCAGTGCCACACATCCATCACGATGATCGTGGCCCAAGCGTCGAAAGGCTTCGAGGTGTAATTGTAGTTGAAGCCCAGATCATTCAGCACCCGGCCCAGAAGCCTGATATCCACGCGACCGAAAATCTGCCAGACCGTGCCCACCACGTTGAATGGGATCAAGAGCGGCAAGGCCATGAACACCAGACAGAACGACGCCCAGAAGCCGCGTTTGGGCATGTTGAGCGCGATGAAAATGCCCAGCGGCACCTGAATTGTCAGGATAATCGCGGAAAACAGGATTTGCCGCCCAAGTGCATCATGCAGGCGCGAGGACGTCACCATCTGCTCGAACCATTCCAGCCCTGCCCAGAAGAAACGATTGCTCCCAAACGTGTCGTTGAAGGCGTAATTGACCACTGTCATCAGTGGGATCACGGCGGAAAACGCCACGACCACCAGAACGGGCAGCACCAGAAACCACGCCTTGTTGTTCTGAACCTTGTCCATCAGACGACCTTCCTCTGGGGGGTGGCGACAACTTGAAGCGGGGGCACGCGCCGGTCATCGGCATAGACATTGATCCGCTCGGGCAGCAGGTGCAGGTGGCTTGCGTCGGCGGGGATGGCCATGCCCTCGGGCAAGATGGCGTTGATGGGCTTGCCCGCGAATTCGGCGCGCAGGATCTGGTGGCGACCCACATCCTCGATCCGTTTGATGCTGACAGGCAGCCCGCCTGACCCGGCGCCAAGGGTCACGAATTCCGGCCGAATGCCGATCTGCACGCGCCGCGAAAGCGGCTTGTAGCTGCCGCCCAGCGGCACTGCATGGCCCACGCAATGGGCCACATGACCTGACACTTCGGCGTCGATCAGGTTCATGCCCGGTGAGCCGATGAAATAGCCCACAAAGGTATGTTCGGGCGTGTCGAACAATTCCTCGGGCGTGCCAAGCTGGACCACGCGCCCGTCATGCATGACCACGACCTTGTCTGCAAATGTCAGCGCTTCGGTCTGGTCGTGGGTCACATAGATCATCGTGTGACCGAATTCATTGTGCAGCGCGCGAAGCTGCGTGCGAAGTTCCCATTTCATATGGGGGTCGATCACGGTCAGCGGCTCGTCGAACAGGATCGCGTTCACATCTTCGCGCACCATGCCCCGGCCAAGACTGATCTTTTGCTTGGCATCGGCTGTCAGCCCGCGCGCCTCGCGCTTCAGCATCCCTTCCATGCCGATCATGGCGGCGATCTTTTGCACGCGCGCGGCGATATAGGCCGGGTCCATGCCGCGATTGCGCAGCGGAAAGGACAGGTTGTCGCCCACTGTCATCGTGTCATAAACGACCGGAAACTGGAACACTTGCGCGATGTTGCGCACAGCGGGTTCCGCGCGCGTCACGTCCTGATCGCCAAACAGGATGCGCCCGCGCGAGGGCACGATCAGCCCGGAAATGATGTTCAGAAGCGTGGATCTCCCGCAACCAGAGGCGCCCAGAAGCGCATAGGCCTCGCCATCGCCCCAGACATGGTCAAGTTGCTTGAGCGCGAAATCCTGCTCGCCCTTCGGGTTGGGCAAGTAGGAATGCGCCAGATTTTCGGGCGTGATCTGTGCCATCTGTCCCCCGTCAGGCCGCTTGCGCGAAGGCTGCGGGTGCGACAAGCTGCCCGCTTTCGGCAAAAACATAGACATGCGCCGCATCGAGCCATACCTCGATCTGCGTGCCGTAGTGCAGGTGATGCACACCATGCAGCAGCCCCACCTAACGGTCGCCCGCATGATCCAGATGGACGAAGGTTTCCGACCCCGTGATCTCGGTCACGTTCAGGGTGCATTTGAAATGCAAGCCTTCGGTTCCTTGTGCGCCAAGATGCAGGTGATCGGGCCGGAAACCCGCGCGATAGGGGCCATCGGGCAGGGCTGCAAGCGCGCCAATGGCCGGGGCCGTCGGCCCTCCGCCAAAGCTGAGGGTGCTGCCTGCCTTTAGCACACGGGTAAAATTCATCGGTGGATTCGAGAACACACGCGCGGTCGTCGCGTCTTTTTGGGCTGGCGATAGACCTGCGGGGTTGGGCCGAATTGCGTGACCCGCCCTTCCCACATGGTCGCCACATTGCAACGAGCAACAACGCTTCTTCCGGCTCGGTCGTTGAATAGAGGAAGATCGCACCGGATTCCTCGAAAATGCGCGGAATTTCGGCGCGCAGCTCCTCGCGCAGTTTGTAGTCCAGATTGGCGAGCGGTTCGTCGAGCAGCACCAGCCCTGCATTCTTCACCAGCGCCCGCGCGAGGGCACAGCGCTGCTGCTGCCCGCCCGACAACTCCAAGGGTTTGCGCTGCAAATAGGGGGTCAGTTGCATAAGCGTGGCCGTTTCCTGCACGCGCGTGTCGATTTCCGCCTTCGACACGCCCATCAGCCGCAAGGGCGAGGCAATGTTGTCATAGACGCTCATCGACGGGTAATTGATGAATTGCTGGTAAACCATCGCCACTTTGCGGTCCTGCACCCGAATTCCGGTGACATCCTTGCCTTCCCAGATCACGCGGCCTGTCGCGGGCACATCAAGCCCCGCCATCAGCCGCATCAGCGTCTTTTTCCCGACAAGGTTGGCCCAAGCAGCACGTTCATCGTGCCGCGTTCCAGCGTGAGGTTCGTCGGGTAGATATGCGTCTGCCCCGCGACAATTTTTGACACGCCTTCCAGCACCAGCGACATGGCTCTCCCCCCTTACAAACTTCTTATTCGGCCGCGCGCATCACCCGGTCCAAATGGCTCTCCATCCAGAGGTCCAAGGCTGCGACCTGTTCCTCAGTCACGCGCAGCCCAAGCTTGCTGCGCCGCCACAGCACATCACTTGCGCGGCGTGCATATTCATGCGTCATCAGCCAACAGACTTCAGCCTCGGTCAGGGTGGCCCCGAATTCATGCCCCAGATCAGCGGCATTGCGCGCCTGTCCCAAAATCCCGCGCGCTTCGGTCCCATACGCGCGCACCATACGCCGCGCCCAGTAGTCCGTCAGGAACGGAAAATCGCGGCGCAGGCCCGTCACAAGGTCGTCCAACCCGTCATGCGCGAAATCACCACCCGGCAGCGCCACCCCGGCTGTCCACTTGCCCTTTGCCAAGGGCAAGACTGTGCCAATCTGGTCCAAAGCCGCTTCGGCCAGGCGCCGATAGGTTGTGATCTTGCCGCCAAAGATGTTCAGCACCGGCGCACCGGCGCTGCAATCCACCTTGAGTGTATAGTCGCGCGTTGCGGCAGTCGCAGAACTTGCCCCGTCGTCATAAAGCGGGCGCACGCCGGAATAGGACCAGACCACATCCGCAGTTGTCACAGGCTTGGCAAAGTATTGGCTGGCGAAGGCGCAAAGGTAATCACGCTCCTCGTCGGTGCAAACCGCAGGCAGCGCGGGATCCTCATGTTCCGCATCTGTCGTGCCGATCAGGGTGAAATCCTGCTCATAGGGGATGGCAAAAATGATCCGCCCATCCGTGCCCTGAAAAAAGTAGCATTTGTCGTGGTCATACAGCTTGCGCGTTACGATATGGCTGCCGCGCACCAGTCGGACATTTTCGCGACTGTTCAGGCGTAACTTGCCATGGATGATGTCCCCGACCCAAGGGCCTGCGGCATTGACCAGCATTCTTGCGCGCAGAATTTTCGTTTCATGTTCGGTTTTGACAGTTACCAACCAAACCCCATCCTCTGCACGCGCGGAAACAACCTCTGTGCGCGTGTGGATATGAGCGCCACGCGCTTCAGCATCGCGGGCATTCAGCACGACCAGCCGCGAGTCTTCGACCCAACAATCGGAATATTCATAAGCTTTCGCAAAACGCGGATGGAGCGGCTCGCCTTCACGCGCACCTGACAAGTTGAGCGTTGATGTGCCCGGCAAAATTTTGCGCCCACCTAGATGGTCATACAAAAACAGCCCCAGCCTGATCAGCCAGGCCGGTCTGCGCCCGCGCATCCACGGCATGACCCGCGCCAGAAGGCGCGAGGTCGGCGTGTTATTCTCAAATCGCATATCCTGATGATAAGGCAAAACAAATCGCATCGGCCAAGAGATATGCGGCATCGCCCGCAACAACGTTTCGCGCTCGATCAGCGACTCGCGCACCAGCCGGAACTCGAAATATTCCAGATAACGCAATCCGCCATGAAACAGTTTTGTCGATGCCGACGAGGTTGCGCCTGCAAGATCACCCTTTTCGCACAACACAACCGACAGGCCCCGCCCCACCGCATCGCGTGCGATCCCGCAGCCGTTTATCCCCCCACCGATGACCAACAGGTCAACGAGTGGCTCGCGGCCAGAATCTGTTGTCAGCGAAGTCGACATAGGCCCTCCCAAGTGCAAGCGCGGCAGGGACAGCGTATGTGGAAGCGCGAATCATGCGCAAGATTATTTTCGTGTTGACCCCAGGAATGTTCGTTTTATCTTAATCGAAAATTCCAAAGCGATTTGTTTTGCATTTGTTCGACATGCCTTTTTCGCGGCCCCACGATTCCTGCTTGAAACGAAAATTTGAAACAGTGATGGTATCTCATCACGCAATACGCTTAGCCGAATCACTCTCGAAGTGGAGCGGGAATATGTCCCAGTCCGAACGCTTGCAGGACATCCAGATCATTGCACGCCGCGATGGCCGCGTGACGGTCGAAGGCTTAGCCAAGCATTTCGATGTTACGCTTCAGACGATCCGCCGCGATCTGTCCGAACTCGCGGATCAGGGCAAACTACAAAGAGTGCATGGAGGCGCTATCGTGCCGTCCACAGTCGCCAATATTGGCTATTCAGATCGGCGCGACCTGAACGAAGGCGGCAAGGCCGCGATTGCGCGTGCCGTCGCACAGGATGTGCCGAATGGCTGTTCGCTTTTCCTGAACATCGGCACCACGACAGAGGCTGTTGCGCGCGCACTGCTAGCCCATCGCGACATCATGGTGCTGACCAATAACTTGAACGTCGCGAATATCCTTGTCGAGAATCCAAGCTGTGAGATCATCGTGGTGGGCGGATTGCTACGCCGCGCGGATGGCGGGCTGGTTGGAACTGTAACCACACAGGCGATCGGGCAGTTCAAATTTGACATCGCTGTGATCAGTTGCTCGGCGCTCGACGAGGATGGAGACATGCTCGATTTCGACATTCAGGAAGTCGGCGTCAGTCAAGCTATTCTGAAGCAAGCGCGCAGAAGTTTCCTTGTGGCGGATCATTCAAAGTTCCAACGCCGCGCTCCCGCGCGGATTGGCTCTTTGGCGCAGATGGACAGCTTTTATACAGACGCGCCGGTCCCGCAAACCCTCGCTCACGCTTGCAGAGGATGGGGCACATCCGTCCACCTCGCGAGCGCGGCAAGCAGCGCCGAACTGGGCGCGCGCGAGCAAAGTTAACGATTGCGGTCTGTGCCAGCGGCACACCCGGTGAACCATGCATCGCTGGCACCCCAGCAAGCGCCGCAGCGCAGCGTCGGACCTGCGACGATTCGCTCGCAATCTGCGAGATTCGCGCACTGATTCGTTGCATTTTTATAGTTTCATCGCAGACGTGACGTTGCCAAATGAGACGCGTGCGCCTGTGATCTAGGCACTTGCCACACGGACAGGCAAAAATTATTGCCTCGCCCGCAAGTTTCCGCCTATTTTGCTGCGACGCAGCAATTTTTAATCTAGCGTTCATGTCAACGGGCTGTCATAATCGCTCGATAGTTGACAAGTGTGAAAGATAGATCGGCCTTACGCCGAAAATCAGTTTGGGTTTCCTTTTCGCTGCTTCTTTAACCTTAGCGTCGGCGGTCCTTCGATGAGCGTGCGAAATCATTCTATCCTTTCCATTCCAGTTCTTGGCGCACTGCGCCACTGGACGCGCAGGATTGATCCCGATTGGCTAACGCGGCATCAGAAGCGCCTGGTCCTTGCGGCATCCGATGCCGTTTTGATCGCTGTGAGCTTCGCGGCTGCGGCGATGATGACAGGGCACGACAAATCCCATCTTGCTGACCCAAAGACTTGGCTCGCAGTCGCAGCTTTTGCGCTCGCTGCAATCGTTGGGTTCGAGCGGTTTGGGCTGTATCGGGCAATCACGCGTTTCGTCACCGGCAAATCAATGCCGAGTATCATGGCTGGCGCAACGATAGGGACAGCCGCCTTGGTGTTGACCGGGCTGGCCCTGCAAGCCGAAATTAGTCTGGGAACAGCCTTCACGCATGGCATTTTGGTGTTGATGCTCGTGCCCGGCCTTCGCTTCGGGATTCGCACGATTATCCGTCGGCCCATCAAACTGGCCTCTGCCCCTGTGATAATCTACGGCGCGGGAAATGCAGGGCAGCAACTTGTTGCAGCGCTGCATCTGGGGACAGAGTATCGGCCTGTGGCGTTTGTTGACGACGAAACCAGTTTGCACGGCGCGACAATCAATGGCGTGCGTGTGTACGCATCAAGCGAATTGAAAGCATTGACCGAGCGCTGGCATATCCGTGAGGTTCTGCTGGCGATGCCCAGTATCTCGCGCACGAAACTGCGCCGCATTGTTTTGCGTCTGGAAACGCTTGGGGTCGCAGTTAATACGATTCCGGGCATGAGCGACCTGGTCGCAGGACGCGCAAAATACACAGATCTCCGGCCAGTGACCCCCGAAGATATGCTTGGTCGTGACCCTGTGCCACCCGATCCCCAGCTCATGAAGCGCAATATTGCGGGCAAGATCGTGATGGTGACAGGCGCCGGCGGTTCAATCGGCTCAGAGCTTTGCCGTCAGATCATGGCGCAAAAGCCAGCCCTGCTGGTCATGGTGGATATCTCTGAATATGCGCTCTATGCCATCACGACGTCTTTGCGCGATGATCCGGAAAATGACCATGACCTGATGGTGCCACTGCTCGGTTCCGTACAGGACGCAGCGCGTATGCAGTCAATCCTGAAGCGGTTCAAAGTGCAGACCGTCTACCACGCCGCCGCCTACAAGCACGTTGTTATGGTCGAAGAAAACCTTGTTGAAGGCATCTACAACAATGTGTTCGGGACCAAGACATTGGCCGACGCGGCCTGTGCCGCAGGTGTCGAAAGCTTCATCCTGATCTCGTCTGACAAGACTGTGCGCCCCGCCAACGTGATGGGGGCATCGAAGCGCCTCGCAGAATTGATCTGTCAAGGATACGCAAAAAGCGCGTGCAAGACGGTGTTTTCGATGGTCCGGTTCGGTAATGTGCTAGGCTCGTCCGGCTCGGTAATCCCACGCTTCAGAGAACAGATCGAGCGTGGTGGTCCGGTGACAGTCACGCATCCCGATATTACACGCTACTTCATGACGATCACCGAAGCCGCGCAGTTGGTCATCCAAGCGGGCGCGATGGCACGGGGCGGGGATGTATTCGTCCTCGATATGGGTCAACCTGTTCGTATCCTCGAACTGGCAAAGTCCATGATACGGCAGTACGGGCTGACACCTTATATGCTGGGCGACGAGGACAAGGCGGCAGTAGAGGCTGGCGATATCGGCATTCAGATCACTGGATTGCAGAAGGGTGAAAAGCTTTACGAAGAGCTGTTGATCGCTGGTACCCCCTCTGGGACAGCACATAAGCGCATCATGACGGCATCGGAACAGTTCCTAGCGCCCGCTGAACTCAATAGCCTTCTTGAGGCACTCAGGGCCGCGTGCCGCAATGGCGATCTGACTTGGATACAAAGCCTGCTGCTCTCTGCACCGCTGGACTATCGCCCGACAGACGTGGATATTCATGATTTGACTTGGCCTGTGGCAATCCCTGAAGAGAAAGCCCCGTTGCGGATCGCTGTCTAACTTCGCCACATCGTCATTAAAATTTGCCAGAGCAAGCTGCGCTGGCAAATTTCAAGTCTTGGTGCGTCCCGCATACAGGACAAGACTGAGGCTTTCCTGCCATGCACTAACAATCGCTCCTGCATGCGATTGACCTGTTGTGTGAAGTGTTGCACAAGTCATGGCATATTTGGCAGAAGAAGTCGCAGAGCACCCCGTGATCGCCCCTATATCTCGTCGCGTTTTTCTCTTGGGCACAGCAGCTAGTGCTTTGTCAGCTTGCGCGATACCACGTGGCGCCCCGACGAAGTCCGAGATTCTGGCCGGGTCCGAGTTGGCCGAAGCTGATTTCGCTGTCGAAATGGTCACACGTGCGCGCTTGCCGATCTATCGGCAGTGGGGACAGGGCGATATGCCCATCACCGCGAAATGGCCGTCGGGTGGCAGCGTCCCACAGGACCAGCGCCTTGCCGCGGGGGATCGGTTGTCCTTGCGTATCTGGGATTCGGGCGAAACCTCTTTGTTTACAAGTCCCGGCGCACAATTCGCAGATATTCAGAATGTCGTTGTCAGCGGGTCTGGTCATGTCGATCTTCCTTATGTCGATGCGGTTCATGTAGGTGGTCTGACGGTCGCGACGGCACGCGCACGCTTGCAAGAGCGCCTGACTGAAGTGATCCCATCTGCTCAGGTCCAACTCGAAGTCACCCATGGGCGGCGCAACTCGGTCGATGTTGTAGGCGGTGTCGCACGGCCGGGAAGCTACCCTCTGAACGAGCGTAATCTGCCACTGACATCGCTTCTGGCTTTGGCCGGGGGTGTTGATTCCGCGCTAGTCAATCCGATGGTTCAGATCACACGTGGCGGCACGGTATATCGTCGGACGCTGAAACACATCTTGTCAGAGCCCGCGCATGATTCCGCCCTTCAGGGTGGGGATCGCATCGTGGTGCAAGCTGATCCGCGCCGCTTCACAGCTTTGGGCGCAGCGGGCAAGGAACAAGTTCTAAGCTTCGATGCCGACAAGGTCAGCGCCTTACGGGCTGTCTCGATGATGGGGGGGATGGCGGATCAGCGCGCAGATCCCAAAGGGATCCTGGTTCTGCGCAAGTATGACACGGCACAGGTCGGCAAACCGAATGGCCCTTTGAAGGATCGTGTGATTTTCAGCTTCGATCTGACAAATGCGGATGGGCTTTTCAGCGCAGATGATTTTGGGCTCGTCGATGGGGATGTCGTGATGGCAACCCAGGCCCCAGCAACGAACGCCCAGCGCGTCATTGGTCTGTTTGGCAGCTTCCTTGGCGCGGGACGGGCCATAAGCAGTTTGTGACCAACGCGCGCGCCGAGAGCATGTTGCGCAAAAGTGGGAACCAATCTTGCGCATCAAAACATCCGGGAGCAATAAATGAGAGCCTGTCGTGTGAATGCTGATAAACGCGACAAGCGCTAAGGTTCTTGTTCTTGGCAGCACGGGCCGACTGGGCTCCATGCTGCGCAGACATTGGCGGGCCGAGGCTGGACTAGCCCTGTGGCATGGCCGAAAGATGACCGAAGGCGTTGATCTGGCCTTCGATCTTCTCGCGCCAAGTGCGCTTCCCCAGATTGGCGTTGTCGATAGCGTAGTGGCTTTGGCTGGCATTGTCCCCGGCGCGGGTGACTTGTCCCGTAACACGAACTTGGCCGTTGCTTCTGTGCGCCTTGGGGTCGAGTTGGGGGCAAGGCATGTTTTTGTTTCTTCATCCGCGGCGGTCTATGGCGCTGGGCCGAAGGCGTTTACAGAAACACCCCGCCCCACCCCGTCCCATCCATACGGAACCGAGAAACTCGCGATGGAAGATGCCGCGCTTGCCGTTGGTGCGCAGCTTGGGATTGGCGTTACAGCGTTGCGGATTGGGAATATCGCGGGCGCTGATGCTTTGCTGGCACAATCGGGGTCAGTGCGCGTTCTGGACCAGTTCGCAGATGGCAACGGGCCTGTGCGCTCGTATCTGGGACCGCGCGCCTTTGCCGATCTGCTCTGCGCCTTGTGTGCCTGCGCTCAACGCGGGCAAACGCTGCCAGACCGGCTGAACCTCGCGCTGCAGGGGGCTGTCAGTATGGCTGATCTTTGCCACCACGCTGGCTTGCGCGTAAACCGGCGTCCTGCCCCACCGAGTGCGCTTGCGAAAGTAGAGCTTGACGTGTCGCGCCTTTGTACAGTTCTGGGACGGGCACCTGCCGAACTGGCCGCTGACCCGGCTGCGATCATTGCGGATTGGCGCGCCGACCTGGATCTGATGGATTGATAGAATGACCTTTTCCAAACGCCTGATGGACCTGGCCATGCTGGCCTTTCTTGCGCCTGCCTTCGTGCCGATGCTGACTGTGACGGCCCTGTTGGTCTGGATATTCCAGGGCCGCCCCCTGCTTTATGGCAGCGAGCGGATGCGCGGCGCGCGCGAGGCGTTCTGGCTCTGGAAATTCCGCAGCATGACGCTGGCCAAAGCCGATCAAGGCGTGTCGGGCGGCGACAAGAGCGCGCGGATCACACCTGTGGGGCGCGTGCTGCGCCGCTCGCGCATGGATGAGTTGCCGCAGCTTCTGAACATTCTGCGCGGCGACATCACGATTGTCGGCCCCCGCCCACCCCTGCGGCTTTATGTCGAGCGGTTTCCCGACCTCTATGCGGAAGTGCTGAAATCGCGCCCCGGTGTGACGGGTCTGGCGAGCCTCGTTTATGCCAAGCACGAAAACAAGCTTCTGGCCCGCTGCAAAACGCCCGAGGAGACAGACGCCGTCTATTCCCGCAACTGCGTGCCCCGCAAAGCCCGGATCGACTTGATCTATCAACGCCATCAATCGGCGGCATTTGACTTCTGGATCATCACCGTGACGGGCCTGCGTCTGCTCAAAGTGATGCGCGCCAAGCGTTTTCCGCGCGTGTCTTTTGGCCGCGTTCGCGCAGCGCGGTGAGCCCGCGTCAGTTCATCTGGATTTGCAGCGGATAGCTGCCTTCGCGGAAATCCCCGAACAATTCATGCAAATCGGGGTGCTCCAGCGGCTGACCAGACGTGTCCAGAACAAGGTTCTGCTCGGACACATAGGCCACGTAATAGCTTTCGTCGTTTTCGGCCAGCAGATGATAAAACGGCTGATCCTTGCGCGGACGGCTGTCCTCGGGGATGGCGTCATACCATTCGTCGGTATTGGCGAAGGCCGGGTCCACATCGAAAATCACCCCGCGAAACGGGTGCTTACGGTGCCGCACGACCTGCCCCAGATGATATTTTGCCTGACGCTTTTCCATCATGTCCTCTGACTCACGTCATACGTCGATTTGGCCGGGCCTGTCCATCCTGTCGCGTGCGAATCGTGGAAACAGAGTGTCAGCGCTGGCGATAACTTAGATGTATCTTGAAGTTACCAATTTGACCAAACATTTGAAATTTTGTTGCGCGACAAGCGTCTTGACGCATTGCAAACCGAACCGAGCGTGATACACCGTCACTGTTGCTGCGCGCGCATTCAGTGTATCACAGTATACAGAATTGCCGAAGATGAGAGAGGATCTCCCATGACCAATGTCGTTATCGTCGCTGCTGCCCGCACGGCAGTCGGCTCTTTCGGGGGGGCGTTCGCCGATACCCCGGCCCATCAACTAGGCGCAGCCGTGCTCGATGCCGTTGTCGCGCGCGCAGGCGTGGACAAGGCCGAAGTGTCTGAAACCATTCTGGGCCAAGTGCTGACCGCCGGCGCAGGCCAGAACCCCGCCCGTCAGGCGCATATCGCGGCGGGCCTGCCGCAGGAATCTTCGGCTTGGTCGATCAATCAGGTCTGCGGCTCGGGCCTGCGTGCGGTCGCTTTAGGCGCACAGCATATCCAATTGGGTGACGCGGCCATCGTGCTCGCAGGTGGTCAGGAAAACATGACGCTCTCGCCCCATTGCGCGCATCTGCGCGCGGGCACCAAGATGGGCGACATGAAGATGATCGACACCATGATCA
This sequence comes from Roseinatronobacter sp., assembly GCA_046296275.1. Taxonomy (GTDB): domain Bacteria; phylum Pseudomonadota; class Alphaproteobacteria; order Rhodobacterales; family Rhodobacteraceae; genus Roseinatronobacter. The sequence goes on along the minus strand of JBKBLP010000025.1, from coordinate 27,738 downwards.
AGGACGGGCTGTGGGACGCCTTCAATGGCTACCATATGGGCCAGACGGCAGAAAACGTGGCGCAGCAATGGCAGATCAGCCGCGACGAGCAGGACGCCTTCGCAGTGGCAAGCCAGAACAAGGCTGAAGCCGCGCAAAAGGCCGGCAAGTTCAAGGATGAAATCGCCCCCTTCGTGGTAAAAACCCGCAAGGGCGATATCGTGGTCGATGCCGATGAATATATCCGCCACGGCGCGACGCTGGAAGCGATGGCGAAACTCAAGCCCGCCTTCACTAAGGACGGGTCGGTGACGGCGGCCAATGCGAGCGGCCTGAACGATGGGGCCGCCGCTGTGATGCTGATGACGGCGGCCGAAGCCGAGCGCCGCGGCCTTACCCCGCTTGCGCGCATCGCGTCCTATGCGACCGCAGGTCTGGACCCCGCGATCATGGGCGTGGGGCCGATCCATGCCTCGCGCCGCGCGCTGGCCAAGGCAGGCTGGAAGCCCGAGGATCTGGACCTGGTCGAGGCCAACGAAGCCTTCGCCGCCCAAGCCTGCGCCGTGAACAAGGATATGGGCTGGAACACCGACATCGTGAACGTCAATGGCGGCGCGATTGCGATTGGCCACCCGATTGGCGCCTCTGGCTGCCGCATCCTGAACACGCTGTTGTTTGAAATGCAGCGCCGGGACGCGAAAAAGGGCCTTGCGACCCTTTGCATCGGCGGCGGCATGGGCGTTGCCATGTGCCTTGAGCGCTAAGGCTTGCGGGCGCGCGCAACCCGCGCGCCCCTTTTCACAATAGTTCATATATCTCTGACGGAGGGGACAGAATGGTACGTGTGGCACTTGTCACAGGCGGTTCGCGCGGTATTGGCGCGGCAATTTCCAAAGCACTGGCAGGCGCAGGCTACAAAGTTGCAGCCAGCTATGCCGGCAACGATGCCGCAGCGGCAGCGTTCACCGAAGAAACCGGCATCAAAACCTATAAGTGGAACGTGGCGGATTACGACGCCTCTGCCGCAGGCATCGCGCAGGTGGAAGCGGACCTTGGCCCCATCGACATCGTCGTGGCGAATGCCGGCATCACCAAGGACGCGCCTTTCCACAAGATGACGCCGCAGCAGTGGAAAGACGTGATCGACACGAACCTGACGGGCGTGTTCAACACGGTCCACCCGATCTGGCCGGGCATGCGCGAGCGCAAGTTCGGCCGCGTGGTCGTCATCAGCTCGATCAACGGGCAGAAGGGCCAGTTCGGTCAGGTGAACTACGCCGCGACCAAAGCAGGCGATCTGGGGATCGTGAAGTCACTCGCGCAGGAAGGCGCGCGCTTCAACATCACGGCGAACGCCGTCTGCCCCGGCTATATCGCCACTGAAATGGTCATGGCCGTGCCGGAAAAAGTGCGCGAATCAATCATCGCAGGCATCCCCGCAGGCCGCTTGGGCGAGCCCGAGGAAATCGCGCGCTGCGTAGCCTTCCTTGTGTCGGACGATGCGGGCTTCATCAATGGCTCGACCATCAGCGCGAACGGGGCGCAGTTCTTCGTCTGATCTTGAGCTTGCGCAATCCCTGATTTAGGGGGCGCTACTGCCCCCTTTTTCATGCGCCCATGCCCCAACCTCCGCCATTGCCACAGGCTTTCTGGCTGTCCTGCTCTGGACGGGGCTAACGGTGCTGACAGTGCTGACCGCGCCCACGCCACCCTTATTGCTCAACGCGCTGTGCTTCTGGATCGGTGGGGGGCTGGGGCTGGTCTGGCTTGCGCTGTCGGGCCAAGCGCGCAGCCTGCGCCGCGTGCCTGCGCGCGCCTATGTCATCGGCACATTGGGGCTGTTTGGCTATCACGCGCTCTATTTCGCGGCCCTGCGCCTGGCCCCGCCTGTGGAAGCGGGCTTGATCAATTACCTTTGGCCGCTTCTGATCGTGCTCTTGTCCGGCCTGCTGCCGGGCGAGACCCTGCGGCACGCGCATGTCCTTGGTGCCGCGCTGGCATTTTGCGGCGCTGTGGTGATCCTGAACAAGGGTTTCACTGGCACAGCGCTTTTGGGCTATGCGCTGGCCGCGATGGCCGCGCTGACCTGGGCCAGGTATTCGCTGCTCTCGCGCCGGATTGGCGATGTGCCGACAGCGGCGGTCGCCGTGTTTTGCCTTGGCGGCGCCGCGCTTTCCCTCGTGCTGCACCTGGCCTTGGAAAACCCTGCATGGCCCGCGACAGCGCTGGGCTGGGTCGCCATCGCGGCGCTTGGCACAGGCCCGGTGGGGCTTGCGTTCTTTGTCTGGGACATTGGGGTAAAACGCGGAAACATCCAGCTTCTAGGCACATTGTCCTATGCCGCCCCGCTTCTGTCCACCTTGGCGCTGGTCGCCGCGGATATGGCGCAGCCAAGCCTCGCTCTGGGTCTGGCTGCGCAGTAGATCACGGGTGGCGCGCTGGTAGCCGCGCGCGCGCGGTAGGGGTCAATGCGCGGAGAGCCGCTCGATTTCTTCCTTCAGCCGCAATTTCTGCTTTTTCAATTCAGCGAGTTCCAGTGTGTCAGTCGCAGGACTGCGCTGGATCATCTCGACTTTGTCAGACAGGGTTTCATGCTTTCGGCGAAGTTCGGCAATCCGAGACGTGAGAGACATGGGCTTCCTCCTACTCTGTTTCCGATGCACATAGTGCACCACAGAGTCGTAATTCTGTCACGAAAAATCGGTCAGGCTGTCACGAAAACTTGACGTTTGGTGAGCGCGCCCTAAACCGAGACCTTTTCATGGGTCTGCGCGCCAACACCGAAAACGCGCTTGTAGCGGGCGATTTCAGCTTCCGGCCCCATCGCTTTGGCCGGATTGTCGGACAATTTGACTGTGGGCCGCCCGTTTGCCGCGATGGCCTTGCACACCAGACTGAACGGGGCCAAGCCGTCGCCTTCGGCCAAGCCCCTGAAATCGTTGGTCAGCAGCGTGCCCCAGCCGAAGCTGACCTTCACCCGGCCCTTGAAGCGGGCATGCAGCGCCTCGATCCGGTCCACATCCAGCCCGTCCGAGAAGATGACAAGCTTCTCGCGCGGGTCCTCGCCGCGCGCTTGCCACCAACGGATCGCAGTTTCGGCCCCTTCTTCGGGATTGCCCGAATCAATGCGGATTCCTGTCCAACCCGGCAGCCAATCCGGCGCGCGGTTCAGAAAGCCGGGCGTCCCGTAAGTATCGGGCAGGATGATGCGCAGATTGCCCTCGTGTTCAGCCTGCCAGTCGGCCAGCACTTTATACGGCGCCTGCGCAAGGGCCGTGTCATCTTCGGCCAAAGCCGCATAGACCATCGGCAATTCATGCGCGTTCGTGCCAATCGCTTCAATGTCCCGGCGCATGGCGATCAAACAGTTTGACGTCCCGATGAACCGCCCCCCCAGCCCTTCGATCATCGCTTGCACGCACCAATCCTGCCACAGGAAGCTGTGCCGCCGACGCGTGCCGAAATCGGCAATACGCAGCCCGTCAATGCCGCGCAAACGCTCGATCTTTTCCCACAGCCGGGTCATGCCGCGCGCATAGAGCACTTGCAATTCAAAGCGCTTCATCCGCCCCAACACCGCGCGCGAGCGCATTTCCATCAGGACGGCGAGAGCAGGGATTTCCCACAGCATGACCTCGGGCCATGCGCCCTCGAACGTCAGTTCATATTGATCGCCCACGCGTTCCAGATGATAGGGCGGCAGTTGAAACTGCTCGAGCCATTCCATGAAATCTGGCCGGAACATCTGGCGCTTGCCGTAAAACGTGTTCCCGCGCAAAAATGTCGACTCGCCCCGTGTCAGGTGCAAGCTGCGAATATGGTCAAGCTGGGCGCGCAACTCGCCTTCGTCGATCAGCCGGGCAAGCGGCACATGATCGGCGCGATTGATCAGGCTGAAGGTCACTTGCGTGTTGCGGTGATTGTTAAACACCGACTGACACATCAGAAGCTTGTAGAAATCCGTGTCGATCAGGGACCGGACAATCGGATCAAGTTTCCAGCGGTGGTTATAGACGCGGGTGGCGATATCCATCAGACCAGCACCACTCCTGCCGCGCGCATGGCCTGCGCTTGCGCTGCCATTGATCCGTTCAGGTCAATCCCGCGGCACAGGTCCATCCGCACGCGGACACCATAGCCCAACCGCGCAGCATCGAGCGCGGAATAGGCCACGCAGAAATCGGTGGCGAGGCCCACAAGAGCAATCTCCGATATCCCCCGCGCGCGCAGATAGCCATCCAGACCCGTGGGCGTGGTCCGGTCATTCTCAAAGAACGCCGAATAGCTGTCGATGGTGCGGCGAAACCCTTTGCGCAGGATCAGGTCGGCACGGTCCACATCAAGCCCCGCGTGAAACGCCGCGCCGTGGGTGCCCTGCACGCAATGATCCGGCCACAGCACTTGCGGGCCATAGGGCATGTCGACCCTGTCATAGGGCGCGCGGCCTGCATGTTGACTGGCAAAGGACAGATGGTCGGCCGGGTGCCAGTCCTGCGTCAGGATCACCGCGCCCGCCCCCGCCATCGCGGCATTCACCCCCGCTACGATCTGATCGCCCCCCGCCACGGCCAAGGCACCACCGGGGCAGAAATCATTTTGCAAATCGATCACGATCAGGGCTGTCATCATGGTCCGGGCCTTTCCTTGTCAGGCAAAGGGCTAGTGGGCAGCGGCCCGCGCGTCAATGCCTGCCTTGCGGCAGGACCTCGCCCACAGTAAAGCAGCGCCATGTTCACAGTCGCTGCTCTTTATCACTTCACCCGCTTCGACGACCCCGCCTCCCTGCGCGGGCCTCTTTTGGACGTAACGGGAAGCCACGGGGTCAAAGGCTCGCTTCTGCTCGCGCGCGAGGGAATCAACGGCACGATTGCCGGTCCGCGTGAGGGGATCGACACAGTGCTCGCGCATATCCGCAGGCTACCCGGTTGTGCAGCGCTGGAATGGAAAGAAAGCTACGCCCATGCCATGCCCTTTGGCAAACTCAAGGTCCGCCTGAAGCGCGAGATCGTCACGATGGGCCAGCCCGATGTGGACCCGCGCGCAGGCACCGGGCATTATGTGGCTGCGGGCGATTGGAACGACCTGATCCGCCAGCCCGATGTCGTGGTGATCGACACGCGCAACGAGTATGAAGTGGCCATTGGCTCGTTTCAGGGCGCGATTGACCCCGGCACGCAGTCCTTCCGCGACTTCCCCGCATGGTGGGAGCAGAACAAAGACCGCTTCCACAACAAGCGCGTGGCGATGTTCTGTACGGGTGGCATTCGCTGCGAGAAATCGACGAATTACCTGCTCGGCCAGGGCGTGCAGGATGTGTTCCACCTCAAAGGCGGCATCCTGAAATACCTGGAGGAGGTGCCGCCTGCGCAAAGCCTCTGGCAGGGGGAATGCTTCGTGTTCGATCAGCGGGTGTCCGTGGGGCATGGTCTGGTGCCCGGCGATAACGCCATGTGCCATGCCTGCCGCCGCCCCCTGACGCCCGAGGACCGCACCCGCCCCGAATATGAAGAAGGCGTGCAATGCCATCATTGCGTGGACGAATTCACCCCTGAACGGCGTGCAGGCTTCCGCGAGCGTCAACGCCAGATCGCGCTCGCCCGCGCGCGGGGCGCGGTGCATCTGGGGCAGTAGCCGTCAGATCCGCGCCACCCGCCGCGCAAACAGCGGGAAGGCCGCCATCAGCAGGACCAGACCCGCAAAGGCCAGCACCAGACCCACGGCCTGTGACACGAACCCGATCAGCGCAGGCCCCATCAGCAACCCGCCATAGCCGGTCGTCGTGACCGCCGCGATGGCGAGCGGCGGGGGCATGATCTTTTGCCGCCCCGCCGCACTGAACAGCACGGGCACCAGATTGGCCGCGCCCAGTCCAATCAGCACAAAGCCAAGCATCGACAGCACCAGCCCCGGCCCGAAGGACGCCAAGGCCAAGCCCAACATCACAGCCAGCCCCCCGCCCAGAAGCGTGCGAAAGCCGCCCACCCGCGCGACCAGCCTGTCGCCCAAAAGCCGCATGATCGCCATGGCGACCGAAAACAGCATGAAGCCAAGCCCCGCTTGCGCCTTGGGCAGAAGCGCGCGGTCCATGGTCAGAAGCGCGCCCCAATCGAGCACAGCGCCCTCGACCAGAAAGATGATCGCCGTCAGCCCGGCAATCAGCAGCACAATCCCACGCGGCAGCGCGAAGGCAGATGCGCCGCTTCCGGTCGTGGTGGTCTGGATCAACTTGGGCGCAGCGGCGATCAGCACGGCGGCGGCGATCACAGCTCCGATGAACGCCGCCTGCACAGGGCCCAGACCCAACGACAAGAGCCCGGTCATCGTGCCCGCGCCTGCAATGCCGCCCACGGACCACATCGCGTGAAAGCCTGACATCATAGGCCGGGCCTGTCTGGTTTCGATCTCGGCCCCGTGGACATTCATCGCCACGTCAATCGTGCCAAGGGATGCCCCAAACAGCAACAGCGCCGCGCCCAGCATGGGCAGGGAACTTGACAGGATCAGCACCGGAAACAGCAACACCAACCCCGCGCCGCCCAGCAAGATCATGCCCCGCGCACCGCGCTTGGCGCAGATGATCCCTGTCAGTGGCATGGCAATGATGGACCCCACGCCCAGACACAGCAAAAGCAGCCCAAGTTGCGCATCCGTGGCCCCAAGTTGTGCCTTGGCGAAAGGGATCAACGGGGCCCAGGCGGCCAAGGTGAAACCGGCGCCAAAGAAGGACAGGCGCGTGGCAAGGCCGGCAGGGGCGAGCATGGGGGATGACCTTCGAGGACTGGCCTAGCCCCATACCATCCAGAGCGCGACACAGGCAAGTGTGAGCGCAAATATCCGGTTGGGCCAAACTGCCTGCGCTGGATGGGCAAAAAACCGGCCCAGCGCCTCGCCCGCAACGGACCAGAGCGTGAAGGCCGCGAAATTGTTGAGGGTGAACACCAGCGTAATCCAGAGGACTGGTGCGAGCGTCCCACCCTCGGGCAGGAACTGCGTGAACATCAGCGCGATGATCAGCCAGGCTTTGGGGTTCAGGACCAGCAACACAGCCCCATCGAGCGCACTGGCCGCGCGCAGCTTGCCCCCATTCTGCACAGGACCAGATCGCGCGATCCGCCATGCGATCCACAGGAGCCACAGCGCACCTGCATAGCGCAAGACCTCGAATGCGGGGCCAAGCTGCAGCATGATTTGCCCGAACCCAAGCCCCACAGCCACAGTCACAAAAGCTGTGGCCAGATGGTAGCCAAAAGAGGCAGGCCAAGTTGCCGCCAGTCCCCCCTGCGCGGCAAGCGCGGCAAAAAAGCTGTTGCCCGGACCGGGGCTATAGGCGAGCGGGAACAGGAAGATCAGCAGCGGCAGGGTCTGAGCGAACATGGGCGGGCCTTTCATTAGCCCCTGTTATCTGCGCCCAAAGCTCCGCGCGCGCGACCCGATCCTTGCGCAAAATCACACGCTGCGCAGGAAACGGCGCAGCACTTTCTCCAGCTTGGCCGCGCCCATCGGTGCCGTGGCTTTGGTGTGTTCGTGACTGATATGCTCATGGCCCAGCCCCGCCGCCATGTTGGTAATCACCGAAATCGCCGCACAGCGCAGGCCAAGGAAACGGCCCAGAATGATCTCGGGCACCGTGGACATGCCCACGGCATCCGCGCCAAGAATGCGCAAAGCCCGGATTTCGGCAGGCGTTTCAAAATTTGGCCCCGAATACCAAGCATAGACGCCTTCGAGCAGCGCCTCGCCTTCGGCCTCGGCAGCCGCTTGCAGGGCGACGCGATGGGTCGGGTCATAGGCATTGGTCAGGTTCACGAACCGTGCATCCGTGGGTTCCCCGATCAACGGTGAGCGGCCCGAGAAATTGATGTGGTCCGCCAACAGCATCAGATGACCGGGCGGAATATCGGGCCGGAAAGAGCCCGCCGCATTCGTGGCAATCAGGCTTTCCGCGCCCAAGCGCGCCAGCACTTCGAGCGGCACGCGCATCGCATCCGCCTGCCCCGCTTCATAGTAATGCGCGCGGCCCCCAAAGACTGCCACAGGCACGCCTTCGAGTGTGCCGATCACCAGCTTGCGCGTATGGCCCGACACACCCGCATGGGGAAAGCCCGGCAGGTCGTCATAGTCAAACGCCACACCGTCAACAGCATCGGTCAAATGCCCAAGCCCTGACCCAAGGATGAGGCCCAAGCGCACAGGCGCATCGCCTATCTTGGCACGGATACGGGCAAGGGCAGCTTGGCTGGTCATGGGATCACCTTTCGTCAGATGTCAAAATCGTGCCCGCAGGCAGGGTCAGGCCGCGCAAGGCCTCGTCAGCGGACATCGGGCGCTTGCCCTCGCGCTGCACTTCGGTCACCTGCACCGCGCCCGCGCCACAGGCAATCGTCAGGCCGTGCAACACCTGGCCCGGTGCCCCGCTATCCTCGACCGCAACGGCATTGAGCAACTTCAACCGCCCCGCAGGCGTGTCGCACCACGCGCCGGGAATGGGCGAGAGCGCGCGGATCGCACGCGCCACCTGTGCGGCAGGCTGGGTCCAATTCACCCGCGCCTCTGACTTGTCGATTTTCGTGGCATAGGTCACGCCTTCGTCCGGTTGGGCCACAGACTGCAACGCGGGCAAATCCACCAAAGCCTGTGCAATCAGCCCCGCGCCCATCCCCGACAAGCGGTCATGCAGGGTCGCATAGGTGTCAAGCTCGGTGATCGCAGTCGCCGCGCGCAGCAGGACGGGTCCAGTATCCAGCCCCGCCTCCATTTGCATGATGCACACGCCTGTTTCCGCATCCCCCGCCATGATCGCGCGCTGGATGGGTGCTGCCCCGCGCCAGCGCGGCAGCAAACTTGCATGGATATTCAGGCACCCAAAGCGCGGCGCATCCAGCACAGCCTGCGGCAGGATCAGACCATAGGCCACGACCACCGCCACATCCGCGCCCAAAGCCGCGAACTCCGCCTGCGCGTCTGCGCCACGCAAGGACACTGGATGGCGCACCATCAATCCCAACGCCTCCGCCCGCGCCTGCACGGCCGACGCGCGCGGCTGCTTGCCCCGCCCGGCCGGGCGCGGCGGCTGGGTATAGACGGCAACCACCTCATGCGCGGCTGCAACAGCCTCTAACGCGGCAACAGAAAACTCAGGCGTGCCCATGAAGATCACCTTCATCCCTGACACTCCTTTATCTTGCGAAAAATACTCCGGGGGGTGCGGGGGGCTGGCCCTTGGGTGGTGCACCGATCGCAACGAGGGGCTGGCCCCTCGCTCGCGCAATCAACCACGCTCACGACGCCACCTTGCGCGCGCGCCGCAAGAGCATGTCGCGCTTCACTTTCGACAGATGGTCGAAATACATCCGCCCATTCAGATGGTCGATCTGGTGCTGCACGCTGGTCGCCCAAAGCCCCACGAAATCGCGTTCCTCGACCACCCCAGCATCATTCAGAAACCGAACCGTCACAGCCCGTGGCCGTTCAATCCGTGCCCAGACACCGGGCAGGTTGGGCGAGCCTTCGTCATGCCCGCGCATCTGCCCGCTCGCGTGCAGCACTTCGGGATTGGCCATGCGCACCGCTTGGCCGCGCGTGTCGGAGGCATCCACCACCGCCAACCGCAGCATGACCCCGATCTGCGGCGCGGCCAGACCCACGCCCGGCATCGCCTCCATCGTGTCGATCATATCGGCCCAGGTCGCGCGCACCTTGTCCGTGATCGCCTCCACAGGCGCGGCCACAGCCTGCAAGCGCGGGTCAGGCCACGGAATGCAGCGCCGCACGCTCACCCGCGCATCCGATCGCGTTTCAACTTTTCCATCTTGCGGGTAATCATGCCCCGCTTGATTGCGCCCAGATGGTCGATGAACAGCTTCCCGTTCAGGTGATCCAGCTCATGCTGCGCGCAGGTGGCCCAGAGACCATCAAACTCGTCCTCGACCAACTTGCCATCCAGCCCCAGCCAGCGCATCGCCACGCGCTTGGGGCGGGTGACTTCGGCATAATGTTCGGGGATCGACAGGCAGCCTTCCTCGTAGACGTTCTTTTCCTCGGACACGCCAATGATCTCGGGATTGATCAGCACCAGGGGCTTTGGCGCAGCCCCCTCCTCCTTGATGCAATCCATCACGAACAGCCGCTTGAGCACACCGACCTGAGGGGCGGCCAGACCCACGCCCGGCGCGTCATACATCGTCTCGAGCATATCCTCGGCCAGTTTGCCGATCTCGGGCGACACGCCTTCGACCGGCGCGCAGACGCGTTTGAGCTTGGGGTCGGGATGCAACAGAATGGGGCGCAGGGTCATGGCACAGGAAATAAGCGAAGCAAGCCCTAGGTTCAATGCGGGATTTTCCGCTTGCAACTGCCTCGCCCCCTTGCCAGCTTGCCGCGACAGCACGGAGGCTTTCATGGATTTCGACCAGCCCATCAACCGCATCGGCACGCATTCGATGAAATGGGATGTCATGCAAGAGCGTTATGGGGTGTCCCCGGACACAGGCATCGCGATGTGGGTGGCCGACATGGATTTCCGCCCCCCGCAGGCTGTGCAAGACGCGCTGCAAGCCGCCGTCGATCACGGAATCTATGGCTATTTCGGCGATGACCGGGCTTACCGGGCATCGATCTGTTGGTGGATGGCCAACCGTCATGGCTGGAATGTTGACCCCGCGCATATTTTCAGCACGCATGGGCTGGTGAACGCCGTGGGCCTGTGCCTGCACACATGGACCGCGCCGGGGGATAGTGTGATGCTGTTCACGCCTGTCTATCATGCCTTCGCCCGCACCATTCTGGCCGCCGGGCGGCGGGTGGTTGAGTCCCCGCTGGTGCAGGTGGATGGTCAGTATCAGATGGACCTCGACACCGCAGCAGAGCTGGTCGATCCCACGACCCGCATGGTGATCCTGTGTTCGCCGCATAATCCCGGCGGGCGGGTCTGGTCGGCGGCGGAACTGCGCGCTTTGGCCGATTTCTGCGCGGCCCATGACCTGATGCTCGTTTCGGACGAGATCCACCATGATCTTATCATGCCCGGCCAAAAGCACACCGCCCTGCCCTTGGCTGCGTCTGCGTATATGGACCGGGTGGTGATGCTGACCTCGGCATCCAAGACCTTCAACATCGCGGGCACGCATATCGGCAATGTCATCATCCCTGATGCGCGCCTGCGCGCCCAGTTTGAACGTACGCTTTTTGCCGTAGGCATTTCGCCCAACAGCTTCGGAATCCATGCCATGACCGCTGCCTATTCCCCGGACGGGGCCGCTTGGGTGGACGCGCTCTGCATCTATCTTGACGGCAATCGCGCGATTTTTGATGCAGGCGTCAACGCCATTCCCGGCTTGCGGTCGATGGCTTTGCAATCGACATACCTCGCTTGGGTGGATTTCAGCGGCACAGGCATGGACCGCGCCGAATTCACCGCGCGCGTGGAGCAAGGCGCACAAATCGCCGCGAACCATGGCCCCACATTCGGCACAGGGGGCGAGGCGTGGCTGCGCTTCAACCTTGGCACCCCCCGCGCGGTGGTGCAGGAGGCCGTCCAAAGGTTGCAGGCCGCGTTCAGCGACCTGCAATAAAACGGGTTTACCCCATCAACTGCCCAGCTTCCGGCACCCAGCGGAACTCTGCCCCATCGCTGCCCGGTGCCACATATCCCACAGCCGGGAAGGGCATGTGGTAGCCCACAGCCGGAATGCGGTCGGCGGCGATCATGCCAAGGATATTGCGGCGGCTTGCGGCGGCGGCTTCCTTGTCGGCATCAAAGCGCACTTCCCAATCGGGGCGGGCGAGCGACCAGACCGGGTGGTTCGCAAGATCAGCGAAGATCACCAGCCCCGACCCGTTGCTGTCCAAGCGGTAGACCATGTGGCCGGGCGAGTGCCCAAATGCCGCCAGCCCGGTGATCCCGGTCACGACATCATCCCCATCCCCAAGGAATGTGAACTGCTCGGCCATCGGGCGAACATTTGCCTCGAATCCCTCATTCCCGGCCCCTGCCCAAAAATCGAACTCGACCTGCCCTGTCACATAGCGCGCATTGGCGAAAGTTGCCGCGCCATCGGTCATCATCCCGCCGATATGGTCGCCATGCATATGCGTCAGCACCACAATGTCGATCTGGTCGGGGGAGTAACCTGCACTGGCCAGCGCCTCGGTCATCGCAGCGCCGTTCAGGCCCGTGTCGAACAGCACCAGTTGCGAACCTGTGTTCACAACTGTCGGCGTGAAGAAGAATTGCGATACAGTCGTGGACAGGAAATTCGCCTCGCTGACCGCAGCGAAATCCTCGGGCGTCTGGTTCATCCCGAAAATGCTTTGCGGGTTTTCGCGCGGGCTGGTGCCCGCCAGAATGGTCGTGACTTCAAAATCGCCGATCATGAAGCGGCGGTGGCGGGCAAAACTTGCACCCATCATCGGGGCTTCGGCTTTGGCTGCGCGAGGCGTGCTCAGGCCGGCCAAGGGCAGGGCAGCACCTGTGGCAAGCAGGGTCCGGCGTGTGAATGTGGTCATGGCTTCTCCCTTTGGGTTTGCTCAGCGGCGCTGCAAAAGTTAAGCTTTCTGAACGAAAGTCCCGTCACGCTCGCGTGAGTTGACCCTGACCACGCGCACAGCCCCTGCGCGTCTGTGCGGGTTGTGCCGCCCGTAAAAGGGGGCATATCGACCCTGTAACAAGGACGGAGAAGCGAAATGGGCCATCTGATCGACGGCAAATGGTCATCCGACTGGTATGACACCAAGGCCACAGGCGGGGCATTCCTGCGCGACACGTCCCGCTTTCGCAACTGGGTGACGCGTGATGGCGCCGCAGGCTCGTCAGGGACCGGCGGGTTCAAGGCGGAAGCGGGGCGCTATCACCTCTATGTCAGCCATGCCTGCCCTTGGGCGCATCGCACGCTGATCTTCCGCGCGATCAAAGGATTGACGAACCTGATCGACGTGTCCGTGGTGCACCCGGACATGCTTGGCGATGGCTGGACCTTTGCGACGGATTTCGCAGGCACAACCGGCGACGCCCTGCACGGCGCGCGTTTTCTGCGCGATGTCTATCTGCGCGCCAATCCTCAGACGACCGGCCGCGTGACTGTGCCGATCCTGTGGGACAAACAGCGCGATACTATCGTGTCGAATGAGTCTTCGGAAATTATCCGCATGTTCAATGCGGCCTTCGATGACCTGACTGGCAACACGGATGATTACTACCCTGTGGCGCTGCGCAAGCAGATCGACGCCGTGAACGCGCGGATTTACGACACCGTCAATAACGGCGTCTACAAATCCGGCTTCGCCACGACGCAGGCCGCCTACGACACTGCAGTGGTGCCGCTGTTCAAGACGCTCGACTGGCTGGACGGCCATCTGGCCACGAACCGCTACTTGATGGGCGCGACCCTGACCGAAGCCGATTGGCGGCTTTTCACCACGCTCATCCGCTTCGATCCCGTCTATCACCTGCATTTCAAATGCAACCGCAAGCGGATCGTGGATTACCCGAACCTTTGGGCCTATACGCGCGAGCTGTATCAATGGCCGGGCGTGGCGGACACGATCCACATGGATCATATCGTGCGCCATTACCATTACAGCCACGACACGATTAACCCCAACCGCATCCTGCCGATCAATCCAATCCTCGACTACCACGCCCCACATGGGCGTGAAGGGCTATGAAAGAGGATTCCCATCGCCCCTGACCTGCGCTAACGTCCTCTGACTTTTCTGTTCAGGAGGCGGTATGCGGTTGAGGGTTTTGGCTTTTCTGGCATGTCTTTTGGGGGCAAGCCCTGCGGTCGCGCAGCAATGCGGCGGGAATTTCAACGCCTTCGTGGCCGATCTGAAAACCGAAGCCCGAAGCCGCGGCCATGATGCCGCGACTGTTGACCGCTTCTTCGCCAATGTCCGCCAAGAGCAATCGGTCATCAATGCCGACCGCAGGCAAGGGATTTTCCAGCGCCCCTTCCTCGATTTCTCGCGCGCGCTGATCTCGCAAAACCGGATGAATGCGGGGCGCGCGAATGCCGACCGCTTCGCCGCCGTGTTCCAGCGTGCGCAGAATGATTATGGCGTGCCCCCCGGCATTTTGCTGGCCTTTTGGGCGTTTGAAACCGATTTCGGCGCTGTGCAGGGCGATTTCAACACAGTCAATGCGATTGTCACGCTTGCCCATGATTGCCGTCGCCCGCAGCTTTTTCGCCCGCAGGTCTTTGCCGCAATCGAGATGATGCGGCGCGGCATGCTCGACCCCACCAACACGCGCGGCGCTTGGGCAGGCGAGATCGGGATGGTCCAGAAACTCCCCTCGGACATCATCGCCCATGCCGTTGATGCCGATGGCGATGGGCGGATCGACCTGCAACGCTCGGCCCCCGATGCGATCGTGTCGGCGGCGGCCATGCTGCGCGCCAAAGGCTGGCGTCCAAACGAGCCGTGGATGCACGAAATCGCCCTGCCCCAAGGCTTTGATCTAGCGCTTACAGGTCTGCGCACCGAATTGAGTGTGCAGGACTGGGCCGCGCGCGGTGTGCGCCCCACCCATGGCAGCCTGCCCGGTGGGAACCTGCCCGCGTCGATCATTCTACCACAAGGGCACCGGGGGCCTGCCTTCATGGTGTTTCACAATTACCGCGTGCTGTTTGAATGGAACCAGTCCTTCATCTACATCACCACCGCCGCCTATTTTGCCAGCCGCCTGAGCGGAGCGCCTGTCTATCAGGCGGGCAATCCCGAAACCGGGCTGGACCAAGACCAAATGCGCCAATTGCAGACGAAACTGGCCACACAAGGCTTCAATGTGGGCACGGTGGACGGGATATTGGGCTTCAACACCCGCGCCGCTGTGCAGGACATGCAGATGCGCCTTGGCCTGCCTGCGGATGGGTGGCCAACGCCCGCGCTTCTTCGGGCCTTCTAAGCCGATTTTCCTTGGCATCGCGCGTGGTTTCGCACAGTCTGGCTGCGCACTGTGGTGCATGTATCGTTAACCAGGACCAAAAGGGGACAAAATGGGACGCCGGGACGAATTGATTGAACGCTATGCTGCTGACCTGCGGACAAAATGCGGTGTCGAGCCGGATATGGACCTGCTGCGCAAAGTGACCATCGGCTGCGGGCCATCCATCTATAACGCCGATTCGTCCACTGTCGCGGCCAGTCAGCCTTCGGAACTGGAAACCGTACGGCTGAGTTTTCTGGTCAAGAAACTGGGGCTGACCGACGGGCCGGACCTGGTTAGTGCGATTGACGCGGTGATGGAGAAGTATGGCCGCTCCGAGCGCAACAAATATCGCCCGGTGGTTTACTACCTGTTGACCAAGCATTTCGGAAAAGAAGCCGTTTACGGCTGATCCGAACAATTCTAATTTTCTTCTGCTTGCGGCCTGTCCGTGAGTTTGCGACACTTTCAGGTATCTGGTCAGGAAGACCGGGGTATCTGTTCCGATGCTGTGAAGGGCATGTGGGTGAGCGGGGCCTCGGTTTGTGCCGAGGCCCCTTTGCATTTGCCCCCCGCTGCATTCCTGTTACATCAAATTTCAGGCGCATGGTTGAAACTAGCAGCCCTCGCCCCCTATCTGTCAGTCCTGTGACAGTCTTTGCGAAGGATGCGCTGATGACCAGTTTCACCACCTACCCGGTCCTGCCGCTGCGTGACATGGTGGTTTTCCCGCATATGATCGTGCCCTTGTTCGTGGGGCGCGAAAAATCCGTCCGCGCGCTGGAAGCGGTCATGGCCGATGACAAGCAAATCCTGCTCGTCAGCCAGAAAGACCATACTCAGGAAGATCCCGGCACGGGCGACATTTATTCTGTGGGCGTTTTGGCCAATGTGCTGCAATTGCTCAAGCTGCCCGATGGCACGGTAAAGGTTCTGGTCGAAGGCCAGTCGCGCGTGGCGATCACGGGCTTTGCGCCCAACACGGCTTTCTTTGAAGCGCATGTGCGCCCCCTGCCCGATGAACTCGGCGATCCCGCTGCGACCGAAGCCCTTGTGCGCGCCGTTCAGGGCGAATTCGAGCGCTACGCCAAAATCCGCAAGAACATTCCCGAAGAAGCGCAGGCCGCCATTGCCGATGCCAAGCAACCGGCTGTTCTGGCAGACCTCGCTGCGGGCCATCTGGGCGCGAAGGTCGAGCAGAAGCAGATGTTGCTGGAAAAGAGCAACATCACCGAGCGGCTGGAAGAGATTTACGGCTTGATGCAGGGCGAATTGTCCGTCCTGCAAGTCGAGCGCAAGATCAAGACGCGCGTGAAGTCGCAGATGGAACGCACGCAGCGGGAATACTATCTGAACGAGCAGATGAAGGCGATCCAGAAGGAACTCGGTGAAGGCGAAGATGGCCAAAACGAGATCACCGAACTGGAAAACCGCATCAAGGCCACGAAACTGTCGAAAGAAGCCCGCGACAAGGCCGAAGGCGAGTTGAAGAAGCTGCGCTCCATGTCGCCCATGTCGGCCGAAGCGACAGTCGTGCGCAATTACCTTGACTGGATGCTGTCCTTGCCCTGGGGCGTGAAAAGCAAGGTCAAAAAGGATCTGGGCCGCGCGCAAGCGATCCTGGACGCCGATCACCACTCGCTCGACAAGGTCAAGGAACGGATCGTCGAATATCTGGCCGTGCAGGCGCGCAGTGCGAAACTGCGCGGCCCGATCCTATGCCTTGTCGGCCCTCCCGGTGTGGGGAAAACCAGCCTCGGGCGGTCAGTGGCGAAGGCCACAGGGCGCGAGTTTATCCGCATTAGCCTGGGCGGTGTGCGGGACGAATCCGAGATTCGCGGCCACCGGCGGACCTATATCGGGTCCATGCCCGGCAAGATCATTCAGGCGCTGAAGAAAGCCAAGACCACGAACCCGCTGATCCTGCTCGATGAAATCGACAAGATGGGGCAGGATTTCCGCGGCGATCCGGCAAGCGCGATGCTCGAGGTGCTGGACCCCGAACAGAACGCCACCTTCGTCGATCACTACCTGGAGGTCGAATATGACCTTTCGGATGTGATGTTCCTGACCACGGCCAACAGCTACAACATGCCCGGCCCGCTTCTGGACCGGATGGAGATCATCCCGCTCTCGGGCTATACCGAGGACGAGAAACTCGAGATTGCCAAGCGCCACTTGCTGCCGAAATCCACTGGCAACCATGGCCTGCGCAAGGGCGAATTGGTGATTCAGGACGGGGCATTGCTGGAAATCGTGCGCCGCTACACCCGCGAAGCGGGCGTGCGCAATCTGGAACGCGAGTTGAACAAGATCGCGCGCAAGGCCGTCACGCGGATCATCCGCAAGACAGACGCGACCGTGACTGTCACCCCCGCCAATCTGGAAGATTTCTTGGGCGTGCCGCGCCACCGCTTTGGTCTGGCCGAGAAGGAAGATCAGGTGGGTGTGGTCACGGGTCTGGCTTGGACGCAGGTGGGCGGCGATCTGCTGCAAATCGAAGCTTTGCGCCTGCCCGGCAAGGGACGGATGAAAACCACCGGCAAACTGGGCGATGTGATGAAGGAATCCATCGACGCGGCCTCCAGCTTCGTGCGCTCGATTGCGCCGGAAATCGGCGTGAAGCCCCCGCGCTTTGATGCCCTGGACATCCACGTCCACGTCCCCGAAGGTGCGACGCCCAAGGACGGGCCGAGCGCGGGGATCGCGATGGTGACGTCCATCGTCTCGGTCCTGACGCAGATCCCTGTGCGCAAAGACATTGCCATGACTGGTGAAGTCACTTTGCGCGGCAATGTGCTGGCCATTGGCGGGCTGAAGGAAAAGCTGCTCGCGGCCCTGCGCGGCGGGATCACGACAGTCCTGATCCCGGAAGAAAACGTCAAGGATCTGCCGGAAATCCCGGACAATGTGAAACAGGGCCTGACGCTCATTCCAGTCGCGCATGTGCGCGAAGTGCTGCGCCACGCCCTTGTGCGCCAGCCCGAGCCTATCGAGTGGGATGCCGAAGCCGACGAGGCCCAGCGCCTTGACCGCATGGCCGGGCGCGGGAGCGACGAGCCGAAAGCGCCGCCGCGCCCAGCGCATTAAGCGCGCGCTGCAAGATCAATGACGCCCCGGCCCCCAAGCCGGGGCGTCATTCTATGTCAGCGCATTGACAAAGCCCCCAAGGCTCTACCATGTAGCCCGCGCCATACCTGCAAGGACATTTCATGCCTGTCGTCGTTGTCGAATCGCCCGCCAAAGCCAAGACAATCAATAAATATCTCGGCCCCGGCTACACGGTTTTGGCATCTTACGGACATGTGCGCGACCTGCCCGCGAAGGATGGGTCCGTTGATACCGACAATGATTTCGACATGCTGTGGGAAGTTGCGCCCGACTCGCGCAAGCATCTGAAGGCGATTTCGGACGCGCTGAAATCCGACCCCGACCTGATTCTGGCCACCGACCCTGATCGAGAGGGGGAGGCGATTTCCTGGCACCTGACCGAGGCGCTGCTGAAATCCAAGGCGCTGAAAGCCAGCACGCCCGTCAAGCGCGTGGTGTTCAACGCGATCACCAAGACGGCCGTTGCCAATGGCATGGCCAATCCGCGCGATGTGGACATGCCGCTGGTGCGCGCTTACCTTGCCCGCCGGGCACTGGACTATCTGGTGGGCTTCAACCTGTCGCCCGTCCTGTGGCGCAAACTGCCCGGCGCGAAATCGGCAGGGCGCGTGCAATCGGTCGTGCTGCGGCTGGTCGTTGAACGCGAAATGGAGATCGAGGCGTTTCGCGCGCAGGAATACTGGACCGTTGGCGCGACGCTTACCACCCCGCGCGGGCAAGAGGTCGAAGCGCGGCTGATCTCGCTTGCGGGCAAGCGCTTGGACAAGTTCGATCTGGCCAACGGCACCGCCGCTGAACTCGCGGTCCAAGCCGTGCGCTCGCGCGATCTGACTGTCACCTCGGTCGAAGCCAAACCCGCCAGCCGCTCGCCCTCGGCCCCGTTCATGACGAGCACGCTGCAACAGGAAGCCAGCCGCAAATTCGGCATGGGCGCGAAGCAGACCATGTCGGCGGCCCAGCGCCTGTATGAGGCAGGCTACATCACCTATATGCGCACCGACGGCATCGACATGGCCCCCGAAGCCGTGATGGCCGCGCGCGATGAAATCAAGGCGCGGTTTGGGGCGAATTACGTCCCCTCCAGCCCGCGCATGTATAAAAACAAGGCCAAGAACG
The DNA here is from genome assembly GCA_046296275.1 of Roseinatronobacter sp. Taxonomy (GTDB): domain Bacteria; phylum Pseudomonadota; class Alphaproteobacteria; order Rhodobacterales; family Rhodobacteraceae; genus Roseinatronobacter. The sequence continues at coordinate 8,609 of JBKBLP010000025.1, read as the reverse complement.
CACAAGAAGCGCATGAATGCATCCGGCCCACGGATATCTCGGTCGGCCCCGAGAAGCTGCGTATTGCAGATGCCGACCAGCGCAAGCTTTATGACCTGATCTGGAAGCGCACGATTGCCTGCCAGATGGAACAAGCGCGGCTCGAACGGACGACCGTCGATTTCGGCAGCCGCGACGGGCAAGTGGGCCTGCGCGCGACAGGGCAAGTCGTGCTGTTTGACGGCTTCCTGAAAGTCTATGAAGAAGGCCGCGACGATGTGGACGGCGACGACGACGCGCGCCTGCCGCAGATGGCCGCGGGCGATGCGATGGCCAAGCGCGCGGTCACGCCCGAGCAGCATTTCACCCAACCGCCCCCGCGCTACACTGAAGCGACCCTGATCAAGCGGATGGAGGAATTGGGCATCGGTCGCCCCTCCACCTATACCAGCATCGTGACCACGATTCAGGATCGCGGCTATGTGCGCAAAGACAAGAACCGCCTGATCCCCGAAGACAAGGGGCGGCTGGTGACGGTGTTCCTGGTCAACTATTTCCGCCGCTATCTGGAATATGATTTCACTGCCGATCTGGAAGGGCAGCTTGACGACATTTCGGCGGGCGAGCGCGATTACAAGGATGTGCTGGACCGCTTCTGGCGGGATTTTACGGCGGCGATTGCCGAAACGTCCGAATTGCGCATCTCCGAAGTGCTGGAAAAGATCGACGATGTGCTGTCCCCGCATCTCTATCCAGCGCGCGAAGATGGCAGCGACCCACGTTCCTGCCCCAAATGCGGCGCGGGGCGGTTGCATTTGAAAACAGCGCGCTCCGGCGGGGCCTTCATCGGTTGCGGCAATTACCCCGAATGCCGCTACACGCGCCCCATTGCGGGGGATGAAGGCGACTCTGACCTGTCCGGCGATGGCCGCTTGCTGGGCCATGACAATGGCGATCCTATCAGCTTGCGCACCGGGCGCTTTGGTCCCTATGTGCAGCGGGGCGAGGCGACGGGGGACAATCCCAAACCGCCGCGTGCCTCGCTCCCCAAGGGGTGGACACCGGAAACGACGGACCTTGAACGCGCCGTCATGCTTCTGTCGCTGCCCCGCGTCATCGGCCCGCACCCGGAAGATGGCCAGATGATCGAAGCCGCGATTGGCCGTTTCGGTCCCTATGTCAAACATGGCACCAAATACGCCAACCTGCCCGACGCGGATGAAGTGTTCACCATCGGCATGAACCGCGCAGTCGAAGTGCTGGCGGCCAAGCAAACCCGCGGGCGCAGTGCGGCCATCGAACCCCTGCGCGCTCTGGGCGATCACCCGGATGGGGGGGCGGTCGTGGTGATGCAGGGCAAGTATGGCCCCTATGTCAAATGGGAAAAGCTGAATGCCACCTTGCCCAAAGATGTAACGCCCGAAGCCGTGACTTTGGATCAAGCGGTCGAGTTGCTTGCGGCGAAGGCCCCCGCGAAAGGCAAGGCCAAGAAAGCCGCTGCCCCGAAAGCCGCCAAGGCTACGACAAAAGCGGCAAAGCCTGCTGCGAAAAAGGCCCCCGCCAAGAAAGCAGCGCCCAAAGCGAAGCCCAAGGCAAGCTAAGGTATCGCCACATACCCCAACTTCCATTGACTTCGCTGCACTGCCGCGTCAACTATTCCGCGCAACCTGAACGGGGGGAACCTATGGGAAAGATCTATGGCAGTGCTGCGGAAGCGCTGGATGGGCTGCTCTTTGACGGCATGACGATTGCGGCGGGCGGCTTCGGGCTGTGTGGCATTCCCGAATTGCTGATCGACGCGATCAAGCAGGCGGGGACGAAGGATTTGACCATTGCCTCGAACAATGCGGGCGTTGATGGGTTTGGCTTGGGCGTGCTGCTCGCCACCCGTCAGGTCAAGAAGATGATGTCGTCCTATGTCGGCGAGAATGCCGAATTCATGCGCCAATACCTGTCGGGCGAGCTGGAACTGGAATTCAACCCCCAAGGCACGTTGGCCGAGCGGATGCGCGCGGGCGGTGCGGGCATTCCGGGGTTCTACACCAAGACGGGTGTGGGCACAGTGATTGCCGAGGGCAAGGAACACAAGGAATTCGACGGGGAAACCTATATCCTCGAGCGGGGGATCGTCGCGGATTTGTCGATTGTCAAAGCGTGGAAAGCCGACACGACCGGGAACGCGATCTTCCGCAAGACCGCGCGCAACTTCAACCCGCCAGCGGCCAAGTGTGGGAAAGTGTGTGTGTTGGAGGTGGAGGAGATCGTGGAACCCGGCACCCTCGACCCTGATGCGATCCACCTGCCCGGCATCTATGTGCACCGCCTGATCCAAGGGCAGCACGAAAAACGCATCGAACAGCGCACCACGCGCGCGGCATGAGGGAGCACAAGCAATGCCTTGGGACCGCAATCAAATGGCGGCACGCGCCGCGCAGGAACTGCAAGACGGGATGTATGTGAACCTTGGCATCGGGATTCCGACGCTGGTTGCGAACTACATCCCCGAAGGGATGACTGTCACGCTACAATCAGAAAACGGGATGCTGGGCATCGGGCCGTTTCCGACGGAAGATGAAGTTGACCCCGACCTGATCAACGCAGGCAAGCAAACTGTCACTGCGCTGCCGCACACGGCCTATTTCGACAGCTCTGAGTCCTTCGCCATGATCCGGGGCGGCAAGATCGCCATGGCGATCCTTGGCGCGATGGAAGTGGCCGAAAATGGCGATATCGCCAACTGGATGATCCCCGGCAAGCTGGTCAAGGGCATGGGCGGCGCGATGGATCTGGTCGCGGGCGTGAAGCGCGTGATCGTGGTCATGGATCACACCAACAAAGCGGGCGAATCGAAAGTGCTGAAAGCCTGCACGCTGCCGCTGACCGCGCAAGGTGTCGTCAGCCGGATCATCAGCAATCTGGGCGTGCTGGACGTGGTGCCGGGCGGCCTGAAGATCGTGGAATGTGCGGATGGTGTGACCGAGGATGATATCCGCAAGGCCACGGAAGCGACGATCGTGAATTGATCCCCGCGCGCGCCGAAGGGCCTATTTCGCCCAATCCGGCGCGCGTTTCTCCAGGAAGGCGCTGATCCCTTCATCGGTGTCGCGCAAGAGCATGTTCTCGACCATCACGGCCCCCGTATAGGCATAAGCCTCGGCCAGCCCCATTTCGGCCTGTCGGTAGAAGGCCTGCTTGCCGATCCGCACAGCGGCCCCCAGCTTGCCCGCGACGTGGAGGGCGAGCGTCTTCGTTTCGGCCTCCAAAGCGTCGTGCTCCACCACCCGATTGACCAGCCCCAGCGCCAAAGCGCGGTCTGCGTCGATGAAGGAGCCCGTGGTCAGCATTTCAAACGCCTGTTTGCGCGGGATATTGCGGGTCAGCGCGACCATGGGGGTAGAGCAAAACAGCCCGATATTGACCCCATTCACCCCGAACCGCGTGCCTGCCGCCGCCACGGCCATGTCACAACTTGCCACCAACTGACAGCCCGCCGCCGTAGCAATGCCGTGGACTTGCGCGATCACAGGCTGGGGCAGCGCCGGGATCAACTGCATAAGCGCCGCGCAGCGCCCGAACAGGTCCGCGAAATAGGCAGCGCCCTTGTCCGGCGCCGCGCGCCCTGCCTGCATCTCGCGCAAATCGTGCCCCGCGCAGAACGCCTTGCCCGCGCCCCGCAGCACGATCACGCGGACATCGGCCTGCGCGCCCAAAGCCGTCAAGTGCCCATGCAGCGCAGCCAGCATCGCTTCAGACAGCGCATTCAGGTTGGTGGGCGAATTAAGCGTGACCAAAGCCACCCCTTCCGCCACGTCGCAGGTCAAAATCGGCGCGCTCATCTTGCATCCCCCCTGTTGCTGGGGTCGAATGTAGCGGGGGACGAAAACCAAAGGGAAGGACAAAAGATGCAGATGGACCGCGACGCGCTGACCGAGTTCCTGAAAGCCGAGTTCCAGCAAGTCGCAGACATGTTCGCCATTGATCAGGTCCGCGCAGACGGCATCCGCGTGCGCCTGCTGCATCACGAACGCCATCTGCGCCCTGGCGGGACCGTTTCCGGCCCTGCCATGTTTGCTCTGGCCGATGTGGCGGTCTATCTGGCCATCTTGGCCCAAGTCGGGCCGAAAGCGCTGTCCGTCACCACGAATTGCGCCATCGATTTCATGCGCAAACCCGCCGCAGGCGTCGACCTGATCTGCGAAGCGCGCATTCTGAAACTGGGCCGCGCCTTGGCCGTGGGCGATTGCCTGCTCTATTCCGCAGGGCAGACAGCGCCTGTGGCCCGCGCATCCCTGACCTATTCCATCCCGTCCGAACGCGGCTGAGACCTGGTCAAATGCCGCAAAATCCCGTGCAGGGTCTGCACATCCGCGCGCGTCAGCGCCAGCCTGCTCCATATGTTGCGCAGGTTCAGCCGCATCGCAGGGGCCTTGGCGGGGGGGAAGAAGAAACCCGTCTCGGACAGGCGCTCTTCGATGTGATCGCCCCATTTCTCGCGCTCGATACCGGAGGCAAACTCGGTCCCGGCCAGCTCCATCACCTCGGGCGGGGTCGTGTCGCCGGCGCGCATGAATTCATAGGCCAGAAGCAGCACACATTGCGCCAGATTGAGCGAGTAGAATTCCGGGTTCACAGGCACCGTGATGATCGCCTGCGCGCGGGCGATGTCGTCATTTTCCAGCCCCGCGCGCTCTGGCCCGAACAGCACCGCCACGCGCTTGCCCTGCCCTGACAGCGCGCGCGCCTGCACCATCGCGCGCTCGGGCGTCAGCACGGGCTTCGTCAGATCGCGGCCGCGCGCGGTTGTGGCGAACACATAGTCGCAATCACCCACCGCTTCGGCCACGCTGCCAAACACGCCCGCGCGGTCCAGCACGCCACCCGCGCCCGATGCCATCGCCACCGCCTTGGGGTTGGGCCAGCCGTCGCGGGGGTCCACGATCCGCATCTGCGCGCAGGAAAAGTTCAGCATCGCACGCGCCGCAGCCCCGATATTTTCCCCCATCTGCGGGCGCACCAGCACCATCACAGGCGTGGGCGCTTCAAACAGGGCAGGATCAATCTGGGGCATGAGGACACTCGAGGCGGGCTTTCGCGCCCCATACCGGGCCGGACGGCGCGCTGCAAGCACTCCGCTTGTTTCCCGCAGGGGCGCAGGCTATGACACAGCATCGCACCAGAGGCCCCCATGTCCGACCAGATCCCCCAGATTTACCTGATCACCCCGCCCGCTTTCGATTTGGACACCTATCCGGGCCTGCTTGCCCGCGTGCTCGATGCCAGCCCTGTGGCTTGCCTGCGTCTGTCCTTGGCCAGCCGCGACGAGGATACGATCCTGCGCGCCGCCGATGCCCTGCGCGAGATCGCCCATGCCCGCGACATTCCCTTGGTGATCGCGGATCATGTGCTGATGGTGGAACGGCTGGGGCTGGACGGCGTGCATCTGTCGGACACGAGCAAATCCATCCGCAAGCTGCGCGCAGACCTTGGCGCGGATGCGATCATCGGGGTTCATGCGAAAACCTCGCGCCATGACGGGATCAATGCAGGCGAGGCGGGGGCGGATTATGTCAGCTTCGGCCCTGTTGGGCAAAGCGCGCTCGGCGATGGGATGGCGGCCCCGTTGGAGCTGTTCCAATGGTGGTCCGAAATGATCGAACTGCCCGTCGTGGCCGAAGGCGCGCTGACCCCTGCGATTGTTGAAGCACTCGCCCCGATCACCGATTTCCTGGCCTTTGGCGAAGAAGTCTGGAAAGCGCCGGACCCTGTGGCGGCATTGCGGGCACTGACTGCGCCGCTGGGCTAATTTCACTTTAAGCACCCAGCGCAGGAGCAATTTCGGCAAAAGTTGTCAGACTTTTGCGGTTCGAAATTGCAACAAACAAAAAACGCGCAGGATTTTTGAGTATTTGAAGCAAGATAAAGCTGCGCGGTTCAGCGCTTGCGGAACGCGTCCTGCAACGCTGCGCCAAGGCCGCCCATCTGGGGGGCAGGTGCGGGTTTTGCAGGCGTGGGCTTGCCGCTGCCCGACCGCTGAGGCGCGCGGGTATCCGGGCGCGCGGCCTTTTCCGCAGCCGCAGACACGCCCCCATCCTTCCGCATGGTAAGGCCAATGCGCTTGCGAGCCACATCCACCTCGGTCACGCGCACGCGCACGATGTCGCCTGCTTTGACCACTTCATGCGGGTCGCGGATGAATTTGTCGGCCAATTGGCTGACATGCACCAGCCCGTCCTGATGCACCCCGATATCCACGAACGCGCCAAAGGCCGCGACATTGGTCACGGTCCCTTCCAGCACCATGCCGGGGCGCAGGTCGGTGATGGCCTCGACCCCGTCGGCAAAGGTCGCCGTGCGGAATTCGGGGCGCGGGTCGCGGCCGGGTTTTTCCAACTCTGCCAGAATGTCGCGCACTGTTGGCAGGCCGAAACGGTCATCGACGAAATCGGCGGGCGAGAGCGAGCGCAGCACCGACGGCGCAGCCATCAGCGCGCGCAAATCCTTGCCTGTAGCCTTCACGATCCGGCGGGCCAGATCATAGGCTTCGGGGTGCACGGCAGAGGCATCGAGCGGTTCGGCGGCATCGCGTATCCGCAAGAACCCCGCCGCCTGTTCAAAGGCTTTCGGTCCAAGACGCGCGACTTTCAACAATTCTTTGCGCGTCTTGAACGGGCCTGTGGCGTCACGATGCGCCACAATCGCTTCGGCCAATGTCTGCGACAGCCCCGACACGCGCGCAAGCAAAGCGCTGGAAGCCGTGTTCAACTCGACCCCCACCGCGTTCACGGCATCTTCGACCACGGCATCGAGCGCGCGGGCAAGCCGCGTCTGGTTCACGTCATGCTGATACTGGCCGACCCCGATGCTTTTCGGCTCGATCTTCACCAATTCCGCAAGCGGGTCCTGCAAGCGGCGCGCAATCGACACTGCCCCGCGCAGGCTGACATCCAAATCGGGAAACTCTGCCGCGGCAAGGGCCGAGGCCGAATAGACCGACGCGCCTGCTTCCGATACCACCACCTTCGTGGGCTTCACCCGCCCCGCAGGCATCTGCGCAAGCAGGTCGCCCACCAGCTTTTCGGTCTCGCGGCTTGCTGTGCCATTGCCGATGGCGATCAGCGCAACATTGTGGCGCATGATGAGCGCGCCCAGCGTGGCCATGGCCCCGCGCGTGTCGTTCTTGGGCTGGAACGGATAGATCGTGGCGGTGTCGAGCAGCTTGCCTGTCGCATCCACCACAGCCAATTTGCAGCCCGTGCGGATGCCAGGATCAATGGCCAGCGTCACCTTGTCGCCGGCAGGGGCGGCCAGCAGCAGGTCCGACAGGTTGCGGGCAAAGACGCGGATGGCTTCTTCCTCTGCCCGGTCACGGAGTTCGCCCATCAGGTCAATGGTCAGCGACAGTTTCAGCTTGATCCGCCATGTCCAGTCACAGGCGGCGGCCAGCCACAAATCGGCCTTGCCCGATGTGGCCGTGCCGATGGTCGCGCGCACCATCGCTTCCACAGGCGCTGGGTCATCCAGCACCAGATCGAGCGCCAAAACGCCCTCGTTCCGCCCCCGCAGCATGGCGAGTGCCCGGTGGCTGGGGCAATCGCACAAGGCTTCGGAATGGGCGAAATAATCCGAGAACTTGGCGCCCTCGGCTTCCTTCCCCTCGACCACCACCGCCGTCAGCTTGCCCTGCGCGCGCAAGTGGTCGCGCAAGCGGCCCAGAAGCGAGGCATCCTCGGACAGCCGCTCGGCCAGAATGTCGCGCGCCCCTGTCAGCGCGGCTTTGGTGTCAGGCACAGTGTCCGAGATGAAGTGCGCGGCCATTCCCTCGGGGTCCGCGCGGCGATCCGCGAGCAGCCCGTCCAGCAACGGCTCCAACCCATTCTCGCGCGCAATCATCGCCTTCGTGCGGCGCTTGGGCTTGAAGGGCAGATACAAATCTTCAAGCACCGCCTTGGTTTCCGCCCCCGCCAGCGCGCGCGCCAGAGCATCGGTCAGCTTGCCCTGATCGGCCACCGATTTCACAATCGCCGTGCGCCGATCTTCCAACTCGCGCAAATAGCCCAGCCGCTCTTCGAGCGTGCGCAACTGCGTGTCATCCAAGCCCCCCGTCACTTCCTTGCGGTAGCGCGCGATAAAGGGCACTGTCGCGCCATCGTCCAGAAGCGTGATGGCCGCCTGCACCTGCGCGGGCGTGGCGGCGATATCCTTGGCAATGCGGGCGGGGATGGAGGCAAGGGTCATGGGCATCCTGTCAGGTCTTTGGCCCACGGGGATAACCGCGCGCCGGGACCAGTGCAAGCCGCGTCACGCGCGCGGGCGATAGGCCGCAAGGAACATGGCCACAGCGCCCTTGATCGTGCGATTAATCTCGGCTTCCGAAAAGCTGTGCTGAACTCCGCAAATCATCCTGTCGCACAATGTTGTCTGGCAAAGTTGAAAAAATTGATCCGCAGCAAGGTTAATATCAGAAATATCCAATGCCCCGCGTGCAACCACAGCCTGCAAATAAGCCCCCAACCGTTCACGCCCCATTTCGGGCCCACTTTCATAAAAGGCCGCGCCAATCTCTGGAAAGCGCTGCGACTCGGCGACGCAGATACGATACATCGCCAACCCGAAATCCGAGGTCAGATAGG
>JBKBLP010000024.1:0-47121 GCA_046296275.1 Roseinatronobacter sp. | reverse complement strand
CACCCGGCCCAAGGGGGCGCTGCCCCCTTGGGGAACCCCCGGAGTATTTGGGGCAAGATAAAGTCAGGGGCGCGATGAGGAACAGTGGGAACGGCTTTTCCGCATCACGCGACCGGGGAAGATTCAACCTTCGATTTTCGACAGATCCGCGATTTGGCCGCAAGTCGCACGGATGCGGTGCAGCAGGTTCAGGCGGTTGCGGCGCAGGATCGGGTTGTCGGCATTGATCTGGGTCGCGCTGAAGAAGGCGTCGATCGGGTGGCGGAGGGCGGCCATCGCGGTCATGGCGGTGGTGAAGTCTTGGGCTTTGAGCGCGGGCGTGATGGTAGCTTCGGCTTGGTCCAGCGCAGTGAAGAGGGCGCGTTCTGCGTCGGTTTCGGCCAGTTTGGGGTCTGGCCCGAAGGAGTATTCGACGCCGTCTTTGGCTTCAGCCTGCGTCAGGATGTTGTTGGCGCGTTTGAAGCCCTGGAGCAGGTTGGTGCCGTCATCGGTTTTGAGCGTCGCGTTCAGGGCTTCCGCGCGTTTGACCAGCAGCGTCAGGTCGTCATTGCCGGGCATGGCGAGGCAGGCGTCGATGATGTCGTGGCGGATGCCCTGGTCGCGCAGGTAGACTTTGAGGCGGTCGTGGAGGAAGGAGAGGAGGTCATCCAATCGCTCTTTACATTTGTTTAATTCGCTTGCTGGATTGTTCACTGCATTTTGCAACAAAGCAGCTGCAAAGTCTTGCCATGTTTCAAAGCCGGCAGATTTCGACTTTTTCAGAAAAGCATTGCGTTCAAGGTCCTTTAGCGAGTTTACAGAAACCCCAGACAGCGCTGCGTATTCTTGTCGTAACTTTACTGCAGGGCTAAAGTCGCTAGCTTCCAATTGATGCATAATTTTATTGTCAGCGGTGAGCGCTACTTCACGAAGCGTCAGGCGCACCCCATGCCCCAACACCAACCGAATAACCCCCAACGCCGCGCGGCGCAGGGCGAAGGGGTCCTTGGACCCCGTGGGCTTCTCGTCAATCGCCCAGAAGCCTGTCAGCGTATCAATCTTGTCGGCCAAGGCCACCGCCACGGACACGGGCGCGGTGGGCACGGCGTCGGATGGCCCGAGCGGTGAATAATGGTCGCGGCAGGCATCCGCCACGGCATCCCCCAGCCCCGCGCGCAGGGCGTAGTAGCGGCCCATGACGCCCTGGAGTTCCGGGAATTCGCCCACCATGTCAGAGCGCAGGTCGGCTTTGGCGACCTTTGCCGCCAGTTGCGCCTGATCGGGGTCGGCGCCCACAAGCGGTGCAATCTCTCGCGCAAGAGCTGCGATCCGAGCGATGCGGTCGGCCTGCGAGCCGAGCTTGTTGTGGAAGGTGACATTGGCGAGCCCCGCGCCCATGCCTTCCAATCCCACTTGAGAGACGGTCCGCAAGTCATTGTCCCAGAAGAATTTCGCATCCGACAGCCGCGCGGCCAGCACCTTCTGATTGCCCGCCAGAATCGTCGCGCCATGATCGGCCGTTACGGTATTGGCGACTGTGATGAACCCCGTGATCTGCGCGGTTTTTGGGTCGCGCAGCGAGAAGAATTTTTGGTGCTCGCGCATGGAAGTTTGCAGCACTTCCGGCGGCAGGCCGAGGAAGCGTTCTTCAATCCGGCCCATCAAGACGACGGGCCATTCGACCAGCCCCGCGACCTCGGCCAGCAGGCCCGCATCTTCGACCAGTTCCAGACCTGCGGCGAAGGCCATGGTTTCAGCCTCGGCCCTTATGTGGGCCGCGCGTTCGGCGCGGTCAAGGATGACTTTGGCGCGCTTCAGCTTCGCCTCGTAATCGTCGAAATTCGTAACAGAAAATACGTCAGGCGCAAGGAAGCGGTGGCCGCGCGTGGTGTTGCCGGACGCGATCCCGTCCACGTCCAAGGGCACCACGTCAGCCCCGGCCTCGTTCGACAGGATGCACAGGATCGAGTGCAGCGGGCGCACCCAGCGCAAGGACCCCGCCCCCCAGCGCATGGATTTGGGCCAAGGGAAATTGCGGATGACGCGTTCCAGCACTTCGGCCACGATGACGGCCGCGGGGCGACCGGGGGTGGTGACGGTGGCCACATAGACCTGCCCCTTTTTGTCATCGCGGATTTCCAGCGCGTCGCGGGTCAGGCCAGTGGTGCGCAGGAAGCCGTCAATGGCTGCATCGGGGGCCCCCACTTTGGGCCCACGGCGTTCTTCGCGCAAAGTGGGGGCGTGGTCGGTCAGGCCCTGCACCGCCAAAGCCAGTCGGCGGGGGGTGGCAAAAGCGCCTGCATGGGCATAGGTCAGACCGGCCTCGACCAGACCATCCGTCACCAGTTTGCGCAGGTTTTCAGCCGCCTGCGCCTGCATCCGGGCGGGGATTTCTTCGGAGAATAGCTCGATCAGCAGGTCGGACATGGGATCACCGTTCGGGGGGTGTGGGGCAGCCAGCGGGGACAGCTTTGCGGTCGAAATGCGCGGTCCCGCAGGCGTTGATCTGGTGCCAGGCATAGCCGCGCCCGTCCATGAGGGCTGTGACGCGGTCGATGCCGTATAGAACGTTGGATTGGGACAGGACGGCTGTGGCGCGGCCATCGGCCAAAGCCTCGGTCAGGGTTTTGGCGTCGAAGCAGCCAAACCAGCCCGGCGCAATCAGAGGGGTGGCGTCGAGATAGGGGGTCAGTGCGGCCGGGTCCACGCTGATGTCGAAACACGCGCGGTAGCGGATGGGCGAGCTGTCGCTGTCGATGCCTTGAAACGCGGATATTGCGAAATCCTGCGAAGCCAAAGCACCAACCGGAGTGAGCGCAAAGTGGTCCTGCGCGGGCAGTCGGTCATAATAGGCATAGACTTGCAGATAATAGGCCCCTGCCCCCGCAAGCACAGTGCAGCCCACGAGCACGATGACAAGGAAACGGCCCATCAAAACGCGGCCTCGGTCGTCAGGAACGCATCGGCGCAGGCTTTGGCGAGCGCGCGCACGCGCCCGATATAGGCTTGGCGTTCCGTGACAGAGATCACGCCGCGCGCATCGAGCAGGTTGAACAGATGCGACGCCTTGATGCACTGGTCATAGGCGGGGTGGACCATTGTGTTCGCGCGGTTGCCGAATTTGGGGTCGGCGGCGTCAAAGGCGAGCAGGTGCAGGCATTCGGCCTCGGATTCCGCGAAGTTGCGCAGCAGTTTGTCGGTATCGGCCCCGTCGAAATTGTGGCGCGAATATTCCTGTTCGGTCTGGCGGAAGATGTCGCCATAGGTCAGCGGGATGGGCGCGCTGGGAGAGTTGAACGGCATGTCCATGACGTGATTGACGCCAAGGATATACATGGCCAGACGTTCCAGCCCATAGGTCAACTCGCCCGAGACAGGGCGGCAATCATGGCCGCCAACCTGTTGGAAATAGGTGAATTGCGACACTTCCATGCCGTCGCACCAAACCTCCCAGCCCAAGCCCCAAGCGCCCAAGGTGGGGGATTCCCAGTCGTCTTCGACAAAGCGGATGTCGTGCAGCGCGGGGTCCAGACCGATGGCCTTGAGCGAGCCGAGATAGAGGTCTTGCAGGTCAGGGGGCGAGGGTTTGATGATGACCTGATACTGGTAGTAATGCTGCAAGCGGTTCGGGTTTTGCCCATAGCGCCCATCGGTGGGGCGGCGCGAGGGCTGGACATAAGCCGCCGCCCACGCCTTTGACCCCAAGGCGCGCAGGGTCGTGGCGGGGTGGAAGGTGCCCGCACCCACCTCCATGTCATAGGGTTGCAGGACCGCACAGCCGCGCGCGCCCCAGTAATTTTGCAACCGCAGCATGATGTCTTGAAAACATTCAGGGTTTTGTGAACGATTTTCCTTGGCTTCCATCATTTCCGCCCCTTGTTTTGCGCGCATCAGCCCGTAAAGCTGGCGCATCCATAGGCAAGCCGGGACAAAGGGTCAACGGCCAAAGGAAAACGCGTCAGGCAAGGCGCGCGGCGACGTGACAGGGAAGGGAATAGGTATGCGGAAATGGTTGGGCGCGAGCGTTGCAGCAGCGGCGCTTGTTTGGGCTTTGGGCGCAAGCGCGCAAGAGCAACGCTGGTTGCAAATCGAAGCGCACCGCGATCTGGACGCCGCTCTGGCTGCGGCCCAAAGTTATGTCGGGCGGATCCAGAATATCGCGGGCTTTCAATTGCCGAGCAATTGGTATGCCATCGCCGCTGGTCCCTTCGACACGGATACCGAAGCCTTCGCCCTGCGCCGTGATCTGCGCGCCGCCCAAGTGATTCCGTCCGATGCCTTTGTCAGCAATGGCGCGAATTTCGGCGCTCAGGTTTTCCCGGTTGGAACGGAGCGGACGACTACACCAGTCGCGCAAACCGAACCTGCCGTGGGTGCGCCGCCTGTCCCGGAACCAGTGGCGGCCCCTGAGCCAGTCGTCGTGGCCGAGCCTGAACCTGAACCCGAAGAAACGCTGCGCGAGGCACAAGCGGCAGAGCGCGCGCTCTCGCGCGATGAGCGCGCCGCGATCCAGACAGCGTTGCAGTGGTTCGGCTTTTATACACAGGCGATTGACGCAGCCTTTGGACCGGGCACGCGCCGTTCGATCGAAAACTGGCAGCGCAAGCAGGGCGTGGATGTGACGGGCGTGCTGACCACGCGGCAGCGTCTGGCGCTTCTTGATGCGTATCAGGGTGAACTCGACGCGCTGGGTATGGCCAATGTGCGCGACGAAGACGCTGGCATTTCCATCGACCTGCCTTTGGCGCTGGTGGAATTTGACCGCGTGGAGGCCCCTTTCGTGCATTACCGCGCCAAGGATGGCAGCGGGGTCGAGGTCTTGTTGCTGTCGCAAGCGGGCAACCAGACCACGCTCTTTGGGCTATACGAAATCCTGCAATCGCTGGAAGTGATCCCGCTGGATGGCCCGCGTGAACGGCGGCGGGATGGCTTCACGATCACTGGGGCGACGGAAACGGCGCGCGCGCATGTTACAGCGAGCCTGCGCAATGGGGCGGTGAAGGGCTTCGTGCTGCTCTGGCCTGCAGCGCGGGATGAACAGATCGCGCGTGTCCTGCCGATGATGGAGGCCAGTTTTGCCGGCGTCAGTGGCACCTTGCCTGACAGCGCAGGCCAACCCAGTATCGTCGGGCGCACAGCCCTGCTCGCGGGTCTGTCGGTGCGCCGTCCCGCCTATTCGCGCACGGGGTTCTATATCGACGCGAAAGGCACTGTTCTGACCAGCTTTGACGCGGTTGCGCAATGCGGGCGCGTGACACTGGACGAGGCTTATGATGCGCGGATCGTGGCCTCGGACCCGGCCTTGGGGGTCGCGGTTCTGGAACCTGCAATCCCTCTTGTGCCACTGGCTTTCGCACAATTTGCCGAAAATCCCGTCCCCGCAGGCAGCGCCATCACTGTCGCAGGCTTTTCGTTCGAGGATGCGCTAACACGGCCTGTGCTGACCTTCGGGCGACTGGATGAAGCCGCCGGGCTGAATGGCGAAGCCAACCGGGTGCGCCTGTCCGCGCCTGTGCGCGCGGGCGACTTGGGCGGCGCGGTTTTTGGCCCGAACGGCTCTGTGGCAGCCTTGCTGCTAGGCCAGCCCGAAGACCCGGCCCGCCAATTGCCACCCGAGGTCAATTTCGCCGTCCCTGCCGCCGACATTCGTAGCTTCTTGAGCGCGAACCGCATCAGTTCAGGCACGCTACGCTCGGACGTGGCGCTCGCGCCTGAAGTGCTGACGCGGGTGGCAGGCGATCTGAGCGTGCTGGTGTCGTGCTGGAAGTAAACCGTCAGTCAGCCGCACGCACGCGGCTGTCCTGCACCCCAAGCCCCTGCACGGCCAGGCGCACCTGATCGCCGGGGGCAAGGAATGTGGGCGGTGCCATCCCTGCCCCGACCCCCGACGGTGTGCCCGTTGCGATCACGTCACCGGGGCGCAGTTCCAAGAAGGACGACAGATAGGACACAATCTGCGCGACGCTGAAGATCATGTCAGATGTGTTCGACCCTTGGCGCTGCGCGCCATTGACCCACAGCGCCAGATCCAGCGCCTGCGGATCCGGGATTTCATCGGCACTGACCAGCCACGGGCCAATCTTGCCAAAACTTGGGGCCGATTTGCCCTTGATCCATTGCCCGCCGCGCTGCTTTTGAAAATCGCGCTCGGACACGTCGTTCACCGCGACATAGGCGGCAATATGGGACAGCGCCTCGGCCTCGGTCACATGATGGCAGCGCGTGCCGATGACGATGCCAAGCTCGACTTCCCAATCGGTGCGCAGCGACCCGCGTGGGATGAGGATGTCATCCTCTGGCCCCGCGAGCGAGGTGGTGGCTTTGGAAAACACCAGCGGCTCAACCGGGATCGCAGCACCCGTTTCGGCAGCATGGGCGGCGTAGTTCAGCCCGATGCAGTAGAAATTCTGAACCCATGCAAGCGGACTGGCCAAGCGCGGCCTGCCTTCAACCAGGGGCAGGGTTTCCGGATCAATCCCGCGCAGCGGCGCGAGGGCCGCAATGGCGACCGTATCCCCCGCAAAATCCGCAACCTTACTGCTCAGATCGCGGATTTGACCCTGCGGGTCCAGCATCCCCGGCTTTTCGGCCCCTACCGGGCCGTAACGCAGAAGTTTCATGACTCTCTCCCAGTATCCTGAGCGTCGCTTAACAAGTGCAGCGCCAAAGGGGAAGGGTCACTCCGCCGCCTGCTCCGTAGCCGCGCGGGCGGCGTCCAGTTCAGCGGCCTTGCGCTCGACCTGCTCGACAATGTGCTCGATCATCTGGTCGTTGCTCAGCTTGTGGCTTTGCTTGCCGGCCAGATAGACCATGCCCGCCCCTGCGCCCCCGCCCGTGAAGCCCACATCCGTCATCAGCGCTTCGCCCGGACCATTCACGACGCAGCCGATAATCGACAGGCTCATGGGCGTCTTGATATGGGCAAGGCGCTGTTCAAGGATGGATACAGTCTTTATCACGTCAAAGCCCTGCCGCGCGCAGGACGGGCACGAAATGATGTTCACGCCCCTGTGCCGCAGGCCCAGCGCTTTCAGGATCTCGTAGCCAACTTTCACTTCCTCGACCGGATCGGCGGAAAGCGACACGCGGATCGTGTCGCCAATGCCCATCCACAACAGATTGCCCAGACCGATGGCGGATTTGACTGTGCCAGTCATCAGCCCGCCCGCTTCGGTGATCCCCAAATGGATCGGCGCGTCGGTGGCCTCGGCCAGTCCCATATACGCGGCAGAGGCAAGAAACACATCCGACGCTTTCACGCTGATCTTGAATTCGTGGAAATCATTGTCCTGCAAGATGCGGATGTGATCGAGGCCCGACTCAATCATCGCGTCCGGGCAGGGTTCGCCGTATTTCTCCAGCAGGTGCTTTTCCAGCGAGCCTGCATTGACGCCAATCCGAATGGAGCAGCCATGATCGCGCGCAGCCTTGATCACTTCGCGCACGCGGGATGCATCGCCGATATTGCCGGGATTGATCCGCAGGCAGGCCGCCCCCGCTTCTGCGCTTTCAATCGCGCGTTTGTAGTGGAAATGGATGTCTGCCACGATGGGCACCGGGCTTTCGCGGCACACTTCGCGCAGCGCGCGACTGGCATCCGTGTCGGGGACAGACACGCGCACGATATCCGCGCCCGCTTCGGCACAGGCCAGAACCTGCGCGATGGTGGCTTTCGCATCGCCCGAATCGGTGTTGGTCATGGTCTGCACGCTGATCGGCGCGCCGCCGCCCACAGGGACTTTGCCCACCATGATCTGACGGGACTTGCGCCGCTCGATATTGCGCCACGGGCGGATATGATTGTGATCCATGGGTCGGGGGCCTTTGCGGTCAGGGCTTTCAGGGCTTTCGCGCCAAGATAACCCTTTGCCCCCAGACTGACAACCAAGGCTGACAGCTTGGCACAGTCGCGCGCTGCTTATTCTGCCTGCGCGACAGTGATGAAGGTCTTGAGGTCACGATCCCCAGTCAGGTCCGCGACAGTGAACCGCTCGGCCACAGCCTCGGCAGAGAGCGCGATCTGATCGACTACTGCCGCACCGGGGGCCAACGGCCCGAACGGCGCGCCATCCACCAGCAAATAGACCGAGCCGGAATTGCCCGCGCGCAAAGTGGGCGGGGCTTCAGTCGCGGGCACAGCATAGCGTTCGCCCGCATCGAGAATTTTCTCGAACATGACTGTGCCATCGGCGCTGCGCACGCGCACCCAGCTTGGGCGGACGGCCAGAACCTCGACCAAGGGCGGACCATCGCGGGTCACGCGGACATCGCCAAGAGCCAAGGAAATTGCATCACTTGTGTCGATGACGGGGGCAGCATCGCGGGCCGCGGGGACAATCGCGGCAATCGGTCCATCGCGCGACACCATCACCGGCGCATCGAGCGCTTCAGGACGATAAAGTCGCACGACCCCTTCCGCCTGAACGCTAGCGCTGCTTGCAACCTGACCAAGACGCAAGGTCGGGCTGTCCGCATCGCCTATACGCGGTGCAGCACCGCCAGAAAGCGGGTCAAGATCGGCCAGAACTGCCGGGGGTTGATCCGCAGGTACCAGATTGACGCGCTGCACTTCCTGCAAGACCCGCCAGCCACCATAGCCAAGCCCGGCAATCAGCACGACCAGCACCGAAACAGAGCCAATCGCCTGAATGTTCAACCGCGCCCAGATCGGCTCTTGCGGTGCAGACATTTGTGCCCGCCCCAGAATGCCCGGGTTGAAATCACGCGTAGCGGGCGCGGCCTGTTCGACCTTCGGCGCAGCAAAAGAGCGCCCCAGATCAGGGCCAACTGTAAAGCCGGTCTCTGCGCAAAACTTGGCAAAGCACCAGTCGGGGTCCATGCCCAAATACCGCGCATAAGAGCGCACGAAACCTGCAACGAAGCTTGGCGCTTCAAAGGCCGACAGATCGCCTGCCTCGATTGCTGCTATGTACGGCGCGCGGATATGCAATTCGCGCTGCACATCCAGAAGTGATTTCCCCAGCGTGGCACGTTCGCCCCGCATCAGGTCACCCAATCGCACCTCGAAATCGTCAAATCCGGTTGCAGGCGAGGGTGCCTCAGCCTGCGCTGTCGGTTTTCTGCCAAACCAATTCATTCCCGCCCCTTGGCAAACGCCACCTTGCCTGTACCCGCCGACCCGTGCCGCTACATCGGCTGCACAGTATCTATCACAACGCTACACGGAACCGTTAGCGATGAGAAGGGCTAAGACGCCTTACGCCGTCAGATCGGCACGATTCAGCGCACAATGGGCCCAAAGTTTATCCATGGCGCGCACAAGATCATCAATCATGCGCGGTGTATGGACGGGCGAGGGCGTGAAGCGCAGCCGCTCAGTGCCGCGCGGCACAGTCGGGAAGTTGATGGGCTGGGCGTAGATGCCGGATTGCGCAAGCAGCATGTCCGAAATCATCTTGCAATGCACCGGATCGCCCACATGCACGGGCACGATATGGCTGCCATGGTCGATGATCGGCATTCCGAGGCCCCGCAGCCGCATTTTGAGGATTCGCGCGTTCAGTTGCTGCGCATCGCGCAAATGCTGCGCGGTTTTCAGATATTCGACCGACGCCGCCGCCCCTGCGGCCACGGCAGGGGGCAGCGAAGTGGTGAAGATGAAGCCCGGTGCGTAGGACCGGACTGCATCGCACATCTTGGCAGACGCAGCGATATAGCCCCCGAACACTCCATAAGCCTTGGCCAGAGTGCCGTTGATGATATCGATTCGGTGCATCTGATGGTCACGCTCGGCCACCCCTGCCCCGCGCGGGCCATACATGCCCACCGCGTGGACTTCGTCGATATAAGTCAGCGCGCCGAATTCATCGGCCAGATCACAGATTGCTTCGATGGGACCGAAATCGCCATCCATCGAATAGATCGATTCGAAGGCGATCAGCTTGGGGGCCTTGGGATCGTCGGCCTCAAGCAATGCACGCAGATGGGCCACGTCATTGTGCCGGAAGATGCGCTTCGCGCCGCCATTGCGCCGCACACCTTCGATCATCGACGCATGGTTCAGCGCATCGGAATAAATGATCAGTCCCGGAAACAGCTTGGGCAATGTCGAGAGTGTCGCATCATTCGCGATATAGGCCGAGGTAAAGACAAGTGCGGCTTCCTTGCCGTGCAGATCGGCAAGCGAGGCTTCCAGCCGCTTGTGATAAACCGTGGTGCCCGAGATATTGCGCGTCCCACCCGACCCGGCGCCGGTCGCTTGCAACGCTTCGTGCATGGCACCCAAGACAACCGGGTTTTGCCCCATGCCCAGATAATCGTTGCCACACCACACGACAATGTTCTGCTTGGACCCATCCGGCTTGTTCCAGACCGCATTCGGGAACTGGCCTTTCGTCCGCTCGATATCGATGAAGGTCCGGTAGCGCCCTTCTTCGTGCAGGCGGTTCAAGGCTGTGTCGAGTGCGTCGGTGTAGTCCAAGTTTCTCTCCCTCGCTGGCGCTGGGTACATATTCGTTTATCTTGATCTTTTGCTATTCCAGCAACAGGTCTAAAAGGCATATCCCACTTCCGTCAATAGACAGGATACACGTGTATACCATTGACTTAGATCAATTCCAGCCTGCGCGCTACGAAAAGCGGGCAGCGAAAAGGCGTGACGGAGTGTCGCAATATCATAGGCACTGGGTTTTTCCGAACTTTCTCTTTGGGTTGGCTTCTTAACGCGGCGCGATTTCCAGCACCACCACACAGGCTGCCCCACCAGAACGCGCGCTGTTGCATTGTGCGAGTGCCGCATCCCGCGCTTGGGCCAAATCTGGTAATTCCGCGACTGCGGCAGCCGAATCGACGGGCAAACCGTCGCGGATGAAGCCATCCTCGGGCGCAAGCGCGAGCGCCCCGAAGCCATTGCCTGCGGGAACGAAAAGCGCCAGCGCATCCGGGCTTTCGCCCACAACACGCAGGATTGTCGCTTCCTCCTCGGTCAGGAAGGGATGCAAGTGCAAGGTGATCGCGGTCGCGCCTTGTGTGAAAGTCTCTGACTGGGTTTGTGCCGCAAGGGGGGCCGCAAGGGTCAGGGCTGCAAGGGTCAGGATGGGCAAACGGAACAAAGGGCGCACTCCTTGGTCGAATCGTCATTCTTGGTCGGTTATAGCGCCCGGCAGCGGGGCTGGACAGTGAGCCGCGCTTTGATAGGGTACAGCACAAATGAGCACGGAGAGCCCGATGACGTCCCCCCTTCCCCCCGTTCTGGACCAGATCGACCGCGACTTGCCCGCCGCCCTCGAGCGGCTGAGCGCATTGCTGCGTATCCCGTCGATCTCGACCGATCCGGCCTACAAGACGCAGGTGCGCGAGGCAGCCGATTGGTTGGTCAAGGATTTGAAGGGCTTGGGGTTTGACGCGCGGCGTGATGACACGACCGGGCATCCGATGGTGGTTGCGCATGGCGGGGCCGAAGACGCGCCGCATCTTTTGTTCTACGGCCATTACGATGTGCAGCCTGTGGACCCGCTCGACCTGTGGCACAGCGACCCGTTTGATCCGCAAATTCAGGACACGCCCAACGGAAAAGTGATCCGCGCGCGGGGGTCATCGGACGACAAAGGGCAGTTGATGACCTTTGTCGAAGCCTGCCGCGCATGGCTGTCGGTGCATGGGTCGCTGCCTGTGAAGCTGACGTTTTTTCTGGAAGGCGAGGAAGAGTCAGGGTCCCCATCCCTCGTGCCCTACATGAAAGAACACCACGACGCCCTGCGCGCCGATATCGCGCTGATCTGCGACACGGGGCTTTTTGACGCGCAAACCCCTGCCATCACCACCATGCTGCGCGGGCTGGTGGGACAAGAGATCATCGTGCATGGCCCCGACCGCGACCTGCATTCGGGCAGCTTCGGGGGTGCTGCGATGAACCCTGCCCGCGTTCTGTCGAAAATTCTGGCCGCCCTGCATGATGACGAGGGCCGTGTCACGATCCCCGGCTTCTATGACGGCGTGCCGGAACTGTCGAATGCGCTGCGCGCGCAATGGGATGGCTTGGGCTTTGACGCGGACGCCTTCCTTGGGTCGGTGGGCCTGAAACATCCGGCGGGCGAAGCCGGGCGGACAGCTTTGGAAATGATCTGGTCGCGCCCCACGGCAGAGATCAACGGCATGATTTCGGGCTATACGGGCGCGGGCTTCAAGACTGTGCTGCCCGCGCGCGCCTCTGCCAAGGTCAGTTTCCGGCTGGTGGGCACCCAAGACCCCCATGCGATCCGCGCGGCGTTCCAAGATTTCGTGCGCGCCCGCATTCCTGCCGATTGCAAGGTCGAGTTCATCGACCACGGCGCCTCGCCTGCATCCGTCATGGAAACCAGCCACCCCGCTTTTGAAGCCGCGCGCCGCGCGCTGTCGGATGAATGGCCGCGCCCGGCCGCGTTCACCGGATCAGGCGGGTCGATCCCGATTGCGGGCTATTTCAAGACGATCCTTGGCACGGATTCCATGCTGATCGGCTTTGCCAAAGACGACGACCAGATCCATTCGCCCAACGAGAAATACGATCTCGACAGCTTCCACCGGGGCATCAGGTCCTGGGCGCGGATCATCGACGCGATTGCCCGGACGTGAGCCTGCCCATCTTCCAACAAAGCCCGACAGATGCGGGCTTTGTCCAAAACCCCTACCCTGCCTATGACACCATGCGCGCGCTTGGGCCTCTGGTGTTCTGGCAGGATTACAGCCTGACCTGCGCCACCAGCTTCGCGAGCGCCAATGCCATCCTGCGCGACCGCCGTTTCGGGCGTGAACCGCTCGTGCAGCCGCTCCGTCCCAAGCACCTCGCCCCTTTCTACGCGGTCGAGGCGCATTCGATGCTGGAACTCGAACCACCGCGGCACACGCGGCTGCGCAATCTGGTGTTGCGGGCCTTCACCTCGCGCCGGATAGCAGCTTTGGCGCCGGAAATCAGCCAATTGGCCGATGACCTGATCCGCGCACTACCCGCCAATGATTTCGACCTGATCGGTGGCTTCGCGCAATCGCTGCCTGTCATCATCATCGCGCGCCTGCTGGGGGTGCCGGAATCCATGGCCCCCGACCTGCTGCGCTGGTCAAACGCGATGGTGGGCATGTATCAAGCGGGCCGCACCCGCACGATGGAAGATCGCGCCATCGCCGCCACAACTGATTTCGTGGACTTCATCCGCGATTACATCGACGAGCGGCGCGCAACGCCCGCCGATGATCTGATCACCCATCTGATCGCCGCCGAAGAAGATGGCCAGCACCTGACCACCGATGAAATGGTGACAACCTGCATCCTGCTTCTGAATGCAGGGCATGAGGCAACCGTCCATTCCATTGGCAATGCCGTCAAGACGCTGCTGGAACACGACGCATGGGGCCTTCCCGTGACGGAAGCGCTGGTGGAAGAAACCCTGCGCTTCGACCCCGCGCTGCACCTGTTCACACGCTGGGCTTATGACGATATCGACGTGATGGGCCGCATCATCCCCAAAGGCACCCAAGTCGCCTGCCTGCTCGGGGCCGCCAATCGCTGCCCGCAAATGTGGGACGATGCCACCCGCTTCGACCCGACCCGGCCCATCAAGCCGCATCTGGCCTTCGGGGCGGGGCTGCATTTCTGCCTCGGTGCCCCCCTCGCGCGGCTGGAACTGCGGCTTGCGCTGCACGCGCTGACCACCCGCCTGCCCCGCCTGCAGCTCGCAGGACAACCCGTTTATGCCGATATCTACCATTTCCACGGTCTGCGCGGGCTGATGGTCGCGCCCGCGTGACCCTTCCCCTTGCGCCTGCGCGGGATATGTTCCAGAAACCCCTAGCAAGATATCAGGCGGAACCACGACATGACGGCACATACCAAACCAACCGAGGAAATCTCTGTCCGCGATGTGTTCGGCATCGATTCAGACATGATGGTGAAGGGCTTTGCCGAACCCACCGACCGCGTGCCCGCGCTGGATGCGACCTATAAATTCGACCCCGACACGACTTTGGCGATCCTTGCAGGCTTCGCCTATAACCGCCGCGTGATGATCCAGGGCTATCACGGCACGGGCAAATCGACGCATATCGAACAAGTGGCGGCCCGGCTGAACTGGCCATCCGTGCGCGTGAACCTTGACAGCCATATCTCGCGCATCGACCTGATCGGCAAGGACGCGATCAAGCTGAAAGGCGGCGTGCAGGTGACCGAGTTTCAGGACGGCATCCTGCCTTGGGCACTGCGCAACCCCGTGGCGATCGTCTTCGACGAATATGATGCAGGCCGCCCGGATGTGATGTTCGTCATCCAGCGCGTGCTCGAACATGATGGCAAGCTGACGCTTCTGGACCAGAACGAAATCATCACGCCCCACCCGTCCTTCCGGCTGTTTGCGACTGCGAACACTGTGGGCTTGGGGGATACGACAGGCCTCTATCATGGGGTGCAGCAGATCAACCAGGCGCAGATGGACCGCTGGTCACTGGTGGCCACGCTCAACTACCTGTCCCACGACGCCGAAGCGGCCATCGTTCTGGCCAAGAACCCCGCCTACAACACGGCCAAAGGGCGCAAGGAAATCAGCCAGATGGTGACTGTGGCCGACATGACGCGGACGGCGTTCATGAATGGCGACCTGTCCACCGTCATGTCGCCCCGCACCGTCATCAACTGGGCCGAGAATGCGCGCATCTTCCGCTCAATCGGCTATGCGTTCCGCCTGAGTTTCCTCAACAAATGCGACGAGCTGGAGCGCAAGACCGTGGCCGAATTCTACCAGCGCTGCTTTGACGAGGAATTGCCGGAATCCGCCGTCAGCACCTCGCTCGGATGAAGCAAGTTCAGCAAAAGTTGAAAGACTTTTGCGGTTCGAAATTGCGACAGGAAGAAGCGCCCCTTGCCGGATCAAAATAGCAAAAAGGCCCCCGCGCAGGGGGCCTTTTTCGTGTTTTTATCCGGGACGCGGTGGATGGCCCGCAGGGCCATTACCGCTCGACTGTGACCCGCGTCATCACATCCGGTGCGCCGACGATCGCGCCATTTCCACCTGTGCCGCGCTTGATCGCGTCCAGCACGTCAAACCCGTCGATCATCTGGCCCACGACAGTATATTGCCCGTTCAGATGCGGCGCAGGCGCGAACATGATGAAGAACTGGCTGTTGGCGCTGTTGGGGTTTTGCGAGCGCGCCATGCCGACCACGCCGCGCACGAAGGGCTCGTCGGTGAATTCGGCCGCCAGATCGGGCAGATCGGACGCGCCGGTGCCCCAAAGCCGCGGATTGCCGTCCAGCCGCCCATGTTCCACATCGCCCGTCTGCGCCATGAAGCCGTCGATCACGCGGTGAAACACCACGCCGTCATACGCGCCCTGCTCGGCCAAAGTGACAATCTGCGCCACATGGCCGGGTGCCAGATCCTCGCGCAGGGCAAGGCGCAGCGTGCCATTGGCCTCGCCCGCGACCTCGATCACCAGCACGGGGCCTGCGAAGTCGGCGGGCACTTGTGCTTTCGCAGGGGTGGCGAATTCGCCATAGATCCGGCCGCCCAAGATCGCCACACCGACAGCGAATAGGGCCGCAAACAGCCACTTGTCACGCATCGGCGGCAACCTTCACGCTGAGCATCTTGTCAGGGTTTGCAGGCGGTTCGCCGCGCACGATGGCGTCCACATGCTCCATCCCCGAAATCACGCGCCCATAGACTGTGTATTGGCGGTTCAGGAAATGGTTGTCATTGAAATTGATGAAGAACTGGCTGTTGGCGCTGTTGGGATTGCTCGACCGCGCAGCGCCCAAAGTGCCCCGGTCATGCGGTATGCCAGAGAATTCCGCAGGCAGATCAGGCAGGTCCGAACCACCCGTGCCAGCCCGGCGCAGGTTGAAGCCGTTTTCGGTGTTGCCATTTGCAACATCACCCGTCTGCGCCATGAAGCCGTCGATCACGCGGTGGAACACGACATTGTCATAGGCGCCCGCGCGTACGAGTTCCTTCATGCGCGCACTGTGCCTGGGCGCGACATCGGGCAGAAGCTCGATCACCACAGTGCCAGTGCGCAATTCCATCAGGATGGTGTTTTCGGGGTCTTTGATCTCGGCCATCTGTCGGCTCCTTTGCAGAAATATTGGCGCACCCTAGCCAAGAGTGCCCCCCAAGGAAAGCCCCTGTCCCCCTGCGACAGGCTGTCCCATCTGTCCGATTTTGCTGATCCGGGCGCAAAACAGGTCCGTAACCCTGACATAACTTTAAGACAGAAAGGATCACGACAATGGCTTACACATCGGATGTTTTCGTGCGCACCTCGCGCGCGCTGCCGCGCGGGACACATGCGCATTGGCTGCTGCGCCTGCCGCTGGCGCTGGTGCTGGTGCAGCAAGGGATCGACAAATTCCCGCTCTCTGCGGATGCCGCAGCCGGTTTCGGGTTGCCCTTTGCGCTGTGGGCCTTGGCGGCTGTGGGCGAGATCGGCGCGGGCGCGCTTCTGATTGTCGCAGGTTTCCTGCGCGGTGCTTTGGGCAATTTGCTGACGCGCATCGCGGGCGCAGGCCTTGCTGTCATCGTGCTGGGTGTGCTGTTCGTGGCCTATGGGGGCACGCCTGCGGACTGGGTGATCTTCAACCAGTTTCACTTGCTGCTGATGGCCGGCGGCTTGTACTTCGCCCTGACCGGTGGGCGGCGCAGCGTCTGAGGCCGTGTGGGGTCCGGCTTAGGAAACAGGCCGGGCCCCATTGACCCCACCCTCCCTTTCGCGCCACATAGCGCCAAACTTTGCGGGGGTAAGTCATGGACTTCAAGACACTCGACGACATGGATTTCAACGGCAAGACCGCTTTGGTCCGCGTCGACATCAACGTGCCGATGGAGGCGGGCCGCGTGACCGACACGACCCGCATCGACCGCATCCTGCCCACGATCCGCGACATTCAGGCCAAGGGCGGGCGCGTGGTGCTGCTTGCGCATTTCGACCGCCCCAAAGGCAAGCGCGTGCCGGAAATGTCGTTGTCGCATATTCTGCCTGCATTGTCGGCGGCTCTGGGCGAAGATGTGGCCTTCGCCGAGGATTGCATCGGTGCCCCCGCAAAGCAGGCTGTCGTAGCCCTGCCCGAACGCGGTGTGCTGCTGCTCGAAAACACCCGCTTCCATGCGGGCGAGGAAGCCAATGACGCGATGCTTGCAGCCGCCATAGCCGCTTTGGGCGACATTTATGTGAATGACGCGTTTTCGGCCGCGCATCGGGCCCATGCCTCGACCGAGGGGATCGCGCACAGGTTGCCATCCTGCGCGGGTCGCTTGATGGAGGCGGAGCTGCGCGCGCTTGACGCGGCTCTTGGCACACCCGCGCGGCCAGTTGTGGCGATTGTGGGGGGGGCGAAAGTGTCCACCAAACTCGATTTGCTGTCCAACCTGATCACCAAAGTCGATCATCTGGTGATCGGCGGCGGCATGGCGAATACATTTCTGGTGGCCCAAGGGCTGCCCATCGGAAAATCCCTCGCTGAACGCGACATGGCCGACACGGCCCGCGATATTCTGGCGCGCGCGACGGGCGCTGGCTGCACCATCCACCTACCCCGCGATATCGTGGTCGCGCGCGCTTTTGCCGCCCATGCGCCGCATGACGTGCTCCCTGCGGACCAATGCCCGGACGATGCAATGATCCTCGATGCAGGCCCGGACACAGCTTCGGCAATCTCAGACCTGTTCACCACCTGCAAAACGCTTGTCTGGAACGGCCCCTTGGGCGCGTTTGAACTTGAACCCTTCGACGCCGCCACAAATGCCGCCGCACAGGCTGCGGCTGATCTGACTGCGAGCGGCGCGCTTGTCTCTGTCGCAGGTGGGGGCGATACAGTGGCCGCGCTGAACAAAGCGGGCGCTGGTCCGCGCTTCACCTATGTTTCGACCGCGGGGGGCGCATTCCTTGAATGGATGGAGGGCAAGACACTTCCCGGTGTCGCGGCCCTGTTACAGGATTAAGCCAATGGAAATGCTTGTTTGGGCGGGTGCAGCGGTGTCGTTGGCCGGGGTTGCAGGGCTTGTCTGGTGCATCCTGTATGTGATGAAACTGCGCAAGGCGGGGCTGGATGAAACCAGCTTGCGCGCCAAAATGCACAAGGCTGTGCTTGTCAATTTCGCGGCGCTCGCTGTTTCCACCTTGGGGCTGATGATGGTCGTGGCGGGAATCTTCCTGTCGTGACGTGAAAAAAAACCCGTCGCGCAGCGCGACGGGTTTTTTTTCCGGAACGAGCAGTCAAGCCGATCAGGCGTTGGCTTCACGGATCTTGTCAGCGGCGTCCTTGTCGTAGGTGATGCCCTTGGCGTCGAACAACTGATCCAATTCGCCCGAGAGCGTCATTTCCGTGACAATGTCGCAGCCGCCGATAAATTCGCCCTTTACATAAAGCTGCGGGATCGTGGGCCAGTCGCTGTATTCCTTGATGCCGTTGCGGATGGCTTCATCGGCGAGCACGTTCACATCCTTGAATTCGACGCCCATGAAATTCAGCACACCGGCCACACGGCTGGAAAAGCCGCATTGCGGCATGGTCTTGGTGCCCTTCATGTAGAGCACGACGTCATTGTTGGTCACGGTTTCGCGGATCGTGTCAGTAGCGCTCATGGCGGTCTATCCTTGGTCAGTCGGGATCAATCGGGGGCTTTGGTCGTCAGCGCAAGGGCATGCAATTCGCCGTGGCTGCCATCCATCTTGCCTTTCAGGGCAGCATAGACCGCGCGCTGTTGCTGCACGCGGTTCAGGCCACGGAAGCTTTCATCGATCACTTCGGCGGCGTAATGGTTGCCGTCGCCCGCAAGGTCAGTGATCGTAATCTTGGCTTGCGGAAAGCTTTCGCGCAGCAGGTCTTCGATTTCGGGGGCAGTTATGGGCATGGGGGCCTCGCAATGTCTTTTGGGGCAGATGTAACCCCGCCACGGGGGGTTATCAAGGGTCAGCCCTCGAGCGCGCTGATCATGTCCACGCGCGTCGCGTGGCGTCCGCCCTCAAACTCGGTATCCACGAAGGCGTCCACAATGGACAGCGCCAGCCCCTCGCCCAGCACCCGCGCGCCTAAAGCGATCATGTTGGCATTGTTATGCGCCCGCGTCATGGCCGCCGAATAGGGGTCCGCGCAGACGCCGCAGCGAATGCCGCGCACCTTGTTCGCGGCCATCATGATCCCCTGCCCTGTCCCGCAAAGCAGGATGCCAAGGTCGAACTCGCCCGTTGCGACCCGTTCAGCAGCGGCCTGCGCTTGGGCGGGGTAATGGACGCTTTCAGCCGTTGCAGGGCCAAGGTCGGTGACAGTGAAGCCCCGCGCGCTCAGGTGGCGCGCGATGGCTTGGCGCAGATCGACTGCGGCGTGATCGCTGGACAGAACGATGGATTTTGTCATCGGCTTTCCTTAGCCCAGAGCAGCGGCGAAGGCACCGCGATAGAGGTCCGAGAGGCCCGCAAGGTCTGTGGCTTCGGTGCCGAACACGACTTCTGTCCCGCCGAACTGCCCTGCAACCGTCAGCGTCACGCCTGCACTTTGGGCGGCGTCCTGCAAAGCGTCCAGATGGGTTGCATCCACGGCGAGCAGATAGCGCGCCTGATCCTCGCCGTAAAGTGTCGGCAGGTCGCTTGCGGTCAGGGTGACACCCATGCACGCGCTTTCGGCCATTTCAAAAGCCGCCAGTGCCAGCCCGCCATCGGACAGGTCCGTGGCGGCCCGCACCAGTTTGCGACCCGCGCGCAGGAAGCAGCCATTGCGGCGCTCGGCGTCCAGATCGACCGGGGGCGCGTCACCGGCCTCGATCCCCATTTCCGCCAGCAGCGCCGATTGGCCCATATGGCCGTGTGTTGCCCCGATCACGACAGCCAGATCACCTGCAACGGGGCGGCCCGCAATCAGATCGTCCACGTGATCAAGCAACCCCACCGCCCCGATCGTGGGCGTGGGCAGAATGGCGCGACCGTCCGTTTCGTTGTAAAGGCTGACATTACCAGACACGATGGGCATATCGAGCGCGCTACAGGCCGCGCCGATCCCTTTGATCGCGCCTACAAATTGCCCCATGATTTCGGGCTTTTCTGGGTTGCCGAAATTCAGGTTGTCGGTCGTGGCCAAGGGCCGCGCGCCCACGGCGGTCAAGTTGCGATAGGCTTCTGCCACGGCCTGTTTGCCACCCTCAAAAGGGTTCGCTTTCACATAGCGCGGGGTCACATCGCTGGTGAAGGCAAGCGCTTTGGTCGTGCCATGCACCCGCACGACCCCTGCGCCCAGACCCGGTGCGCGGATCGTGTCGGCCATCACTTGGGCGTCATACTGCTCCCACACCCACGCCTTGTGCGCGTAGGACGGCGCGCCGATCAGGACGCGCAGCGCATCCAAAGCGCTGATGTCAGGCAGCGCGCCCAAAGCCGCAGGCGCAGGCGTTTCCACCCACGGGCGGTCATATTCCGGCGCGTTCGACGACAGTTTCGACAGCGGCAAATCCGCTTTCACGTCATTGCCATGCAGGATCAGGAAGCGATCTTCAGGGATGGTTTCGCCGATGATGGCGAAATCCAGATCCCATTTGACGAAAATCGCGCGCGCCTCTGCCTCCATCGACGGTTTCAGTACCATGAGCATGCGCTCTTGGCTTTCCGACAGCATCATCTCATAGGCCGTCATGTTCGTTTCGCGTTGCGGCACATTGTCGAGTTGCAGCTTGATGCCCAAACCGCCCTTGTCGCCCATCTCGACCGCTGAACAGGTCAGGCCAGCCGCGCCCATATCCTGAATGGAGATGACCGCGCCCGAGGCCATCAACTCCAAGCACGCTTCCAGCAGCCTCTTTTCGGTGAACGGGTCGCCCACTTGCACAGTGGGGCGTTTTTCCTCGATCGTATCGTCAAATTCGGCGCTCGCCATCGTGGCCCCGCCCACCCCGTCGCGGCCTGTCCTGGCACCAAGGTAGACAACAGGCATGCCCACGCCGCTTGCCGCCGAGTAGAAAATCTTGTCGGCATCAGCCAAGCCCGCGGCAAAGGCATTGACCAGACAATTGCCGTTATAGGCGCGGTGAAAGCGCACCTCGCCGCCCACAGTGGGCACGCCGAAGGCATTGCCATAGCCGCCGATCCCTTCCACGACCCCGCGCACAAGATGTGCCGTCTTGGGGTGGGACGGCTCGCCAAAAGACAGCGCATTCATCGCGGCGATAGGCCGCGCGCCCATTGTGAACACATCGCGCAGGATACCGCCCACACCTGTCGCGGCCCCCTGATAGGGTTCGATGTAGCTGGGGTGGTTGTGGCTTTCCATCTTGAAGATGACGGCCTGCCCGTCGCCGATATCGACCACGCCCGCATTCTCGCCCGGACCGCAGATCACTTGCGGCCCAGAGGTGGGCAGCGTGCGCAGCCAGCGCTTCGATGATTTGTAGGAACAATGCTCGTTCCACATCGCGCTGAAAATGCCCAATTCGGTGAAAGTTGGTTCCCGCCCGATAATGTCGAGGATGCGCTGGTATTCGTCAGGCTTCAGCCCATGCGCGGCGATCAGGTCAGGGGTCAGGGCAGGGTCTTGCATCGCGGCCTCCGGCGGCTGGTCTTTGGCAGCCTCTTAGGGGAAAGCGCAAAGGGGGGAAAGGCCCGCACAACGATGATATGAAAAAGACTTGCGCTGTCGCAGCACAAAAAAACGGCCGAGCAAAAGCTCGGCCCAAGTCCAACAGGGAGGTAATGATGCAGGACAAGCCAAACATCACAATTTTCAGATAGGTTATTTAGTAGGCGCTACGCAAGTTAAATTATCTTGCACCTGCATCATTGCCGGTATGCGTTGCAATCATGCCTCAAGGTTGTACAGCTTATGCCTGCCGCGCGCGCCTATAGGCCTGAATTTCCTCGGTCACGAATTCGCGAAATGCCGAAATCCGGCGCGAATGGCGCAATTCTTCGGGGTAGGCCAGAAAAACCGGGATATCCCCGCTCGCCACATCGGGCAGGACATGGATCAATTCGGGGAAATCTTCGGACACGTAATCGGGCAAAACGCCGATCCCGAGATTGTTCAGAACGGCCTGCAACACGCCGAAATAGTTGTTGACCGTGAAGCTTGACCGCAACGGCCGCGCGGTCAATTCGCGGATCAGTTGCGCGCCCGCGCTGACCTGCGCAGACGTGATCGCTTGCGAAATCAGCCGGAAATCAACAAGTTCGTCAAGTGTCGTGGGTGTACCAGCCGCGCGCAGATATTCGGCGCTGGCATAAAGCCGCATGTTGACCGTCATCAGCCGCTTGCGGATCAGATCGGCTTGGCTGGGCTCTTTCATGCGGATGGCCACATCGGCTTCGCGCATAGGCAAGTCAAGCACGCGCTCTTCGAGCATCAGGTCGATCTTCAGGTCCGGGTATTGCGCATAAAGCGTGGTCAGGCGCGGGGCCAGAAACAGCGTGCCAAAGCCCGTGGTCGTGGTCACGCGCAATTCGCCCACCACTTCATCCTCGGCATCGCGGATGCGCGCGGAGGCTGCTTCGAGCGAGCGGGCCATGGATTTGGTTGCTTCAAACAGCAATTCGCCCTGCTCGGTCAGAATCAGCCCGCGTGCGTGGCGGTGGAACAGGACCGTGTCCAGCGCCTCTTCAAGCGCGCGGATTTGGCGGCTGACGGCCGATTGCGACAATTGCAGCGTATCGCCCGCATGGGTCAGGCTGCCCGCATCGGCGACCGCGTGAAAGATTCTGAGCCTGTCCCAGTCCATTTTGCCCCGCCATCGCGCTTTGTTGCCGCAAACATGAAACTATCCTCTAGCGACCTCGCGCGCATGACAAAAGCAAAGTTTGTCGGAAATTTCATTTTGTAGGTCAGATATATTGACCTATAATGCGGGCAGATGCTCTGGGAGGATGCAGATGACACGCCACGATATCTCGCTCGCGGACAGATTTGACGTCACCAAATCACCTGTGCTTTTAAACGGCACGCAAGCACTGGTCCGGCTGATGTTGGCCCAAGCCGCGCGCGACCGGGCGGCGGGGCTGAATACAGCAGGGCTGGTGACAGGCTATCGCGGCTCGCCGCTTGGCGCTGTGGACCAACAGATGACGCAGGCGCGCAAGTTGTTGGAAGCCGCACAAGTGACGTTCCAAGAAGGGCTGAATGAGGATCTGGCCGCGACCGCCCTTTGGGGCACGCAACAGGCCGAATTGCGCGGCGAAGGGCGCTTCGATGGCGTCTTTGGCCTGTGGTATGGCAAAGGGCCGGGCGTGGACCGCACGGGCGATGTGTTCCGCCATGCCAATATGGCGGGCACCTCGCGCCATGGCGGTGTGCTGGTGGCGATGGGCGATGACCATACGGGCGAATCGTCCACTGTGCTGCATCAATCCGATTGGGCGATGGTGGATGCCTATATCCCGGTGCTCTCGCCTGCGGGCGTGCAGGAAGTGCTGGATTTCGGCCATTACGGCTATGCTTTGTCGCGTTTCGCAGGCGTCTGGGTGGGTCTGAAAACCATGAAGGACACTGTGGAGGCCACCGCCATCGTCGACGGCGACCCCCACCGCATGGCCTTTGTCACCCCCGATTTCACCCTGCCCGAGGGTGGGCTGAACATCCGCCTTCTGGACACGCCTGTGGCGCAGGAAGCGCGGATGATCGACTACAAGCGTTTTGCGGCGGAAGCGTTTTCCCGCGCCAATGGCATGGACAAGCGCGTTTGGGGCCGCGCGGGGGCCAAGATCGGTTTTGTGGCGGCGGGCAAGAACTGGCTCGATCTGGTCCATGCGCTGCATCTGCTCGGGATCGACGAGGCAGAGGCGAACCGCCTTGGCCTGACCACCTACAAGATCGGCCAGACATTTCCGCTCGACATGACCAGTTTCCACGACTGGGCCGAGGGGTTGGAACTGATCGTCGTCGTCGAGGAAAAGCGCAAGCTGATCGAGGTGCAGGTCAAGGAAGCCATTTTCGACGACCGCCGCGGCCGCCGTGTCTATGGCTGGCACAAGGGCGATACATGGGAAAACGGGCGGCAGGTGGAACTGTTCCCCACCCGCTACGCGCTCGACCCCATCATGATCGCCGAGAAACTGGGCGCGATCCTGATCGAGGAAGGGCGCGACACGGACCGCATCCGCGCGGGGCTTGCGATGCTGGCCGATGCCCGGCGCGCGGATAACGCTACCGACTTGGCCGCGCGCCTGCCCTATTATTGCTCGGGCTGCCCGCACAACACCAGCACCCGCGTGCCCGATGGCCACCGCGCCTATGCGGGGATTGGCTGTCACTACATGGTCCAGTGGATGGACCGCAACACCACGGGCTTCACCCAGATGGGCGGCGAGGGCGCGAACTGGATCGGCGAGGCGCCGTTTTCCAACCGCGCGCATGTGTTCCAGAACTTGGGCGACGGCACCTATAACCATTCGGGCGCGCAGGCGATCCGGGCGGCCTTGGCCGCAGGCACCAACATCACCTACAAGATCCTGTTCAATGACGCGGTCGCCATGACCGGCGGGCAGAAGAACGAAGGCGGGCTGACCGCAGACCGCATCGCGCGCGAATTGGTGGCGATGGGGGTGCAAACGCTGGCTGTAGTGTTTGACGAAAAGGAAGAACCCAAGCGCAGCGACTTTCCGGCGGGCGTCGCATGGCACCCGCGCGCGGACATGGACGCGGTGCAGCGCCAGATGGCCGGGGTCAAGGGCGTGTCCGTGATCCTGTATGTTCAGACCTGCGCGGCGGAAAAGCGCCGCCGGCGCAAGCGCGGCCAATTCCCCGACCCCGACCAGCGCGTGTTCATCAATACTGACGTGTGCGAAGGCTGCGGAGATTGTGGCGTGCAATCGAATTGCGTCTCCATCGTGCCTGTGGAAACCGAGTTGGGGCGCAAGCGTGCGATTGACCAATCGTCGTGCAACAAGGATTTTTCCTGCCTCAAGGGCTTTTGTCCGTCCTTTGTCACGCTCGAAGGGGCCAAGGTGAAAAAGGCCGCAACCGCTGACATCGCGCTGCCCGACCTGCCCGAACCCACCCTGCCCGCGATCCATGGCACGCATAACATCGTCATCACCGGTGTCGGCGGCACGGGCGTTGTGACGATCGGCGCGATCCTGGCGCAGGCAGCCCAGCTAGACGGCAAGGGCGCGGGCGTGATCGAGATGGCGGGCCTCGCGCAAAAGGGCGGCGCAGTGCATATCCATTGCAGGCTTGCCAACAAGCCTGACGATATCAGCGCGATCCGCGTCGCGGTGGGCGAGGCGCATTGTGTTATTGGGGGCGATCTGGTCGTGACGGCAGGGGCAAAGACCCTTGGCCTGATGCGCACGGGCCAGACGGGCGCGGCAGTCAACGCGCATGAAATCATCACGGGCGAGTTCACCCGCAACACCGAATTCCGCATCCCCGCCGCCGACCTGAAAATCGCCCTGCAAGCGCGGCTGGGGGACAAGGTGCATCTGTTCGATTACTCCGAACTCGCCAAGCGGCTTCTGGGCGACAGCATCTATTCCAACATGATCGCTTTGGGCGCGGCTTGGCAGATGGGGCTTGTGCCGCTGACAGAAGCCGCCATACTTCGCGCGATTGAACTGAACAAGGCGCAAGTGGCGGGCAATACCCGCGCCTTTGCCTTGGGCCGCTGGTCAGTCGTGGTACAGGCGGATGCAGCAAAGGTCATCGCGGCGCAGGTGGTTGCAAAGCTCAAGACACTGGATGAAAAGATCGCCTTCCGCGAACAGCACCTGACCGCGTACCAATCCGCACGGCTCGCCAAACGCTACCGCAAGCTGGTGGACAGCGTTCAGGACCCGCGCCTGCGCGAGGCCGTGGCCTTGGGCTATCACAAGCTCTTGGCCTACAAGGACGAATTTGAGGTGGCGCGGCTGCATCTGCAAACGCTCGACAAGGCGCGGGCGGAATTCGAGGGCGATTTCACCCCCCGCTTCCACCTCGCCCCCCCGCTTTTGTCGCGGATGGGCAGCGACGGGCGGCCCAAGAAGCGGGCCTTTGGTCCTGCCATGCTGAAGGGCTTCGCGATCCTTGCCAAGCTCAAAGCCCTGCGCGGCACGCCTCTGGACCCGTTTGGCTACACGGCCGAGCGGCGGATGGAGCGCGCGCTGATCCGCGAGTATGAACGCCTGATCCCACAGCTTGTGGCGGGGCTCACGCCTGCAAACCACGCGATTGCCGTGGAACTCGCGGAACTGCCCCTGACCATCCGCGGCTTCGGCCCGGTCAAGCACCGCAATGCGGATGCGGCCGCCAAGCGTCGGGCGGAATTGCTTGTAGCTTTCGACACCCCCTCGGTCCAGATGGCCGCCGAGTAAAGCACTGGATTTTCCCCTGCCCCCGTCCTATTCAAAGCGCAAGGCAGGCAGGGGGGATATCCGATGGCCGTGGGCGTATTCGATTCAGGTCTGGGCGGGCTGACGGTGTTGGGCGCGCTCTTGGAAAAACTGCCCGATGTGCCCTTCGTCTATCTGGGCGACAATGCCCATGCTCCCTATGGGGTTCGCACCGCGAACGACATTTACGACCTGACCTGCGCGGGCGTTGAACGGCTCTGGGCCGAGGGCTGCGATCTGGTGATCCTGGCCTGCAACACAGCGTCCGCCGCGGCGCTCAAGCGGATGCAGGAAACCTGGGTGCCCGCCGACAAGCGCGTTCTGGGCGTGTTCGTGCCGTTGATCGAGGCGCTGACGGAACGCCAATGGGGCGACAACTCGCCCCCCCGCGAAGTGACGGTCAAGCATGTGGCGCTGTTTGCAACCCCTGCCACGGTCAGCAGCCGCGCGTTTCAGCGCGAACTCGCCTTCCGCGCGATCGGCGTGGATGTGGAAGCGCAACCCTGCGGTGGCGTGGTGGACGCGATCGAACAGGGCGACATGCAACTCGCGGAAGCGCTGGTGCATTCCCATGTCGAATCGCTCCTTCGCCGGATGCCGCGCCCCGATGCGGCGGTGTTGGGCTGCACGCATTACCCGCTTGTCGAACATGCGTTTCGCGAGGCGCTCGGCCCCAATGTCGCCGTCTATTCGCAACCGCGCTTGGTGGCGGACAGTCTGGCCGATTACCTGACGCGCCGCCCCGCCATGATCGGACCGGGGCAGCACAGCGCCTATCTGACCACGGGCGAGCCTGTGAACGTGTCGCGCAAGGCCACCCAATTCCTGCGCCGCCAGATCAACTTCACGCAGGCATGAGCTTTATCTTGCTTCAAATACTCATCTTTGGCGCAACAGCCGCACGGAAAGACCACGCATGAGCAAACGCATCGCCATTCTCGGCGCCTCTGGCTATACGGGCGCAGAGCTTGTCCGGCTTCTGGCCACCCATCCTGACATGCAAATCACGGCGCTCACGGGCGAGCGCAAGGCGGGGATGGCGATGGCGCAGGTGTTCCCGTTTCTGCGCCATATGGACCTGCCGACGCTTGGCCGGATCGAGGATGTGGATTTCGCAGGCATCGATCTGGCCTTCTGCGCGCTGCCCCATGCGACCAGCCAAGCCGTTATCAAGGACTTGCCGCGCGATTTGAAAATCGTGGACCTGTCCGCCGATTTCCGCCTGCGCGACCCGGCCGCCTATGAGAAGTGGTATGGCCAGCCCCACGCCGCCCCCGACTTGCAGGCCGAGGCCGTCTATGGCCTGACGGAATTCTACCGCGACGACATTCGCAACGCCCGGCTGGTGGCGGGCACAGGCTGCAACGCGGCGACAGGGCAGTATATTCTGCGGCCCTTGATTGAAGCTGCTTGCATTGATCTCGACCGGATCATTCTGGACCTGAAATGCGGGGTATCCGGTGCCGGGCGGTCGCTGAAGGAAAACCTGCTGCACGCGGAACTCTCCGAAGGGACGAACGCTTACGGCGTGGGCGGCACGCATCGCCATTTGGGCGAGTTCGACCAAGAATTCAGCGCCATTGCAGGCCGCGACGTGCGCATTCAATTCACGCCGCATCTGCTGCCAATGAACCGCGGCATTCTGGCGACCGCGTGGCTCGATGGCGATGCACGCGAAATTCACGCGGTTTTGCACGACAGATATTGCGCTGAGTCATTTATTTGCGTGCTACCTTTTGGCACAACCCCCTCGACACATGATGTGCGTGGGTCCAATTTCGTGCATATCGGGGTCGTGGGCGACCGCATACCGGGGCGCGCGATGGTGGTGGCGGTGCTCGATAACCTGTGCAAGGGGTCGAGCGGGCAGGCGCTGCAGAACGCGAACCTGATGTTGGGACTTATTGAGACGACGGGATTGATGGGCGCGCCCGTGTTCCCGTGACGGAAAGGGGTGAGGCATGAAGAACCTCAAGAAAACACGCCGTGTTCAGGTGATTGCAGTCGCCGCTGTGGCGCTGACTCTGTCAACAGCACTGATCGGCTTTGCGATGCGCGATGGGATCAATTTCTTCCGCTCGCCTAGTCAGGTCGTCGCCGATCCACCCTCGCCCAAGGAAGTCTTCCGAATTGGCGGGTTGGTCGAGCCCGGCTCTATCATCCGTGGTCAATCCGATACGGTGGTGTTTCGCGTGACAGATGGCCCTGCCTCTGTCGAAGTGCATTATCGCGGCATCTTGCCGGACCTGTTCAGCGAGAATGAAGGCATGGTCGGCACTGGTCGCTTTATTGATGGCGTGTTTCAGGCATCCGAGATCTTGGCCAAGCATGACGAAACCTATATGCCGCGCGAAGTGATGGAAGCCTTGAAGGAACAGGGCGAATGGCGCGGGCCTGATCCACAAAGCTGAAGTTGCGCCTTCTGGACAAAGCCGGGGGGCTGTCTGCCCCCCCGCCCCCCCGAGAGTATTTTTCGCAAGATAAAGTCGCAGGCGCGTTTAGCGGCCTTCGAATTTCGCGGGCCGCTTTTCAAGGAATGCCAGCACGCCCTCCTGGAAGTCGCGGGTTTTGCCTGCTTCGGCCTGCAAGCGCGCTTCAAGGGCAAGTTGATCGCCAAGCGTGTTCGACAGGCTTGTGCGCACTGCTTTGCGGATATTGGCAAGCGCGATGGTCGGCCCGTCTGCAAGCGCGCGGGCGCGGGCTTGCCAGCGGGCCTCAAATTCAGAGTCGGGGGCCGTTTCCCAGATCATTCCCCAATCGGCGGCTTTCTGTGCGCTGATGCGTTCTGCAAACAGCATCGCGCCCATGGCGCGCGCGAAACCTACCTGACGCGGCAGGAAATAGGTGCCGCCCGCATCAGGGATCAGGCCGATGCGGGAAAAGGCTTGGATGAACACGGCATCGTGATGCGCGATGACCACATCGGCGGCGAGTGCCAGATTGCACCCTGCCCCTGCCGCAGCCCCGTTCACCGCCGCGATGACTGGCACGGGCGCGTCATAGATCGCGCGCAGCATGGGTTCATATTCCTCGCGCAGCGTGCGTTCGAGATCGATCTTGGCAGCACTGCCGCCATCGCCCAGATCCTGACCCGAGCAGAACGCGCGCCCTGCGCCCTTCAGGACCAGCACGCGGGCCGCGCGCGCCAAGTCCTTCAGCGCATGGGTCAGTTCGGCCCGCATCTGACGGTTCAGCGCGTTCATCATCTCGGGGCGGTTCAGAGTGATGACCCCGACCCCGTCGGTATTCGTGGCGATGATCGTGTCGTAAAGCATGGTTCCTCGCACAAG
Source organism: Roseinatronobacter sp. (assembly GCA_046296275.1). Classification (GTDB taxonomy): domain Bacteria; phylum Pseudomonadota; class Alphaproteobacteria; order Rhodobacterales; family Rhodobacteraceae; genus Roseinatronobacter. The sequence continues at coordinate 17,587 of JBKBLP010000024.1, read as the reverse complement.
GTTGTTGATCAGCACCTTAGCGAGCGCAGGCGCGAAGGAAAGCCCGGACCGAGCGTCACTCTTTCAGGATTTCGCGCAACCGGCGTTGTTCTGTCTCATCCAGTGCCGCCCCGACAGGTTCGGGAGCAGTCGCGCGCCGACGTAAGTAGATCAGGGACGAACCCAAAGCGATCACGAATAGGATCGGTGCGGAATACCATAGCAGCAGGTTCGTCCCGTCCGTGGTCGGACGCAGCAGGACATATTCCCCATACCGCTCGACGATGAAGGCCACGACTTGCGCGTTGCTGTCGCCTTTGACCAGCCGTTCGCGCACCAGAAGGCGCATGTCGCGGGCGAGGTCCGCATTCGATTCGTCGATGGATTCGTTGCGGCAGACCAGACAGCGTAGGCCGGCGGAGATATCGCGGGCACGCGCCTCCATCGCGGGATCGGGCAGGATTTCATCTGGCTGCACCGCTAAAGTGGGGCTGCCAAGCAGAGCCAGTGACAGGATCAAGGCGCGCGTCAGTGTCATTCCGCAGGCACCGCGCCTTTGGGGTCACTGCGCGCACCCGCCGCGACGCGGAAGCGCCGATCGCTCAGACTGAAAATCCCGCCCAAAGCCATCAGGAAACAGCCAAACCACAGCCAGTTGGCAAAGGGTTTGATATAGGTCCGAACGGCCCAGCCGCCATTATCCTGCGGATCGCCCAGCGTGATATAAAGGTCGCGGTGAATTTTGTAGTCAATCGCGGCTTCAGTCGTGGGCATCCCGGCGATGGGATAAAACCGCTTTTCAGGTGTCAGGATGGCCACCACACGCCCGTCGCGCGACGCTTCAATCCTGCCCATGGTCGAGATGAAATTCGGCCCCTCGATCCGGTCCACAGCGGTCAGGGTCAGCGTGTAGCCCCCTTTGTCAAAACCCTCGCCCAGTTGGACAACGCGAATATCTTCCGACTGCCAACCGACCAGGGCCGCGACGGCAAAGACGGTCATGCCCAACCCGCTATGGGCCAGATACTTGCCCCAATCGGCGCGCGGCAGGCGGCCCAGACGCGCAAATCGCGCGCCGACAGCGCCGCGTCCGGTGCGCTGCCAGATGTCAGCAACCGACCCGAGCATCACCCACAGGCCCAGCGCCAAGCCAATCGGCACCAGAAGCGCGTTGCCTGTTTGTAGCGCCCAAGTCAGCGCGCCCATGACAATCGAGAAAATCGCAATCCCCCAGAGCGGGCGCATCGTACGGGACAAGTTGCCGCGCTTCCACGGCATCATCGCGCCGATGGGCAGCACCATCGCCAAGGCCACCATGAACGGCGTGAAGGCCATATTGAAGAACGGCGGGCCCACACTGAGCACCCTGTCAAACAGCATTTCTGACACAAGCGGCCACATGGTCCCAATGAACACCACAAAGGACGAAACAGCGAGCAGCACATTGTTAATGACCAGCGACGATTCGCGGCTGATCGTGGAGAAGACACCTTTCGCTTCCAGCACAGGCGCGCGCACCGCAAACAGCGTCAGCGCGCCCCCCATGAAAGCTGCGAGGATCATCAGGATGAACACGCCACGTTCTGGGTCCATCGCGAAGGCATGGACCGATGTCAGCAGCCCAGAGCGCACGATAAAGGTCCCCATGAGCGAGAAGCCGAAGCCAAGGATCGCCAGCAGAATCGTCCAGCTTTTCAGCGTCTCGCGCTTCTCCACGACGATGGCCGAATGCAGCAGGGCGGCAGCGAAAAGCCACGGCATCAGGCTGGCATTCTCCACGGGATCCCAGAACCAGAATCCACCCCAGCCAAGCTCGTAATAGGCCCACCACGACCCGGTGGCGATGCCGATGGTCAGGAATACCCACGCGGCCAAGGTCCATGGCCGCACCCAACGGCCCCAAGCCGCGTCCACGCGCCCCTCGATCAGGGCGGCGACAGCGAAGCTGAACGCCATCGACAGTCCGACATAGCCCAGATACAGGAATGGCGGGTGGAAGGCCAAGCCAGGGTCCTGCAGGAGCGGATTCAAGTCTGTCCCGTCAAAGGGCGGAAAAGCCAGCCGCGTGAACGGGTTTGACGTGAAGATCATGAACGCAATGAACGCCGCTGTGATCCCAGACTGCACAGCGAGCACCCGCGCTTGCAGGCTTGCAGGCAAATTGCCGCCAAACCACGCGGCACAGGCCCCGAACAGGGCAAGGATCAACACCCAGAGCAGCAGCGACCCTTCGTGGTTCCCCCAGACGCCCGAAATCTTGTAGATCAAGGGCTTGAGCGTGTGCGAATTGTCCACCACCAGCTTGACCGAGAAATCCGACACCAAAAAGGCATAGGTCAGGGCCGCATAGCTGAACAGCACGAGCAAAAACTGCACGCTGGCCATGGGGTTTGCGATCACCATCCAGTCGCGCCAGCCCTTATGCGCGCCGATCAACGGCACGACAGTCTGGGCAATGGCAACGCCGAAGGCGAGGAGAAGGGCGAAGTGTCCGAGTTCTACGATCATACCCGTGGTTTACCGCATTGTTGCGCGACGGCAAAGCATTCTTGGCGGCCTATGACGCGACAGGCGGTCACAGTCTGGACAACGCGCCCTCATTCTTTGGTCTCAGCTTTCCACAGACGCGCTTGACCGCCCCCCCCTGCCCGGTCCAGCGTGGCGCAAAAGGGGGGCTACGATGGATCACCTGCCGGACAGTATCGACACGGTTCAGCAAATGCTGTCGAATCAATCCTATTTGGCTGACCGCGCCCTTTCGACCGTGGTGTTTCTGACGCTGCGGCTGGGGCGGCCCATCTTCCTCGAAGGGGAGCCGGGCACAGGCAAGACCGAAATCGCCAAAGCTATCGCGCGCGCCCTGGGCCGCCGCCTGATCCGGTTGCAATGCTATGAGGGCCTTGATGCGGCCTCGGCCGTCTATGAATGGAACTTCGCCGCCCAGATGCTCGCGATCCGGGCGTCGGATGGTCAGGGCGACATGAAAACGCGCTTGTTTGGGCCAGAATTTCTGATCGAGCGCCCGCTCTTGCAAGCGCTGCGTCCGCATCCAGAAGGCCCGCCCGTCCTGCTCATCGACGAGATCGACCGCACCGATGCGCCGTTTGAAGCCTTCCTGCTCGAAGCCCTGTCCGATTACCAAGTCACGATCCCCGAACTGGGCACCATTCAAGCCGAACAGGCCCCCATCGTCATCCTGACCTCGAACCGCACGCGCGAAGTGCATGACGCTTTGAAACGCCGCTGCCTGTATCACTGGGTCGATTACCCGGCCTTTGCGCGCGAACTGGCCATCCTGCGCGCCCGTGCGCCCGAAGCGTCCGACACGCTGTCGCGCGAGGTCGTGGCCTTCGTCCAGCGCCTGCGCTCAGAGGATTTGTTCAAGAAACCCGGTGTCGCCGAAACCATCGACTGGGCCAAATGCCTGCTCGCGCTCGACATGCTCGAACTCTCGCCCGAGGTCATCGCCGACACGATCGGCGCGCTTCTCAAATATCAGGACGACATCGCGCGCCTGCATGGCTCGGAAGCCAAGCGCCTGCTGGATGAGGCGCGCAAATCCTTGGAACCGGCATGATCTTCATCGTACCCCAAATACTCTGGGGTGCCCCACTTCCCCAAATTGAATCGTGCCGCAGGCACCAGAGGGGCAAAGCCCCTGTTTGCCCGGTCTGACCCAGATGGCGCGCTATGCCGATTTGCCCTTGCCCGACGACCCCAAGCTTCTGGCCAATATCACCCATTTCGCCCGAGCGCTCCGGCGCGCGGGTCTGCCCATCGGGCCGGGGCGCATTCGCACGGCGATTGAAGCCATCGCCGCCACAGGGTTCGACAAGCGCGCTGATTTCTACTGGACCCTTCACGCGGTTTTCGTGAACCGCCCCGAAGAGCGGCAAGTCTTTGACCAGGTGTTCCGCCTCTATTGGCGCGATCCGCGCTTCATGGAACACATGATGTCGCTCATGCTGCCTGCGATCCGCAATGTGGCCGAAGAAAAGGCCGCCGCCGCCGCCGCCAAGCGCGCGGCCCAAGCGCTGCTGGACGATGCTCTTCCCCCAACGCCCAAGCCCGCGCGCGACAGCGATCAGACCGAAGTGGTCGTGGATGCGACCAACACGGCGTCCAGCGACGAACGCTTGCGGCATCTGGATTTCGAGCAGATGAGCGCGGAAGAAGCTACCCGCGCCCGCGCCATGCTTGCGCGCATGGCCCTGCCCGTGGCCCCGATCCGCACCCGCCGCCTGCGCACCGATCCCCACGGCCCCCGCCCCGATCCGCGCCGCACCTTGCGCGCGGCCATCCGGCAGGGGGGCGAGATCACGCGCCTTCACCACCGCGCCCCTGCCCCGCGCTGGCCCGCGCTGGTAGTGATCTGCGACATTTCGGGGTCGATGGCGCAATATTCGCGCATGGTGCTGCATTTCGTCCACGCGCTCGCCAATCGCCACGGCCAAGGCTGGGCGCAGGTCCATGCCTTCACTTTCGGCACGCGGCTCACGAACATCACCCGCCATCTGCGCACGCGCGATGTGGACGCCGCGCTGAACGCGGCGGGCGCGCAGGCGCAGGACTGGAAGGGCGGCACGCGAATCGCGTCCTGCCTCAGGCGCTTCAATCTGGACTGGTCGCGGCGGGTTCTGGCGCAAGGTGCCGTCGTGGTGCTGATCACGGATGGGCTGGACCGCGACGACCCCGCGCTGCTCGCGCGCGAGGCAGAACGGCTGCACCTGTCCGCCGGGCGCGTGATCTGGCTGAACCCGCTTCTGCGCTGGGACAGCTTCGCGCCGCGTGCGCGCGGCGTGCAGGCGCTGCTGCCGCATATCGATTGCCTGCGCGCGGGTCATTCGCTCGCGACACTCGAAGCGCTCGCGCAGGCCATTTCCGACCCTGCCGATCACGGCGAAAAGGCGCGGCTTTTGGCGATGCTGCGCGGTTAGCCTTGCAATAGACTGCGCCCAGACCATCGGAGCCCCCATGATTCGTTCCTTCCTCGGGCTGGACTTGCCCGCGCCCATCCGAAGCCAGATCGTGTTGCAGCAATTCCTGCTGCCTGTGAAAGACCGTGTGCCGCCCGAAAACCTGCACATCACGCTCTTGTTCCTGGGCGAGGTGCCCGAGCCTGTGCTCGAAGAACTTCACCTTGCGCTCGAGGGTGCGCGGCTTGGCCCAAGGCTGGAGTTGCGCCTGAGCGGGCTTGGGCTGTTTGGCAAAGCGGCCCCCCACAACCTGCACGCGGTCGTGGACCCGGCGCCTGCGCTCATGGCGCTGCACGCGAAACTTGCCCAAACGGCGCGCCGCGCGGGGCTGACGCTGGAGGCGCGCAAATTCCAGCCCCATGTCACGCTCTCGCGCCTGCCCAAGGGCAGCTTCCTGCAGCACGAGCTGGAAGCGGCACTCGTGCGAGATGCGCTCTGGCGCAGCGATCCGTTTCAGGTGGCGGAACTGACGCTGTTTCGGTCCACCTTGCGCAAATCGGGCGCGGTCTATGATGTGCTCGCGCAATATCCGCTGGGGTGAAGCATGTTGCGCAAGAGCGGGAACCGGTTTTGCGCCTAAATACATGCGAAAAGAACAAACTGCCGCCTAAAACACATAGCCATGCAGGCCCGCGCCATGGGCCTTCAACCACGCGCGATGCACCGCATAATCCGGCATCAGGCGTGCCACACAGGCCCAATAGCGCGGCGAATGGTCCATATGCGCCAGATGCGCGACTTCGTGGGCGGCTACGTAATCGAGCACCACGCGCGGGGCCATCGCCAAGCGCCAGGAATACATGATCCGCCCATCCGCTGTGCACGATCCCCAGCGCGAGCGCGTGTCGCGCAAGCTGATCGCCCCCACCGGACGGCCAAGACGCGCGGCATAATCGGTCGTGGCCGGCACCAACGCCGCCCGCGCCCGGTCCTTCAGGAACGCGGCCACGCGCGCGCTCGTGCGCGTGCCGTCCGGGTCCGCGGGCACCCAGAGCACACCTTCGCGCAGCACGATCTGGCGGCTGACATGCGCGCGCACCTCTGTCATTGTGCCTGCAATCGGCACCACGCTGCCGAGGCCCACCGTCGCGCGCACAGGCGCTCGGGCGAGCGCTGCGCGCAGCCAACCCTCTTTCTCGGTCAAGAATGCCAATGCCTCGGCCCGCGCGACCAGACGCGGGACAGACAGTGTCACGCGCTGATCCAGCCCCGAGACACGCAGGCTCATGCGCCGCAGACCCGCTGCGCGGCGGAGCGTGACATCAATCGGCGGATTTCCGGGCAGGACAAGCGTTTCAGGCATCGGCACCAATTGGCTGGGGCGCAAGGCGTGTTGCCTTTGCCCTTTACAGATGCCCCGACTTATGGCACGAGGCGTGCCTTGAAGCAAAGACATGCGCAAAGGAAAATGCCGATGTCCAATCCAGAATGGGGCGTCAAGCGCGTCTGCCCGGAAACCGGCAAGCGCTTCTACGACCTGAACAAAAGCCCGATCATCAGCCCCTATACCGGCAAGGTCGTGACGATCGACGTTTTTGACCGCCGTGATGCTGCGATCGCGTCCATGACCGAGAAATCGAAGAAGGTCTTGAAAGACGACGATGATGATCTGTTGGTCGATGACGATGCAGCGGTCGATGTCGATGACGAATTGCTCGAGGACGAGGACGACGACACTGTTGCCCTTGACGATCTGACCGACGTGGCAGGCGACGACGACGATTAAGAATCCCGGCGCGCGCAAAACAGATGCGCGCGCCCGATTTTGCCCTTGCGTTGGCTGAACGGCTTTCGTATGAGGCGCGCAGCGTGGGGTCATAGCTCAGTTGGTAGAGCGCTTGAATGGCATTCAAGAGGTCAGGGGTTCGACTCCCCTTGGCTCCACCAAAATCCAAGAATGTCAAAGACTTGGACAGGGTTCAAAACCCTGTATCCGAGTATTTGGCATGTCCAGAGATTGCCTGCCAAGGCAGTCCAAATACCCGATGGTTGACTGTCAACCGCATGACCACCCGGCAGACCAAGACGCGCACCAACGAACCGGCAGGGGCGTCGCTTCGGCCATCACGCCTGCCCTTTGGCGCGCGAATCACTCGGTCGCGACAGGCCGCAATCCCAGGATCCGGCGCGCCTGCACCCATGTGGCGACGGGGCGGGCGTAGCGCTCGCACAGGTCCAACACGCGCTTGACCAAGGCGGCGTTCGACGGGGCAAGCGTGGTCTTGTCCAGCCGCACATTATCCTCCAGCCCGGTCCGGCATGGCCACCGGCGGCCACAGCCCATTCGTTCAGCACGGTCTGGTTCGGGCCGATGCCCGCTGCACACCAGGGCGCATCAAGCCCGAACAGACGCTGCACGGTCTGGATGTAGAAATCGAACACGGCCCGCTCTGCGGGCATCGCGTTCTTCACCCCTTCACGAATTGCACATAGGGCCTGCGCGCGATCTGCCCTGACTGCCATAGCTGGTGCGCTTTCAGGATATGGGACAGATCGAAGGCCTCGATCTCTGGCATCACAGCACGCGCGATCATCTGCGCGGCGAGCCAATCCACCAGATCGGGCGGGTTTTCATAGACGCGCGCGGGGAAGTTGTTCGACCCTACCGACAGGCTCGCCATATCCGGGCGCAGGGTCAGCATCCCGCCGCGGGCCTGACCGGCCCCAGACCGCCTGCCGGTTGAAAGCTGCACGATCATACCGGGGCAATGGGCTTCGATCCCTTCTTTCAGGCGTGCGAGACGTTCGGGGTCCGAGGTTGGTTTGCCATCGTCGTCGCGCACATGGCTATGCGCGATGCTGGCCCCGGCCTCAAACGCGGCATGGGTGCTTTCGGCAGGCAATGATATTCCGGCCCGGCAAAATTTCGGTGACAATGAAACTCGGGTCCACTTCGGTCAATCCAACTGGGATAATGCCGATATCCACTTGATCGGCCTTTAGGGCCGCCGCTAGTTCGGCATAATTGCCATAGGATTGCTGCACGCTGATAACGGGGTGCTTGTTCTGGAAATCGGCAATCATGTGGGAAATAAGCGCGTCCCTGCAGAACGGCACGCCGCCCACGCGCGCCTCGAGCATCGCAAGCGCGCGTGACACCGCCGGTTGGGTCATCCCGAGCAGGGCCGCACCTTCGCCGACGCCGCCTGCATCCAGAACCGCTTCCAGTTGGATCAGATGGCGTTCATTCAGCTTTATAGCACTATGCGATATCGTGCGCCCGCATTTGTATCAATATGTTCCTTTCGAGCGCTATCTTTCTTTCAACCTTGGGAGGGGGAGAAGATGACACAGCGCGACAGCAGCCTTGCGACGGCCATGACGCCGCATCTAGCGTTGCTCTCGGCGTGTCTGGATCCGGCGGGGCGACCAGACGGGTCGCAAGCATTTGAAGCGGTCGTAACGCATCTTCATCGGCTGGTTGCCGAATTTCGGCCCTCTGCCGAACTGTTACGCGCAACCTTGGATTTCCTGACCGAGGTTGGCCAAGTGTCCGACGACAGACGGCAAGCATGGGTGCTGTTGGCGGACGTTCTGGGCGTTTCTACGCTGGTGGACGACTTGGCGCATCCTCGCCCGGTCGGGGCAACCCCAAACACTTTGATCGGCCCGTTTTACCGGCCCGACGTGCCTGATATGCCGAACGGCGCTCATCTGTCGCTGGATGCCCGCGGAGAACCGCTGCGCGTGACAGGCCGCGTCACTGGACAAGAGGGTGCAGCAGTTCCCGCCGCCCTGATCGAAGTTTGGCACGCAAATCCGATGGGCTTTACGAAAATCAGGAACCCGACCAGCAGCCGGAATTCAGCCTGCGCGGTCGCCTTCAAGCGGATGAGACAGGCGGCTTCACCTTCGACAGTATCAAGCCATGCGGCTACAAACTGCTGTCCGACGGTCCTGTCGGGCGGTTGACGGGCGCGCTTGGCCTGTGTCTGGAGCGCCCCGCGCATCTGCATTTCCGCGGCACAGCGCCGGGGTATCAAGTTCCGACAACTCATGTTTTTGACCGCGACGACCCCGCTATCGGCCATGACGCGCTGTTCGGGATCATGCCTGAATTGCTGGGCCAGTTTAACCAAACAAACAGCGGCTGGTCGCTGGATGTCGCCTTCACCCTCGCCCCACAAGCAAAGGGCATGACCCACTCTTGCACCGAAAGGACACCACTATGTCACTGATCAGCGGGTATTATCACCTGACGCTGTCCACTGATAGCGCACAGGAAGATGACAACTTTTTACACCAAGACGCTGGGCCTCTATTCGGTCAAGCGCACAGGGCTCTTTGACGGCACGATCCCGGTCTATCACCTCTATTATGGCAGCAAGAACGGCGATGCCTCGAGCATCATCACGACGTTTCCGTTCCGCAAGCCGGGTGTGTATGGCCGTCGCGGCAGCAACCAATCGCGCACGATCATGCAATCGATCCCCGTGGGGGCGTCGGATTTCTGGGTGGACCGGCTGAACGCAGCCGGCATTTCCGCCCACAAGACCAGTCGTTTTGGTCTGACGCGGGTGGTCTTTGCCCATCCCTGCGGCATCCCGCATGAACTGGTCGAGAACCCCGCCTATACCCGCGCGCCCATCGTCAACGAAGCTGCTGGCACGACCGCGCAGACCGGCATTCGCGGCATCTATGGCGGCGGCATCGCTGTGTTTGATCTGGATTCCATGGATGAATTCATCACCCCTGGCATGGGCATGACGCTCGAGGCGCGCACCGAGGAAGGGCTGATGTTCGCCGTCCCCGAAAATCTCGGCCCCAATTCGGTCGTGGAAGTTCTGGAGGATCGCGTGTCCAAGCAAGGCACATGGATGCCGGCGGGTGGCACGATCCACCATCTGGCCCTGAACACAGGCACCCAGGAAAACCAGATCGCGCTCAAAGCCCGGCTGGAAGGGATGGGCTTTACCGACGTTTCCGAGCAGAAGGACCGTAACTATTTCAAATCCATGTATGTCCGTGCGCCGGGCGGTGCGCTGTTTGAAATCGCGTGAACCGTCCCCGAAGGCTAGGCCAAGGACGAACCTGTGGGCCAAACTGGCCGGACGCTGGTTTTCCCGCCTTGGTTCGAAGATCGCCGCGAAGAATTGATTGCGGGCTTGGAACCGGCACCATTCTGATGGACCATCCCACTCCCCTCTGACGCGGTGCGACCCCGGATATGGCAACGGCGCTTTGCGTCTTTGTCCATGGGCGCGGCCAGTCCCCCGAAGACATGGAGGCGCAGGTTCTGGCGCGCCTGCCGCCCCGGACGTTGTCTTTGTGCTGCCGCGTGCGGAAACCGGGTCATGGTATGCGGCGCGGGCGTCTGATCCGCTGACTGGTGGCACGTTCGTCGCACAGAGCATGTCACTGGATAGGCTGCTGGCCGATATCGACGCGGCCAAAGCACGCGCGCCCCATGCGCCCATCTTGCTGGCCGGGTTCAGCCAAGGGGCGTGTCTGTCGCTGGAATTGTTGTCGCGCGAAAGACCGATTGTAGCGGCCTGCGCGGCCTTTACAGGTTGCTGTGTGGGCGTCGCGGGCGACGTGCGCCCGGCTGCGGATTTGCAGGGCTTTCCGGTGCTGTTGACGGGATCGGACGCAGACCCGTGGATCAGCATCAAAGCGTGGTCCGAAGCGGCGGCGGATTTGTCATCCCAAGGCGCGCGATTGCGGCGAGAAGTCTACCCAGAGCGCACCCATGAAGTTTGCGACAGTGTAATCGGTCTGTTGCAAGGCGTTCTTAAGCGCCTGATAGCTGTCATCCCCCCTTAGCAGAGGTTGCCTGATGCGCCCGTTCCTGTTTCCCGGATTGTCCACGCGCGTGATTTCTGGCTCTGGCACGCTGGCCAAAGTCGGCGAAGAAGTCGCCCGCCTTGGCCATGGCCGCGCGTTGGTGATGGCCACGTCACATCAGGCGGGCGAAGCGCGCGCGCTGTCGGGTCAGCTTGGGCCGCTCTCTGCGGGCGTGTTCGCCGGTGCGGTCATGCACACGCCTGTCGCTGTAACAGAAGCCGCCCTCGCGGCTTACCCGTCCAGCGGAGTCACCTGTGTCGTCAGCTTGGGCGGAGGCTCCACAATCGGCTTGGGCAAGGCGATTGCGCTGCGCACAGGGTCCGATCAGGTGGTGATCCCCACAACCTATGCTGGGTCAGAGATGACCGACATCTTGGGTGAAACTGAAGCGGGCCGCAAAACCACATGCCGCGCGCCCGAAATCCGGTCCGAGACGGTGATCTATGACGTAGACCTGACCCTGACGCTGCTGCCCGCGCTGACGGTCACATCGGCCTTCAACGCCATCGCCCACGCGATGGAGGCCTTCTATGCGCCCGACCGCAACCCTGTGATCGAGGCGATGGCGCGCGACGCCCTGCCCGCTTTCCGCGATGCGCTGCCTGTGCTGGTGGCGGACCCGGCCAATCTGGAAGCGCGCGGACAGGTGCTTTACGCGGCGTGGTGCTGCTCGACCGCTTTGGGCTATGTCACGATGGCGCTGCACCACAAGCTTGCGCATGTGCTGGGCGCATCGTTCGCTACGCCCCACGCGGATACGCATACGATCCTGTTGCCCCCATGGCACGGCCTTCAACGCTGTGGCTGTGGGCGATCTGCTGGCCCCCGATTGCGGACACGTTCGGTGGCCCGGCGGGCGCAGCATTGCGGGATTTTGCGCACAGGGCCGGTGCGCCCATGTGCCTTGTCGATCAGGGATTGACCGAAGAGGATCTCGACCGCGCGGCGGGGATTGCGATGCAGAATTCTTACGCCACCCCCCGCCCCTTCGCACAGGCCGACATTCGCGCGCTGCTGCAGGATGCGTGGGCGGGCACACGACCGCAGACTTGAACACGTCACATAATGGGAGGAGAAACCATGCGGAACAGACGGACATTCCTGCGCAATTCCGCCGCCACAGGCCTGACGCTGGCAGCATCGGGCTTGGCTGCGCCTGCCATCGCGCAAGGCGCCAAGATCAAGCTTGGCTATGTCAGCCCGCAAATAGGGCCTTTGGCCGGGTGCGCCGCAAGCGACAGCTACAACATCAACGCGTTTCCGGCGACCGATGCAGGCAAGAATTTCGAAGTCATCGTGCGCGACAGCCAGTCGAACCCCAACCGCGCGGCGGAAGTGGCGAAAGAGCTGATCGTCAACAGCGAAATCGACCTGATGCTCGTAGCCTCGACGCCCGAGAACACCACCCCCGTCGCCACGACCTGCGAAGCCGAGGGCATCCCGGTCCTGTCCACCAAAGCGCGGTGGCAGCCGTGGTTCATCGGCCAGTAGGGCAATCCCGGCGCGCCCGACACATGGCGGCCTTTTGATTTCGCGTTCCACTACTTCTGGGGTCTGGAAGATGTGATCGCAGTGTTCGTGAACATGTGGAACCAGCTTGAAACCAACAAGCAAGTGGGTGGGCTGTTCCCGAATGACGCGGATGGCAATGCGTGGGGCGATCCCGATGTGGGTGTGGCCCCCGGCTTTGCAGCAGGCGGCTATGCCACGATTGATCCGGGCCGTTTTCCGAACCTGACCGACGATTTCACTGCGCAAATCAACGCCTTCAAGGCGGCGAATGCGGAAATCGTGACGGGCGTGGTCATTCCGCCCGATTTCACGACCTTCCGCACCCAGTCGCTGCAACAGGGCTCCAACCCCAAGATCATCACAGTGGCCAAAGCGATGCTGTTCCCGCAATCAGTGGAAAGCTTGGACGCGGCAGGGCATAACTTGTCGTCGGAAGTGTGCTGGTCGAACACGCATCCCTTCGGCTCGTCCCTGACGGGTCAATCGGCGGCGGATCCGGCGGCGGATTTCACGGCGCAGACCGGGCGGCCCTGGACGCAGCCTATCGGGTTCATCCATTCGCTGTTTGAAATTGCAACCAACGTCACCAAGACGCAACTGGTCGGTGGCCAGTAGCGGCGGCAAGCGTCGGGCGCGTGCGATCTGGTGGTCGTGGACAACCAGACCGCGCCCAACATCCCGACCGGCGGCGTGATGGAAGCGCTCTGACAGCAATGCCCCTGCCCGGTTCGGGCGGGGGCACCCTTTGGGGCATGGCATGACCGATATCCTGACGCTCACCGATATCTTCAAGAGTTTCAGCGCTTTGAAAGTGACCGATGACGTGACTTTGTCCGTCGCGCGCGGCGAGGCTTTGGGGATCATCGGTCCAAATGGCGCGGGCAAATCGACGCTGTTCAACCTGATTACCGGCAACATCGCGCCCGATAGCGGGCAGATCACCTTTCTGGGGCAGGATGTGATGCGCCGCCCCGCGATGGAGCGGGTGCGCATGGGTGTGGGGCGGTCCTTTCAAATCCCGCAGCCTTTCGACGGCTTGAGCGTGTTCGAAAACCTGCTTGTGTCGGCCACAGCCGGGCGCGGGCAGTCGGAAGCCGATGTGGCCGAGCTTTGCGCCGACATCCTGACCGCGACCGGGCTGATGGCGCGGGCGAACACGCTCGCAGGCGGGCTGTCGCTGTTGGACCGCAAGCGGCTGGAACTCGCGCGCGCGCTCGCTACAGGGCCGGAATTGTTGCTGCTGGACGAAATCGCAGGCGGGCTGACGGAAGCCGAGTGTCATGCCCTCGTCGATACAATCCGCAATGTTCATGCGCGCGGGGTCACGATCATCTGGATCGAGCACGTGCTGCACGCGCTGAATTCTGTCGTGACGCGTCTGACAGTGCTCGATTTCGGCAAGCTGATCGGGGTGGGCGAACCGGCTGCGATCATGTCCTCGAAAGAGGTCCGCGAGATTTATCTGGGATCGACGTATGACCCTTCTGGAAACCCGCGCGCTGACGGCAGGCTACGGCGATTTCAAGGCGCTGTTCGGCGTTGATTTGCGCATAGATGCAGGCGAGACGATTGCTGTGATCGGCGCGAATGGCGCGGGCAAGACGACGCTCATGCGCTCGATCACCGGCATTCTTCGCAACGGCCCTGACATGGTGCTGCACCGGGGCACGCCGATTGGCGATCTAGCCGCGGACCGCGTGCTGATGCGCGGCATTGCGATGGTGCCCGAGGGGCGCAAGCTGTTCCCCTCGCTCAGCGTGGAAGAAAACCTGCTGATCGGGGGGCAGGCGCGCAAGGGCACGGGACCGTGGTCGCTGCAAACGATCTACGACCTGTTCCCCATCCTGCGCGAGCGGCGCAAATCGCCCGACACGGCGCTATCGGGCGGGCAACAGCAAATGGTCGCGATTGGCCGGGCGCTGATGTCGAACCCGGATTTGCTGCTGTGTGATGAAATCAGCCCTGGTCTGGCCCCGGTCGTCATCCGCGACATTTACGCAGCACTCCCGCGCATTCTGGCCGAGGGGACCGCCGTGCTGCCGGTCGAGCAGGACATTGCCCGCGCGCTGTCCGTGGCAGACCGTTTCTATTGCATGATGGAGGGGCGCGTCACTCTGTCGGGATCCGCCAAAGACGCAGACCGCGCCGCAATCCATGACGCCTATTTCGGAGCAACCGCATGATCTGGCTCGATATTGTCATCCAAAGCGTGCTCTTGGGCAGGCTCTATGCGCTGTTCGCGGCGGGCTTGAGCCTTGTGTTCGGGATCATGCGGCTGGTCAATCTGGCTCATGGCGATCTGATCGTCTGTGCGGCCTATCTGATCCTTGTTCTGGTCACGTTGCCGGGGCTGACCCCCTTCATGGCGCTGCTGGTCGCGGCTCCGCTGATGTTCGGCGCAGGCTGGCTGTTGCAGCGCGTGGTGTTGAACCGGACCTTCGGCAAGGATATCTTGCCACCGCTTCTGGTAACTTTCGGCCTGTCCGTTGTGCTGCAAAACGCCCTATTGCAGAGGTTTACAGCGGATAGCCAACGCATTGCCGGGGGCGTGCATTCCGCGCTGTGTCGGATGATCCTGTCACTGCCGGGCTGATGGGGATACGGCCCGCGAACATCTTCGCCATCGCCACGGGGCTGGCCATGGTCGTGGTGACGATTGCCGCACTCTATCTGGGAATGCGGGCCAATTCGATCGCTCCATCGGCCCTGCCCGCCTGATCTATGCCTTTGAGGCCGTCATCATCGGCGGCTTGGGCAGTTGTGGGGCACGCTGATCGGGGGCATCATCATCGGGATGGCGCAGACTGTGGGGGCGGCGATCAACCCGGAATGGCAAATCCTTGCCGGTCATCTGGCCTTAAACATCGTACTGATCCTGCGCCCGCGCGGGCTGTTTCCAAGGGCGGTGGATTGATGCGCTACTCCATTCAAACACGCACCAAGACTGGCACGATTGCAGGCATCACTGCTGTTGCGCTGGTGATGGCGGGCTTTGCGCTGCCCGCCATTGTCGGGCGCGGGGTCATTCTGGACCTGTTCTTCATCCTGACCATGCTGACACTTGCGCAACTTTGGAACCTGCTTGCGGGCTATGGGGGCCTTGTGTCGGTGGGCCAACAGGCTTTCGTGGGCATGGGCGCCCATGCGATGTTCGCGGGCGTCATCTTGTGGGGCTGGGACCCGATCCCGGCCATCCTGCTCGAGGGGCTGGCGGCTGTGCTGCTGGCCATCCCCACAGGCTATTTCGCGTTTCGCTTGGCGGGGGCCTATTTCGCCATCGGCACCCGGGTCGTGGCCGAGGTCACACGGCTTTTCGTCGCCCCATGGAAAACCTTGGGCGGGGGCACGGGCAGCAGGCTGCCGCGCGAGGCCGCGCGTGTCATGTGGGGGACCGAGTTCATTGCCGACCTGTTTGGCGGCCGCGCAGCTACGGCGCGCGATATCCTTGCCTATTGGCTCGCCCTTGCGCTTGCGGTCGCCGTCATCTTCGGCATCTGGGCGCTGATGCGCTCGCGCGCGGGGCTTGCGCTTGCGGCCGTGCGCGACAACCCGGAAGCAGCGCGGTCTGTGGGGGCGCGATGGCAGCTATTGGTTCAAGGGCGTGAAGCCCAAATTCCACCCGATCCCCGATGACGGGCCTGTGGGCAAGATGCTGGGCGCCTTGGGGCGGCATCCGTGGCGGCCGGCGCATTTGCAATACATTGTCGAAGCCGATGGCTTCGCCCCCTCGGTGACGCATATCTTCGACCCCGATGACCCCTAGATCGACAGCGATGCGGTGTTCGGGGTAAGGAAAGCCTGCTGGCCAAGTTCAACAGGGTCGAGGATGCAGCCGCCATCGGCCCCGCCGGGATGGACGGACCCTTCTGGGACGTGGCCTTCGACTTTGTTCTGTCCAAAGCCTGACAAAGACCAAGGGGCGCAGGGATCAGACTGCGCCCGATTGTGCTGTGCGTTGCGTCGGAACGGCCCTTGCGCTAAGGGCTACAGGCGAATTCGTGAACAAGGACGCGCCCGATGCAAAGTTACGAGTATCTGACCGTGCCCGCCCCCTTGAAGGGCGCCAAGATCAAGGGGCTGAAAACCGCATCGGAACGGTTCGCCTATCAACTGACGCTGATGCTGAACCAGCTTGCAGGCGAGGGTTGGGAGTTCTGGCGCGCGGAAACCCTGCCCAGCGAGGAACGCAAAGGGCTGACTGGCACGGCATTGGTGAACCATAACCTGTTGATTTTCCGCCGTCCAAGCGCCGAGTCTTTGGCCGAGAATGTCGCCACGGAACGCCGTGCCGCCCCCTTGACCAGCCACACACCCCCCGCGCCGAGCGCAGGTGGCGCTGTTTACGCGACACGAGCAGAGCCTGCTTTGCGGCCCATCGCAGAGCGCGACTAGAGCCTGTCGCGTTCATTCGCATTCACGCGTTATTCCCTAGTTCAGGGTTTTCGCATGTTTCTACGCGCAAAATCGGTTCCCATTTTTGCGCAACAAGCTCTCGTTAACCATCCAGATCCAGCGCCAAGGCATGGATGCGACTGACTAGATCAGCCCCAAGCGCTGTGTGAACGGCACGGTGGCGCGCGAGGCGCGACAGGGGCGCCAGAGCCGTCGCGCGCATCACGACATTGAAATGCGTCTCGCCCGCTTCGCGCCAGCCGCCATGACCGCGATGGCTTTCGCTATCATCTTCGACGCGCAGCAGGCTGGGCGCGAAATGGGCCTGAAGTTTTTGCTCGATCTCATCACGAATGCGCATCACGCGGCGGTTCCCTCTTCTCTGGACATGGAAAGATATCTAAACTGCTGCCTCCCGGTCGGGAAGTGGCGCGCGACCGAAAACAGGTGCGCAGGGACTGGGCAGACAGGCAAGGCAGGTAAAACATGGACCGCAAACCGCTTTTTGATTTCGACATTCGCGCATCCGCCGACAAGAAAAAGCGCGCGCGCACGCGGCGCGGCATGTCGGGGGCATGGGAAACGTCCGTGCGAAGCTGCGAGCATCCGGGCTGCGAGGAAGCAGGTCAATATCGCTGCCCGAAATCCCCGGACCAGTTGAACTTGTATCTGTGGTTCTGCAAGGAACATGCGCGCGAATACAATCTGAAGTGGAATTACTTCGAGGGGCAGACAGAATCGGAAATGCTCGATTCGATGGAGCGTGACCGCATCTGGGGGCGCGCGACCAAACCCATGGGCACGCGGGACGAGCGGTTGGCTTGGGAGCGGTTGGGCATCGAGGACCCGCATCAGATCTTGGGCGACAATGCCACGCGCAACCCCGGCAAGGGGCCGAGCAACGGCGTCACGCGCAAACTGCCCCCCACTGAACGCAAGGCGCT
>JBKBLP010000023.1:0-48870 GCA_046296275.1 Roseinatronobacter sp. | reverse complement strand
TGAGCTGCTGCCGGTTTCGTGGACACGAAGATAAGATTGTGACCAGGGAACTGGAGAATGGATATGGTGAGACGGAAGTTCACGAAGGAGTTGAAATTCGAGGCTGTGAAGCTCGTGACCGAGCGGGGCGTTGCGGTGGCGCAGGTGGCGCGTGATCTGGATCTGGCCGAGAGCGTGCTGCGACGTTGGATGCGGGAATGAGGGCCTGACGGCCACTGGTCCGAGGGAAGGCCCGAATGCAGAGGCGCCGATCACGGCGTTTCCGGGCAATGGCCAGCAGCGTGCCGAACTGGCTGAGATCGCGGCCCTGAAGAAAGAATGAGCGCAGATGCGCCATTGGTTCGAGCACTGCGCGAATGCCAAGCTCAAGGCGGAGCGTGACATCCTAAAAAAGGCCGCAGCATACTTCGCGAGGGAGTGAGGGCATGACTGCCATCGGTCCGAAGGAATGCCCGAACACATGAGGTTCGCCTTTATCGCAAAGCACCGGCATATCTGGCCGGTCAGTTGGCTGTGCGAGGTTCTGGAGGTCTCGCGCTCGGGCTTCCATGCGTGGCTGAATCGCCCCATCAGCAACCGGGCAATCCTTGATGCAAAGCGCGTCACGGCCATCGACACGAGCTTCAAGGCGAGCGACCGGACCTATGGTGCGCGCCGTGTCTGGCATGACGTCCTCGAAGAGGGCTTTATCTGCGGCCTTCACCGGATCGAGCGGCTGATGCGCCAGAACGCAGTGAAAGCGCGCCCGAAACGGCGCGGGAAGCCCGAGGATGATGGCGAGCGGTCGTTGATCGCGGACAGCATCCTCGACCGGGATTTCGAAGCGGATCGCCCAAACCAGAAGTGGCTGGCCGACTTCACCTACATCTGGACCGCCCAGGGCTGGCTGTCTGTGGCGGTCGTGCTGGACCTGTTCTCTCGCAGGGTTGTGGGTTGGTCGATGAAGGCTGACCGAGATGCCACGCTGGTCATGGATGCGCTGATGATGGCCGTCCGGCGCCGTGGCAAGGCCGATGCGCTTCTCCACCATTCGGACCAAGGATCGCAATACACCAGCGAGCAGTTTCAGCGCCTGCTGGCCGATAATGGCATCACTTGTTCCATGAGCCGGGCCGGGAACGTCTGGGACAATGCTGCGATGGAGAGCTTCTTTTCGTCACTGAAAACCGAACGGACCAACCGCAAAGTCTATCCACCAGAGACGAAGCCCACGCCGACGTGTTCGACCATATCGAGCGCTTCTACAACCCGCGCAGACGGCATTCGAAACTGGGCTATCTAAGCCCCACGGTGTTCGAGGCCCGCGCTATGCGAGCTTGACTTGCTGTCCATGAAACCGGCAGCAGCTCAAGCCGACGTCACTTTACAGGCGACGTTCTACGGGACGATTTCCCTTCTGCCCCCAAGGTTTTCGCAAAGATCGCATCGGCCAGTCGCAGGGCCGCGTCCAGCGATTGGGCATCTTGCGCCGCTGCGATTTGCGCAAGACAATAGTCTATCAGGTCCGCACGGCGCGGATGCGGTGCGGCTGGGCCAGCGACAAAGGCCATGTCCAGAATGTCGCGTGTGGTTGCAACCTGCGGGCTGGCCTGCGCATCCGCATCTATTTGCTGCGCCGCATTGCCGTGCATCGTCCCTAGATCAGGATGCTGTTTCAGAGAAAGATCATCCTGATCTGTCTTATTGGTGGTCGCGTGATTTTTGAGGAAAACCGGAGCCCACTTTTTCTCATCACGCACTAGCGACTGTTGCGCCATTTCAGACGCTTCAAGGGCGACAGGGCGCAGATAACCAGCGTCGATCAGCGCCGCATGCATTCTGATCCCATAATCTTGCATCTGGTCGATGATCCGGGCGCAATGTCGTGCCCAATTGTCGGGCGGGCAGGTACTGGACACGCTGAGCACGCTGATATCTCCATTTGACCCATGCAGGGGCAGGCTGACCCCATTTGGTCCGATCCCATAGGTTTGCGCTTGTGACATGAGCGCCTGTTCTTGCGCGTCGCAGTTGATGTCCGCCCATTGCACGACAGCGTGCGATTGCAGCGCCATGCGCAAGACAGGGTCATGACGATGCAGCGCTTGGGCGACATAAAGCTGCTGCCATTGTTGCGGATAGGTTGCAATCGCGTGGATCGACTTGTCCAGTCGATTGAAGCCTGCAAGGGTTGCGTGGTCCACTTCCAGCGTGACGCAGAGCTCTCGCAAGGCTCTGACCAAGTCAAGCGCAGAGGGGGCATCAGGTGCAGTCAGGAGGGCCTCCGGTTGCTAATGGCGAAGTGTAAGCGAAGTTTCGCCGATCGACAACCTGGAGTAGATCACCTTGCAGCAAAAAGCGCCGCCCGGCGGGACGGCGCTTTGCATGGTTTCGAGTGTGCTTACGGCATCCCGGCGCGGTCCCAAACCATCGTCGCTGCGGCCGCATTCAGACCGTAGACCGAGGCATTCACCCCGCTCGACTTGAACGCGGTGAAGTCCTTGATCGGACCAGTGATCTGCACGCCTTCCACAATGGGATATTCGTTATTGCTGTCGGCCAGAATCTGCTGGGCGGCATCCGAAACAAGGTATTCCAGAAACGCGATGGCATTGTCGCGGTTCGGGGCATTCTTGAGAACTCCCGCGCCGGAAATGTTCACATGTGTGCCGCGGTCGTCTTGGTTCGGGAACAGGAAGGTGGTCGCTTGCGCCACTGCCACATCCTCTGGGTTCGAGGAGGACATCAGGCGGCCCCAGTAATAGGTGTTCGAGATCGCCAGATCACACTCGCCTGCGACCAAGGCTTTGATCTGGTCCGTATCGCCGCCCTGCGGGTCGCGGGCGAGGTTCGCGCGCAGACCCTTGGCCCATTCTTCCGCCGCAGGTTCGCCCAGCGCGTCGATCAGTTCTGCCATCAACGAGACCGAATAGATGTTCGAGGACGAGCGCATACAGACCGTCTTGCCCAGATCGGCACGGCCCAGATCCTCGTAGGTGCTCACACCTTCGGGCAGGCCATCGGCTGTGCGGTAGAAGATCACGCGTGCGCGGCTGGTCAGGCCAAACCACAGATTGTCAGGGTGCTGGAACGCGTCCGGCACACGCTCTTCCAGCACGGCGCTTTCGACTGGCTGGAGCAGGTCCGTCACCACAGCGCGGTGCAGGCGGCCACCATCGACTGTCACGAACACGTCGGCGGGGCTGTTGGCGCCTTCGGCTTCCAGACGCGCTTGCAGCTCGTCGCCCGACCCTTCAATGATATTCACCTTGATCCCGGTGGCCGCCGTGAAGGCGTCATAAATCATCAGGTCCGTGTCATAGTGACGCGCGGAATAGACATTGACTTCCGACGCGAGTGCCGGTGCAGCAATGGTCAAGGCCAAAGCCGAAACAGAAGCATAACGCAGCATAGGTTTCCCTTTCATGTGGTGTCAGGGCCTGCCTGTCCCGCGATCGGGCATCTGGGTTGGCCATTGGGCGGGGTTGTGCCGCCGCCAGGGGTGAAGTAACGTGAATCAGAATAGTTGACAAGAACACTTTGGAATTATTTTGCACCGCTGCCCCGCGACGCAAAGCCACAGACAGGAGCCAGTCCCTTGGCCGAGATTGCCACCCCCCCGCGCCGCGCCCGCAGCCTGCGCCCCTCGCTATGGTCGGTGCTGGCCCTGCTGGTCGTGGCGGTGATCGTGCTGCCTGTGCTGACCATAGCAAGCCGTGTCTTTGTGCCATCCGGCGGGGTCTGGGCGCATCTGTCCGCGACTGTCCTGCCAACCTATCTGACCAATTCCGCGCTGCTGGTTCTGGGCGTGGTCACGCTTGCGCTGCTGATCGGGGTCACGACAGGTTGGCTGATCGCTGCGCATGATTTCACCGGGCGGCGGGTGCTGGAATGGGCGCTGATGCTGCCCTTGGCGATGCCGGGCTATGTGATCGCCTATGTCTATTTCGACCGCCTCAGCTATTGGGGGCCAGTACAATCGACCTTGCGCGCGACCTTCGGCTGGAGCACACGCAATGACTATTGGTTCCCGCAGATCGCCTCGCTGCCCGGCGCAATCGTGCTCTTGTCACTGGTTCTTTACCCTTACATCTATCTGCTCGCGCGCGCGGCCTTCGCGGGCCAGTCCCGCCAACAATTGGAAGCCGCGCGCGCCTTGGGCCATAGTCGGCTGTCCGCGTTCTGGCGCGTGGCTTTGCCGCTCGCTTGGCCTGCCATCGCTGCGGGGGCCGCGTTCGTGGCGATGGAGACGCTCGCCGATTATGGCGCGGTCCTGCATCTGGGGGTGCAGACCCTGACCACGGGTATTTTCCGCACATGGTTTGCGCGCGGCGAGCCTGTGGCGGCGGCCCAACTTGCCGCGCTTTTGCTGTTCATTGTCGGATCGCTCTTTGTCTTTGAGCGGATGGTGCGGGGCAAACGGCGCTTCGCCTCGGATGCGGGCGGGCGGCAAGCCAGTATCGCGCGCAGCCGGCTTGCAGGGTGGAAGGGGCTTGCGGCCTTTGTCGTTTGTTTCCTGCCTGTCACGCTAGGCTTCCTGTTGCCCGCCGCCGAACTCGTGCGACTGACACTGATCGCAGGCGACCCGCTCTGGGGGCCGCGTTTCTTTGTCTTTGCCGCCAACAGTTTGAAAATGGCCGGGGGCGCTGCGGTTCTGCTGGTGATGATCGCCATCTTTCTGGCCTATGCGCAGCGCCTGCATGGCGGGCCGCTGGTGGGGGCGGCGGTGCAGGCGGCGAGCATGGGCTACGCGCTGCCCGGTGCGGTGATCGCCGTGGGCATCCTGATCCCGATGGCCGCGTTTGACAACGCGCTGGATGCGTTCATGCGCCAGACCTTCGGCTACTCGACGGGCCTGCTGATGACTGGAACGCTGGGCGCGCTGATGTTTGCCTATGTTGTGCGGTATCTGGCCGTTGCGCTGAAAACGACCGAAGCCGCCTTCGCCCGCATCCCCCGCACGATGGACGAAGCCGCGCGCAACCTTGGGGCCGGACCTGCGGGGGTACTCGCGCGCGTGCATGTGCCGCTTCTGCGCCGCTCGGTGCTGACCGCCGCGATTCTTGTCTTTGCCGATGTGATGAAGGAATTGCCCGCCACCCTGATCGTGCGGCCCTTCAATTTCGACACGCTCGCCATCCGCACTTTCCGGCTGGCCAGTGACGGGCGGCTGGAGGAAGCTGCAACCGCTGCGCTGATGATTGTTGCTGTGGGCATCCTGCCCGTGATCATCCTAAGCAACGCAATGCGCAAATAGCGACGTTCCCTGCAAATTTCAGCTCGGATTGCGAAACAATCTGGCTTTTGTCCCGACTTTGTCCCGTCCATTGCGCATTTCTGCCTGATTTGCGCTGCACCACAGCACCAAGACAGCGCGGAAGAAAACCGCCGAGCAGTGGCAAGGGACAGGTCGTGACAACAGACCGCACCGAAATAGATCCTCTGGGCGTTTGGCCCGACGCGGCGCCCCCGCAGGGCGCCCCGACTGCTGTAGCAACGCGGTCCCCCGCGCTCCCTGTCCGCGTGGCCGAACCCATGGCAGTCCTGTGGCAGGGCATGGAATACGCTGTTGCCGAATGGGATGTCTCTGGCCTGACGCTGCGCGCGCCGATGCCCGCGGCTGTGGCACCGGGTCGGGGCAGGGTGGTGGATTTGCTCTTGCTGATCGGCCAAGGCGACACGCGGCTGTCGATGCAAGTTCAGGCACGCGCGCTGCCCGGTGACGAAAGCAGCTGCGGGTATCAGTTCCTCAATCTGGGCCGGGCGCAATCGGAACTGCTGCACCGGATCGTCACGACGGCGATCAGCCGTCAGGAACTCAGCCTGACCGAGCTTCTGAACGACACCCAGGACACCCGCCAAGCGCGCAAGGCCACGATCGCACAGGCGCAAGACACGCGAAGCTGGTTCCAGATGGGGCTGGCGGGTTTGGTCATTGCGGGGGCTGGCACGGCGCTGTTTAACAACATGACGACAGTCAAAGCCCGCTATGCTGCAGTGACGGCTGTCGCTGCGCAAGTGTCGGTGCCGGCGTCTGGCATGGTCACGCAAATCGCTGTTCAGCCGGGGGCCGAAGTGCGCGCGGGCGATGTGCTGGCACTTATCCGCCCCGCCGATTTCGACGCCCAACGCGAGAGTGCCGCCACCCGCCTGCGCGCGCTAGAGGCTGAGCAGGCCGAATTGCGCGAACGCGCCCGCGCCCTAGATGCAGCGCGCGGCACGGATACGGCTTTGGTCGATACGGAACGCGCGGGGCTCGCGCGCGTGCTGCGTCTGGCCGAGGATCGTCTGGGTTTGGAGCGCGCACAACTGGCCACGCTGATGGCCACGGGCCTGCCCACCCCCGAACGCCAAGCCGCGCGCGCCCGGCAGCAAGCCCTGACCCTTTCGGCTGAACAAGATGTCCTTTCGGCCCGCACGGCGCTTGCCCGGCTGGATGCAAGCGCGGGCAGCTTTGGCGATCCCCGCGCGGCCCTGACCCTCAACACCCTCAGCCCCGAGGCTTTGGCGCTGCGCCTTCAACACCTGTCCGATGAAATCACCCGCGCCTATGCCTTGGCAGAGGGGAGTGCCCACGGCCTGCCTGTCATCGCCCCCTGCGATTGCCGCGTGGTTGCCGTGCATCGCGGCGTGGGCGAATGGGCCGATCCCCAGCGCCCAGTTTTCGTTCTGGCCAAGGGGGCTGCGAGCAGCATTCATGCGCTTGTCTTGGCCGAAGAGGCGCGGGGCCTGCGCGAAGGCACGCCCGCGACGATCCGTCTGGCCGATGGCACGCGCATGACCGGCAGCGTCGCGCGGTTGGGCTATGATGCGCAATGGCCGGGGTTTGCGGGCCTGTCAGACTCGATTTTCGCCGCCGAACGCTATGCCCGTGTCGAAATCCGCCCCGATGGCGGCATTGCCGCCCCAGTGGGGATGACCGCGCAAGTGGACCTGCGCGCGGTCGACATCGTCGGCAGCGCGCTGGCGCTTCTGGGCTTTCAAAGCCGCGCCCCACAAGGAACATGGCAATGAGCGACAATCGCCACCGCCACCTGTCATCGGGAGCAAGCTATGTCTGGGGCGGGTTCCTGTTGGTTGCCTTCATCCTTTGGCTCACCTCGCTGATGCCCGCGCGCGTTCTGGCTACGGCGGACGCAGCCTTTATCGCCTCGCTGGGCCTGATTGGTCTGTGGCGCTGGTCGTGGGGCGGCTATCACATGCTGCGCGCCACGCTTTATGCGCGCCGGATTTTCCCCGCCCTGCGCGCCCGCGCGATGGCCGATCGCGCCACCCATAACCGCCATGTCGCGGTCGTCATCCTGAGCTGGAAGATGGGCGATGCGATGAATGCGGCCGTCTATGCCAATCTGTTCCGCGATATCCTCGACAATGGCGGCGGCGGCACTGTGGTCGCGGCGGTGTCGAGCGAGCAGGATATCGCGCTGATCTCCCATGTGCACCAGCGTATTGACCGCGCGGGCGTGATCCGTCTGGCCTTCACCATCCAAGACGGGACCGGCAAACGCGCGGCCATGGCCGATGCACTCGAAAAGCTGCGCGAGCTGGGCGTGCCGCCCGATTGCCCCGGTATTCTGATGGACGGCGATACGCTTGTTCAGCCCGGCCTGATCCGCGCAACCGCGCCCATTCTGCTGCACCAGCCCGAAATGGGCGCGTTGACAGTGGACAACACCCCGCTCGTGGCTGGAAAAACCCTCGACCGCGAGTGGTATCGCCTGCGCATGGCGCAGCGGCATGTCTATATGTGCTCGATGGCCGTGTCGGGGCGCGTGCTGGTGCTGACAGGGCGCTGGTCGATGTTTCGCAGCCAGATCCTGATGGACCCTGCCTTTGCCGCCAATCTGCGCGAGGATGTGCTCTATCACCCGCGTCTGGGCCGCATCCAGATGCTGACGGGCGACGACAAATCCACATGGCGCTATGTGATCGAACAGGGCTGGGAAATCACCTATGTCCCTGACCAGGTGATCTATTGCCTTGAATCGCTGCCCGGTAAAGGGTTCGTTGCGGATACAATCGGCCTGCAAAAGCGCTGGTTCGGCAATATGGTGCGCGGCGGGGCCAAGGCCACGCGGCTTGGGCCGCAGCGTCTGGGCTGGTTCACATGGCTTGCGCTGCTGGATCAGAAAGCGTCGATGTGGACCCCGCTTCTGGGGCTGGTGTTTTTCGGTGCGGCAGGGCTGATCTATGATCCGGTCTTCCTGCTTGTCTATATGCTTTGGGTCACGCTCACGCGCACGATCCATTCCGGCCTGACCGGGCTGATTTCAGGCCGGTGGCACCCTCTGTTCCCATTCCTGACCTATTACGGGCAGATCGTAGGCGCCGGGATCAAGATTTTCGTGGCCCATAATCCGAATGTCCAGAAATGGACGCGGCAGAATACCGGGGGGGCGGATGTCGATCAGGCGGCTTTGGTGCGGCAGGATTCCAAGCTGCTCCTGATTGCCTCTGTCACCGCCTTCGCTGTATTCACCCTGTTTCTGACCAATGTCACCTCGGGCAGCAAACGTTTTGATCTGTCCGCCGATACCTCTGCGCTGGAGTTGCTCTATGGCCGCTAAACTGATCCCCGCTCTGCTGGCCCTCGCTGTGCTGAGCGCCTGCGCCGCCCCCGCACCGCAGGCCACCCGGACCGAGCCTGTCCGCCTGACGCTGACCCCTGTGACCGCCGAAAGCGTGGTTCTGGCCAGTGTCGCGCGGCCGGGCACCTATCTGGTGGGGGTAGGCGATGTCGTGCAGATCCACGCGGTCGAGGCCCCGGAACTGACCCGCCCCGCAGGCTATGTGGTCGAAGCCGATGGAGCCATCGACGTGCCCTATCTGGGGCGCGTGCCAGCCGCCGACCGCGATATGGGCGCAATCCGCGCTGATCTGGCGCAACGTCTGCGGGCGTATTTCCCCAAGCCCCAAGTCGATCTGCGCGTGACAGGGTTCAATTCGCGCTTCGTGTCCGTGGTGGGCGATGTGGCCAAGCCTGCGCGCTTGGCCCTGACGACGCAGCCGAAAACAGTGATTGACGCGATTAACGAAGCGGGTGGCTTTGCCACTGGCAGCCGCGCCCGAGCGGTCACGCTGTTGCGCGGGGGGCAGGAATTGCCCGTGGATATGGAGGGGTTCTTGACGCGCGGGGCCGCGCTGCCCGTGCTGATGGATGGCGATGTGGTGCAAGTGGGGCGTGAAGCACGCGGCATGGTGGCCCGCACCCGCGACACGATTGCGCTCTATACCCCCGACATGACCCGCGAACAGGCGCTTTCCTTCGGCGCGCAGGCCGTCAGCGTGGCGCAGGTTCTGGGCCACGCGAGCCCCGGTGCGGTCGTGGCCGTGCATGTGCTGCGCGCAGGCATGGGGGCTGTGCAGGGCTACAGCTTCAGCGCGGCGGATGCGCGCGACCCGGCCATCGGGGGGCGCTTCAAACTTGCACCGGGCGATGCCGTGGTGCTGACCGACCCCGGCCAGCCCGCGCCCACTGACCTGCTCGGCGCGATTGCCGCGCGCCTGTAACGAAAGGTATTTGCCATGAAGATAGCTGTCGCAGGTTTGGGCTATGTGGGGCTGTCAAATGCCATCCTGCTTGCGCGTCAGCATCAGGTCCGCGCGCTCGACCTGAACGCCGCGCGGGTAGAGGCTGTCAATGCAGGCCGCGCGCCGTTTGTGGATGTGGAATGCTCGGAATATCTGGCCAGCGGCCTGCTGGACCTGCGCGCGACGATGGACCCAGTTGAAGCCTATGGCGAGGCGGATTTCGTCATCATCGCCACACCGACCAATTATGACGAGGCCACCAATTCTTTCGACACACGCAGCATTGAAGCGGTCGCGCGGCAAGTGCAGATGATCAATCCCCATGCTGTAATGGTGATCAAATCCACGATCCCTGTGGGCTATACGGACGACCTGAAACGCAAGCTGGGTTGCCACAACATTCTGTTTTCGCCCGAATTTCTGCGCGAAGGCCGGGCTTTGCATGACAACCTGTTCCCCTCGCGGATCGTGGTGGGCGAAGTCAGCGCGCGCGGCGCGACCTTTGCCGGGCTGTTGCGGGATGCGGCGCTCGCGCCGGATGTGCCCGTCCTGCTGACCCACGCGACCGAGGCCGAAGCGATCAAGCTGTTCGCCAATACCTATCTGGCCGCGCGGGTGGCTTTGTTCAACGAAACCGACACGCTCGCCATGACCCATGGGCTAAATGCGCGCGAGATTATCGAGGGGCTGTGCCTCGATCCCCGGATCGGGCAGGGCTATAACAACCCGTCCTTTGGCTATGGCGGCTATTGCCTGCCCAAGGATACCAAGCAGTTGCAGGCTAACTTCGCGGATGTGCCGCAAGCGCTGGTGGGCGCGATTGTGCGCTCGAATGACAAGCGCAAAGCGGCGATCACCCGCGCCGTTCTGGCCCGCAAGCCGCGCCGCGTGGGGGTCTATCGGCTGGTGATGAAACACGGCTCTGACAATTTCCGCCAAAGCGCCATTCAGGACATTATCACTCGCTTGCAGGGCGAAGGGGTCGAGGTCTTGATCCATGAACCCACATTGCGCGGGCCGCAGTCCGAATTCGGGCCGCTGGAAAATGACCTAGGCCGCTTTATCGTGGCGTGTGACGTGATCTTGGCCAATCGTGCCAGCCCGGACTTGGCGCGGGCAGGGGACAAGGTATTCACCCGCGATCTGTTTGGGGCAGATTGAGCAGGGTCGACCCAAGAGAGTGCTTTTCAGGCTCATAAATGCCCGTTAATTTTGGGGTAAAATAATACCACAATGTTAAGTATCTGTTTTATTTCAGATAATCAAAATACCGCGCTCTTGACCTGCGTTCCAGAATCCCCCATAGACCGCTCCAGCACAGGGCAGTCCGGCCCTGTTCCACCGATCGTCTCTCTCTTGGGGTTCAGACCATGAAAACCTATACCGCCAAACCGGCAGAGATCGAGAAGAAGTGGATCCTGATCGACGCCGAAGGCGTGGTTCTGGGTCGCTTGGCTTCGATCATCGCCATGCGCCTGCGCGGCAAGCACAAGGCCACCTTCACCCCCCACATGGATATGGGCGACAATGTCATCGTGATCAACGCCGACAAAGTCCAGATCACCGGCAACAAGCGCTCCGAGCCGCATTACTGGCACACCGGCCATCCCGGCGGGATCAAGATGCGCACCACCGCGCAGATCCTCGAAGGCCGTTTCCCCGAGCGCGTGCTGATGCAAGCCGTCAAGCGGATGCTGCCCGGCGGGCCGCTCTCGCGCCAGCAGATGACCAATCTGCGCGTCTATGCAAGCGCCGAGCATCCGCATGAAGCCCAACAGCCTGAAGTGCTGGATGTGCGCGCCATGAACACCAAGAACACGCGGAGTGCATGATCATGGCCGATGATCTGAAAACCCTCGAAGACCTGAAATCCGCTGTTGCGCCTGTTGCCGAAGCAGCGCCTGTCCGTCAGCCGATGCGCGACGCGCTGGGCCGCGCCTATGCCACTGGCAAGCGCAAAGACGCCATCGCTCGCGTTTGGGTCAAGCCCGGCTCTGGCAAGATCACAGTCAATGGCAAGCCCATGCCCGAATATTTCGCGCGCCCCGTGCTGCAAATGATGCTGGGCCAGCCGTTCCAGGTGGCCGGTGTCACGGGCCAGTTTGACGTGCAGGCAACGGTTGTCGGTGGTGGTCTGTCGGGCCAAGCCGGTGCTGTGCGCCACGGGATTTCGAAAGCGCTCCAGCTTTATGAACCCGCCCTGCGCGCCGCCCTGAAAGCCGCAGGCTTCCTGACCCGCGACAGCCGCGTGGTGGAACGCAAGAAATACGGTAAGCCCAAGGCCCGCCGCAGCTTCCAGTTCTCGAAGCGCTAATTCAGACGGTGTTTCGTCGGCAGGCTGCCCGGACCTTTGGTCCGGGCAGTTTGCGTTAAGTCATTCCCTTTTGCGCATGGCCCTGCTTTACTGGTGCCAACCTGAAGGGGACTTGCCATGTATCACCATATCCTGATCGCAATTGCGCATGAGCCGGGGCTAGAGCCAGCTTCGTCGCTATCTGTGGCCAAATCCCTTGCCGCACCGGATGCCGAAGTGACGCTATTGCATGTCATGGAGCCCGCACCCGTCTTCGCCTTGTCCTATATGCCCGAAGGGTGGCAGCGCGACTTGAGGGCCGCGATTGCCACCGAAATGGGAATTCTGGCCAAGCAATTCCCAAAGGCGCAAGTCGTCGTGACCGAAGGCGAGGCCGCCCGTGACATCTTGGACCATGCAGAGCTGCATGGTGTGGATTGCATCATCCTGACCTCGCACCGGCCGGGCACGCGGGGGCTGTTTCTGGGGTCCACGGCCAGCAAAGTGGTCAATCGTGCGCAATGCGCCGTCCACGTCGCGCGCCCCGCATGATCCACGATCTGCACGGGGTTCGCACGCTGTTCCTGATGGCGGTCGAAGCGGAATACGGCCCCGCCCTGCGCGCGCGCATCACCCCTGTCCTGACCGGGGTCGGCCCGGTCGAGGGTGCTGTGGTCACGACGGCCACCCTAGCCAGTTTACAGGCCAATGGGGGCCTGCCCGATCTGGTGGTTTCACTCGGCTCCGCCGGGGCCGCGCGGTTGGAACAAGGCGCGGTCTATCAGGCGGTGTCCGTCGCTTACCGAGACATGGATGCCTCGCCGCTTGGTTTCCCGCGCGGGATCACGCCGTTTCTGGATCTACCCGCCGAAATCCCGATGCCCTTGCGCATTCCCGGCGTGCCTGTGGCGACGCTTTCGACAGGCGGCGCGGTCATCTCTGGCCCGGCCTATGACGCCATCACCCAAGACATGGTGGATATGGAGACCTTCGCCACACTCCGCGCCTGTCAGCGATTCAGTGTGCCGCTCATCGCGCTGCGGGGCATTTCAGACGGGGCAGCTCCGCTCGAGGGGCTGCATTCGTGGACCGAATACCTGCATATCGTGGACGCGCGCTTGGCGCAGGCCGTGGACCTTCTGCGCGCGGCCTTGCCCGGGGGCTTGGACGCCTTGCGCGGTCAGTCCGAATAGACGCGGGCATAGCGCGCGCCAAGGCCTGTCAGGATTTCATAGCCGATCGTGCCTGCCACATCGGCCAGTTGGTCAGCATCCTGATGTGGCCCCAGCAGGTCGAGGGTTTCCGGGTCATGCCCCAGCCCCGTCACATCCACTGTCAGCAAATCCATCGACACGCGCCCCAGAAGCGGGCAGGGGGTTGCGCCGTGCCAGAGAGTCGCCTTGCCCGACAACGTGCGCAGGATGCCATCGGCATAGCCCGCAGCGACTGTTGCAACCCGCAAGGGGGCGTTAGCCGTGAAGGTGTTGGAATAGCCCACTGTTTCCCCCGGCCCGACATCGCGCACTTGCACCACAGGCAGCGACAGGCGCACAGGCTTCGCGCCTGTGTCAAAGGGGCGGCAGCCATGCAGCCCGATGCCGGGGCGGGTGATGTCGAAATGATACGCGCGCCCGAGCAGAATGCCACCCGTGGCTGACAGCGAGCGGGGGATGGTGATCCCGTCCGTCATCGCGTGAAACGCCGCCAATTGGCGAGCATTCATCGGGTGGTCCGGTTCATCCGCGCAGGCCAGATGCGACATGACCATGGTGCAGAGACCTGCCAGCAGATCGCCGCGCAGGGCCGCCCAATCGGACGCTTCCATCCCCAGACGGTTCATGCCGGTGTCAAGCTGCACGCCATATGCGTGGCCGGGCAGGCTGCTCAAGTGGCGCGCGGCTTGCTCGGCGCTGTTGAGCATGGGGATCAGGTCTGCGCCTGCGATGGTCGCTGCATCACCTGCCATGTGGCCGCCAAAGACATGGATCGCGGGGCCCGCGCCAAGGGCAGCGCGGATGGCCGCGCCTTCCTCGGCCAAAGCCACGAAAAACCGCCGCGCCCCTGCTGCTGCAAGTGCTTGTGCGACACGGCCTGCCCCAAGGCCATAGCCATCGGCCTTGACCGTCGCGCCGGTTTCGGTGCCGGGGCCTGAAAGCGCGTCGAGCGCGCGCCAATTGGCTTGCAGGGCAGAGAGGTCGATCAGGAGTTGTGCTTTGGCCATGGCGCAGATGTGCGCCGGGCAGGGGGGTGGCGTCAAGGGGGGGGTTTGGGCGCTTGTAGAACGGCGCGTCGGGCGGATCAGGAAAAGCACTGCTTTTCCCCGCCCGTAGGACTCCGAAAGTCCTGTTACCGTCAACCGCCCGCGATTGCAGAGGACAGCGCCTGCCTTGGGGCAGGCAGGCGTTGTCCAGTGGCTTTGGGCCACCGGACTGTTGCTGCAACAATCGCCTGTCGTGGCCGAGGCGAGGGCCTCGGCCATTGATACGCCGACAAGACTTTGAAATGCCTCTACGCCCCCGGCCACGTATCGCTCAGCCGATAGCCGCCCGGCCATGGGTCATCGGGGTCGAGCATATGTTGATGCACCCCTGTTATCCATGCGCGCCCCGAAATCTCGGGCAGGATCGCGGGCAGCGCGCCCACTTGTGTCTGCCCCACGATCCGCCCCTCGAATGTCGAGCCGATGATCGAGGTCGCAACCAGTCTGTCCTCCGCCCCCATCTGCCCGCGTGCAGCAAGCACAGCCATGCGCGCCGACAGGGCTGTGCCTGTGGGCGAGCGGTCCACTTTGCCGGGGCGGATGGCGACGGCGGCACGGGCGTGCAAAATATCGCCCTCGCGCGTCACGGCACCTGCGAACAGGCAAAACGAGATATGTTTCCAGTCGGGCAGGGTCGGGTGCGTGAAGCCCAATTGCTCATTCGCGGCCTGCGTGATCTGCACGCCCAAAGTGGCAATGTCGCGCGCCTCCGACGGTTTGATCTCGAAGCCCAAGGCGCTCGCATCGACAAACACGAAACTGTCCCCGCCAAAGGCCGTATCCACCGAAAGCCGCCCCAGACCCGGCACATCGAGGCTCTGGTCCAGCTTCTCGGCAAAACTGGGCAGGTTCTGCACGAAAATCCGCCGCGCTTTGCCCCCCGCGCATTCCGCGCGCACCTGCACCAGCCCGCCCGGCGCTTCCAGCACGAGCCGCGTTTCGGGTTCCTGCATCGGCAGGATGCCGCTGTCCAGAAGCACAGTCGCCACGCAGATCGAGTTCGAGCCGGACATGGGCGGCGTATCGGCAGGCTCCATGATGATAAACGCCGCATCCGCGCGCGGGTCTTTGGGCGGCACGAGCAAGTTGACATGCCGGAACACGCCCCCGCGTGGCTCGTTCAGGACGAAATTGCGCAGGGTTTCATCGCGGGCAATGAATCGCGATTGCTCCCACAGCGTCGCGCCGGGCGGCGGGGTGACGCCCCCCACGATCACATCGCCCACCTCGCCTTCGGCATGGGCGGAAATCACATGGATCGTGCGGGTGCTGCGCATGGGCTACCTCAGCCAGTCGGGTTGGATGTCGGAAGCAAGCCCGCTCACAGCGCTGTCGGCACAGGCCGCAAGGCTGCCAAACCGCATCTGCCGCCCTGTCAGACCGGGGCCGTAATGGGCATATTTGCCGGAATTGGTCAGGATCACTTTCGCGCTGGGGGGCAGAACGGGCTCGCTGATCGAACACCAGCATAGATCGCGCAAGACCCTGACGCCTGACGCGTGCAGCGCGGCAGTGGTGCCGTCCGCATCCAATTGCGCCGCCACATGCGCGCCGATCGTGACGATGGCTTCGACATGTGCGGCGACCTTGCGGCCCATCAGCGCCGCCGCAAAGGCCCGGCATTCGGGGGCGGAGGCATGAGGGCTGCCGATCGCCACCAGATCGACCTGCGCGGGCGCCGCGTTGAACTGCGCCCAAAGCGCGCGCATGTCTGCAAGCTTGATGATCGCATGGTCCGCACCGGGCAGGGGCGGCAGGTCCGCTTCCGGTGTGATCCCGGCCAGATGCAGCAGTGGCGCGCCCGAAGTCGAGCCGAACGCGGCGCAGAGCGCCTTCAAGTCGTCAGGAGAGGGGGAAAGCCCTTCCAACCCCGTGACCAGCGGTATCCGGTCCGGCGCGCGGTCCCCGATCAACCAGCCGAGCATGGGCCAGAAGGCATCGTCAGGGGTCGTGGGGGCTTCCACCGCGATCACCCGCGCGGGGCGGCGTGGTTCGTCCAAATACACCCCCGAGAGCGGCGCGCGGCCTGTCATGGCGATGAACAGATCAAGGAAATCCGGGTGCTTGACGGTCCGCGCGCCCAAAGCGGTGTTGGCATAGATCACGGCATTGGATTCCGACCAGCCGATCATCTCGTCCTGCACCGGCGGATTGTCGAGCAGATAGGGCGCACAAGTGAAAGTGGGCCGCGCGCCCATCGCGACATAGGCATCGGCCAAGGCCGCAGCCGGGCCGCCAAAGCTGGGCGGCGTGCCTTGGGCCTGCCAGCGCGCATGTTCCACCGAAATCGCGTTCATGCTCGTGGGCACGCGCACCTTTGCCCCCATCTCGCGCATGGCTTGCGCAAAGCGCAAGTTTGCGGGGCTTGCATAGATGCAGCCGTCGATATGCCCGCGCGTGATGTCGCAAAGCTGGGTCGCGCCTTGTTGGGCGGCCATGATGCAGGTGATTTCCATGGCAAGTGCATTGGCCGCGCCCTCGGCCCCGTCCAGAAGCGCGCGGTCCTGCTCGGTCAGGTCCAGCGACGTCGCATCCAAAGCGCGCAGGGGCAGGGTCAAGTCGCCCGCCTGCAAGTGGGTGTTGGTGATGGTGGCGTGGCCCACCTGCGCCACGCGCGCGAAATCGTCAGCCCTTAGCCGCAGCACAGGCAAGGGGCGGTCAAAAAGCCGCCCCGCGATCAGCGCGCCAAGGGTCAGCACATCCTCGCCCTCGCGGAAGATCAGGGCGGCGGGCGCGTGGCCGTTCAGCACCAACTCCAACAGCACACCGCTGCCTGTGCAAGACCCGCGCGAGGATGGCATCAGCACCACGCGCCCTGCCAGTTCCGCCCCGTGGCGCGGGTGGTGGGCGTCGATCACGACCCCTGTTGCGGCATCCACCCCGCCCCAAAAGCTCAGGCCCGGGTCACACAGGATCACATCGCCCGACCCAAGCCCTGGCGCGATTTGCAAAGCGTGGCTCATGTGACGACAAATCCATGCGCGAAGGGATCGCGGCGGTCGATGAAGATGGTGTTGTAGCCCGTCATCCGCGCCCATCCCGCGATGGAGGGGATGATGGCCGCGTGCGCGCCCACACTTGCCGCCCCCTCGATGCGCCCATGAAACAGGCTGCCGATGATCGATTCGTGGATGAAATCATCCCCCAAAGCCAGCTTGCCCTTGGCCGCAAGCTGCGCCATGCGCGCCGATGTGCCCGTGCCGCAGGGCGAGCGGTCGATGGCCTTGTCGCCATAAAACACCGCGTTGCGTGCATGGGCCTTGGGGTCGCGCGCGGCCCCGGTCCACAGAACGTGGCTTAGCCCGCGGATGGCCGGGTGCTCGGGATGGACAAACTCATACTTGGCATTCAGCGCCGCCCGCAGGCGCGGCGACAGGTCGATCAGGTGTGCTGCCGAAAAATGCGCCATGTCGCGGAAGTTCTTTTGCGGCTCGACAATCGCGTAGAAATTGCCGCCATAGGCCACATCGACCACGATCTCGCCCAAGCCTTCGACTTCTGCTGTAAGCCCCTCCGCATGCAAGTAGGAGGCGACATTGGTCAGGCGCACTTCCTCGACATACTCCCCCTCTTGCCTGTAGCGGATCGCCACGCGCCCCGCAGGCGCGTCAATCGCCAATTCCCCCGGCACGCGCGGCTGGATCAGCCCGTGTTCCAAGGCCATCGTGACAGTGCCAATCGTGCCATGCCCGCACATGGGCAGACAGCCAGAGGTTTCGATGAACAGAACCCCGATCTCGCAATCCTCGCGCGTCGGCGGATACAGGATCGTGCCCGACATCATGTCATGCCCGCGCGGTTCAAACATCAGGCCCGTGCGGACCCAGTCGTGATGGGCCAGAAAATCCGCGCGGCGTTCGAGCATCGTGGCACCCTTGAGGATCGGCGCGCCGCCTGTGACCAGCCGCACAGGATTGCCGCATGTATGGCCGTCGATGCAGGGAAAGATATGGCGTGTCATGCGAAGCGGTCCGGGCTGAAAGGGGTCAGGTCGAGGGGAGGCGTGCGGGCGGTCAGCAGGTCGGCCACAATTTCCGCCGTGGCCGTCGATTGCGTCAGGCCCAGATGACCGTGGCCGAAGGCGCAGATCGTGTTAGGGGACTGTTTCAGCGGCCCGATGGCAGGCAGGCTGTCGGGCAGGGAGGGGCGGAAGCCCATCCATTGCACGCCGCCTGTGGTCTGCAACCCCGGCAGAAACGCCTTGGCGCGCTCTAGCATCGCATCGGCGCGAGCCATGTTGGGCGGCAGGTCTAATCCTCCAAGCTCTACCGCGCCGCCCACGCGCACGCCTGACTCGAGCGGCGACACCACAAAGCCATGCCCCCCGAAGGTCAGTTGCGTGCGCAGGTCAAACGCGCCCATGGGCAGGGTGGTGTTGTAGCCGCGTTCGGTCTCGAGCGGGATCGAAGCCCCCAGGGTCCGCGCCAGATGGTGCGACCACGCGCCCGCAGCCAGAACCACGCGGCCTGTCATCGGGCCTTGATCCGTCTCGACCCCATTCGTGCGCAAGGCTGTCGCGCAGCGTTTGAGGATCGCGCCGCCCCGCGCGGTGAACACATTCGCCAAGGCAAGAGTATAGGCGCGCGGGTCGGTGACAGACCGCCAGCCCGGTGTCCATGTGGCGTGCGTAAAGCGCGGGGACAGTCCGGGTTGATATTCGGCAATCTCGGCCCCGTGCAAGTGCTGGAACGCAATCCCATTTTCGGCCCGAACAGCCCAGCCGGGCAAGCTGTCCGCGAATTCCCGCGCCCCTTCGTAAAGCTGCAATTGGCCCTTTTGGCGGACCATGTGCGACAGGCCCGCTTGTGCCAGAAACGGGTCCAAACTCGCAGCGGAATGTGCGTTCAGCGCGATCAGCGCCTTGGTTGATGCCGCTACCCTGCGCGGAAAACTCGCCCGCCAGAACCGCCAGAGCCAAGGGGCGATTTTCAGCGCATAGGCCGGGGGCACTGACAAAGGCCCCAGCGGATCGAGCAGCCATTTCGGCGCCTGCCGGATGATGCGCGGGGAGGCAAGCGGCATCACATCCGCAAACGCAAACGCCCCCGCATTGCCTGTGGAGGCCCCCGCCGCAGGCCCGTCGCGGTCGATCGCTGACACATCCAGCCCGCGCGCCTGTGCGGCCAGTGCCACCGACAGGCCCACAACACCTGCGCCGATCACGATGACAGGGTCGCTCATCCGCGCACGTTCGACAGGAATTTCTGCGTTTCCGGGTGCTGGGGGCTGCCGAACAATTGCTCGGGCGGGGCGATTTCTGCCATGATCCCTTGGTGGAAGAAGGCCACGCGCTTGGACACATCGCGCGCGAAGCTCATTTCGTGGGTGACGCAGATCATGGTCATCCCGTCTTCGGCCAGCATTTTCAGCGTGTCCAGAACCTCGCCCACCAGAAGCGGGTCAAGGGCCGATGTCACCTCGTCAAAGAGCATGTATTCGGGCGACATGGCCAAAGCGCGGGCAATCGCCATGCGCTGCTGCTGCCCACCCGACAGGCGCGAGGGGTAGACCTTCAGCTTGTCCGCCAAGCCCACATGGGTCAGGTGCTTGACCGCGATTTCCTCGGCTTGCGCGCGGTCCATGCCCAGCACCTTGCGCGGCGCGAGGGTGACGTTATCGAGCACCGTCAGATGCGGAAACGCGTTGAATTGCTGGAACACGATCCCCACCTTGCGGCGCAGCTTGTTCAGGTCGGTGGATTTCGCATGAACCTCGGTCCCGTCGATCAGGATACGGCCCGACTGGATCGGCTCCAAGCCGTTGATGCAGGTCAGAAGTGTCGATTTGCCCGACCCGGACCCGCCAATGATCGACACGACCTCGCCCTTGGCCACGGTCAGGTCGATGCCCTTCAGGACATGCAGCTTGCCAAAGGATTTGTGGACCTTTTCGATCTCAATCATTCTCGCGCCACCTTTTTTCCAGCCTCTCGCCAAAGCGCGCAATGGGGAAGCTGAGCAGGAAGTAAATCGCGCCCGCGACAAGCAGAATGAACATCGGCTCTTGCAGGCGCGTGACAAGGATTTGCGACGCGCGCAAAAGCTCGATGATGCCAAGCCACAGCACGAGCGCGCTGTCTTTCATCACGCCAAGCGTCAGGTTGATCCAGCTTGGCAGGCCCACGCGCAGCGCCATCGGAAATACGATCTGCGTCTGGTCTTGGGTCCATGTCATACCCAAGGACCGCGCGGCGCGGCGGGTGGTTTCGGGCACAGCCGAAATCGCGCCGCGCACGACTTCGGTGCAGAGCGCTGCCGTGTAAAGCGCGAGCACGACGCAGGAGGTAGTAAAAGGCGACCAGCCCCAGCCCGCAATCGCCTGGAATGAATTGACCAGAACCAACTGGATCAGCAGCGGCACCGAGCGCAGCACATCGAGCATAAAGGCCAAGGGCCATGTGAACCACGGTGAAATCGCCGCCCGGATCACGCCAAAGGCCACGCCCAGAACAGTCCCGCCCGCCACGGCGATGGCCGTGATCCACAGCGTCACGCCCGCGCCGCGCAGCATGAACATCAGGTCATTCCAAGTCATGGCTGTTTCGAACATCGCGCTGCCCCCCTTAGTACCGGAACAGCCGCCATGCGATCAGGCGCGCGCCCAGCATGACAGTTTTCGCGATCAGGTAATACAGAACAGCGGCCACAGCGAACAATTCAAAAGTGCGGAAGGTGCGCGCGTTCAGGTTCTGCACCACGCCTGTCAGGTCCACGGCCATCCCCACTGTCACCCCGAGCGAGGTCATAAGGATCGCCCAAACCATCTGGTTTGTCGTGGGCAGAAACGCGATGCGGAACATTTGCGGCATGATGATCAGGCGGAACGTCTGCGCTTGCCCCATGCCAAGCGAGCGACCCGCGCGGGTCTGCGTTTCGGGAATGGCACGCAGCGCACCGCGGAAAGTCTCGCACAGATAGCCCGCATTGTTGAAGGCAATCCCCGCGAGCAAAGCTGTGTAGGGGCTTAGGTAGATGCCAAACGACCCAAGCCCGAAATGGGCCATGTAGATCTGGAACAAAGCAGGGGTGTTGCGGGCAATTTCCACCCATGCAGTCGCGGGCGCGCGCAGCCAGATATGTTTGCTGTCCCGCGCCAGCGCCAGCAGCACAGCCAGCGTGATCCCAATGACGAGCGAGAGCACCGCGATTTCCAGCGTCACCAGTGCCCCTTCGAGCATCCGGGGCAAGTGGCGCATGGTCTGCGCCCATTGGAAGCGGTAATTGAAATCGAACATGCGCGACCCTGACCGATGATGCACGGGCCGGGGCTGCGCTCAGCCCCGGCCCGGTCAGGTGGTTGTTAGTAGTAAACGCCGGGGATCAACAGGTTCGGAGGGGTCGAGCCACCAAGCCACTTCTCATAGAGTTCCGCATAGCGGCCCGTGCGGACTTGCTGGTTCACGAACAGGTTGAGGTAGTTGATCATCCCGTATTCCTGACGCAGCGTGATGATGCTGACATAGTCAATGCCAAAGGGCGCTTCGCCGCCAATCACGAGGTTCGGGAAATTCCCGCTTTCCACGATGGACGATGCCACCGTCGAGGTCACGACGGTCGCTTCAATCTGCCCTTGGCTGAGGGCCAGGAACACATCCGCCTGGCTTTGATAGGGACGGAACGACCCGCCACCCCAAGCTGTCATCTGCTCTTCGAGCGCTATGGCTTCGAACACGCCCGCGACCGAGCCCACATTGCGGCCTTGCAGGTCCTCGAATGTTTCGATGCCCGTGCCTTCGCGCGTCAGAACGACATTGGTGAAGGCGAAATAGGGGATCGAGAAGCCGACTGTCTTGGCCCGCTCCAGCGTGTCAGAGGTCGACGCGACCGCCACATCCGCGCGGCCCGACACGAGCGCCGGGATGCGGTCCGGGAACGGTGTGTCTACGATTTCGACAGTCACGCCCAGCACATTTGCCAGATCGGTGCAGTAATCCACGTCAAAGCCAATCGGCGTGTTGCTTGCATCGCGCGATCCCATGGGCGGGAAGTCGAGCGTCACGGCGCAACGCAATTTGCCCGAGGCGATGATGTCGTCAAGCTTGTCGGCCTGTGCCGCGCCTGCGGACAGTGCGAGGGCCAGTGCAGCCCCGAAGAAGGCAGTCTGTTTCATTGTATTCTCCCGTTGGTTGGTGGTCTTTTTCAGCAAAGTATGGGGCGGGGGATTTTGCAACGCAACTGAAATTTTGTGAAAATACACAGTGCATGCAAAATTTTCCCAAGTCACGGCGTAAGGTTGGGCACGCTGTCCAGCAGGGAAATGGGCAGGTTCTGGTAACAAACTGGCCGCAGAAAGCGCCGGATTGACAAGGTGCCGACAGATGTCGCCCCGAAATTCGTGCTGGCAGGATATGGGCCACCATGAACCATCGCGCTTGCCACCTCGACGCCTGTGGGGAAGCCGTTGAACAACACGCGCCCGGCTTTTTGTTCCAGAACGGGAAGCAGGGTGCGGGCAGTATCGGTATCGGCGTCGGTCATGTGGAGTGTGGCGGTCAGTTGACCGTCCAAGGTACTCGCCAGCGCAAGCATCTGTGCGGGGCTTGCGCGGGTGACGATGGCAATGGGGCCGAACACTTCCTCGCGCAGATGGGGATTGTCGATCAGCGATTCCGGCGTGGCTTCAAACACGCCCGGCCCCTGCGCCCGGCCTTCGCCTGCGGGGGCAAGCAGGGTCGTGACGCCCGGCGCTTGTGCCAGATGCGCCGCGCCCGCACGGCAGGCAGAGGCAATGCCGGGGGTAAGCATGTCTTGCGGCGCGACTTGGGTCAGCGCGGCCAATGCTGCATCGAGAAACCGTGTCCCGCCGTCGCCATCGGGCAACACCAAAAGGCCGGGATTGGTGCAGAACTGCCCCACGCCCATGGTCAGCGATGCAGCCCAAGCTGCGCCCAACGCCTCCGGCGCGCCCAAGGCACCGGGCAGCACAAAGACAGGGTTCACGGCGCCCAATTCGCCAAAGAACGGGATCGGTTTCGCGCGCGCCGCGCACAAGTCGAACAGAATACGCCCGACGCGGTGCGAGCCTGTGAAGCCCACGGCCTGAATGGCGCGATGCTGAACCAAAGCCGCGCCGCTTTCCGCACTGCCATCCTGCACCAGATTGAAGATCGCGGGGTCAAAGCCTGTCTTGTGGATCGCCTCCAGAATCGCCTCGGCCACGATATGCGTGGTGCCGGGATGGGCCGGGTGGCCTTTGACCACGACGGGACAGCCTGCGGCCAAAGCCGCTGCCGTGTCGCCGCCCGCCGTGGAAAAGGCAAGCGGGAAGTTCGACGCGCCAAACACCGCCACAGGCCCCACAGGCCGCTGGACCATGCGCAGATCAGGCCGGGGCAGGGGGGCGCGGTCGGGCAAAGCGGGGTCGTGGCGGACCTCCCACGGGGTGGGGGTCAGGATATGATCGGCAAAGAGCCGCAACTGCCCGGTCGTGCGCCCCCGCTCGCCTTGAATGCGGCCTGCGGGCAGCGCGGTTTCCTGCGTGGCGATGGCAGTGATGGCGTGCGCGTGGGCGTCAATCGCATCGGCGATGGCGTGCAAGAGGCCCGCGCGGTCCTGCGCGCTGCTCCAGCCGAAACGGGCAAAGGCACCTTGGGCCGCGCGGCAAGCGCCGTCCACCTGCGCGCCAATCGCGCCGCCGCTCAGCCATTGGCCCGCGATCAAATGCGGAAAGGGGGTATCGGTCATGGTCATCTCCGGTAAGCTGCGATGCTATTGGGCTTTATCGACGCGCCCAAGTCAAATACATACTGTATACAAGACAGCGACAGGACCCGCCCCATGACCCAGCCCATCCCCCTCGATACGCTTTTGGCGCAAGTGCTGCGGATTTTCACGGGGGCGGGGTTCAGCGACCAACAGGCGCAGTCCCTTTCCCGTGTCATCGTGGCTGGCGAGCGGGACGGGTGCAAGTCGCATGGTATCTACCGGATCGAAGGGTGCCTGCGCACGCTCAAGGCGGGCAAGGTCGCGGCGGGGGCCGTCCCGCAGGTCGTCCAAGATGACAGCGCCATCGTCCGCGTGGATGCGCAGGGCGGCTTTGCCAATGCCGCTTTCGATGCGGGCCTGCCGCATCTGGTGGCGCGGGCGCGCAAGCTGGGAATGGCCGCGCTGGTGATTACCGATTGCACCCATTTCTCCGCCCTCTGGCCCGAGGTGGAGGCGATCACCGATCACGGCCTTGCGGGGCTTGCCATGTGCCCCAGCTATGCCACGGTCGCGCCCCATGGTGGCAGGCAGGCGCTTCTG
Source organism: Roseinatronobacter sp. (assembly GCA_046296275.1). GTDB lineage: Bacteria > Pseudomonadota > Alphaproteobacteria > Rhodobacterales > Rhodobacteraceae > Roseinatronobacter. The sequence continues at coordinate 24,563 of JBKBLP010000023.1, read as the reverse complement.
GGCACCAATCCGCTGGCCTTTGGCTGGCCCCGGCCAGACCAGCCGCCCTACGTATTCGACTTCGCCACATCCGTCGCCGCACGCGGCGAGGTGGAATTGCACCGCCGCGCAGGCACGCCCATTCCAGACGGTTGGGCGATGGATGCAAGCGGTCAGGCCACGACCGACCCCGATGCCGCACTTGCGGGCGCGATGCTGCCCTTTGGCGGGCATAAGGGATCCGCGATCTCGACCATGATCGAGCTTTTGGCAGGTGCGATGATCGGCGACATGACCAGCCCCGAGGCTTTGGCGTTTCTGGGCACCACGACGCTCGCGCCGCGGCACGGCGAATTGATCCTTGCCATGGACCCCATGCGCTTTGCCGCAGGGCGGGGCGATGACCCGTTCGGCCGCGCAGAGGCGCTTTTGGACGCGATCACCGGACAGGGCGCGCGGCTCCCCTCGCAGCGCCGCTACGCCGCGCGGGCGCGCGCCTTGGCCGAGGGCGTGGTGTTAAGCGCGGCCGAGACCGAGCAGCTCGCGCGGTTGGAGGCGTTGGGCTTGGGGGCGGTGGGGTAATTTCCGCGCATCCAAAAAACGAGCAACGAATGTGTTAGCCGAGGCCATCGCCTCGGCCATGCGGTGCGGTTTCTTCTCGCCGCCGGTGGCCCAGTCAGGCGCTGGCCTATGTTCTTTGGCTTGGCAGGCGGTCTTGCGGCACCTGGGTCGCTGCGGGCGGAGCAAAGCTGCACTTTGCCAGTTTCCGCCGAACACAGGTCAAGGGCTGGACGTCCTACCCCCCAAACCCATGCGCCTTGCACCAGCCTGCATACCACGCGTCAAACAGCGCGAGTTGCGCGCTCGCATAGGCCGCCTGCGCCGGGGACAAGGTGTCGCTTTCGTTGAAATGCAGCGCATATTCCGGGTTGCCGCGCGCCACCATCAGATGCTTGTAGAACAAGACCAGATCAGGCCCCTCATCAAATGACGAGAGCACCTGCAAGGCTGCGTCCAATTCCTGCGCCCGCGCGCGCGCGACAGCATCCCCCGCCGCCGCCGCGCGCGCCAAGGCCACCAGATGCAGCACCTCGCGCGGCAGGACATTGCCGATCCCCGTGATCGCACCTGTGGCCCCGCAGGTGACAAACCCATGCACGACCATCGTATCCACACCCACCATCAGCAGTACATCGTCGGACCCGCTGGTGATATGCTCGGCCGCGTAGCGCAAGGACGCAGCCCCGCCGAATTCCTTGAAGCCCACAAGATTGGGATGCGCCGAACGCAGGGCGAAGAACAAGTCCGCCTTGGTTTCAAACCCGTAATAGGGGCTGTTATAGATCACCGCAGGCAAATCCGGGGCTGCGCGCAGGATCGCCGCAAAATGAGCCGCCTGCGCACTGACTGACGGGCCACGCGACAGAACGCGCGGGATCACCATCAGGCCATGCGCCCCCACCGCTTGCGCATGCGCCGCATGGGCCACAGCGCCCGCGGTATTCACAGCCCCCGTGCCCACGATCACGGGCACACCGGCGGCCACAAGCCGCGCCACACCCTCCATCCGTTGCGCGTCCGTCAGAAGCGGCCAATCCCCCATCGATCCGCAATAGACCACTGCCGACATGCCCGCTGCGATCAATTCCTGACCCTTGCGCACAAGCGCGTCGTAATCGGGCTGCCGTTCTGGGGTGCAAGGGGTCATCAGGGCGGGAATGCACCCGGTGAAAATCTGCGTGTTCATGGCTCCTCCGATGCGCGCGCGCCGCTGTCTTTTCTTGTATACTTATTGTCGACAAAGCTGTGCGATGCAAATGCAAAATGCCCCGCTGGTGGCGGGGCAGGTGCAAAAAGGGGGGCGGAATGTTACGCCCGGATGTATTTGATGAACGGCGTCGCCTCGCCCAGCTTGTCATAAAGCTTGCGGGCGGTCGCGTTGTAATCTTGCGTCAACCAATAGACCGACTCGACCCCGCGCGCATCTGCCGCCCTATAGACCGCTTCGATCAATGCCCGCCCCGTGCCGCGCGCGCGCAACTCTGGCATTACAAACAGGTCTTGCAAGTAGCACGTCCCCTCGGGCCGCCAGCAATGCGCGTGGAAGATGTAATGCACCAGCCCCACAGCCTGCGCCCCGTCCCAAGCCAGCAGCCCGCGCGGCGCATGGGGGTCATCCGACAGAAGGGCTGCGAAAGTCTGGTCATAGACCTTGATCGGGAGCGAGGTGTCGTAAAAATCCAGGTAAGCATACCAAAGCTGCGCCCAATGGGGTTTGCAAGCCGGGGTCAAAGCGCGAATTTCAAGGCTCATGGTATTCCTTCAACGATTGCCACGACGGGCCGCAAATGCCAGCCGTTCAAACAAATGCACATCCTGTTCGTTCTTCAACAGCGCCCCATGCAGACGCGGCAGCGCTTGCGTCGGGTCACGGCGCAAATCTTCGGCTGACAAATCCTCGGCCAGAAGCAGTTTGAGCCAGTCGAGAACTTCCGAGGTCGAGGGCTTCTTCTTCAACCCCGGTGTTTCGCGCACCTCCATGAACTGCGTCAGCGCCGCCGTCAGAAGCGCGGGCTTTATGCCGGGGAAATGCACCTGAACGATCGCGCGCAACGTGTCCATGTCGGGAAAGCGGATATAGTGAAAGAAACACCGCCGCAGGAACGCATCAGGCAGGTCTTTTTCGTTGTTCGAGGTGATGATGACAATGGGCCGGTGCCGTGCGCGGATCGTTTCGCCCGTCTCATAGACGAAAAACTCCATTTTATCGAGTTCTTGCAGCAGATCGTTTGGGAACTCGATATCGGCCTTGTCGATTTCATCAATGAGCAGCACCACGCGCCCCTCGGTGTCAAAGGCCTGCCACAGCTTGCCTTTGCGGATGTAATTGGCCACATCGCCCACCCGCGCCTCGCCCAATTGGCTGTCGCGCAGGCGCGAGACAGCGTCGTATTCGTAAAGCCCCTGTTGCGCGCGCGTGGTGGACTTGATCGCCCATTCGATCATTGGCAGGCCAAGCGATTGCGCCACTTGGCGCGCAAGCTCGGTCTTGCCCGTGCCCGGCTCGCCCTTCACCAGAAGCGGGCGTTGTAAGGTCACAGCGGCGTTAACTGCAATGGCCAGATCGTCACTGGCAATATAGCGCTCGGTAGAGGTGAACCGCATCAAGAAGCACCAAATCTTGGGTTGTGTCCCCCGGACAGTAGCGGAGTGCTGCACTTGCGGCAAGGCGGAACGCCTTGCATGATTAAGCACGTGACAAAGGCTTTCAAAAGCACTAAGGGACCGCAGGGGGATACGGAGTCTGGGTATGTGATGGACGATAGCCTCAAGACCTATGGTTCCGGCACAAAAGAGGGACTGGTCATGAAACAAGAAGTGTTCTTGCCGCAAGATTACACACCGGCAGAGGACGAGCCGTTCATGAATGAACGCCAAGTCGAATATTTTCGCCGCAAGCTTCTGATGTGGAAAGAAGATATCCTGAAAGGCAGTCAGGAAACGCTGGCCGAGCTTGCAACCTCGGCGCGCAATGTGCCCGATATTGCCGACCGTGCATCGGAAGAAACGGATCGCGCACTGGAATTGCGCACGCGCGACCGGCAGCGCAAGCTGATTTCTAAGATCGACGCAGCTTTGCGCCGCATCGAGACGGGCGATTTCGGCTATTGCGAAGCGACGGGCGAGCGGATTTCGCTCAAGCGTCTGGATGCGCGACCCATAGCGACCATGACCTTGCAGGCGCAGGAAGCCCATGAGCGCAAGGAAAAGGTCCACCGCGACGATTGAGCGGGGAGTCGTTAAGCCTAGATTGATAACACCGGGCACCGCAGGGCGCCCGGTGTTTTGTTGACGGAGAGCGGGATGCGGCTGAATGGTCTGAGCGTGATCGTGATTGGCGGCGGCATTGCAGGATTGGCGACAGCGCGCGCTTTTCTGCGCTCCGGCGCACAGGTGACAGTGCTTGAACAGTCCGCGGCGTTCCGCGAAGTGGGGGCGGGTTTGCAGCTCAGCCCGAATGGCGCGCGTGTGCTGGACGCTTTGGGGCTTGGTGCGGCTTTACGATCCCATGCGCTGCGCTCAGGCGCAATTACGCTGCGCAAGGGGGCGAGTGGCGCGCAAGTGTTGCGCATGACCTTGCCCGGCGATGAGCCCGGCTTTCATCTGATCCACCGCGCCGATCTGGTGGGCTTGTTGCAAGCCGCCTTGCCCGGCGTGATCCGTCTGGGCGCGCGGGTGCAGGGCGTGACGCTTGATAGCGCGCGCCCGCGCGTGACGCTGGACGGGGGCGAGGACCTGACCGCCGATCTGGTGCTGGGCGCGGATGGGCTGCATTCGGTGCTGCGCCCATTGGTGACGGGACAGCCGGAAAAGCCGTTCTTCACAGGTCAGGTCGCGTGGCGCGCGCTGATCCCCTGCGCGGGCGATGCGCCCGAGGCGCAGGTTTTCATGGGGCCGGGGCGACATCTGGTGAGCTATCCGCTGCGCGGGGGGAGCTTGCGCAACATCGTTGCTGTGGAAGAACGCAAGACTTGGGCGGCAGAGGGTTGGAACCACCGCGACGACCCCGCCCATCTGCGCGCGGCTTTCGCAGGCTTCGGTGGGCCTGTGCCGGGCTGGCTCGCGCAAGTGCAAGAGGTCTATCTGTGGGGCCTGTTCCGCCATCCGGTGGCTGCAACCTGGTATCGGGGCGGGGCGGCGATTTTGGGCGATGCGGCCCATCCGACGCTACCCTTCATGGCGCAAGGGGCCAATATGGCGCTGGAAGATGCGTTCGCATTGTTGCGTGCGTTGGAACGGGGGGCAACCTTGGCCGAGAGCCTTGCCACGTGGCAGGCCGCCCGCCGCCCGCGTGTGTCGCGTGTGATCGAGGCCGCCAATCGCAATGCGCGCAACTATCATCTGCGCGGGCCTTTGGCGGCGGTTGCGCATCTGGCTCTGCAGGCGGCTGACCGGATTACGCCCAATGCGGCATTGCGCCAATATCGCTGGATCTATGATTTCGATGTGACGGCCTGACATGCTCGACGGGGATGATATTGCGCGGCTTGTCTATCTGACTGTGCTGGGCACAGTGCTGATCGGGTATCTGCTGGCGTCGCGTGCGCAAGGGCTGGGTCAGACGCTGCGCCATGCCGTGCTCTGGGGGCTTTTGTTTGTGGGGGTCGCGGCGGGATATAGCCTGTGGCAGGATGTTGCCGGGCGCACTGCGCCGTCGGTGACAGGCGCGGGCACGATCACAGTGCCACTGGGGCGTGACGGGCATTTTCACCTGACACTTGAAATCAACGGGACACCTGTGCGCATGGTCGTGGATACGGGCGCGTCAAATCTGGTGCTGTCGCAAGCCGATGCTGCGCGGGTGGGGCTGGACCCGGCGCGGTTGCCCTATCTGGCGCAGGGGCGCACAGCGAACGGGGTCGTGGGGCTGGCGCGCGTGGTACTGCGGGATGTGGTGCTGCGGGCAGGCGATCTGGAGATCCGCGACCGGGATGTGTCGGCCTTTGTGACCGACGGGGCGCAGGATGTGTCGCTGCTGGGGATGGGCTATCTGCGCAGATTCGCGCGGATCAGCATCGAAGGTGATCGGCTGGTGCTGGAGCGTTGACCGGGTCTGACCTTGCGGAGCGGCTGCGCCGCACGCCTTTTGTTTGGTCCCGCGCGCGTCGCGCGGGACGATTTGAGTATTTGGGGCAAGATAAAGCTGCATCCTTGCCGGGCAGGGCTTTGGGCGCTAGGACAGGGCAAACAGTTGAGGACGCGCGATGCCTGATGATCTGATGAATTCCTACATGACCGGTCCGGATGAGCAGGGGCGTTTTGGTATCTTTGGCGGGCGGTTCGTGTCAGAAACGTTGATGCCGCTGATCCTGGCGCTTGAGGCCGAATATGAGAAGGCCAAGACGGATCCGAGCTTCTGGGCGCAGATGGATGATCTGTGGGAGCATTATGTGGGCCGTCCCTCGCCGCTTTATTTTGCCGAGCGGCTGACCGCGCATTGTGGCGGCGCGAAGATCTACATGAAGCGCGACGAGCTGAATCATACGGGCGCGCACAAGATCAACAATGTGCTGGGGCAAATCCTGCTTGCCATGCGCATGGGCAAGACGCGGATCATCGCGGAAACGGGTGCGGGCCAGCATGGGGTGGCAACCGCGACCGTTTGCGCGCGGTTCGGACTAAAATGTGTGGTCTATATGGGCGCGCATGATGTCGAGCGCCAAGCGCCCAATGTGTTCCGCATGAAGCTTCTGGGGGCCGAGGTCGTGCCCGTCCGCTCTGGCCGCGGCACGCTCAAGGACGCGATGAACGACGCCTTGCGCGATTGGGTGACGAATGTGCGCGACACGTTCTATTGCATCGGGACCGTGGCAGGGCCGCATCCCTATCCGGCGATGGTGCGCGATTTCCAGTCGATCATCGGCAAGGAAACCCGCGCGCAGATATTGAAGCGCGAGGGGCGGTTGCCCGATACGATCATCGCGGCCATTGGCGGCGGGTCCAATGCAATGGGGCTGTTCTATCCGTTCCTGGACGATGCGTCCGTGCAGATCATCGGCGTCGAAGCGGGCGGGCGCGGGGTCGATGACCGGATGGAGCATTGCGCGTCGCTGACAGGGGGGCGGCCCGGTGTGCTGCATGGCAACCGCACCTATCTGTTGCAGGATGAGAACGGGCAAATCCTGGAAGGGCATTCGATCAGTGCGGGCTTGGATTATCCGGGCATCGGGCCGGAACATGCGTGGCTGAAAGATGTGGGGCGCGCCGAATATGTCAGCATTACGGATGACGAAGCTTTAGCCGCCTTCCAGACCTGTTGCGCGCTGGAGGGGATCATCCCGGCCTTGGAGCCGAGTCACGCGCTCGCGCATGTGCTGAAAATCGCGCCGACGCTGCCCGCGGATCATCTGTTGGTGATGAATATGTGCGGGCGCGGGGACAAGGATATTTTCACCGTCGCACGCCATTTGGGGGTGCAGATCGGCGGCTAAACACGAAATTTACCATATAAACTAAAGTTTATGAGGTAAATTTAAACCGAATCTCAATAGATTGACGGCGAATGTGCCGGTAATCAGCGTCTCGAGCGAGGCATTGTTTCGCAGGTATCGAGTAAGGTGCTGGCTTGGGTGTTCGGGTCGGTACGAGTTCATGAGCGGGGCTTTGCTCAGATGTGGATGACAACTACAGCCTTGCACCGCCTGTATGCGTGACGAGTTCGACGAGTATGGCCGCGCCGTGCAGATTAGCTTGCACGGCGCGGTTTATTCTATGCCGATGCGCAGTTTCGAGAGATGATGCGCCCCATGGCCCGCGTTTTTGTTGCCTTGCTCATTGGCGTATTCCTTCTGCCCGCGCCGCGCGTTGCAGCAGATACAGGCCGCATCACACCGGAAATGGTGGATGAGGCGCTGAAAGACCAGGGGTTTCAGGTTCAGTCGATCACACGGACCCTGCTCGGACGGGCGCGGATCATTGCGCAGAAGGGGTTGATCTGGCGCGAAGTGGTGCTTGACCTGTCCTCGGGTCAGATTCTGCGCGATTACGCGGTCGAATTCTCCTCCACGGACTTGCCGGACCGCTTGTCGGGCGACATGCCGCGCGGGGGCCGGGTGCTGGAATCCGCGCCCTTGCCCGTGGAGCGCGACTGACCATGCGGCTGAAATTCGTGATCCTTGCGATGGTGCTGGTGCAGGCGGTGGGTGCGCTGTTCTTCATCAGCGATATCGCCATGTCGGTGCTGGGCGTCGCGCGCCAGCCGATTGATTGGCGCGTTCGTGAATTCATGGAAATCGGGGCGGCGTTTGCGCTTTTGATTGGGCTCGTGATGTCGGGGGTGCTCTTGGTGCAATCGCAACGCCGACTGGGCCGGGCAGAAGCGCAACTCAAGCGCGCGTCCAGCGCCTTCATGGACTTGCTCGAGCAAAGTTTCACGCAATGGGGCCTGACACCTGCGGAACGCGATGTGGCGTTTTTCGTGCTCAAGGGGTTTTCCACGACAGAGATTGCGGGATTTCGCAACACGTCCGAAGGGACAGTGAAGGCGCAGACCAATGCGATTTATCGCAAGGCAGGTGTCACGGGCCGGGGGCAGTTGATGAGCCTGTTCATTGACGACCTGATCGCCGACAATCTGCCGAAACCCGGCGATCAGGCTTGATCGACAGCGCAATTGCGCAAGATTGCCAGCGGTACGATGTCGAGGGCGCGCAAATGCGTGGCAGTCAGCACGATCTTGGGCGCGACCCCTTCGTGATGGGCTTGCAGGAAGCGGCTTGCGCACAGGCACCAGCGGTCCCCCGGTTTCAGGCCGGGAAAGCCGAATTCGGGGCGCGGGGTGGACAGGTCATTGCCCAGATATTTGGAATAGGCCAAAAACTCTGCCGTCATCAGCGCGCAGACAGTGTGACTGCCCTGATCCTGCGCGCAGGTATCGCAAGAGCCGTTGCGGAAGAACCCTGTCATCGGGGCGCGGGAACAAGGTTCGAGCGTGCCGCCAAGGACATTCACGGATGGGTCGATCTGGAGCGGCATGGGACACCTCTGGGATTGCAAATGTCAAGTAAGCTTGACGACGGCCAGAACAACCCCCTGCGGTTATTTGAAGCGGTCCATCAGCTTTTGCAGGGGCGTGCGGGGGTCCGGCGCGGGCGCGGGCGCAGGGGCTTTGGGCAGGGGCGCGGGGTCGGATTTGCGCGCAGGCGGTGCAGTGCGGAGCGCCACGCGATTGGCAAAGCCCACAACATCGCCCTTGGCAAGCAGGGTTGCGCCGTCCGCGACCCCCTGTAGGAGCGCTGCAAGCCAGTCCTGTTCAGATTTGGCGAAATCGGACAGCACATAGCCTGACACGCGGTCCTTGTGGCCGGGATGGCCAATCCCTAGGCGCACGCGCCAATAGTCCGGCCCCAGATGCTGGCCAATCGAGCGCAGACCATTATGGCCTGCATGGCCTCCGCCCAGTTTCACGCGCATCTGGCCGGGTTTGAGGTCCAACTCGTCATGGAACACGACCAGATCGCCCAATTCGAGCTTGTAGAAGCCCATCGCCGCCTGCACCGACTGGCCCGAAAGGTTCATGAACGTCTGCGGCTTCAAAAGCACGACCTTTTCGTCGCCCAAGACCCCCTCGCTGACCAGCCCCTGAAACTTCGCGCGCCATGGGCCAAAACCATGGTCTTGTGCGATGCGGTCCAAGGCCATGAAGCCCACATTGTGGCGGTTGCCTGCATATCCCGCGCCGGGATTGCCGAGACCAGTGAACAGTTTCATCGCGCGCCCCCAAGCTTTGCGTGGCAGATGGCGCAGGACGTGCGCGCGGTCAAGTCTTGTGCTTGACGGGGCAGGGGCGCAAGGTCAGTGTCAGCACGACAGTCATCGAGGGTGCAATGTATCTGACGATTAACCGCTTCAAGGTCCATAAGGGGCAGGAACCCGTCTTCGAGGAGTTGTGGTTGAACCGCGAGTCGCGCCTGACCGAGTTGGAGGGCTTCGTGTCTTTCTATCTGCTCAAAGGGGCCGAGACGGACACGCACACGATCTATCTGTCCCATACGATGTGGCGCGATGAAGCGGCGTTTCGGGCTTGGGCGCGCAGTCCGTCGTTCCGCTCCAGCCACACAGGCGCGCGGGATCATGGCGCGATCTATGACGGCCCGCCTGTGCTGGAAATCTACACCGCGCTGCAAGCGATCACGGTGTAGACAATGCCTGTTTTCAAACTCGACGACATCACACTCGATATCCCCGACGAGGTTTTGGGCGACAATGTCCGCCGCGCGCTTGAAAAGGGCCAGTTCGAGCATGGCGAGGCGCGCGCTTTGCGCCGCCATTTCACCGATGCGGACCGCTTGCTCGAATTGGGGTCCGGCACTGGCTATCTGGGCAGTATCGCGGCCAGGATCGCCGGCGCACAGGCCGTGACGGGGGTTGAAGCGCTGCCGCGCATGGTTGAAGTGGCGCGCGCCAATCTGGCGCGCAACGGCGCTGCAGGCGTGACCCTGCATTGGGGGGCTGCGGTGCCCGATGATTACGCAGACAGCCATGTGCAGTTTGATGCGCGGCCCGAATTCTGGGCGTCCTCGATCCTGTCGCCGATGGGCAAGCGCAAGCCGATCACGATTGACGTGCCTGCCCTGCGGATTGGCGCGCTGTTGCGCGAAAGCCGCGCCACGGTTCTGTCCTGCGATATCGAAGGGGGGGAACTCGCACTGTTTGACGCGCTCTTGCCCCCTGACCTGCGCTTGGTGATCATGGAGATCCACCCAAACGTCTATGGCAATGCCGGCACGCGCCGCGTGTTTGATGCACTCTCGGCGCAGGGCTTTGCCTATTATCCTTATGGCTCGATGGCCGCCGTCGTCGTGTTCAGCAGGGCCGAGAAATGAAAACGGGGCCCAAGGGGCCCCGTTTCCGCACCTGACTTTTGGTCAGATCACTCTTCGGCGTCATCCGCGCCCAAAGTGCGCGGTGCCGCGATATTTGCGATCACGAAGTCACGGTCGATCGTGGGCTTCGTGCCTTCGGGCAGGGTGACTGCCGAAATGGTGATCACGTCACCGATCTTGCGGCCCTCAAGGTCCACCACCAGCTTTTCGGGGATATCGCCGGCCAGAACGTTCAGCTCGACTTCCGGGCGCACGATGGTCAGGGTGCCACCGCGCTTCAGACCCACGCATTTGTCGCGGTTGATGAATTCAACCGGAATGAACAGGTTGATCCGGCTCGTGCGGCGCAGACGCATCAGATCGACATGGATCGGCAGATCCTTGACGACATGGCGCTGCACGGCGCGGCAGATCACGCGCACATCGTCCTGACCTTCAACCTGGAGGTTGAAGAGGGTTGACAGGAAGCGGCCTGCTTTCAGGTGCTTCATCAGGTAGTTATAGTCAAAGTTGATCGCGAGCGGCTCTGCGCCGCCGCCATAAACGATGCCGGGTACTTTCGTCTCACGACGAGATTGGCGAGCGGCCCCCTTGCCCGTCCCCGCGCGTACCTCGGCTTTCAGATCGGGAATCTGTCCAGCCATGTTGTGTCCTTCCTTTGGAACATGAACGGCCCGCCTCCAAGGGTGCGGGCCGAAGTGCGGCGGCTATAGGCGAGATTCGCGGGAAAGGGAAGGGGGCAAAGGCAGCCTACCAGCGCGCCAAGGCATCCTCGTCCGCATCCTTGGCGGCAACCCATGCCGCGCCGTCGGCTGTAGTTTCCTTCTTCCAGAACGGTGCGCGGGATTTCAGGTAATCCATCAGGAAATCGGCGGCGGCAAAAGCATCAGCCCGGTGGGGGGCAGCGGTCGCCACCATCATGATCCGCTCGCCCGGATGTAGCGGGCCATAGCGGTGGATGATCAGGCAATCCGCGAGCGACCAGCGCGCTGTCGCGGTTTCGGCAATCTGGCTCAGCGCGCGTTCGGTCATGCCGGGGTAATGTTCAATCTGCATGACCGAGAGCGGGCTGTCAGGCAGATCGCGCACGATCCCGCAGAAGGTCACGACGGCGCCTACATCCTGACGCCCAGAGCAGAAGCGCTCGCATTCCAGCCCGAAATCGAAAGGTTCGGATTGCACGCGAATGTCCACGGCCTCAGCCCCCGGTCATGGGCGGAAAAAACGCCACTTCGCGCGCGCCTGCCAAGGGCGCGTCAAAGTCGCGCAAATCCTGATCAATCGCCACGCGCAGCGCGCTCAGGTCTGAGAATGCGAGCGCGTAGCGTTCTTCGCGGGTCCGCAGCTCCTCGACCAGTGCCGCGACTGTGGCCGCGTCCGTGTCAACCACTTCCCGTGCAAGGCCAATGCGTTCGCGCAACCATGCGAAATAGAGCAGATCAAGCCGGGTCATGGCTTCCTTTCCGTCAGATAGGGCAGGGCCTTGCGGAAGTAATCCCAGCCTGTGATCACTGTCAATAAAGCGGCAATCCAGATCAAGGCAAGGCCCGTGTTCCAGATTGCGTTCCCGCCCGCATGGGCAATATCGACGACATTGACATCCGCCGTCCCAAGGTCGCGCAAATCACGGATCAGCGCTGCATAGGCGCGCTGCGCGCTTGCCGCGCGCACATATTCAAGCCCCATCGCCAAGAACAGAACCGCGATTGCAGTCATTTGCGCGGTGGTTTTCCACTTGGCCAGTTTCGTGACTTGCAGCAAGGAGGAGGTGTTGCCCAGATATTCCCGCAGCCCACTGACAAACACTTCGCGGAACAGGATGGCTGTGGCAGGCAAAATCAGCCAAGGGTCCATGCCCGAATAACCCGTGATCACCAAAAGTGCTATCACGACCATTGCCTTGTCGGCAATCGGATCGAGCATTGCGCCCAAACGGCTTTCCTGTTTCCAAGCGCGCGCGATATAGCCGTCGAAGAAATCGGTGATCGCGGCCAGACCGAACAGGATCAACGCGAACCAATCCGCATAGGGCCGGTCCAGATAAAGGAACATCACCGCAATCCCCGGCGCGGCCAGCAGCCGCAGCACGGTCAGGATATTGGGCAAGGTCCAGTTCATCGGGCGATCTTTGGCTGGGGTTGTGAACATGTGTTTGACTTCTGCCTCAGAATGCCTGCCCGGTGCAAGACATCAGACAGGACAAACGCCGCAGAAGTGACTTTCCGTCGGCGCAGCCCGCGTTATACCAGCCGCCCCGAAAGCCATGCGCCGATCAGGCTATGTGCAATCGCGCCCTTGCGCGCGGGCATCAGGCTGTCATCCTCGCCCGACCAGGCGCGCAGCACCTGTTCGCGGCTGAACCAGCGGGCATCTTCCAGCTCTGCATCCAGCGTGATCGTGTCGTCCAGAGCGTCTGCCACGCAGCCCAGCATCAGCGAATTCGGAAACGGCCAGGGTTGCGAGCTGACATAGCGCACCGCGCCCAAGCCGATCCCCACTTCTTCCGCCACTTCGCGGCGCACGGCGGCTTCCATCGTTTCACCCGGCTCAATGAAGCCTGCAAGGGCCGAATACATCGTCGCAGGCCACGCTGCCTGCCGCCCCAGAAGCGCCCGGTTGCCATGCAGCACCAGCATGATCACCACAGGGTCCGTGCGCGGGAAGTGTTTTGCGCCACAGGACGGGCAGACCCGTTCCCAGCCTGCGGCCGCAATCACGCTGCCCGCGCCACATGCGGCACAAAAGCGGTGGCTGAGGTGCCAGTTGAACAGCGCGCGCGCAGTCGAGGCCAAGGCCGCTTCCGGGGCACAGAGCGTCGCCATCGCCAGGCGCAATTCCCCGAAATGTTGGCCTGCCTGTGTGCCGGGCCAGATTTGCTGGCTTGGGTCCAGAAACATCGCCAAAGCGGCGCGGTCGATGGCGTCAGGCTCCCATCCCGAAATATCAGCGGCAAAGCAGGGGCGGTCCTGCCATTGGCCCAGATAGACCCAATCGGCGCCTGCATGGATCAGGCAGGGATGGTCAGTCTCGACCCAGCCCAAGCCATCCGCCCCCAGATGCGGCTTGCCGCGCCACACAGGCAGAACCCGCGCGGATTTGTCAGCGCGCAAAGCGGCGATCCGGGCGGGATCGTTGCGAACTTCGCCCGCGCGGTTGTCCCATGTTCCGCAAAAGGCTGCTTCCATGTTCTGTTCCCTTCACCATTGCCGCCGGGGTCTGACAGGTTTCGCATTTTCAAACAAGTGGTTTACACGCGCGCTTGCAATCTGTAGTTGTATTGCAAGATCCTGTGCTTTTTCCGTGTGTTCCCTGTCTGACACAATATGATCACAGAAGGGTCCGTTTTCGTTCCAAATGCTGGCGCAAAGCTGAGCGAGGTTAATGAAATATTGTGACACCAGATTAATGAAAGGCGTCATGGGACAGGAAGGCCTTATGTTCGCGCCCAGTCAAGATGTCAGGTCCACCGTCGATCTTCGGATTCTGGAGACGACGGACCTGCATGTGCATCTGCACCCCTATGACTATTACGCCGATTGCCCGAACCCCGATCTGGGGCTGGTGCGGCTGGCCGAACTGGTGGATCAGGCGCGGCTTGAAGTGCCCAATGCGCTTTTGTTTGACAATGGCGACTTCCTGCAGGGCACGCCGGTCGGTGATTTCTTCGCCTATGACCGGGGCCTGCGCGAGGGCGATCTGCACCCGGTCATGGCCGCGATGAACGCCATGCGCTATGACGCGATCACGCTTGGCAATCACGAATTCAACTATGGTCTTGAATTTCTGATGAAATCCTTGGCGCAGGCGGATTTCCCGGTCGTGTCGGCGAATATCCTGCGCGGCCTTGGGGCAAATCCGCGCGCCGACAAAACCTTGATGCGCCCCTACACGCTGCTGCGCCGCCGCGTGCACGATACGCTTGGGCTGCCCCAAGAAATCTGCATCGGGGTCATTGGCGTTGCGCCCCCGCAAATCACCATCTGGGAGCGGCTGCATCTGCATGGCAGGATCGTCATGCGCGACATGGTGGACGCCGCCGCCGCCTGGGTGCCCGAAATGCGCGAAGCCGGGGCCGATCTGGTCGTGATGCTGGCCCATACCGGGATTGGCGCGTTGCGCCATACAGGTGGCATGGAAAATGCCGCCATCCCGCTTGCGCGGATTCCCGGCGTGGATCTGATGCTGACAGGTCATGTCCATCAGGTTTTCCCGTCGCGCATTTTCGCCGATATTCCGGGTGTGGATCTCGATGCAGGCACCATCGCGGGCAAACCGGCAGTGATGAGCGGCTTTTACGGCTCGCATCTGGGGGTGATCGACCTGCGCCTTACGCGCGAGGGCGGGCGGTGGCGGCTGCTCTCGCACCGGGTGGAAACGCGCGCGCTGCGCGATGCTGCGATGAATTTCCGCGCGCCCGAAACGGCTTTGCGCACGATGCCCATCCGCAGCCCAAAAGTGCGCAAGATCGTGGACCGCGCGCATGACATGGTGCTCGAAAACATCCGCCAGCCCATCGGCAAGACCACGCAGGCGATGAACAGCTTTTTCGTGTTTCTGGGTCATTCGGCATCAACCGCGCTGGTGGCGCAGGCGCAAGCGGCCTATGTCGCACCGCGCCTGAAAGGGACGGCCTTCGAGGGGCTGCCGGTGCTGTCCTCTGTCTCGCCGTCCAAGGCCGGGGGCTTGGGCGGGCCGCGCAATTACACCAACATCGCTGCGGGCGGGCTGACGCTCCGCTCGCTTGCCGATCTTTACACCTATCCCAACCGGATCGCGGCGTTGCGCCTGAGTGGCGCGCAGATTGCCTGCTGGTTGGAGAAGGCCGCGTCCTGCTACAACCAGCTTCATCCGGGGCTGGAGGATGAAATCCTGCTCAACCCCGCCCATCCGGCCTATAATTTTGAAATCCTCTATGGGTTGGACTATGACATCGACCTGACCCAACCCGCGCGGTTTGAAGGCGACGGGACACTCATTGACCCCGCGCATAGCCGCATCCGCAATCTGCGCTGGCAAGGCGCGCCGCTTGACCCGGACGCTGCCTTCGTCGTCTGCACCAATTCTTTCCGCGCGCTGGGCGCGGGCGGCTTTGCTGGGGCTTGCGCCGAGAATGTGGCGTTTGAATCCCCCACCATCACCCGCGATGTGGTGCGTGACTTTGTTCAAGCCCAACCCAATCTGAATATCGACCCAACAGGCCCCTTCACGCTGCGTGCCCCCGGCACAGAGCCTGTCATCCTGCGCACGGGGCCTGCGGCTTTCGATCATATCAGCGACATTGCCCGTTTTGACCCCGAACTGACCGGGGTGGACAAGAAGGGCTTTCTGCGGCTGCGGGTCCGGTTGGACCGCGATTAACTTCTGCTGGTGCCGGGGCGCGAAAGGGGAGTAGTCTGCTGACACCTGCCCGTTCTGGTTCTGACATGACCCCTAAAGCCTCGCCTGAACTGCCCCGCCAAGACGTGCGCCGCAGAGTGGTGTTCTACATTCCCGGCTACGACCCATTCCCCCCGCGCCGCTACCGCGAGCTATACCGCAGCGAAGGGGCCGCGCAGGCGGCGATTTCGGGCTACCGGATCAGCCAGCGCCCGATCAAGCGCGAAGGGCCTTATGGCTGGGCCGTGCGGTCCGTGATGGGCGCGCAGACGACCGAAAGCGATATCCACATCCTTGAATGGTCCGACATCGTGCGCGCCTCGATGGCGGCGGGGGTGTGGGCGACCTATGCGCTTTTGGTCAGGACCGCGTGGATTTACCTGTCCACGGGCGCGCTGTTTCGGTTGTTCCGGCTGCGCGCGGGGCCGGGGATTGCAGCGATGTATCCGGTTGTCATGCTGCTGGGGCAATTGGCGGTGGCGCTTCTGGTGGCGGCCGGGGTCGCGTGGGGGCTGTCGCTGGTGGCCCCGCTCTGGCTGGGGCTTCTGGCCGGGGCGGCGGTGGTCTGGCCGATCCTGGAAGGGTTCCGGCGGATTGATGGGCGGTTCTTCGTCCATTACCTGCTTCTGGATTTTGCCTTCACCGCCCGCCACAAGGGCCGCAACCCGCCCGAGCTGGAAGCGCGGCTGGATGAATTCGCGGCGCTCATCCGGGCGGCTTTGGGCCGAGAGGGGCTGGACGAGGTGTTGGTCGTCGGCCATTCCTCGGGCGTGCATCTGGGCGTGTCGGTCCTCGCGCGCCTGCTCCGGGGCGGCCTGCCCGACGGGGGGGCGCGGCTTGCGTTTCTTTCGCTCGGCCATGCCGTGCCCATGCAATCCTACCTGCCGCAGGCACAGGGCCTGCGCGCGGACCTTGAATACCTGTCGCAGCGGCCTGAACTTTTCTGGCTCGATGTGACAGCCCCCGGCGATGGCTGCTGCTTTGCGCTGTGCGATCCGGTGGCCGTGTCGGGCGCTGCGCCTGAACAGGGTCAACTTTGGCCGCTCGTGATTTCCGCAGCCTTCACCCAGTCGCTGAAGCCAGAGACGTATCGCAAGTTGAAACGGCGCTATTTCCGGCTGCATTTCCAGTATCTCTGCGCGTTCGACGCCCCCAAGGATTACGATTACTTCCAGATCACGGCGGGGCCTTTGGCGCTTGCCACGCGGTATCGCGACCGCAAGCCATCTGCCCAAGTCACGCGGACCTGCTATCTGCCGGGGGGCAGGGCGTGATCCTTCCGCACAAGCCCCCCATGCCCGACCACCGCCCCGACCGGGTGCCGTTCTGGCGGCACCTGCTGATGTTTCGCCGCGATATCCTGTCCACGCAGCCTGCGCGGCTCTATCGGGCCAAGATGGCGGAAGTGAAGCTGCCTTTCCTGCATTCGGTCATGGTCAACACCCCCGATCTGGTGCGGCTGGTGCTGCAAGAGCGCGCGGCCGATTTCCCCAAATCCGCGCGCGTGCGCGAAGGGTTGCGCGTGCTCTTGGGCAATTCGGTTTTCGTGACGGACGGGGCCATATGGGCGCGGCAAAGACGGATCATTGACCCAGCTTTCGAGGGCGGCCGCCTGCGCGAGACGTTCCCCGCCATGTGGGATGCTGCGCAATCCATGGCCGCGCGCCTGTCCCCCGGCCTGCAGGAAGTCGAGGAAATCACCAGCGCCGCCGCCGCCGATGTGATCTTTCGCACGCTCTTTTCCGTGCCCATCAGTGACGGCACCGCTGCGGCAGTCTACCGCGCGTTTCGCGCCCACCAGCGCAGCGCGCCAATCCTGAACCTGGCCGCGCTGATCCCGCTCCCTGCCTGGATGCCGCGCTTCTTCCCCCGCACGACGCGCGACACCGCCCGTACGATCCGCGCGCTGATCGTGCAGATGACCGACGCGCGCGCAGCACAGATTGCAGCAGGCACTGCGCCCGAGGATCTGGCCACCAAGATCATGACCACGCCCGACCCAGAGTCGGGGGCATGTTTCGACACCGCCGAAATGGTCGATCAAGTGGCGATTTTCTTTTTGGCAGGGCATGAAACCAGCGCCTCGGCCTTGGCATGGACGCTCTACCTGCTGGCCACCCATCCCGACTGGCAAGCGCGTGTGGCCGCAGAGGCGCGCGTGCTCGCCCCTCATATCGCGGCGGGCAGCACGCCCGATTTCGCCATCCTGCGCCTGATGCCGCTCTTGCGCGACACGTTCCGCGAAGCGCTGCGGCTTTATCCGCCTGTGCCGATGATGGTGCGCCAGACCACGCGGGCCGAGGTGTTCCGCGGCCGCAAGCTGGGGCAGGGGACGCAGGTGATCGTCAGCCCCTGGCATATGGGGCGCAATGAAACCATCTGGCCCGACCCCCACCTGTTCCGCCCCGAGCGCTGGGCGCAGGACGCGACCAAGACGCAGGCACGCGACGGCTATATCCCCTTTTCCGCAGGCCCGCGCGTCTGCACCGGCGCGGGCTTTGCCATGGCCGAAGGCGTGCTGCTGCTTGCGCGCATCCTGCACGATTGGGAATTGGTTGCGCGCCCTGACCGCGTGCCGGTGCCAGTGGCGCAGATGACCGTGCGCGCGCAAGATGGCATCTGGTTGGACCTGCGCCCGCGCGCCTGACGGCAATCGCAAGGATTTGCAGGCGTGACGCGCGCCCTTGCTCTTTTCCTGCGCAGCATTTCTGGCTATCAGACAGAAAAACATCCCGCAGGCAGGAGGTCGTCACATGCGCAGAGTGGTTGTCACGGGGCTGGGTCTGGTCACGCCTTTGGGCTGCGGGGTCGAGGTGACATGGGCACGCCTGCTCGCGGGCCAATCCGGCGCAGGCCCCATCACGCGCTTTGACGCAAGCCACCTGGCCACGACCTATGCCTGCGAAATCCCGCGCGGGGATGGCACGGACGGCACCTTCAACCCCGATGACTGGATGGAGCCGAAAGAGGCGCGCAAGGTCGATGACTTCATCCTCTATGGCATGGCCGCCGCCGAACAGGCCGTGCGCGATGCCGCTTGGATGCCGCAGGACGAAGAAAGCCGCCTGCGCACGGGCGTGATGATCGGCTCTGGCATTGGCGGGCTGCAATCCATTGCCGAAACGGCCATCCTGCTGAAAGAACGCGGGCCGCGCCGTGTTTCGCCCTTCTTTATACCCGGCGCGCTGATCAATCTGGTGTCAGGGCAGGTCAGCATCCGCTATGGCTTCAAGGGGCCGAACCATGCTGTTGTGACCGCCTGCTCGACAGGCGCGCATGCGATTGGCGATGCCGCGCGCCTGATCCAGTGGGGGGATGCGGATGTGATGATCGCAGGCGGGACGGAAAGCCCCATCTGCGAAATCGGCATCGCGGGGTTCAATGCCTGCAAGGCACTGTCCACCAAGCGCGCGGACAACCCCAAAGCCGCCTCTCGCCCCTATGACGCGGACCGCGACGGCTTCGTGATGGGCGAAGGCGCGGGCGTGGTGGTGCTGGAAGAATACGAGCACGCGCGCGCGCGGGGCGCGAAAATCTACGCCGAAGTTCTGGGCTATGGACTGTCGGGCGATGCCTATCACATCACGGCCCCGTCCGAGGATGGGGACGGGGGTTTCCGCTCCATGCAGGCGGCGTTGAAGCGCGCGGGGCTGAATGCGGACCAGATCGACTATATCAACGCGCATGGCACATCCACGATGGCCGACACAATCGAACTGGGCGCAGTCGAGCGGCTTTTGGGCGCGGCTGCGGGCAATGCCACGATGTCCTCGACCAAATCCGCCATCGGGCATCTGCTGGGCGCGGCCGGCGCGGCAGAGGCGATTTTCTGTGTGCTGGCCATCCGCGACCAGGTTGCGCCGCCCACACTGAACCTTGATACCCCGGCAGTGGAAACCGCGATCGACCTCGCCCCCAATGCGCCGCGCAAGCGCAAGATCGACGTGGCTTTGTCGAATAGCTTCGGCTTTGGCGGCACGAATGCGAGCCTGATCCTGCGCCGGGTGGCGGGATGATCCGCCACATTGTCGCCAATGCCCTGACCCTGTTCGTGGTGGGCCTGATCGGGGTCGCCATTGTGATTTCGTCGGGAAAGAACCGCTTTGTGGCCGAGGGGCCGTTGGAGCAGGCGATCTGCTTCCGGGTCGAACAGGGGGCCACGATGCGCGCTGTCTCGCGGGCTTTGGCCGAACAGGGCGCGATTTCATCTGAGCAGATTTTCCGTATAGGGGCACAATATACCGAAAAATCCGGGCAATTGCGGTTCGGGTCGTATCTGATTCAAGAAGGCACCTCGATGGAGGCGATCCTGGACCAGATCACGCGCGGCGGCGCGTCAAGCTGTGGGGCGGAAATCCAGTATCGGATCGGTGTGACGCGGATCGACACGCTTGTGCGCGAATTGGACCCCGCAACACAGACTTTCCAGACCGTTATGCAATTTGCCAGTGATGAGGCTGTGCCCGATGAATATGCGCGCTTCGCAGGTCAGGCCGATATCCAGTACCGGATCACAGTGGCCGAGGGCGCAACTAGCTGGCAAATCTGGGAAGGGCTGCGGCTGGCGGAATTTCTGTCAGGCGAGCTGGGCGATGTGCCGCGCGAAGGCTGGCTGGCACCCGACAGCTACAGTGTGGCCCGCGGTGCGGACCGCGCGCGGCTTTTGGCCGAGATGGAAGCACGCCAGGCGCGCATTCTGGCCGAATTGTGGGAAACCCGCGCCGAGGGGCTGCCCTATGCCAGCCCCGAGGAGGCGCTGATCATGGCGTCCATCGTCGAGAAGGAAACAGGTGTGGCCGATGAGCGGCGGAAAGTGGCGAGTGTCTTCGTCAACCGTCTGCGCGTGCCGATGCGGTTGCAAACGGACCCCACAGTGATCTACGGGATCACCCAAGGGCGCGGGACATTGGGGCGGGGGCTGCGGCGGTCGGAACTCGATGCCACAACACCGTGGAACACCTACCGCATCGACGGGCTGCCCCCCACGCCCATTGCCAATCCGAGCCGCGCCGCGATTGCAGCGGCGCTGAACCCGGATACGACGGAGTATCTGTTCTTCGTGGCCGATGGGACGGGGGGGCATACGTTTACGACCAATCTGGCCGCTCACAACCGCGCTGTGGCGATCTGGCGGCAGATCGAGGCGCAGCAACGCGAGCAGGCCCCGCAATAGGGATTGCGCCGGGCTGCGCCCGTCGCCCGACGAAGGGGGCTGCCGCCCCCTCTGGGACGCTTTCGCGTCCCATTCACCCCCGCGAGTATTTGGGGCAAGATAAAGGGTTAGTCGCTTAGCGTGACGAGGGCGTGGCGCTTTTTGCCGGCCGAGAGTTTCATTGGTTGGACAAGGTCGCCCGCCGTGATCATCTGTCCGGCGTCGTTGACTGTCGCGTCATTGGCGCGCGCGGCCCCTTCGATGATGAGCCGCTTGGCGTCCTTGCCCGACGTGGCAAGCCCTGCGCGCACGAAAAGTTGCGCGATGGAGAGGCCCGTGCCAAGATCGGCGGCCGTGAGCGCCAGCGTGGGCAGGTCGTCCCCGATGCCGCCTTGCTCAAACACCTCGCGCGCGGTGGTCTCGGCCGCGCGGGCGGCGTCCGAGCCGTGCAAAAGGGTGGTGACTTCGTTCGCGAGAATGATCTTGGCGGCGTTGATCTCGGACCCCTTCAACGCGCCCAAGCGGTCGCATTCATCCACCGGCAATTCCGTGTAGAGCTTCAGGAAGCGGCCCATATCGGCATCCGTGGTGTTGCGCCAGAATTGCCAGAACTCGTAAGGGCTGAGCATGTCGGCATTCAGCCACACCGCCCCGCTTGCCGATTTGCCCATCTTGCGCCCGTCCGATGTGGTCAGGAGCGGCGTGGTCAGACCGTAAATTTCGGTCCCCGCCATGCGGCGGGCGAGGTCGATGCCGTTGACGATGTTGCCCCATTGATCCGACCCGCCCATCTGCAGCAAGCAGCCATAGCGGCGGTTGATTTCCACGAAATCGTAGGCTTGCAGGATCATGTAGTTGAATTCGAGAAAGCTGAGCGACTGCTCGCGGTCCAGCCGCGATTTCACACTGTCGAAAGACAGCATCCGGTTTACACTGAAATGCCGCCCCACATCGCGCAGGAAGTCGAGGTAATTCAGACCATCCAGCCATTCGGAATTGTTGAGCATGATCGCCCCCGACGCGCTGTCATCATAGCGCAGGTAGCGGTCGAACACGCTTTGCATGGACGCGATGTTGCCATCGATGGCTGCGGCATCCAGCAAAGGCCGCTCATCCGCGCGGAAACTCGGATCGCCCACCTTGGTCGTGCCGCCGCCCATCAGCGTGATCGGCTTGTGACCCGTCTTTTGCAGCCAGCGCAGCACCATGACATTCAGCAAATGCCCGACATGGAGCGATTTCGCCGTCGCGTCATAGCCGATATAGGCCGGCACCACGCCTGCGCGCAGGCTGTCATCCAGCCCTTGCAGGTCGGTGCAATCGGCGAAGAAGCCGCGCTCGATCAGGATGGTCAGGAAGTCCGATCTGGGGCGATAGGTCATTTTCACTTGTCCATGGCGGCGGTTTCGGGGTTCTATAGCGATGCCAAAGCCCAAGGGGAAGCCCATGTTGAAAGCGCAGGTCATCGAGGTGCTGGGGCTGATGTCAGGAACCTCGCTCGACGGGGTGGATGCGGCGGTGCTGCGCACGGATGGCGAGGTGATCCATGGGTTTGGGCCCCATGCCTACAGGCCCTATACGGATGCCGAGCGCACTGTCCTGCGCGCGGCTCTGGGCCTCTGGCCCGGTGATCCTGGGGTGGAGGCGGCGGCGGAGATCGTGGAAACCGCCCATGCCCAGATGGTGCAACGCTTCCCCTCAAGCGCCTTGGTGGGTTTCCACGGTCAGACGCTCGCGCATGATCCGCGCGGGCGGGGCACGCATCAGGCGGGGTCGGGGGCGGTGCTCGCGCTCGTGACAGGCAAGCCTGTAGTGTGGGATTTCCGTTCGTCCGATGTGGCCTTGGGCGGGCAGGGGGCGCCGCTTGCGCCGTTCTACCATTTCGCGCTGGCGCGTCATATCGGGGCCTCGGCCCCTGTAGTGTATCTGAATATGGGCGGCGTGGGGAACCTGACCTGGGTGGACCCAAGCGCGCTGCGGCCCGAAGACCCCGGCGCGCTGCTTGCGTTTGACACGGGCCCCGCCAACGCGCCGATGGATGATTTGTGCCTGACCCGGCTGGGGCGGCCGCGCGATGATGGGGGGGCGCTGGCCGCATCGGGCCGTGTGGACTGCGCGGTGGTCGATGCGTTTCTGGCTGACCCGTTCTTTTACCGCCGCCCGCCCAAATCGCTCGACCGGGGCTTTGCAGGGCTGGTGGCCAAGGTAGCGCACCTGCCCGATGCGGATGCGCTCGCGACTTTGGCCGAATGCGTCGCGGTATCGGTCGCGGCAGGGGTCAGCCATCTGCCCGACACCCCCGCCCGCGTGCTGGTCTGCGGGGGCGGGCGGCACAACACCCATCTGATGACCCGCCTGCGCGCGCATTTGCGTTGCCCTGTTGACGCGGTCGAAGCCGTGGGGCTGAATGGCGACATGCTAGAGGCGCAGGCCTTCGCCTATCTGGCTGTGCGCGTGGCCCGCGGCCTGCCCACATCCGCCCCTGGCACGACAGGGGTGGCTGCGGCAGTGGGCGGCGGACAGATCAGCGCCCCGTGACGGAGGATGTGATGCAGGACATAGACGACGACCGCCCCGCCCCGCCCGTAGACAAATCGGGCGAGCCGCTCTTCAAACGGCTGATCTTCATGCTGATCATCGCGGCCATGCTGAGTGTGGCGCAGTCGATCCTGATCTTCACAGCGGTGGTGCAATTCGTGGTGATCCTGATCGACAACCGCCAACCGAACCCGAGGCTGGCCGATTTCGGCTCCATGGTCGGCGCATGGGTCGCCAAGGCCGCGCGGTATATGGCAGTGGCGACCGATGCGAAGCCGTGGCCGTTTAAGGAGATGGATTGAGGGGGGGGGCAGGCAAAAGACATCAGGACTTTTCAAAGGAAACTTATGCTGTAATTTACTCCACGTCATCTTTCTTGACATTACCGAGCAGGTCCTCATGCTCGAAGCTGTCAATTTTCTGGGCAATTGCTCTCTCGACAAAATTTGGAAGCTCTTTCAATATAATGTAACCAGATTTACTTCGCCCTATAACCCATTCTGCCCAAAAACCACGTGTAGTGAATTTTATTGCATTCATCAACCGCATACCCATTTTGCGCGCTTGGTCAGGTGTTGCGGTCTTCAGCTCTCTCTGTGTTTCGGTCAGGACTTCGGAGAGCCAAGGCATACGATCACGTACGAGTCCGGCAAACATAAGGAGCGTAAGATCAGTCTCTTGTGACTTCATGACGATATGCATCATTTCTTCAATAAAGACCGGATCGGTGTCTCTTTCACGGATGCTATGGTATCACATTTCCCTTTCTACCAATTCTTGACCAAAATCACGCATCCTCGTTCCTAGACCGCGAATTTGCGAAATCGATTCCTCCAAAATTTCAGTTTGTGGCCGCATATGTTTCTCAGAAACTTCCTTGTCGGGAATTAAAGAAAGCTTGTTTTCAAGCTGTCCACACAAGGCTGGAATAAGTTGTTCGATTGTTGCATCGGCAGCTTTGTTATCTGTCACATCCCCCCATTGCACCCTCGCCCCCCACGGCCTACCTATATGTTCCATCCCGGATGATCACATTTCCCCTCGGCGATCTGCCCTGTTCATGGCAAGATCGGTTCTGAGGGACATTCGGGACGGGGTGCGGCCATGCTGATCCATCTTCACAAGCAAGCGAC
>JBKBLP010000022.1:0-53013 GCA_046296275.1 Roseinatronobacter sp. | reverse complement strand
GCGGGGCCGGGGGCTTGATGCCGAACTGGGCGGGTCGTTGCGGCTGACGGGGACCACATCGGACATTATCCCCATCGGCCAATTTGGCCTGATCCGGGGGCGACTGGACCTGCTTGGCAATTGCTTTACCCTTAACGAGGGTTTTGCCAGCTTGCAGGGCGATCTGATCCCCTTCGTGCGGTTGGTCGCATCCACCGAACGCAACGGCGTTCTGGCCAAGGTGGTGTTGGAGGGGCGCGCGGACAATCCTGAAATCCGCTTCGAATCGATCCCTGTCCTGCCCGAAGAAGAAGTCGTGGCGCTTCTGCTGTTTGGGCGCGGGCTTCAATCCCTGAGCCTGTTTCAGGCCGCGCAGCTTGCATCGTCTTTGGCCACTCTGTCGGGGCGGAGCGAGGGGATAATGGAAAAGCTGCGGCGCAATATCGGGGTCGATGATCTGGACCTGCGCACGAACGAGGATGGAGAAACATCTTTGCGGGTTGGGCGCTATCTGACACAAAATATCTACACAGATATCGAAGTGAAGCCTCAGGGCGCGAGCGAGATTTCGATCAATATTGACTTGTCCCCAGCTTTGACCGCGCGCGGGCGGGTTGACAATGACGGGCGTGCCTCTATCGGGCTGTTTCTGGAACGGGATTACTGAGCATGATTGCCCTTGATGCGAACGGCGCGATCTGGACAGTGGCCTTGAACCGCCCCGACAAGGCCAATTCCCTGACGACCGCCATGCTGACAGACTTGTGCGCCATCCTGGAGCGGGCCGCATCCGCTGATTTGCGCGCGCTGATCCTGACGGGCACAGGGCGGGTGTTCAGCGCGGGCGCGGATCTGGACGAAGCGCGCGCGGGGCTGGCGATCTCGCCCTTGTGGGAGGATGTGTCGGGCCGCATGGCAGCGCTGCCCTGCCTGACCATTGCCGCGCTCAATGGCACCTTGGCGGGCGGGGCCTTTGGTATGGCTTTGGCCTGTGACCTGCGCCTTGCTGTGCCTGACGCAAGGTTCTTTTACCCGGTCATGCGGCTTGGGTTTCTGCCCCAACCCTCTGACCCTGCCCGCTTGGCGGCTTTGGTTGGGCCTGCACGGGCCAAGATGATCCTGATGGCCGGGGCTAAGGTGGATGCCGCGACTGCACTCGCTTGGGGGCTGGTAGAGCAGTTAAGCACGCCCGAGACGCTGCTCACGGATGCCCGCGCGCTTGCACAAGATGCCAGTGGCGCACGTGCCGCGCATGTGGCCGCGATCAAGCGGATGATCCCGTGACGCGGGGCTTGCGCCATATCCTGAGTTTTGCTGCCGCCATGCTGATCGCGGTCAGTTCGGTGGGCTTTGCAAAAGCCCGGCATATGACCGCCGGGGCGGAAGCCTTTGTCATCTGCACAGGCTATGGGCTGGTGCAGATCAGCGTCGATGCGCAGGGCAACCCGGTCGAACAGACTATCCCCTGTCCCGATTGTTTGCCGCTGACAGGCGTTTTGGTCCTTGAATCATGTGGTATCAATGGATTTGCACCCGGCTATAGCCACGAGTCTTGGCCGATTGTTGCGCGCGATTGGCGCAGCGAACTTAGCCCTGCATGGCACCACGCCCGCGCGCCCCCACATGCCCTTGTCTGACCTTTCCTCAAAATCTCAGCCAAGGATAATCCAAATGTTCCGACTTCTTAAAACAGCGGCGCTTGCCGCAACCCTGAGCGTGCCCGTCCTCGCCCCCGCTTTTGCCCATGAGGGCGTGCATGTCGAGGACGCCTATGCCCGCGCCTCTACAGCCATGTCCCAAACGGGCGCGGCCTTCATGCGGCTTGAAAACCATAGCGGGGCTGAAATCCGTCTAATCGAAGCGCGCTCGGAGATTGCCGCGCGGGTCGAGTTGCACACCCATCTGCAAGACGCCAATGGCGTTATGCGCATGATCGAGGTCAAGGACGGCTTCCCGATCCCGCCGCATGGCCAGCATATGCTGATGCGTGGGGGCGATCATGTCATGTTCATGGGGCTGAGAGCGCCCTTGGTGCAGGGCGCGGAAGTGCCTCTGACACTGGTCTTTGACAATGGCGAGGTCATCGACGTGATGGTGCCAGTCGATATGGAGCGCGCGCCGGAAGCGGGCGCGCATGGGCATAGCCACGGGACAGCGCACAAGCATTGACACGAAAAAGGGCAGGGCTGCGATGCAGACCCTGCCCAGTCGTCTTGGGTTCTTTGTGACGTTGACAGACCGCGGTTGGAACGCGATGAGGAAAAGTGGGAATCGGTTTTCCTCAGTAATCGCGCGACAATAAAGACCTAGATCATGATGATGTTCCCATCAAACATCATCATGATCTAACGCCCTGCGCAATACCGCTCTGCGGTTTCGCCAAACGCGCGGTAGCGTGCCCAAAAGGCGTTGTCGGCTTCTGATCGCGACATGCGCACTTCTTGTGCAAGGTCCGGGTCACGGAAAAAGCGCGCCGCGCGGCGTTGCTCGGAACGGGTCAAGGTCTGTTGCGCGACCGAACCAATGCAGCGGCACAAAGCGCCCGAGGCTTGTGTGCGCCCGGAACTTAGGCAGGCGTTTTCGATCGGGCTGGCCTTTACGCCGGCTGCGAAAAGTGTTGTGCCCAATGCAAAGGCCACAGCGACTAGGGATGTCTGTTTCATGGATCCTCGATATGGTTTTTGCTGCGCTGGCACCGACTCTGCGGCCGGATGATTAACACTCTACCAACGCTGCTGCCTCTTTGGTGTATGTCCGCCATCAAACATACCAGAAACCAGCGGCTTTTTGCCAATCAATTTAGGGGTTTGTGGCAGATTGCCCCAGTTTGGGGATTCGGGTTGATATTTAGGGGTGATTCCCGAGAGCGGCACAATCACTGGGGGCTTCCGCACCCTATCGCGCCGCGGGCCATTCGACCGCAGTTACCAGACTTTGCCCCAAAAGCGCGAATCGCCCTTGCATACAGGTTCCCGCAGCCAGTCCCGGCACGTCGCGGCGCAACCGGGCAACAAAGCGGCTTGTGGAAAGATCGGGCGACAAGTCCACATCCCGAAAGTCGATCAGCGTGCCACTGATCTGGTATTGCGCCTTGTAGAAGGCTTCCTTCGCGCTGAAGATCAGCTTGGCGAAATGGCCGCGCTGACTGGGACCAAGGCGCGCGAGCCAAAGCAGATCGTCTTGCGTGCAGATCGCGCGCCACAGGTCCGGCTCTAGGGGGGTCGAGGGTTCCATGTCGATCCCCAGCGCGCGGATGGTCGGGTCATCTGTGACAACGGCCAGCGCATCGCGGGACGTGTGTGTGATCGAGCCAGTCAGCCCCACAGGCCAGATCGGTGCGCGGTCCTCCCCTTGCAGGATGGGGCGGGGGGCGTGGCCGAGATTTTCCATCGCCATACGCGCCGCCGCGCGACCAGCCGCAAATTCGCGCGCGCGGGCAGCGGTGACATGCTCGATGGCAAAAACCTCGTCCCCCACAAGGCGCGGCATGGGGGCGGTGGGGTCAGCCCAACCGATTGCCACATTCGCGCTGAACAGGGGGCGGGCGAAGTCCGCGAAGGCAAATTTCTGTTGGATCATTGGGTATTCCTGTCTGCGCGCATCGCGCGGCGGCGGGCCATGGCGTCCATGCGGTCGGTGGCGGCGGCACGGGTTGCGGCTGGGGGCGTTGGCTTTGGCGCAGGGGCCGCGACAGGACCGAGTTTCGCATCCAGATGCCGGGCAAGGTCTGCCAGAACCGGGAAGCGGAACAGATCCGTGATCGACAGACCCGGCAGCGACAGCCGCTCGCGCAAGGCGCGATGCGCTTGCACCGCCAGCAGGGAATGGCCGCCAAGGTTGAAGAAATTATCCTGCGGCTTCACTTCGGCCACACCAAGGACGGACGCCCAGACTGCGGCGATATGATCCTGCGTGCCGCCGATGATGCCAATCACGGGCGCAGGCTGCGGGGGGGCTACTTGCGCCGTAGGTTGGGCCACATTCTGCGACGGCGCGGGAAGCGCCTTGCGGTCGATCTTGGCATTGGGTGTCAGGGGCATTTGCGCCAGCGGCACGAAATGCACAGGCACCATCTGGGCAGGCAGGCGCGCGGCCAAAGCGGCGCGCAAGTCACCCAGCGGTGTGCCTGTGAAATAGGCCACAAGCCGGACATCGCCGGGCACATCTTCGCGGGCGGTGACAACTGCCGCAGTTACGCCGGGTTGTGCGGACAGGACGGCTTCGATCTCGCCCAACTCGATCCGATGGCCGCGAATTTTAACCTGATGGTCGATCCGCCCCAGGAACGCGATCCCTTCCCCTGTCCGGCGCACCAGATCGCCTGTGCGATAAAGCCGCCCCGCCCCGAACGGGTTTGGCACAAAGCGTTCCGTCGTCAGGTCCGCACGGTTCCAATAGCCGCGCGTGACCCCGTCGCCGCCAATCAGCAACTCGCCCTCTTGCCCTGGTGCTGCAAGGTTCATGTCGGGCGTCACGACATAAACCTGCGTATTGGCAATGGGCGCACCAATCCCCACTGTCCCGGTTTCCCCACGTGTGGGCTGCACAGTGGACCAGATCGTCGTTTCCGTCGGGCCATACATGTTCAACACAGGCTGCCCGGTCAGGGCGGATATGTCGCGCGCCAAGGGGCCAGGCAGGGCCTCGCCCCCCAGCAGGATGTTGGGCACACGCGCCAGCGCTTGCCGCGCGGCGTCATCCCCGGTCAGCATCCGCGCCATGGACGGGGTGCATTGCAGATGCGTGACCTTGTGGCGCGCAATCTGCGCAGGAATCGAGAAATCGTCGTCGCGCAATTCCGCGCCCGCATTCGCGCGCTTCACGACTTCGGCCAAGGGATAAAGCCCTTCGAGCACTGTCTCGCTGGCGATGCCGTAATCGATCAGACAGGCCACTTCGGTCACGCCAATGCCCTTGAGTTTCTCGACACGCGCCAAGCAATCGTCAACAGTGCCGAACAGGCCGGAATCCTCGAAATAGCGGTTGAAGGCATAGTCGAGGATGCCGTCGACTTCGTCCTCGGTCAGGGTGGACAGGTCAATGTCCATCGGGTTCGCCGCGCCCGCAGGCCGTTTGAAGGCCGGGAAAGCCCAGGCATATTGCTTGACCAGCGCCGCCGCGGCTTTCAGGTAAGATTTCATCGGCCCGCATGCCACGTCGCGCGCATGTTCCCGATCGCGCGCCACAAAGGTGTGCAGCATCAGCGTGACAGTGTACTTGGCAGGGTCACGCCCGCTCTCGCGCAGGGCTTGGTGATAAATGGCAATCTTCTCGGCCACTTCGTCAATCGACTGGCCCAGCAGATGCGTCAGCACATGCGCGCCCAAGTTTCCGGCGTCGCGCCATGTCTCGGGGTTGCCAGCGGTGGTCAGCCAGATGTTCAACTCTTTCGACACAGGCCGGGGCAGGGTCTGGATCGGCACCACGCCGTCGCCCTTGTCAAATTCCACCACATCGCCGCGCCACAGCTTGCGCAACGTGTCGATCGTTTCCAGCATCGCACGCTTGTTGTGGGGCGGGCGGTTTTCGGGGCGGATGACGAAATCGACCGGATGCCAGCCCGAGGCAATGCCGATCCCCGTGCGCCCATTGGTCAGGTTGTCGATCATTGCCCATTCTTCGGCAATGCGAATCGGGTGGTGCAGCGGCACCACGCAGGACCCCGCACGCACGGCGATGTTCTGGGTCACGGCTGCGACAGCCGCACCGGAAACTGACGGGTTCGGGAAGGGGCCGCCAAAGGCATGGAAATGCCGCTCGGGGGTCCAGACGGCGCAGAAGCCATGCGTGTCGGCAAATTTCGCCCCTTCAAGCAGCAGGCGATATTTCTGCGCGCCTTCGCCGTCGTCATTGCCCCAATACATCAGGCTGAAATCCATGCCGGTCCCCGACACGCGGATGGGCGCGCTGGCAGGCGCCAAGCGGTCCTCGTCGGCCACAAGGACAATCTTGAAGCCGCGCGCAAGGGTCCAAAACAGTTCCAGCACCGAAATGTCGAAATTGAGCGACGTGACAGCCAGCCATACACCGCCCTTGTCATGCGCGATATGCTGGTCCATGCCTGCGAAGAAATTCGCGACATTCCCATGCTCGACCATCACGCCCTTCGGTTTGCCGGTAGAGCCGGAAGTGTAGATCAGATAGGCCAGATGATCCGGCGTCACCGCCGTTTCCGGGTTCAACGCAGGCTGCGTGGTCAGGCGAATGTCGGTGTCGAGCGCCAAGACTTGCGCTGCATGGGCGGGCAGGCGGTCAAACTGGGCGCGTTCGGTCACGATCACAGGGGCACCGGAATCGCTCAGGTAATGGGCCAGCCGCTCTGCCGGGTAGCCCGGATCAAGCGGCACATAGGCCCCGCCCGCTTTCAGGATACCCAAAGCCCCAATCAACAGGTTCGGGCCGCGATCCACGCACAGCGCAACAGGCATATCCGGGCCAACGCCCATCTGCACCAGCAGATGCGCCACGCGATTGGCGCGCGCGTTCAACTCGGCATAGGTCAGCGTTTGGTGGCGGAAGGACAGCGCGGGCGCGTCGGGGGTCGCGCGAACCTGTGCCTCGAACGCGCGGTGCATACAAATGCGGTTATAGGGCAGGGTCGTGTCATGGGTCAGCATGGGGGTGGCCATCCGTGTGGCGATGCCTGCCACCTGATCGGCGGTCAGTGCGGCGGGGTCATAGATCAGGACATGGCCCGACAGATCGAGGGTTAGCGCCGCTTGCATCCAGTCGTTGCCATGGGTGACGGCAATCGCGGGCATCATGATCGGCCCAAGCGCAGGGTCGCGCAGGGCAAGGTCACGGGCAAAGCCCGGCGCGCGGGTGGCAAGGGTCAGGCGCGTTGTCAGGTGCGCGTCAAGGTCCGAGGCGGTCAGATCAACCTGAACTGGCACCCAAGGCGACAGATGCAACGGGGCGCGGGCCTGCGCCTGTGCAATCGCTCCATCGCGGTAGGCGAGGTCAAACTGGCTGCTCCCCAGAAGCGGGGCAAGTGCGCGCCCGAATGTGGCAATCTGTTCAGGAATAGACCCTGACAGGGTGGCAAGCGGCAGCGTGGCGCGCTCTGCACTCGTGCTGGCCATCGGCAGCGCCGCGGGCACCATCCCGCGCAACGCCTGTGCCCAAGCACTTTCGCCGCGCACGATATGGGCAAGCGCGTCGGTCAGCGCTGCATCCGGGCTTGGCAGGATCGCGCCGCCGCTGACATGGTACATCGGGTCAATCGGGAAGCCCTGTTGGCAGACCAGACCCCGCAAACACAGCGCGCCGCCGCCGCAGGCCACCACGATCGAGTCGTGATCCACGCTCAGCACCTGACCGGGTTGGCCCAGACCTGGCACAATCTCGGCCCGGCCAATACAGGCGACGGCCCCGTCCAGATCAATCTTG
This sequence comes from Roseinatronobacter sp., assembly GCA_046296275.1. Classification (GTDB taxonomy): domain Bacteria; phylum Pseudomonadota; class Alphaproteobacteria; order Rhodobacterales; family Rhodobacteraceae; genus Roseinatronobacter. The sequence goes on along the minus strand of JBKBLP010000022.1, from coordinate 45,645 downwards.
GCCGTGGTCAGCGGGTTCCAATAGGGGCCATGATCGAGCGCGCGTACCAACCGTTCGAGATCGATAGCGGGTTTTGTGAAATCCAGATGTCCGGCCAGAGCAGGCCGATCATCGCGGGCGAAAACTGTGCGCTGGGTCAGATCCTGCGGACTGCCTGTCGTGTCGCCTGCTTCGATACGGTCCAAAAGCAGCTCGAAACTGTCGAGCGCCGCGCCGAAACACTTGGCGTTGAGTGTCAGGGCAGTGTCATCGGGGGTGATATCGAAATCTTCGCGGACCAGAACGGCCCCCAGATCAATGCCTTCGACAATGTGGTGCCAACAGATGCCGTGGCGCGGCTCTCCGTTCAGAAGCGCCCAGACCGGTGCGTTCAGGCCCGCATAGCGCGGCAAGGGGCCGTCGTGGAAGTTGACACAGCCAAGCCGCGCTTTTGCCAGAACCTGCTGTGGTAGAATGCGCAGACCCGCGATGTTGAGAAGCCAATCCCCCTGATACCCGTCCAGACGATCCACCAGCGCGCTGCCCGGCGCAATGACCGCAATCCCGTTGTGTTCTGCCCATTCTGTGACACGCCGGGCATCGCTGACGATGGCTTTCAGAATGTGCCCCCGCGCAAGCAGCCGCCGCGCACATTCCACCGTCAGACTTTGATCGCCAACAATGATCGCCGTGAAAGACATAGTCTATCCTTTTCAGGGCAGTTTGCGCGCCCCAATGTTTGCCTGAGTGGCCGTCGCGCCCGGCATCAGGGATTGCACAGTGTGTCCCACAAGATCGCGGAGGAAATGTGGCGGAATTCGTTCCTCTTTCCGTTCAATCATACGCCGGAGCCGCCAGAGCCACGCGGCGCTGACATAGGACAACGTGACCAAACCCAGATACAGGCTGCCGTGATGCTTGCGGAAATAATGCGCGCGGCTGTCGAACCAGTATTTCGGCACACGCTTCCACGTCCCCATGCCGGTGCTAACAGAGCCGATATGCATCGAGCGGGCCTGCGGCACATAGGCCCCAGTGAAACCAGCTTGCCAGATGCGGCGGCACAGGTCAGTTTCTTCGAAATACAGGAAAAACGTCTCGTCAAATAGGCCCACTTGATCGAGCGCGTCTTGCCGGAACATTACACTCGCGCCGGAACACCATTGCGCGGCGCAGGGCTGATCGGTCGGCTCCACCACGATACGATAATCAGACAAAAGCCGCGAGATCACGCCGGTATGCGCGCCCGAATCGATCTCGGACAGGATGGATGGAAAGCGGAACACAGCCGCATGGGGCTTGCCATCCTCGCCCCGAATCGCACTACCTGCGAAACCGCATTCGGGATGGGTAAGCATATGGTCGCGCAAAATGGCGATGGCGTCTGGGTCAGGGAAAGAGTCGGGATTTTGCAGATAGACGAAATCCGGGCGGCTGCCATCCGGTAGCCCTGCGCGAATGCCCACATTGTTGCCTGCCCCAAAGCCACCATTGCGACCAGAGGCGATTACGCGCACCTCTGGCCAATCAGAAGTTTCGCGGCTCAGGAACTCGAACGATCCATCCTGACTGTCATTATCGACAATCGTGATCGAACCATCCACCCCCTCCATGGCCACACGCGCGGCTTGCGCAGCGCGCAAGGTCATCGCGGCTGTCTTGTAGTTCAGGATAACAGTCAGAACAGTGGCATGCATGATTTACTCGGCAGCTTTGGACAGGGAACAGGGGGCAGGCAAAAGGGGGCGCAGCGCAGAGGCAAGGACGCGGACATTGGGTTCCAGCACCATGCTGTCATGGTCGCCCGGTACTTCGATCACGCGGAGCGCGGGGGCAAAGCGGGTCCAGTCATTATCCGGCTGGACATATTCGCGCTGGCGGCTGACCCAAGCCCCGCCACTGACCTGCCAGTGCAGGTCAAGGGGCGGGCGGAACAGCACCAGATTACCGGACCACGGATGCACCTGATACTGGCCCACAGCCTTGCGGAAGGCTGCTTCGATCGCGGCATTGTGGAAGGCGTCATCGGCGTCGGCTTCTGGCCCGGCTGCGACACGCGCTTTCCAGTCTTGCCGCGCTTGCCACCATTCGCGCAGATAGCCCGGCCCCTTACGGCGCAGTTCCGCGAGTTTGATCAGGGCTTTATCCTTGCGCGACAAAGCCGGGCGCACTGGCAAGGGTGTGTCGAGCATTACCACGATCTCCACCACCTCGCCCGCCGCTTCCAGTTGGCGGGCGATTTCATAGGCCGTGATCCCGCCGCCCGAGAAGCCGCCCAGGCAATAGGGCCCCTGCGGTTGAACAGCGCGGATTTCGGCGATCATGCTTGCGGCGGCATCCTCGACACGATCATGCGGGGCGTCATCACCCAGAAGCCCCTTGGCTTGCAGCCCATAGAAGGGGCGATCCGCGCCCACAAGCGTCGCCAGATGGCGCAGGTTCAGCACATTGCCGAACATCCCCGACACCATGAAGAAGGGCAGGCCCGGCCCATAGCCTGCGTGCATCTGCACCAGATGGGTATAGCGCGGGGCTTGCAGCAGCGGGGTGACAGTCGCGCCTTCACCCTCCGGAGAGTAGCCCGTCTGCGCGGCCACCATCGCAGCCAGCCCTTCGACAGTCGGGGCTTGGAACAGCGCGGAAATCGGGAAATCCGCGCCCCAGCCCTTTTTCACCTGCGCAAACAGCCGCACGGCGATCAGCGAATGCCCGCCAAGGTCGAAGAAATTGTCGCACACGCCAATCTGGCCGATCCCGAGCAGCGATTGCCAGATCTCTGTCAGCCCCTGTTCCAGCGCATTGCGCGGAGCGATATAGTCGGTGCCCAGATCAGGCCGCTCGAAAGTGGTGCCAGACTTGCGCGGTTGCGCTGTGTCGCGCGCGACTTGCGCAAGCAGGTCCGCAGGCGCGATGGACGACACCACAACGCGGTCCAGTCCTGTGGCCAGCGCGCGCAGGAACGCCACACCGCCCTCGGCCGGGGTGATCCCCAGCGCGAGCATGTCGCGGAGCCGTTCTTCGGCAGGCGAGAGCGACGCAGCACCTTTGGGGGCATCGAACACCATTTCAGACGCGCGCAGGGGGGCATCCGCGCCCAAGGCAGCCGTTTCCAACTGCTTGATCGTGAAGCCCTCGATCTCCACCAGAACTTGGCCCATATCATCGGTCAGCGTGATGTTAAAGCGCGCAAAGCCGGCCCCTGCGCCTGATCCAAGCCGCACATGGCTGTGGACGCGCGCAGGCAGTGGCCCGAACACGCTGATCCGTTCGTAGCTGACAGGAACCCAAAGCTGTGCACCGTCATAGCCCGCGATGAGCCGCATTGCCCAACCTGTGGCAAGGTCCATCAACGCGGGGTGCAGGACATGACCCGCGCGCAGGTCTGCATGAAACGCTTCGGGCAGGTCCAACTGCGCGATCCCCTCGCCTGTGCCGTAAGCCATGCGCGACAGCACGCGCCAGCGCGGGCCAAAGGCCAGATGGGCTGCTTGCGGGCTGGGCAGGCCAGTGCCTTCGGTCACTTGGGGACAACGCGCGCGGATGGCGGACAGGTTTAGCTTGTCCGGCTGCGCGGCCCCCAATGTCACCCGCGCCTGCGCGTTCAGCGCAAAGCCTGCACGTCCGTCCAAGGTCGCATCGCTGCGCAACTCCAGCGCGAACCCGTCACTTTCAGGGCGCAAGGTCGTCTGCAAGTGGCGCGCGCCCCCGTCCGGCACGTTGCACGCGCGCAGGAACCACAAGTCCTGCAAGCTGAACGCGCCGTCATGCCCCATCGCGCGCACGGCTTGCGCGGCCATGTCCAGATAGCCCGTGCCCGGCACAATCGCTGCCCCATTCGCGGCCATGCGGTGCTGGTCCACCAGCCAGTGATCCGAGGGCAGCCGCAGAGACAGCCGCATCTCCGCTCCGTCGCGGCGCACGCTGTCGTGCAGGGGCAGCGCGACGGGCTGTTCGGGGCTATCGCCCAAACGCTCGGCCATCGCCTTTGCCGCCATGCCCGCGCCCTGCCAGATACCCCAGTTCAGCGAGATGACCTTTGTCTTGTCCCCCCGGCGCGCGGCCGCGTAGGCGTTCAGGTATTCGTTGGCTGCGACGTAATCGACTTGCCCCACGGGTGCCGTGAGGGTCGAGGTTGACGACAGCAGCACGATAACCGCCACAGCGCCATCGGGCAAAAGCTGGTCCAGCACTTGCACCCCATGCAGTTTGGGGGCCAGAACATGCTCCATCGCGGCTTCGGTCTTGGACAGGATGGGCGCATCGTCAATCGTCCCTGCCGCGTGGATCACCCCGTGGATCGGGCCGAAACTGGCTTTTGCCGCGTCCAGCGCCGCGCGCATTTCCACGACGTTGCAGATATCGGCGGCCAGCACATGCGCACCCATCTGGGCGATGCGCGGATCGGGCACAGCAGGCACCCGCCGCGCGATCAGCGTGACCTTGGCCGCGCTTTCGCGCACCAGCGTTTCGGCCAGCGTCAGGCCAATCCCGCCCAAGCCCCCGGTGATCACCCAATGCGCCCCCTGCGGCAGATCGGGCATCTGGTCAGGCAGGGGCACAGGGGCGAGGGTTTGGGTGTAGCGCTTGGCACCGCGCAAGAGCGCCGTGGTCGTGGCGGGGGTCGCGCAAAGCTCGTCCAGAAGCGCCCCGGTCAGGTCCTTGGTCATGGGGTCGATATCGAGCGTCGCGACCGTCAGCCCCGGCATTTCGCGCGGGGCCACACGGGCGGGGCCTGCAATCAGCGCCTTTTCAGGGTAAACGAGCCTCTCGCCCGGCAAAGCCTGCGCGCCCGAGGTGATGGCCACCATGTGCAACGGCAAACCCACATCTTCGGATTGCAGGGCTTGGGCGATATGGGTCAGGGACAGGAACCCCTGTTCGATATTGCGGTGCAGGAAATTCGATCCGGGGCGATACGTTTCGCGCGCCGTCACGCCCCAGAAATGCGCGATGCGCGTAGGCAGGTGGTCGCGCGCGCGCAGGTCCTGCATCAGCCGTGCATAAGGGGAGGGCCCCTGTTCGGGCGGAAGGATATAGCCGTCCGCGCCCTTGCGCGCATAGGTGTCACCTGCCTGCACGGTGATCACCGCTTGCCCCGCCGCGCGCAGAGCGCTGACCACGGGTGCTGCCATGCCTGCGTCATCGACAAAGACCAGCCAACGCTCGGACAGCCCCGCCGGCGCGTTCAGGGGCGTGTCGGCATAGGCGGGTTTCCACGTGACCTGTGTGCCCCAATCGGCCATGTCGGCCAGACGCTCCAACCCCTGCACAGGGGCAGCCACTTGACCGGGTTCGATGAAATAGCGGCTGCGCTGGAAGGGATAGGTCGGAAGCTGGACACGGTTGCGCCGCGCCTCGCCCCAAATCTGCGCCCAGTCGAATTGGCCGCCAAGCGCCCAAATCCGCGCTAGGGTTTCCATGTGATACACATCATCGGCCACTTCTTCGTCCGGGTGGCGCAGGACAGACAGAACCTGTTGCCCCGGCACATCGCCATGCATCCGCACGAGGGAGGAGAGCGCCTTGCCCGGTCCCATTTCCAGCCAGATGCGATTGGGGCGGCTGGCCAAGGTCGTCACGCAATCGCCAAACAAGACCGTGTTGCGCAGATGCTGGGTCCAGTAATCGGGGCTGGTGGCTTCTTGGGCCGTCAGCGGCTGCCCCGTGCGGTTGGAGATGACAGGGATTTGCGGCGCGCGCAGGTCCATCTCGGCCAGTTTCGCACGAAACGCAGGCAGAATCGGGTCCAGCATCCGGCTATGGGCGGCGATGTTGATGGCCACGCGCTGGGCGGTGATTTCAGCCGCCGCCAACCGCTCGGCCAAAGCCTGCAACGCCGCGTCAGGGCCAGAGACGACCGTCAGCGCGGGCGCGTTCAGGGACGCGATGTCGATATCGGCGGTCAGATAGGGGCGCAGGTCCGACAGCGGCAGCGGCACGGACAGCATCCCGCCTGCGGGCACCGTGTCGAACAACTGCCCGCGCAAGAGCACCAGATCAATGCAATCTTCAAAGCGCATCACACCGGCCAGACAGGCGGCGGTATTCTCGCCCATCGAATGACCCACCAGCGCGGCAGGGGTCACGCCCCATGCCATGAACATCTGCGCCAGCGCGTATTCGGTAATCATGATCAGCGGAAGTTGGATCGAGGGGCGCTTCAAGACCTCGTTCGCGCGGGTAAGATCGCCATCCGGCAGCCAGAGTGCGCGCAGGTCATAGTCAAGCTGCGGTTGCAAATGGTCCAGCCCCCGGTCCATCCATTCGGCAAAGACTGGCTCGGTCTGATACAGGTCGCGCGCCATGCCCGCATATTGCGCGCCGCCACCGGGGAACAGGAACACCACATCGGGATCGGCCAAAGCGGTATGCGTGAACACGCGGCGGGGGTCTGTGCCATCGAGCAGGGCAGCCCCCTGCGCGTGACTTTCGGCCACCACGACCCGGCGCTGAGCAAAGGGCGTGCGCCCGTCTTTCAGCGTGAACGCCACATCGGCCAGCGGCTGATCGCCCCGCGCGCGTAGATGGGCGGACAGCTTGCGCGCGGCCTGATCGAGCGCGCCTTTGGAACGGGCCGAGATCACCAGCGGCTGAAACGGCCAATCGCTTTCGCCCGACGGGATCGGCGCAGGGGCCTCTTGCAGCACGGCATGGGCATTCGTGCCCCCGACCCCGAGCGAGTTCACCCCCGCGCGCAGCATACCTTGCCACGGCGTCAGCCGGTCATTGACGCGGAAGGGCGACGTGTCGAAATCAATCGCGGGGTTTGGGGCCTCATAGCCCAGCGAGGGCGGCAATTCGCGGTGGTGCAGGGCCTGCGCCACCTTGATGACACTTGCCACACCGGCGGCAGTGTCCGTGTGCCCGATATTCGTCTTGACTGACCCAATCCGGCAAAAGCCCGTGGCACCCGTGGTTTCGCGAAAGGCCTGCGTCAGCGCCGCGACCTCGATCGGGTCGCCCAGATACGTGCCCGTGCCGTGGCATTCGACGTAAGAAATCGTGTCGGCAGTCACGCCTGCGACCTGATGCGCCTCAGAAATGGCGCGCGCTTGGCCTTCGACAGACGGGGCCAGATAGCCTGCTTTGGCCGCGCCGTCATTGTTGATGGCCGTGCCGCGAATGACCGCGATGATCCGGTCGCCATCGGCGATTGCATCACCCAGCCGCCGCAGCAGCACAGCCCCCGCACCAGAGCCAAACACAGTCCCCTGCGCGCGATGGTCGAAAGCGTGGCAGGCGCCATCGGGCGAGAGGATCTCGTTTTCCTTGAACAGATACCCGCGCCCTTGGGGCAGTTCCAACGTCACGCCGCCCGCAAGCGCCATGTCACATTCGCCTGTCAGCAGCGATTGCACCGCGTAATGAATCGCCACAAGCGAGGTTGAACACGCCGTTTGCACATTCACCGACGGCCCTTTCAGGTCCAGAATGTGACTGACGCGGGTGGTCAGGAAATCCTTGTCATTGCCGGTATGGCGCAGCAGGAACATGCCCACATCATCGACCAGATCGGGGTTCGAGCACAGGTTGAAGTAGAAATAACTTCCCATGCCGCAGCCTGCAAAGACCCCCACTGGGCCTGCAAACAGGCTGGGTGGGTGGCCCGCATCCTCGAACGCTTCCCATGCAACTTCAAGGAACTGGCGGTGCTGCGGGTCCAGGATCGCGGCGTCTTTGGGGGAAAAGCCAAAGAATTCCGCGTCAAAATCGGCAAACCCCGCCAAGGGCGCTGCAAAAGGCACGTAATTCCGCCGCCGCATCAGTGCGGGGCTTTCGCCTGCGGCGCGCAACTCTTCCTCGGACAGCCGCCGGATGGCGCTGCGGCCTGCGCGCAGATTGTCCCAGAATTCTGAAACTGAGGCAGCACCCGGCAAATGCGCAGCCGTGCCGATAATGGCGATATCTGTATCTCTGTAGCCGTCTGGGATCATCATCACGAAGCCCCCCTCACAATATACTGCGGTTCAAGACAGGTTCGCGTGTGCGGGCCGTGCCAAGCAGGCCCGCGCGATGGGGCGCGCTGCGCAGCCCTTCCAACCGCACAAGTTGCGTGCGGCGGTGGACAAGTTCGGCATGTCCCAGCAGTGCCCCGGCCATGAGCCACGTCAGCGTGACCATCGTGGCATTTGGCAATAGGTCGATCAGCCCCGCCCCGTGCATCAGGACCAGCACACCCACTTGCGGAGGGATCTGGGCAGCGGGGGCGGACCTGTAACGCCACCAGAGCGCGATCAGCGGCAGGCACAAAAGCCCGAACAGCGCGATGTAGCCGATCCAGCCATAAGAGCCGATGGTAATGATCCATTGGCCATCCGTGACCGAAATCGCCTCGCCCGATTGCATGTCATAGACTTGGTTGCGGCCCCAACCGCCCCAACCGAAAACAGGCCGCTCTGCGGCGCGGTCAAGCAGCATGTCCTCGTTATAGAAGCGATACCAGAGCGATTGCGCCCGGTCGGGTTTGCGCGCTTCGAGCCATGCCACCAGCCAGTCCGTGGGGATCAACCCGGCCCCGCGCATGGCGGGGTAGGCGATGGTGATGGCGGCCATCGCGGCGCCTGCGCGCAGTTGCATCTTCGGGCCCAGAAACAGCACTCCAGCCGTCAGGGCAAAAAGGAACATAAGCGGCCCAAGGCTTTTGCACAGAATCACGATGAAGAACAGCCAGAGCGTCACGCCCACGGCTTTGAGGCGGTCATTTGGTGCGGCTTGTTTGGCGAAATGCAGGGCCGAAATGGCCGTCATCACCATGAACAAGGCCACCCACAGCCCATGAGGCATAAAAACGATGGGCCGGAAGCCGCCCTCGCGCATCATCTGGTGGAAGTCGTGTTGAAAAAAGCCGTAGATATCCGTGTGCAATTGCGGGCTGAAACGGACCTCCCACAGGATCGGGGCGGAATAGATCAACCCTGCAAACATCAAGGCGCGTAGCAATTCGGTCAGCGCGGCCTCTGATGCGAGAATTTTGCGCGCCAGAAAGAAGGGCAGGATGAAGAAAAGCTGCGAAATCAGGGCGGAAAGCGCATCATAGACGCGCATCCCCGGCACAGGTGCTATCGGCTCTTTCACAAACACAAGCCGCCCGCTGTAATGCGTGGCGAAGGTGATCGGGTCCAGATTGAACACCACCGACACCATTGGTGTGGTAATCAGAAGGACGAACAAAGCCTTGCCGAGCAGCCCTTGCGGCAGTAGCGCAGGCCGCATTTTCAGCAGCACGACGCAGACCACAAGGACTGTCAGGTTCGGGATCGTTTCCTTGGTGAAGGCCGGAATCATCGGAAAGTTGAATTCCGTACGCTCGGGCAGGAACATGTACCCGCCCACGATCGCCCAGATGAATGCCCGCTCGATGGGCATCTTGCGGAACATGGCGACAATGACGAAAGGCCAGATCAGCAGGGCCAGATAAGCGATGGCATTTGGCATCCGCCACCCCCCCGTTACTGCGCCATGCGCGCCATGAGTGCCGCGAGCACCGCAAGCGAGAACAAGGTCAGCCCGGCCAGTCGCGCCACCAGTACCTTGCGGCGTTGTGCGGGCACGACGAGTTCAGGCAGCACCATGACGGCACGCATTCCCGTTTCACGCTCGACCTGTCCCGGCGAGCGCAGGGCGGGGCGGATCACTTCCCACGCGAAACTTACCAACAACGACAGCATCACAGCCCCGGCCACAGCGATCATCAGCGTGGTCTTGCGGCTGCGGGTGATGGGGTAATCCGAGGCCGTCGCGGTCTCGACTATCTCATAGGCTGCGATTTGTTGGCTGACTTCCAAACGCAGATTGCTTTCGGCAAGGGCAAGTTGGTTGACGACATCGCGAAGCATATCGCGCGAGCGGTTGATGCGCTGATTCATGCCCTCGATCTCGCGCTCGACAGCGGCCATGCGAATGAAGAAGGGTTCCAGCTCGCGTCGCTGGGCACGCAGGCGGTCCAGATCGGCCTGACGCGCGGCAAGTTCCTCGCGTGTCTGGATCATGCGCCGCTGCGTGCTGCCTTGAACCCGAAAGCCTTCGAGCGCGGCTTGAAGTGTCGCAACTTCGCTTTCTGCTGCCTGAATGGCCGTGCCGATTTGCAGCAATTCCGCACGCCGTATATCGACATTGAACGGCATGACCTCTGTATTCTCGATTGCGTAGCGGCGCGCATCAGCCTCTGCATTTTCAATCTCCGCCTGCAAAGCCTCCTGCTGCTCGCGCAGGAATTCAACTGTTTCGCGCGCGCGCGCTTCACGCCCGGCCCCAGTTTGTTGGATCAGCATATCTGCCAACTCGTTGGCAAGATCGGCAGCCTGAGACGCATCGTTCGTTCGGGCCTGAATGATGATCGACGACAACATCCCGTCATTGGCAAAACCGATGGTGATCGCCGCCTGACTTAGGAACGAGATTGACGCGCGCATGTCCGACACGCGTTCCAGCGGTGTGCGGCCGGGAAATAGCCCGTATTTGTCAGCCAAAGCCAGCATGTTTTCACGTGTGGTCAAGCGTTGTTCGACCAATTGCAGCAGGCGCGCAGGTGCGTTGTTTGCGTTACCCGCATTGGCGAGTTCACCGCTGATCGTGTTCAGGCGCGCCGAAATCACGGCGCTCGACTGGTAGACAGGCTTGGAATAAATCGCACTGAACAGGCCTAAGATAACCCCCAGCCCGATGATCAGCATGATCAAATCAATCCGACGCCGCAGAAGCGCGAGAAATTCGCTGATGGATTGGATCGGTCCCATGCTCAGCGCCCCTCTGTTGTGCCAGTGGCCCGGTTCAGCACGACGCCAAGGAACTCGGCCTCATCGGACAGGATGCGCTCGCATTCTGTGATCTGTGCCGCCGTCGTGCGACGGGCATCTGCGATCAACAGGACGGCATCCATGCTGGGCAGCATCGAGAGCGCTTTATCCCCTTCCTGCAACGGTGGCAGATCGCATATTACCATGTCGGGGGCCAGAACCTGAGAAATGTCTGCAAGAAAATCAGCGAAGGCGGCTTTTTCCGGCACGAAGTTTCTATCAGTTTCGTCCATACCACTTAGCCCAAACGCAAGACTGGGCGTCGCGCGCTGCAAATGGCTTTCCAGCGGAACTTGGCCGTCGATCAGCGCCGCGATCGGACCGGGGGGCGTGACCTCGAAAAACTGATGCAGGCTTGGACGGGCCAGATTCACATCCAGCCCCACAACGCGGGCATCTTTGCGACGCGCAAAACTGGCCAGAACCCCCGCAGTCGTGAAGCTCGCCCCACAACCAGCGCGAGGGGCGGTGATGCCAAGCACTTTGAAATTTCGCTTCTGAAAAGCCTGCAAAAGTTGCGCACGCAATACGTCGAAACGGCTTGCGTTTTCGGTCTTGCGTGCAATTTCGTTGAATTGCCGCATTCTTGCGTTTGGTTTGGGATCGCGGGTGATCGGCCCCAGATTTTCCCAAGCCGCGTCGATCATCGCCATATTGCGAACAGAGACAGCACGGCCATTGATCACACGGCGCACATCGCGCGCACCAGAGACAGCCAAGCCCCGACGCTGCGAATTGGTCGCGGGGAGTTGCGCGTCCGTGGGCTCCGCCGGGTCGCTTATCAATTGTTCGAGGCGGCGGGTGTTTACCGTTTTTTCAACAGCCACGAGATACCTACACTGGGTTATTGTTTCCGTTGTTAGCAATGTATCAAGCAATGCGGGTCTTTGACGACACAATTGCGGCAAAATGAAGGCCCATGGCCCTACGAGGGTTAGTCGGCCAGCTTTCGAGCCAGCATTGCCTGCCTGCGTGCCACTTTATCTTGATCACAAGTCACAAGGCGGCCATCTGCCACAATCCGCCGCCCTTCGACCAACAGATCGCGCACCCTGCGTGGCCCGCACAGGACCAAAGCTGCCACCGGATCCCACGCACCTGCACTTTCAAGGCCGCGCATGTCCCAGATCGCGATATCGGCGCGCTGGCCGGGGACAATCGCGCCCAAATCATCGCGCCCGAGCACTTGCGCGCCGCCCAAAGTGGCGATTTCCAGAACTTCCCGCGCGCTCATGGCATCCGCCCCCAGCGCCACACGCTGCAAGAGCATGGCTTGGCGCGCCTCTGAAATCACGGAACCTGCATCGCTGGACGCCGATCCATCCACGCCCAACGCCACCTTCACGCCCGCATCGCGCATCGCCCGAACAGGGGCAATCCCGGACCCAAGGCGGCAATTCGAGCAGGGGCAATGCGCAACGCCCGTGCCCGACTGCGCGAACAGCCGGATTTCACGGCCATCGAGTTTCACGCAATGCGCGTGCCAGACATCGGAGCCAGTCCAGCCCAAATCCTCGGCATACTGGCCCGGACGGCAACCGAATTTGGCCAGCGAATAGGCGATATCTTCGTCATTTTCGGCCAGATGGGTGTGCAGCATCACGCCTTTGTCGCGCGCCAGCAGGGCCGCATCGCGCATCAGGTCGCGACTGACGGAAAAAGGCGAACACGGCGCCACGCCCACCCGCACCATCGCGCCGGGCCTTGGGTCGTGGAAGGCGTCAATCACGCGGATGCAATCGGCCAGAATATCAGCCTCACGCTCCACCAGTGCATCGGGCGGCAGGCCGCCTGCACTTTCGCCTATGCTCATCCCCCCGCGCGCGGGATGGAACCGCAGCCCCAAATCCTGCGCCGCGGCGATCGTGTCATCCAGCCGCGCGCCGTTGGGATACATATACAAGTGATCAGACGTCAGGCTGCACCCTGACAGCGCGAGTTCCCCCAGACCGGCCAAAGCCGAGACATAAATCTCTTCCGGCCCCATCCGCGCCCAGATCGGGTAGAGGGTTTTCAGCCAGCCGAACAGCAGCGCATCCTGTCCCCCCGGCACCGCGCGGGTCAGCGTCTGATACAAGTGATGGTGCGTATTCACCAGACCGGGGGTCACAACACAGCCTGCCGCGTCAATCACCTCGCCTGTCGTGTTCAGCCCATGCCCCACAGCGGCAATCACACCGCCCTGCACAAGCACATCCGCGCCCGCTAATTCCCGCCGCGCGCCGTCCATCGCAAGGACGACATCTGCGCGGCGGATCAGCGTGTCGCGCATAGGATCAGATCAACCCCTCAGCCCGGAACATGGCGCGCATGTCGATCAGCGGACGCGCGCCGATATGGCTGATGACCTCGGCGGCCATCAGGCAGCCCATCCGGCCAGCCGTCGCCATGTCGCGGCCAGTGGCCAGACCAAACAGGAAGCCCGCCGCGAACTGATCGCCCGCGCCTGTGGCATCAACAGGCGTTGTCATCTGCACTGGCACCTTCGTGCGCACGCCGCCCCGAATAATCTGGACCGGATCGCCCGAGCGGGTGCAGATGATCAGCGGACAATCGCGCGCGGCCTGCGCAAGCGCATCTTCCAGATCGTTGGCCTGATAGAGCGAAACCCATTCCTGCTCATTCCCAAGCACATAATCCATATCATTGGCGACAAGCGTGCGGAAATCGGCGCGGTGGCGATCCACGCAGAACGGGTCCGAAAGCGCAATCCCGGCCATCCCGCCCGCCGCCCGGCAGGCGCGCGCGGCTTTCAAGAACGCCGCCTTGCCCTTGTCCTTGTCGAACAGATAGCCCTCCAGGAACACAATATCGCTGTCGGCCATCACGCTTTCATCGACATCATCGGGTGACAATTCCGACGAAATCCCCAGATACGTGTTCATCGACCGCTCCCCATCCGGGGTCACGAAAATCATCGAGCGCGATGTTGGCAAATCGCCGCCCACCACGGGGGCATTCACAAAGCGCGTGCCCGCCGCCTCAGTGTCGGCCGCATAGAACCGCCCCAGCCCATCGTCATTCACACGCCCCACGAAGGCCGCTTTCAGCCCCAGATTGCCCAGTCCCGCCAGAGTATTGGCCACTGACCCGCCCGAGGCTTCCGACCGCCCCTCCATCGCGCCGTAAAGCACTTCGGCGCGTTCGCGCTCGACCAGTTGCATGATCCCCTTGTGAATGCCCATATGATCCAGAAAGCGGTCATTCACCGTCGAGATCACATCAACAATCGCATTGCCGATCCCGGCGACTTGATAGGTTTTCATTCGGTTTTTTCCTCATAGGGGCATAAGTCGCGGATCAGGCAAGTGCCGCAAAGCGGTTTGCGCGCCTTGCAGGTATAGCGGCCATGCAGGATCAGCCAGTGATGGGCGTGGTGTTGGTATTCGGCGGGGATGTTGTCCTCGCTTGCGCGCTCGACCGCCTCCACATCGCGGCCGGGGCAAATGCCCGTGCGATTGCCCACGCGGAACACATGCGTATCAACCGCGTGCGACGGCATCCCCCACCACATGTTCAGAACCACATTCGCCGTCTTGCGCCCCACACCGGGCAGGGATTGCAGCGCCGCGCGGCTGGACGGGACTTGGCCGCCATATTGCTCGACCAGTATCTGCGACAGCTTCATCACGAATTTGGCCTTGTTGCGGTATAGGCCGATGGTCTTGATATGCTCGATCAACCCGGCTTCACCGAGGGCGAGCATTTTCTCGGGCGTGTCGGCCACCGCAAAGAGCCCGCGCGTGGCCTTGTTCACGCCCACGTCAGTCGCTTGCGCGGACAGGGCCACGGCCACGACCAGCGTGTAGGCGTTGACATGCTCGAGCTCGCCCTTCGGTTCAGGGTCAGCCGCGTGAAAGCGGCGGAAAATGTCGGAAATCGTGGCATAGTCGAGTTGGCGGGGCATGGTCTGTCTATGACCCGTGTCAGGCTTTCCCGCAAGGGGTCAGGCCCGCGCCATGGCGCGCAGGTCCAAGCTGCCTGCGCCGCGCATGATCGCGCGCACGGGTTCGGTGAAATATTCACCATCGCCGGGATGGCTGTCGCCCTGATGGATCACCAGGGGCGGCAACAGCACGAGCGGGCTGCGGCCCCCCTTGCGCGCCTGCACAATCACGCGCCGCGCAGGGCGACTTGCGCGCGCGGCCAAGGGCAGCACCATGACCGCGGCACGCGGGGTTAGCCCCGTCAGCAAATCCGGCAGACGCTCGGTCAGGTGGATCAGCGTGACACATCCGCCATCGCGCGCGCGTTTGAGCGCCACATCCAGCCACAAGGCGAGCGGCGTCTCCTCGCGCAGCGCGCGGTCGCGGCCTGCATCCTGCGCAGCGGGGCCTTGGGGCGCGTAATAGGGCGGGTTGGCGATGACGTGGTCAAAGCTTTGCGCGCGCAGGTCCGGGGGAAGCGCCGTCAGGTCCGCTTGCACGACCTGCATGACCGCCCCGTTCGCGTCGGCATTGCGTCGGGCGAGCGCGGCATACTCGGCCTGCACTTCGACCCCTGTCAGGGTCAAGCCCGGCACCCGCGCGTGCAAACACAGCGAGGCGACCCCCACCCCGCAGCCAAGTTCGAGCACATTTTGACCCGCCCGCGCAGGCACGCTCGCCGCAAGAAACACGGGGTCCGTTGCCGCGCGGTAGCCCACGCGCGGCTGCCATGCCCGCACCAGCCCGCCCAAGAACGCGTCCCGCGTCAGGTCGCTGTCTGCTAAGCCGTCAGTCATGCAAAGGGACGCCATTTTCGCGAAGGATGGATGTCGCCAGAAAGTGATCCTCGCGCCGGACCATCAAGCGGCGCGGCATCATGCCCAAGGTCGATTCGAGCGTGTGCATATGGACGTCGATATCGAACACCTCTATACCCTCGCCTTGAAGGAGGGCTGTTGCGTAGGGGATGATCGTCGGATTGGTCGTGCGCAAGAGTTCCTTCATGGCACCATTGTAAAACCCCGCCACAGATTGTCGAGACAGGACCGCTTGAAACCGATGGACACTGCATATTCGGCCCGCGCCCCGCATGACCAATTGGCGGCGTTCCTGCGTGACGATCTGGTGGCGGTGAACGCCCTGATCCGCGCGCGGATGGCGTCCGAACATGCCCCGCGCATTCCCGAAGTGACGGCCCACCTGATCGAGGCCGGGGGCAAGCGCATCCGGCCCATGCTGGTTCTGGCCAGCGCCCATCTGTGCGGCTACGAAGGCCCCTTCCACCACCATCTGGCCGCGACTGTGGAATTCATCCATACAGCAACGCTCCTGCATGATGATGTGGTGGATGAAAGCAAGCAGCGCCGGGGGCGGGCGACGGCCAATCTGCTGTGGGACAATAAATCATCGGTGCTGGTGGGCGATTACCTGTTCGCGCGCGCGTTTCAGTTGATGGTGGAATGCGGGTCGCTGCGCGTGCTCGACATTTTGTCGAACGCCGCCGCCACGATTGCCGAAGGCGAAGTGCTGCAACTGACGACCGCGCAGAATATCGCCACGACCGAAGCGCAATATCTGCGCGTGATCCGGGGCAAGACAGCGGCGCTGTTTTCTGCCGCGACCGAAGCCGGCGCCGTGATCGCAGCCGCCCCCGAGGAGCATGTCCGCGCGCTTTTCACTTATGGCGATGCGCTGGGCATCGCGTTTCAGATTGTGGACGATTACCTCGACTGGGGCGGCGCGGGCGACGGGATCGGCAAGAATATCGGCGATGACTTCCGCGAAGGCAAAGTTACTCTGCCCCTGATCCGCGCGCTGGGCGCGGCGAACGACGACGAGCGCGCCTTCTGGACGCGCACCATCGCGCAGGGCAAGCAGGATGCAGGCGATCTGGAGCAGGCCAAGGCGATCTTGGCGCGCCATGATGCCCTCGCGCAAACGCGAGCAGAGGCTTTGGCATGGTCCGCCCGCGCGAAAGATGCGCTTGCGCCTTTGGCGGCGCACCCGTTGCGCGACATGCTTTCGGATTTGGCCGATTACGTCGTCGCCCGCGTCAACTGATCTGCGCCAGAAGCGCTGCGTAGCGCGCAGGATCGCGCTGAACAGGCGCAAACTGGCTGCCCTGCCGCACATTCGGTTTGGCATCGAGCGCGAACCACGAATCGAGCACCAATTCCTGCGCGCGGCGAAACGGCATCCGGGCGGCGGCTTGCAGGACAAGCGCTTTCATCTGGGCGTCAGTCATGCCCTGCGTCCGGCCCTTGGCCAGCGTGGCCTCGCTCACCGGCGCTATGCAGCGGAACAGGACCGAATGGTGTTCGGTGGGCACGATCATCTCGAAACTGTCGCGCATCAACTCCATCTGCGCGATTACCCATGGCGTGCGGAAATGCAGGTAATCTTGCTGCACAACCAGCGCGCCCACGCTCAATGCCGGGTAGAACGCGCGCGCGATATGGTCGGTCGTGGCGGGGTTTTTGCAGATATCGACATGAAGCAGGCTGATCGTCCCCTCGGCCCAACCCATTTGCATGATATCCCCCTTGTGAAAGCGGATATCCGCCCCAATCCCGGCCATCGCGGCTTGAGAGGCAGGCAGCATGTCCATGCCGTCAAAGCGCGGAATGCCCCGCGCGAACAGCCATTTTTCGGCCAATTCCGGCTGGATCTCGAAGCGGTCATAGCTGTGCACAGGCCCCTTGGCGCCGCGCTGCACAGCGCCATAAGCCAGCCGCGCCGTTGATCCACCAAAGAACGCGCCCAGATCGACAATCGCACCGCGCCCGTCCCATGCGTGCTGGGCAAGCCACACAAGCATCCGCTGTTCTTCGGGCGTCAGCATTGTGGGCACATGGGCGACAGGCTGCGGTACCCCTGGTGCCGTCAGAAAAACCGAGTTCCACGGAAAACCCCGCAAGGTTGTGTCAGATATTCCCGTCATGCGCTGCCGCCTTTGCTTGCTCTGCCCATGGATACCCTAGACATGTCTGGGCGTGTCTGTCAGCAGCCCCGTTGGCCGAACCCACCAGTGTGGTGCGCGGGCAGTCAGTAAGTCCGCCGCCGCTTGCGCCTGCGCCAATGTGGCGAAGACCCCGAAACAGGTCGCGCCAGACCCGGACATCCGCGCAAGCAGGCAGGCGGGCAGGGCGCGCAGGTGGGTCAGCACCTCTGCAATCACAGGCGCAATCTGACAGGCGGGGACTTGCAGATCGTTGCGCTGGGCAGAAAGCCAGTGGACGAAGGCGGGCAGATCGGGCCAAGGGCCGGGTTCACCCATCTGCGCCCCATCCAGCCGCGCGAACGCGCGGAATACCGCTGGGGTCGGCACACACACGCGCGGGTTCACCAGTACAAGCGCGAAATCGGGCACGGGGGGCAGGTCGGACAGGATTTCGCCGATCCCCTGCATCCGGCGCGGGCGCGGGGTCAGGCATACGGGAACATCCGCGCCCAAGCGCAGCACTTCGGCGGCATCCGGCAAGGGCAGCCCCCGCGCCCGCGCGATCAGCCGCAATGTCGCGGCCGCATCGCTCGATCCGCCGCCAATCCCAGAAGCGACAGGCAGGTGCTTGTCCAGAACCAGCCCCAGCCCCTCGGCCCCCGTCAGGCGGGCGGCGCGCGATACCAGATTGTCGCCATCACTTTGCAAGCCCGCAGCCTCTGGCCCGGTCAGGGTCAGGCCGGGGGTCTGCGTCAGCGCCACACTGTCACCCACCTGCGTGAACACCACCAGCGAATCGAGCAGGTGATACCCGTCTGCCCGCTGGCCCGTCACATGCAGGCACAGATTGACCTTGGCCGGCGCGTGCTCGGACAGCGTCATTGTCCGACCGAAGCCAAGGGCGGCGCGCCTTCTTCCTCCTGCACGATATCCAGACCCACTTCCAGCTTGCGGCGCACGCGTTCGATGCTCAGGTCAGGGTGCGGGGCAAAGGACAAGGCGCGGCTCCATTGAAAGCGGGCTTCACGCGCGCGCCCGACTGCCCAATAAACATCGCCCAGATGGTCATTCAGGATCGGGTCTGTGGGCATCAGTTCAACCGCGCGTTCCATCACCGGAAGCGCTTCGTCATACCGCCCCAGCCGGAATAACGCCCAGGCAAGCGAGTCGGTGATATAGCCGCTATCGGGCTCGCCTTCGACAGCGCGCTCGATCATGTCCAACGCTTCTTCCAGGTTTCGGCCTGCTTCGATCAGGGAATAGCCCAGATAATTCAGCACTTGCGGATTGTCGGGCACGAATTCGAGCGCTTGGCGGAATACCGGCTCCGCGCGGTCAAACGCGCCCTGCCGTTCCAGTGAAATTGCATAGGTGTAAAGCAGCGGCCAATGCCTGCTCTCAACTTCCGGCAGCAACTCGATCGCGCGGGCATAGGCGTCGCTTGCATCGGTGAAGCGTTCCTCACGCCGCATCAGATCCCCAAGCGCACTGAGTGCCAGAACAGAATTGGGTCGATCTGCGATCAGTTGCTTGAGCAAGGCTTCTGCCCCATCCGCGTCGCCCGCACGCTGCATCACAGTGCCAGTCGCAAGCTGCGCATTCAGATATTGCGGTGATGTGCTTGGCATCTGACTGTAGATTTGCTTGGCCAGATCATATTGGCCCATCTGTTCGAGCAACTGTCCCGCGAGCAGGATCGCATCCGGGTGGTCGGGTCGCAGCGCAAGGGCAAGTCGGGCATAAATCAGGGGTAGCCAGTCGCCGTCATTGTTCAGAAGCGCCGACGAGAGCAGCAGATAGGCTTCGGCCATGCCATCGGCGGCGCTGCGCACGGTGTCAAAGGGAACGGCCTGACCGTCTGTCACCGCCTGCATCAGACGCGCCACATCTTCGTCGGGGGAGCTGCCGAACATCTCCGCGCCCAAGGTTTGGGCTTCGTCAAAGCGGCCAAGCTGGCTTAGGATTGCGATATGCGCCAGAACCCCGCGCCGGGTCAGGCTGACAGGGCCTGCAACCTCGCCGGTCAGCAGGTCTGCGGCCCCTTCCAGATCGCCCACCAATGCAAGCGCAAGGGCCTTATGGTAGATCGCGAACGGCGCGATTTCGGGACGCTCGGTGATAGCCGCGTCAAAGGCTGCGAGCGCGTCGCTCATGCGGCCCTCGCCCAGATGCGCCCAGGCCACGCTGACCGCGTCCGTCAGCGGACCTGTCAGGCGCCCAGCCTCCGCTGCGCCAATCACCGCCCCATAGGCCCCGCGCAGGAATTCATCGGCCTGCAACACGACGCCCGCGACCTGCGCGCCGGGTGCATCCGCTGCGACTTGGGCCGCAAGTTCAGCCGCGCGCTCGAAATTCCCAGCGAGCAGATGCCCTTGCAACGCAAGGTCCAGAAAGCCGGGATTGTCCGGGCTGACCTGAAGCGCACGGTCGTAATTCAGCGCCATCTGGGCAAAATTGTCATCCGTGACGGCGACACGCCCGGCCAAGAGGGCGCTGGCCAAACCGGGAGGCACATCGGCCCCGGTCTGAGCTTGCGCAGGGCTGAGCAGTCCGGCGAACAAGACAACACCCACGGCGACTTTGCGCAACAGTTTCAAGTCGAATGCTCCGTCCAAGACTTGTTTCGCCTGTAACACTAGTCCTGCCAATGTCTAAGGGCAATCACAGGACACGCGAAATCGACCCGGATCACATATTCGGGTAGTTCGGCCCGCCCCCGCCCTGCGGTGTGACCCAAGTGATATTCTGGCTGGGGTCTTTGATGTCGCACGTTTTACAATGCACACAGTTCTGGAAGTTGATCACAAAGCGCGGGTCTTTGCCTGCTTCGCTGACAACCTCATAAACCCCGGCCGGGCAATAGCGCTGCGCGGGTTCGGCATAAAGCGGCAGGTTGACCTTGATGGGCTTCTCGGGGTCCGTCAGCCGCAAATGCGCCGGCTGATGTTCTTCGTGGTTGGTAAAGCTATAGGCCACATTGGTCAGCCGGTCGAAGGACAGCACGCCATCGGGCTTGGGGTAGTCGATGGGTTTGTGGTCCGCGGCTTTGCCCGTGGCGGCAGCGTCGGTCTTGCCATGTGGCATCGTGCCGAAGAACGAAAAGCCCAGCGTATTGGTCCACATATCGACGCCCCCAAGCGCGAGCGACGGCACCAGCCCCCATTTGGACCACATTGGCTTCACGTTGCGCACTTTTTTCAAGTCCTGACCCACAGGCCCTTCACGCAGGTCGGACTCATACGCTGTCAATTCGTCCCCTTCGCGGCCTGCCTTGATGGCGTCATAGGCGGCCTCTGCCGCTGCCTTGCCCGACAGCATCGCATTATGATTGCCCTTGATGCGCGGCACGTTCACAAGCCCTGCCGAGCAGCCCAGCAGCGCGCCTCCGGGGAAGGTGACTTTGGGGATCGACTGATAGCCCCCTTCGCTGATCGCGCGCGCGCCATACGCCACGCGCTTGCCGCCCTTCAGCAGCTCCGCCACCATCGGGTGGTGCTTGAAGCGCTGGAATTCCTGATAGGGCGACAGGTAGGGGTTTTCGTAGTTCAGATGCACCACGAAACCGATGTAAACCTGTTTATTATCAATATGGTAGATGAAGCTGCCGCCGCCGGCATTGGCACCCAAAGGCCAGCCCATCGTATGGGTCACGGTCCCTTCGCGGTGCTTTTCCGGGTCGATTTCCCAGATTTCCTTCATGCCAAGGCCGAATTTCTGTGGTTCTTTGCCTTTGGACAAATCGTATTTGGTGATCACTTCCTTGGCGAGCGACCCGCGCACCCCCTCGGACAGGAACACATATTTGCCGTGCAACTCCATCCCCGGCTCGTAGCCATCGCCTTGGGTGCCATCGGGGTTCAAGCCGAACTCGCCTGCGACCACACCCTTCACGCGGTCCCCGTCAAACACCAGTTCGGACGCCGCCATGCCGGGGAAAATCTCGACCCCCAAGGCTTCGGCCTGTTCGGCCATCCAGCGGCAGACATTGGCCATGCTAACGATGTAATTGCCGTGATTGTTCATCAGGGGCGGCATGGGGAAATTCGGGATGCGGATTTGGCCCGCTTCGCCCAGCATGTAGAAATTATCCGCGCGCACGGGCACCTTGATCGGCGCACCACGCTCGCGCCAATCGGGGATCAGCGCATTAAGGCCCACAGGGTCCAGCACCGCGCCCGACAGGATATGCGCGCCGACTTCGGACCCCTTTTCCAGCACCACCACGCTCAAATCCGCATCCAGTTGTTTCAGCCGGATCGCCGCAGACAGGCCCGCAGGTCCTGCGCCGACGATCACAACGTCATATTCCATGGCTTCGCGGGTGATCTCTGACATGGCTACTCCTGTTATTGCGCGAAATCGCGCGGGCGCGACATTTTCTATCGCGCCTGCCTAACGCGGCAAGGGGGGGCGGGTCAATCCAAACGCTGCGTCGCAGCTAAACCTGCGACATGATGCGCCTCGGATACAGTTTTCGCTTCCCCCTTGCATTCCCCCCACGCCTTGGGTCACATAGGCTCGACGCGGTGCCCCGGATCTTCCGGGGAACGCCTTCTTTTGTCCTGAGTGGTGAGGCGAAATGGAAAAGCTGCCCTTGACACGTGCTGGCCAAGCCCTGCTGGATGCGGAATTGCGCCAGTTGAAATCGCAGGACCGTCCCGCTGTCATCAAGGCCATCGCCGAAGCGCGCGAGCATGGCGACCTGTCGGAAAACGCCGAATATCACGCCGCCCGCGAAAAGCAGAGCTTCATTGAAGGCCGGATCAAAGAGCTGGAATCGATCCTGTCGCGGGCCGAGGTGATCGACCCCACGCGCCTGTCGGGTGCTGTGAAGTTTGGCGCGACCGTACAACTGGTCGATTGCGACACCGACGAGGAAAAAACCTATCAGATTGTGGGCGAACCCGAGGCCGATCTTGAAAAGGGCCTTCTGAATATCCGCTCGCCACTCGCGCGCGCGCTGATCGGCAAGGATACGGGCGACACGATCGACGTCACCACGCCGGGGGGCACGCGGACCTACGAAATCCTGTCGGTCGCTTTCGTGTGACACCATGAGCCGCCGCCCCTTCGCCACCACAAATGTGCAGCGCGACGGGGAGGGTGGCGCAGGGCTGACGACGGCGCTGGTGCTGGTCTGGTCATTGGTGGCCATCGGGGCGGGGGGTGCGGTTTTCAGTGCTGATACTTGGGTCGCCCAAGCTGTCAGTGTGGCGGCGCTCGGGACTGGTATTGCGCTTGCTGTCACGCTTCTGGCCCAAGTGCTGCGGCGCATGGCGCGTGTGTCAGAGCAGATCGAAGCTCAGGGCGCCGCTCTCGCCGAATTGCGCAGGCAGATGGCAGAACCGCCGGTTGCGCCTGTTTCGCCCATCGCGCAAAGCAAGCTCGATGCCATCGCGGCGGCGCAGGAACAGACTGACACCCGGTTGACGCTGTTCTTTTCGCGCCGCGCGCGGGGGGCGGACAAAAGCGAGAGCGGCGAGGGTGAGCCATTGCTTGCTTTGGGCGAAACCCTTGCACATCCCGCCGCCCCGCCTGGTCCCGGCCTGTTGATCCGCGCGCTGCATTTCCCCGAAGATGCGGATGATGCCGAAGGGTTTGACGCGCTGCGCATGGCTCTGGCCGATGCGCGCACGGCCCCCCTGATCCGGGCCGCGCAAGATGTGCTGACCCATCTGGCGCAGGACGGGATTTACATGGACGATCTGCGCCCTGACCGCGCGCGACCCGAATTTTGGCGCGCCTTCGCCCAAGGCACGCGCGGGCCGATGATCGCGCCGCTTGGGGGCATCCGGGATCGGTCCTGTTTGGCGCTGACGGCCGCGCGGATGCGCAACAACGCCGATTTCAAGGCCGCTGCGCATCTGTTCCTGCGCGAATTCGACAAGGTTCTTGCCAGTTTCGAGCCAGATGCCGATGATGCCCAGATCGCGGCTTTGTCGGAAACACGCTCGGCCCGCGCGTTCATGCTGCTGGGGCGTGTGAGCGGCGTCTTCTCGCGCTGACTGGGGCGCTTGTGAAGGGTCAACGCCCGCGATAAGACGCTTCACACATGAAGCATTCGCGCAGGGTTCCATGGTCGCGCCTCGTTTATCCCAAGACTTCTGGCAGGGTTTCCGCGACGGTGCGCCCTTCATGCTGGTGATCGTGCCGTTTGGCGCGGTTTTTGGCGTTGTGGCGACAGAAGCGGGCCTGAACCTTGTCCAGACCATGAGCTTTTCGGTGCTGGTGATCGCCGGGGCCGCGCAATTCGTGGCGTTGCAGATGATGGCCGAAAACGCGCCCACCCTGATCGTGCTGGCCGCAGCGCTTGCGGTCAATTTGCGCATGGCGATGTATTCGGCATCCATGGCCCCACATCTGGGGGGCTTGGTGTGGTGGAAGCGGGGGGTGGTGGCGTATTTCCTGCTGGATCAGACATTTGCATCATCGACTTTGAAATATGACAGCGACCAAGGGCTAAGCCTTAGCCAGAAATTCAGCTATTTCTTGGGCGTCTCGATGGCCGTCTGTCCGCTGTGGTATGTGGCCACATGGGCGGGCGCCGTTCTGGGCCAAGCGGTTCCTGCCGATTTGCCCATCGACTTCGCCATTCCGATTACATTTCTGGCGCTCATCGTGCCCATGCTGCGCACCGCCCCGCATGTCGCGGCGGCTTTGGTGTCGATCATCGGAACACTGGTATTCAGCTTTCTGCCCTTCAATCTGGGCCTGTTGGTTGCAGCTTTCCTTGCGATGGCCACAGGCGCCGAGGGGGAGCGACAGATCAGCAAAAGGCGCGGCGCATGAGCTATTCGACCGCACAAATCTGGTTGGTCATCGGGGGGTTGGGGCTTGGCACTTACCTGCTGCGCCTGTCTTTTCTGGGGCTGATCGGCAACCGGGCTTTGCCAGAATGGGTGCTGCGGCATCTGCGCTATACGGCTGTGGCCATCATGCCCGGCATGATCGCCCCGCTTATTCTGTTCCCTCAAGCGACCGCAGGCGCGCTGGACCCCGTGCGGCTGGGGGCGGCGCTGGCCACAATCGCCATCTGCCTGTGGACCCGGAACGCGGTGCTGACGATCTTTGGTGGCTTTGCGGTTCTGCTCGCGCTGCATTTCACACTTTAGAGCGTGATGAGGAAAAGTGGACTCCGGTTTGCCTCCAGGATCACGTGACAAGCAAAAAGACACATCAGGATGATATTTCGATCAAACATCGTCCTGATCTAGCGGATCAGCGCCGTCACTTCGACCTCGACCACAAATTCAGGCCGGGTAAAGCCCGACACAATCACCAGCGTCGAGGCCGGGGGCGGTGTGATCCCCGCAAAGAACGCATCGCGTGCCGCCATATATCCGGCCATATGCGTACGGTCCGTGACGAAGGCATTGACGCGCAGGACATGGGCGGCGTTTGCGCCTGCCTCTGCCAGGATTGCTGCGATATTGACAAAGCAAAGATGCGCTTGCGCTTCGGCCCCGTCCGGGATCGTGCCATCCGCCGCCAGAGCCAACTGGCCGGACGTCACGACAATCCGCCCCTCTGCAGGGGTTGCGATGCCATGCGAATAGCGGGCGAAGGGGGCGGGCAGGCTGGGTGGGGTAAGCGCGCGCATGTGGTTTCTCCGGGTTGTGGCATCACGCTACAGGATCGAGTCGTGATCCTGACCAGCTTGCGGTAAATGATGCAGAAAAGATGCGGGGCATATGCCAAAAATATGTGCGCCATGAGTGGATTTTCGCCCGAAAATGCGCCACTTGTGAATTTGAGCGCGTCGAATGCCCCAGAGCTGATGACACTTCTGGGGCAAACGCGATGATCACATCGATGCAACATCCAACAGGACGTCACCCATGACCCTTCGCCCGTTCGTCTCAACCTTGGCCCTCGCTTCTGCGCTGGCCGCTCCTGCTTTTGCCCTGACGCCGGTCAGCTTTGGCACCAACTGGCTGCCGCAAGCCGAACATGGCGGCTTCTATCAGTCTGTGGCCGATGGCACATATGCCGCCTGCGGTCTGGACGTGACCATCGTTCCGGGTGGCCCGCAGGTGAATAACCGCGCCATGCTGATGGCCGACCGCATCCAGTTCCATATGGGCGGTGACCTGCTTCTGGCCTTCAACTCGGTGGCCGAGAACATCCCGATCGTGGCTGTTGCCGCATCGTTCCAGAAACACCCACAAGTCATCATCGCCCATCCCGGCGAGGCTGACACTTGGGAAGAACTGAAAGACCTGAAGCTGCTGATCGGCGATGCAGGCTTCGCTTCCTACTACCAGTGGATGATCGCCGCCTTCGGCTTCACCCCCGAACAGCGCGAAGTCTATACCTTCAACCCCGCCCCATTCCTGGCCAACAAGCGCATGGGGATGCAGGGCTTCCTGTCTTCAGAACCCTATGCGATTGAAAAGGAAGCAGGGTTCAAGCCCAACGTGTTCCTGATCGCGGATGCGGGCTATTCGACCTATGCGACCACGATTGAAACCATGCAATCCACCATCGACAACAGCCCCGAAGTGGTTGAATGCTTTGTGAATGGCTCGATCCTTGGCTGGTATAACTACCTCTACGGCGACAACGCTGCCGCCAATGCTCTGATCTTGCAGGCAAACCCCGATATGAGCCAAGACAAGATTGACTTCGCTATCGCCAAGATGAAGGAATTCGGCATCGTGGACAGTGGCGATTCCATCGAGCAGGGCATTGGCATCATGACCCCCGCCGCTGTTGAGGATTTCTACATGAAAATGGTCGAAGCCGGCGTGGTTCCTGCCGGTCTGGACTGGACGAAGGCCGTGAATTTCGACTTCGTTGGCAAAGGCGTCGGGCTCGACCTGCGTCCCTGATCCAAGTGGGGTGGCCGGTTGCGGCCACCCTTCCCCCTGCTGGAAAGACCTGACATGGAATTGCCGCCCCTCGGTCAGCGCCCGCCTGTGCTGGACATGACCAATGTCAACAAGACCTTCAATGGCGATGTCGTTGCCTTGAAGAATATGAACCTAACAGTGAATGCAGGCGATTTCATCTCGCTGCTGGGGCCGTCGGGTTGCGGGAAATCGACCGCTTTGCGCCTGATTGCCGGGCTTTCGACGCCAAGCGCAGGCAAGATCGTCTGGGCCGGTGGGCAATCCGAGAATGATCTGGGGGTGGTATTTCAGGAACCGACCCTCATGCCGTGGGCCACGGTCGCGCAAAATGTTTGGCTGCCGTTTCGGCTGAAAGGCAAATCCTTCGCGTCCGTGAGGGACGAGATCATGGAGGCCCTGCGCCTTGTGGGTCTTGAAAAATTCCTGAACGCCTATCCGCGCGAATTGTCGGGCGGCATGAAAATGCGCGTGTCGATTGCGCGCGCCATGGTAACGAAGCCGCGCTTGATCCTGATGGATGAACCTTTTGCCGCTTTGGACGAAATCACGCGGTTCCGGTTGAACAATGACCTGCTGCAACTGAAAGCCAAGATCGGCTGCACGGTCATCTTCGTGACCCATTCTGTCTTTGAATCCGTGTTCCTGTCAGACCGCATCATTGTCATGGCCGCGCGCCCCGGTCGAGTGATCCGCGACTTGCACGTGGACGCGCCCTATCCGCGCTTTGAAGAATTCCGCACCTCGGCCGAATATGCGGGGCTGTGCCGTCAAGCCTCGGCCGCCTTGTCCGAAGCGATGGGAGAACATGTATGAGCATTGCCGACGACAGCCCCGTGCTGGATGCAGACGACCTGAAGCGCCTGCGGATCAAGCGCTTCGAGCAATGGGGCAAATGGGTGCTGCCTGCACTCGTGATGGTGCTGATGATCTGGCTATGGGACCGAATCGTGGTCTGGAACCAGATCCCCCATTTCATCCTGCCCGGCCCCGGATTGGTCGCACAAACGCTGGTCAAGGACTGGGCGATCCTGTTCGACGCGCTCTTGGTGACGTTGCAAATAACCATGATGGCGCTGGCCGTGGCCGTGATCGGCGGTGTGGGGCTGGCGGTCTTGTTCACGCAAAGCCGCCTGATCGAGATGTCGTTCTACCCCTATGCCGTGATTTTGCAGGTCACGCCCATCGTGGCCATCGCGCCCTTGATCTTTATCTATGTCGACAGCCGCACTGCGGGCTTGCTGCTATGTGCGTGGCTGGTGGCGTTTTTTCCGGTGCTGGCCAACACAACGCTCGGCCTGAACAGCGCCGACCATAACCTGCGCGACCTGTTTCGCATCTATGGCGCCTCGCGCTGGCAAACGCTTCGCTACCTGCGCCTGCCCGCCGCTTTGCCTTATTTCCTTGGCGGCCTGCGGATTGCGGGGGGCCTTGCGCTGATTGGCGCTGTGGTGGCGGAATATGTGGCGGGCACAGGCGGGATCGGATCGGGGCTCGCGTTCCGCATCCTAGAGGCAGGCTACCGGCTGAACATCCCGCGCATGTTCGCAGCCCTGATCCTGATCGCCGTAACCGGCGTCATCATCTTCGCCGGCCTGTCGTTCCTGTCGCATATGCTGCTGCGCAAATGGCATGAAAGTGCCGTCAAACGAGAAACATAATGGACTTTCGCAAACTTCCTGACACTGGCCCCTTCCGGCTGGAAAACATCACTGTGCCTGCTTGCCTGCTGGGGCAGTCGGGCGGTCTGGTCCGCCACGCACTGACGATTGACGGGGGCGTGATTTCCGACCGCGCCGACGTGCCTGTGATCGACATGGGTGGCGCGATGGTGTTTCCGTGTTTCATCGACATGCACACCCATCTGGACAAAGGCCATATCTGGCCGCGTGCCGCGAACCCTGATGGCACCTTCATGGGCGCGCTGACGACAGTGGGCGCGGACCGCGAGGCGAACTGGAACGCGATTGACGTGGCCGCGCGCATGGATTTCGCCCTGCGCTGCGCCTATGCCCACGGCACCCGCGCCATCCGCACCCATCTGGACAGCATCTCGCCGCAAGATGCAATTTCCTGGCCCGTTTTCGCGGAAATGCGCGACAAATGGGCGGGCCGGATTGAATTGCAGGCTGCGGCCCTTGCCGGCGTGGACCGGGTCGAGATGTCGGGCAACTACATCCGCACCGCTGATATCGTGGCCGAACATGGCGGCGTGCTGGGGCTTGTCACCTATCCTATTTCCGACCTGCGCGAGCGTCTGCGCGCGTTTTTCAAGCTGGCGATGGCGCGCGGGCTGGAGGTGGATTTCCACGCCGACGAAACTGGTGATGCCACCGTCGCCACTTTGCGCGTCATTGCCGAAACGGTGCTCGAACTGGGTTACGCGCGCCCCGTGACAGTGGGCCATTGCTGCTCGCTCGCCGTCCAGCCAGAAGCAGAGGCGCTCTCGACCCTCGATCTGGTGGCGCAAGCTGGGCTGAACATTGTCTCGCTGCCCATGTGCAACCTGTATTTGCAGGACCGCACAGGCGCGCGCACCCCGCGCTGGCGGGGCATTACGTTGGTGCATGAAATGAAAGCGCGCGGGATCAATGTCAGCTTCGCGTCGGACAATACCCGCGACCCTTTTTATGCCTATGGCGATCTCGACATGCTCGAAGTCATGCGCGAAGCCACCCGCATCGCGCATCTGGACCATTCCGACCCGGACTGGACCCATGCCTTCCTAACGAACCCGGCCCGCGCGTGTAGCCTGAACGCGCCCAGCTTGGCGCCGGGCGCGCCCGCGGATCTGGTCATCACCCGCGCGCGGGGCTGGACGGAACTGTTTTCCCGCCCGCAATCCGACCGGATCGTGCTGCGCGCAGGCCGCGCGATTGACCGCACGCTTCCCGATTATGCCGAACTCGACCCCCTCATGAGGCCCCAATGAAACCGAATGTCGCCGCCGCGAAAGCCGCCCTGTCGCATCTGGAAATCGACGAAAACCCCGTCAGCATCCGTGCCAAATCGCGCGATTTCTTCTGGTATTCGCCGGTCCTGAAGCCGCGGATGGAGCATTTGGAGGGCGATTTCGTGGTCGCCCCCAAGACCGAGGCCGAGGTGATCGAGGTTCTGAAAACCTGCTACGCGCATGATGTCCCCGTCACCACACGCGGCGCAGGCACCGGCAATTACGGGCAAGCCATGCCCATGGCGGGCGGTTGCATCCTGCACATGAAGAACATGGCGGCGGTGAAATCGGTTCATGCGGGTCGCGTGATCGTGGAACCGGGCTGTTTGCTCAAAGACGTGGACGCGGCCTGCATCGCCCATTCGGGACAGGAATTGCGCATGTTCTCCAGCACTTGGGCGACCGCGACCATCGGCGGCTTCATCGCGGGCGGCTCGGGCGGGGTGGGGTCTTGCACATGGGG
The DNA here is from genome assembly GCA_046296275.1 of Roseinatronobacter sp. Lineage (GTDB taxonomy): Bacteria > Pseudomonadota > Alphaproteobacteria > Rhodobacterales > Rhodobacteraceae > Roseinatronobacter. Next base: position 15,738 of record JBKBLP010000022.1, on the reverse strand, counting down.
CAGTTTGCGCGACTTGGGCAATATCATCCGCCTGCGCGTCGTGACGATGGAGGCAGAGCCGCGCATCCTCGAATTCCGGGGCGAGGAACTCGCGCGCGTCAGCCACGCTTACGGCACCAATGGCATCATCACCGAACTCGAAATGCCGCTCGCGCCTGCCTATGACTGGGTGGGCCTTTTCGTGGCGTTCAGCGACTTTGCCGAGGCTGCGCAATATGCCGCAGAACTCGCCAATCAGGACGGTATCCTGATCAAGCTGGCATCGGTCTATGAAGCCCCCGCGCCCTATGACTATTTCCAGCGCGTGAAGCCCTATGTCACGCCCGATCAAACGCTGGTCGGCCTGATGGTCGCGCCGCACTCGTTGGATGCGTTTGACACCTTCACTGCCCGCCGCCCGCAGGCGACGGTGATCTATCGCTCGGACAACAACAACTGGGCGCGCGATCCGGGGCCGATCTTTGAATATGGCTGGAACCACACGACATTGCGCGCGCTGAAAGTGGACCCCAGCATCACCTATCTGCAAGTGCGCTATGGCTATCCGACGCATCTGGAAAAAGTGCTGGAGATGCAAAAGGCGCTCTCGCCCGAAGTGCTGCAACACTTGGAAGTCATTCGCGAATCTGGTCACGTCATCTTTGCGGGCCTGTCGCTTGTGAAATTCACGACCGAAGAACGCTTGGATGAAATCATCCGTCTGCACGAAGATGCCGGCTGCATGATCTTCAATCCCCATCGCTTCACCTTGGAAGAAGGCGGGCGGCAGACCGTTGACGACCGTCAGTTGAACTTCAAGCGCGAGGCCGATCCCAAGGGCCTGCTCAACCCCGGCAAAATGATCGCCTGGGATGACCCGGAATGGAAATACGACCGGATGTATGAATATCAGAGGATGAAAGCCGCCGAATGACCCGCGCGCTTGTCGTGTTCGCCCATCCCTGCCCGGAAAGCTTTTCCGCGTCGCTGCACCGCGTCGTGGTGGACAAGCTCACCGCGCGGGGCTGGGATGTGGATGACTGCGACCTGAACGCCGAAGGGTTCAATCCGGTCCTGTCGGAAGCGGAACGGCGCGGCTATCATGATGTTGGGCCGAACCTTGCCCCTGTGGCCGAGTATGTGGAGCGCCTGCGCGCGGCACAGGCGCTTGTGCTGGTTTTTCCTGTGTGGAATTTCGGCTATCCCGCCATCCTGAAAGGCTTCTTTGACCGCGTGTTCCTGCCCGGTGTCTCGTTCCGATTGGAGGATGGCAAAGTGAAGCCCAACCTGACCCATATCCGCAAGCTCGCCGCTGTGACCACTTATGGCGGCACGCGGATGCGCGCGCTCTTGGCAGGCGATCCGCCGCGCCATGTGGTCAAGCGCGCGGTCTGGCATGTCACGCGGCCTGACACGATGAGATACCTCGCGCTTTACGACATGAACCGCGCGACAGACAGCACCCGCGCGGCCTTCCTGACCCGCGTAGGCCGGGAAATGGAGACACTCTGATGCGCGCCCTTGTCATCTATTGCCACCCCCATGCGGGCAGTTTCACGGCAGGCGTGCGCGATGTGGTGCTCGACAAGCTGCGCGCGGCTGGGGCCGAGATCCGGCTGCGCGACCTGTATGCCGAAGGGTTCCAGCCGCTTCTGACCGAAGCCGAATGGCGGGGCTATCTTGACAGCCCCGCCAATTGCGCCCCCGTTGCGCGCGATGTGGATGACCTGCGCTGGTGTGACACGTTGATCTTTGTCTATCCGACATGGTGGTATGGGCTGCCTGCCATGCTCAAGGGTTGGCTTGACCGCGCGCTTCTGCCCGATGTGGCGTTTCTGATGCCGGACAGCGTGAACAAGACCATCCGCCCGGGCATGACGCATATCACGCGGCTTGGGGTGTTCACGACCTGCGGGGCAAGCCGGTGGCTGACATGGTTGGTGGGGGCACCCGGCAAGCGCACGATCCTGCGCGGCGTTCGGATCATCTGCGCCAAAGGCGTGCGCACGGCTTTTGCCGCGCATTACCTGATGGACAGCTCGACTGACGCGAGCCGCACGGCCCATCTGGTCCGTGTGGGGCGCGCGATGGACAAGCTGATTGGGCCAGTGAGCGCCCGCGCGCAGGTGCGGGCATGAATGTGCCTGTGTTCGACTGGCAGGATGCTTTGCGCGACCCGGACGGGTTTGCGCAGGCTTTGGGTGTGTGCTGCCGGGACACTGGGTTTTTGCTGCTGCGCGGGCATGGGGTGGCGGATGCTTTGCTCGCCGTGGTGTTCGCGCTGTCCGCCGCGTTCTTCGCCCAACCCGAGGCCGCGAAAGCGCTGCTCTCGATCAGCACCAACCCGCATAATCGCGGCTGGGCCTATATGGGGTCCGAGGGGTTGGATTCAGCGTCGGGCCAAAAAGACCGCAAGGAAGCCTTCAACATCGGCTTCGACCTGCCCCCCGATGATCCCCGTGTCCTGCGCGGCGAGCCGTTTCGGGGCGTGAACCTTTGGCCCGATCTGCCGGGCTTTCGCGCAACCATGCTCGAGTATTACGCGCAGGCGCATGCGTTGGGGGTGGCTTTACTCGGCATCATCGCGCGCGATCTGTCGCTGCCGCCCGACCATTTTGCGCCCCATTTCACGGAACCGATGGCCATTCTGCGCCTGCTCTCCTACCCTGCGCCAAGCGGTCAGCAGGGCGAAATCGGCGCGGGCGCGCATACCGATTACGGCGCGCTGACGCTTTTGCTGACCGATGGCGCGCCGGGGCTGCAAGTGCGCCCGCGCGGCGGCGCTTGGCAGGATGTGCCGCATGTGGACGGGGCTTTTGTCGTCAATATCGGCGATTGCCTGATGCGCTGGAGCAATGATCGCTATGTCTCGACCCCGCACAGGGTCTTGCCGCCGCCGCGCGCGCGCAAATCGGTCGCCTTCTTTCTGGACCCGAACCCTGACAGCCTGATCGCCTGCCTGCCCGGCACAGGCACGCCGAAATACCCGCCCGTCACAGGGGCCGATTACTTGGCAAGCCGCCTTGCCGCAACTTACGGATGACCCCATGCGCCGCTTAAACTGGGCCGAGTACCGGACCACTGAATTCGCCGCTATTGATCCTTTGCGCACCATCGCCATCCTGCCCACCGCGGCCATCGAGCAACATGGCCCGCATTTGCCTGTCGGTGTTGATACGATGATCGCCGAAGGGATGCTTTCGCGTGTGCGGGCAACGTGCCCCGAGGATCTGGATATCCGCATCCTTCCCGTGCAGGCCGTGGGCAAGTCGAACGAGCACCTGCACGCTTTGGGCACACTGACCTTGAGCGCCGAAAACGCGCTGCGCGTCTGGACCGATATCGGACTATCCGTCGCGCGCGCGGGCGTGAAAAAGATCGTCATCATCAACAGCCACGGCGGGAATTTGGACCTGATTTCCATTCTGAGCCGGGAATTGCGCGTGCAGGCGGGGATGCTCGCGGTCAAGGCGCAATGGGGCAGTTTCGGCCAGCCCGAAGGGATGTATCCGCCCGAGGAACTGGCGTTTGGCATCCACGGCGGCGATGTGGAAACCTCGCTCATGCTTGCGTTTCGGCCTGAAACGGTGGACATGGCAGCGGCGCGCAATTTCGTTTCCACCGCGCAAAGCGGCACGATTTCCCCCATCGGTCCTGTCAGCTATGGCTGGATTTCGAGTGACCTGAACACAGGCGGGACTGTGGGCAACGCGTTGGCCGCGACGGCAGAAAAGGGGCACGCGACGGCGGATCATTACGCGGCGGGGTTCATCGGGTTGTTGCGCAAGGTGGCCGAGCACCCCTTGCCCCTGCCTGCGGTTCAGCCAAGCTAACCCAACACCGCGCCGGGGTTCAAAATCCCGCGCGGGTCCAGCGCATCCTTGATCGCGCGCATGGCGGCCAGTTTCACTGGGTCGCCATATTTCACAAGATCGCCGGTTTTCAGCCGCCCGATCCCGTGTTCGGCGCTGACCGACCCCCCGAAGCTGTGCACCAGATCATGCACGGCCCCCTTGATCGCGTCGCGCTGGTTTTCGTGGTCGGCGCGCGTGCGGCCAGGCAGGGGAAAGACGTTGTAATGCAGGTTCCCGTCGCCCAGATGGCCGAAGCAGTTGATCCTGAACTGGCCCATCTGGTTCAGGATTGGCCCGGCCTGGTCGATGAAATCGGGCACCGCACCCAGCGGCACGGAAATGTCGTGGCTGGAAACCGCACCGATCTTGCGGTTGGCCTGCGGGATCGATTCGCGCAAGGTCCAGAACTCCGCGCGCTGTGTATCGCTTTGGGCGATGACGCCATCGCTGACCAGCCCGGCATCCAAGGCATCCGCGAACAGCGCCTCCAGCCCCTCGGCGGGTGTCGCACCTGCGGGCAGGCCCAGATCGATCAGCACCATCCAGTCCGGCGCCACGGCGAAGGGTTGGCGCACCTGCGGCAAGGTTTCCGCCAGAAAGCGCAGGCCCGCGCCACTGATCAGCTCGAAAGCCGACAGCCCCTCGCCAAAGCGCGCTTGCGCCATGGCGAGTAGCGCAAGCGCCGCGCGAGGGCTTTCGACGACGATCAGCGCGGCGCCTTGCTGCGCCGGTCGGGGATAGAGCCGCAGGCTTGCCGCCGTGATGACGCCCAAAGTCCCCTCGGACCCGATCAGCAGATGGCGCAGGTCATAGCCAGTATTGTCCTTGCGCAACCGCTTCAGCCCGTGCCAAACGGACCCATCCGCCATGACCGCTTCCAGCCCCAGCACCAGATCGCGCGCATTGCCGTAGCGCAGGACATTGACGCCGCCCGCGTTTGTCCCCAGCAAGCCACCAATCCGCGCCGACCCTTCGGAGGCGAGTGAGAGCGGGAACAGCCGTCCGGCATCAGCCGCCGCCGCCTGAACCTCGGCCAAGATCGCACCTGCTTCGGCAATCAGCACGTTTTCGTTCGGGTAAACCGCCCGAATGGCCCGCATCCGTTCCAAGGACAGGATCAGCGGCACAGCTCCACCTTGGGCAATCTGCCCGCCCACCAGCCCGGTGCCGCCGCCATAGGGGATCACACCCACGCGGGCCTCAAAACAGGCGCGCAGGATCGTGGACACTTCGCCCACATCGCGCGGCAGTGCCACTGCGCCTGCCTGCCCCCACCACCGCCCGCGCGGTTCGTCCAGATAGCGCGGCTCGGGATCACGCAGCGTGCCATCGGGCAAAAGCCCGGCCAGATTGGCCACAAAGCCCGCATCGCAAGGATTCAGCATCAGCCCGTTTCCGTCCGCCCGCGCCGGTCATAGCGCAGATTGGCATATAGAACGTGATTACGCCACCGCCCGTTGATTTGCAGATAAGATTGCGCAACCCCTTCATATTTGAAGCCAGACCGCTCCAGCACCCCGCGCGAGGCTGTGTTTTCGGGCAGGCAAGCGGCCTCAATGCGCGACAGGTCCATCACGAAAAAGGCGTGGTGAACGACAGCCGCGATAGCCTCGCGCATATAGCCTTGGCGGGCATGGGGGGCACCCACCCAATAGCCAAGCGTGCCCGCCTGTGCAGGCCCGCGCCGGATGTTGTCGAGCGTGATCGCCCCCACCAGCGCGTCATCTGCGCGGCGGATGATGAACAAGGGCAAAGCCGTGTCCAGCTTGAAGCACCGCGCCGCCCAGGACACGCGGTTGGCAAAAGCCCGGCGCGTCAGGTGATCGTCGGACCATGTGGGTTCCCACGGGGTCAGAAACCCATGCGAGGCGCGGCGCAGGTCCGACCAGCCCCGAAAATCGTTATGGGCAGGCAGCCGCAGGGTCAACCGCTCGGTGTCCAGCCGCAGCTTCGCCCCCCGCAAGCCAAGCATCAGGCAGCAAGCCTCTCGGACAGATCCGCGAGCATCGGCGCGCGCTGGATCGGGCCATAAAGCGCCAGCGCCATCTTGCGATCATTCACCAGCTTTTGGCCATGCGCCAACACATCGGCGCGGGTCACATCTTCGATCCGCGCGATGGTTTCGGACAGGTCTGGCACGCGGTCCCAAATTGAAATCAGCTTGGCCAGCCGTTCGGCGCGCGATGACGGGCTTTCCAGCCCCATCAGCAGCCCCGCTTTCATCTGCGCGCGGGCACGGGCGACTTCGGCTTCCGTCATATCCTCGGCCGCGCGCTTCAATTCGTCCATGGTCAGGTGGGCGAGTTCGCCCAATTCCTCTGCCCCGGTGCCTGCATAGATCGTGATCATGCCGGTATCGGCATAGGCACCGGATTGCGCGAATACCGAATAGCACAAGCCCCGATCTTCGCGCAGGCGCTGGAACAAGCGCGAGGACATGCCGCCCCCCAGCGCGCCCGAAAAGATTTGCGAGGCGTAGAAGTCGGGGGCGCGGTAATCGGGGGCTTCAAGGGCAAGCGCGAAATGCGCCTGCTCCAGATCGCGCAATTCCCGCCGCTCGCCGCTCAGGAAGCGGGCGGGTTCTGTCACCAAAACAGGCTTGGGGGTCAGGTGCCCGAACAGGGGTTCTGCCAGACGCACCAGCATGTCGTGATCCACCGCACCCGATGACGCTAGGATCATCTGCCCCGGCCCATAATGTGCCGCGACAAACCGCCGCAAATCGGGCGCGTCAAAGCCTGCCACAGCCTCGGACGGACCAAGGATCGAGCGGCCAATGGGCTGCGCGGGATAGGCCGCTTCCTGCAACCAGTCGAAAATCACATCATCGGGCGTGTCGAGCGCCTGGCCAATTTCCTGCAAGATCACGCCGCGCTCGACTTCGATCTCGCGCGCGTCAAAAGCCGGATTCAGCACGATATCGGCCAGCACATCGAGTGCCAGCGCCACATCGGCGCGCAGCACGCGGGCATAAAACGCCGTCATCTCGCGCGAGGTATAGGCGTTGATATAGCCGCCCACATCCTCGATTTCCTCGGCGATCTGCAAGGCACTGCGCCGGGCCGTGCCTTTGAACGCCATATGCTCCAGAAAATGCGCGATGCCGTTCTGGTGCTCGGCTTCATGCCGCGCGCCCGCTTCGATCCACAGCCCGATGGCTGCCGATTCCAGCCCCGGCATGGGTTCGGTGACAATACGGAACCCGTTGGGCAGGGTGGTCACTTGCACGCTCATGCGCGGCGCTCCCGGATCAGGGCTTGGACAGCCGACAGGTCATTGGGCAGACGCGTGACCCGCTCGGGGCGGTCAAACAGATCGGCCATGCGCGGTGGCAGGGCGGGTCGGATGCCGGTTGCGGCTTCCACCGCGTCGGGGAATTTGGCGGGGTGGGCCGTGGCGAGCGTGATCATGGGTGTCGCGGACAAATGCGCCTCCGCCACATGCACGCCCACGGCGCTGTGGGGACAAAGCAGCTCGCCCGTTTCTGCCAAGGTCCGCGTGATCGTGGCCGTGGTTTCGTCTTCCGAACAGCGGCCAGAGGCAAAGACCTCGCGCAGCGCGCCAAGCGCATTGGGCGCAATGTCGAACCCGCCCGATTGCTTGAGCGCGCCCATCAGCGCGGCAACAGCGGCCCCGTCGCGCCCATAGGCGTCAAACAAGGCGCGCTCGAAGTTGGAACTGACCTGAATATCCATCGATGGGCTGATCGAGGGCTTGACCCCATCTGTCACATACCCGCCCGTCTGTAAGGCGCGGTCCAGAATGTCGTTCTGGTTCGTGGCCACCACCAGCCGCTCAATCGGCAGCCCCATCGCGCGGGCAATATAACCTGCATAGACATCACCGAAATTGCCCGTGGGGACGGTGAAACTGACAGGGCGATGCGGTGCCCCAAGGCTAAGCGCGGATGAAAAGTAATAGACCACCTGCGCCAGCACCCGCGCCCAGTTGATGCTGTTCACGCCTGCCAAGCCCACCCCGTCGCGGAAGGCGAAATCGTTGAACATGTCCTTGACCAGCGCCTGACACGTGTCGAAATCCCCGTCGATGGCCAGCGCATGGACGTTGGACTCGCTCGGTGTGGTCATCTGTCGGCGCTGCACATCCGACACGCGGCCATGCGGGAACAGGATGAACACATCGACATTGGGCAGGCCGCGAAACGCTTCAATCGCGGCAGAGCCTGTATCGCCCGAGGTTGCGCCGACAATCGTCACGCGGCTGCCGTCCTGCGCAAGTGCTGCCTGAAACATCTGGCCGATCAGTTGCATCGCGAAATCCTTGAACGCGAGCGTAGGCCCGTGGAACAGTTCGAGCAGGAAATGGTTCGGCGCAAGCTGCTTGAGCGGCGCGCGGGCCGGATGGCCGAAGCCCGCATAAGCCTGCGCAATCAGCGTGCGGAATTGGTCATCCGTGAACGCGCCGCCAAGGAAGGGGCGCATGACCGCAAAGGCCACATCCTCGTAACTCTGCCCCGCCAGCCCGGCGATTTCGGCTTGCGTCATCGGTGGGATATGGTCGGGCAAGTAAAGCCCCCCATCGCGCGCAAGCCCCGTCAGCATGGTGGCTCTGAAATCCAGCACGGGGGCCGCGCCGCGGGTCGAGACATAGTTCATGACGGTCATTCCTGTTCCGGTTGCCGCCTGATACGCCACAGAAAGAAAACTGTCATCCCCGCCCAAGCAATTGCCATCAAAAACCATTGGATCGCATAGCCCATATGGTTGTCAGGGATGCTGACTTGGTGGACAGGGACAGGCATGGCAAGCGGTGGCTCTTGGTCCGAGGCGCGCAGCACGATCAGCACGGGTTCCGTGTTCAAAAGGGCCGCCATCTGCACCACATCGCGGCCGAAGAACAGATTGCGGCCCGTGTCATAGGGCGGGGTCGAGGCATTGGTATCGCGCGGCCAGTGCAGGTTGCCCACGATCTGCACAGCGTCGAGCGCAGGCGCCAACTCGCGCGCGGTAACGTCAGGCATAAAACCGCGATCCACCAAGACGCGCCGCCCGTCGCCCGTTTCCAGAACCGAGATCAGGTGAAACCCCGGCCCCTGCGCTTTTTGTGCGGCGAGCGCACGGGTGTATTCTTCGGTAAAGCGCCCCTCTGCGCGCACGGGGCGGTAGCGGTCGGCCTCCGCGTCGGGGGTGGCGGGCAGTGCCACGGGCGCGTCGAAAATCCGCGCTTCCATTTCCGCAATAAGGGCGGCTTTTTCGTCGGCGCGCGACAATTGCCACAGGCCCAGATTGACCAGAATACCCGTCCCGATCAGCCCGAACAGGGCCGGAATCACCATCCGCCGCAGCATCTGCCCCCCCCAAGGTGCAATGGAAAAACGCGTGCCTTTCGGCCCGCGCTTTGGGGAATTGTCAAGGGCTGCGTGTTCTATTCAGCCGCAAGCGCTGTAACTTCGCCCGTCGCAAGCCCTTCCAGATGATCTGCAATCGCCCGCGCGATGGCCGCTTTGCCGTCCACAGCCCGGACCCCTTCGCGCGTCACCATCAGCGCGCGCTGCTCGCGTCCGCGCGTATCCTCGCCGCGTGTGGCAACCACCAGCCGCGCGCGGTCCAGCCGCCGGGCTGCCACGCGGATCAGCTCGTCCTCCGACACTTTTTCCAGATACTTGAACGCAATCGTGTGCATCGCGGGGCTCGCGGCCATCGCCAGATCAATGACCTTTTCGGTGGGTTCCAGCATCAGCGGGTATTCGGCGGAGCCTGACACGATCTTGCCATCCACCACGACTTTGGGGCGGTAATCGGCAACACCGGCCGAGAATACCCCTGCAAACAGCCCCGATTGCACCCGCTCCAGCACCATGTCGCGATAGGCGTCATAGGTGCGGGCAATGGCCACAGGCAACGGCGCGCGCGGCCGCCAGGCGCCGTCGCCCAGCAGCAATTCGGCATCCGCCCCGCGCCAGACCAGTTCCTCGGTCACATCTGCGCCAAGCCGCCCGCGAAAGCGGTTCACGATGCGGCGCACACCATCAATCGGCACCGGCGTCGGCCCAGCGGTCACCATGATCCGCTTGCCGCGCAGGGGCGATGTGGACAGCGCGCGACCCACGGCCACACACAAAACTTCGGTATCCGGCAGGTTGTGCTTGCCGTAGGCATCGCGCGGCGCAACGAAGGTCACGCCCTGCGCCGCCAAGCGCCGGGCATTGTCCACCAGTTGCGCGTTGTGCATGGACCCATGCATCGTGGGCGCGACCAGCACTTTCGCGCGCCCCTGCTCCATCCGCCCCAAAGCCGAGATCAGGGCCGATGTCACCAGCGTGTCGCCAATCCCCTGCGCCATTTTGGCAATCGTGTTATGCGTGGCAGGGGCCACCAGATAGGCGTCAAAGGGCGCGCCATCGGACAGGTGCTCGGCCCGCCAAGTCAGGGCGTCCACCACCTGTCCCAGTGTGGCCCATTCCAGCGCCTCTCGGGCGACATAGCGCAGGGCGTCCGCACTGGCGAAAGCCACCACATCCGCGCCGTGCCTGCGCAGGCCCCGCGCGATCTGGGGGGTTTTCATCGCAGCAATGCCGCCTGTCACCAGCAAAGCTATACGCTTGCCTGCAAGCCGGGTGCTGACAAGCGGCACATCATGGTCCCCCATCTCGCTGGGCGTGGGGGCGGAAAAGTCCCAATGAAACAGGCTCATGCGCGGCGCTCATCCCCGATTGCCACCAGATCGGGGTGATCGGGTGCCAGCCACTGTTTCCACGACCCCTGCGCACGGTCAAGGCGCGTGTTCAGTGCTTCGAACTGCATGGGGGTGAAGCGGCTTTTCTTGCTCATTTCGTCTTGCAGATGGGGGACAACCTGAATGTCGAACACATCCAAGCCATCATGCGCATGGGCGGGGCTATAGGGGTGCCCGTTCGACAGGGTCGCGGGCAGCAGGTAGTCAAAGCCGGGGATCGCTTCGAGGTAAATCTGCATCGAATCGTCGGTGTAGGACGAATCCGCCGCGTGCCAGCGCCCGCCCAGTTTCACGGCACCGAAATAATGCCGCACGGTCGGGCGCATCAGCGGCAGCCACGCATCCGGCATCAGCTTGCCCAGCACCGACATGACCATCGGCACTTCGGAAAAACCTGCCTCCAGCCCCGCCGCGCGCATCAGCGCCACTTGCAGATTGGCCTTGGTCGTGCACATGCCCGACCCGCGCGCGAGCGTATCCGAGGCGCGTTCCTGCCAATTGCCGAAGCGGTAGGGCAGGGATTGCACGAAGCTGAAGATCGCCTGGGCGGTGGCTTCATCGGTTGCGCGGCGCAGACGGGCCACGCGGCGTTGGATGGCGGGGTGGTCCACGTCGCACAGCGTTGTCACATCCGGGATTGCGGCAGGGGGTGTTGCTGCGGCGATGGCGCGCGCGCTCGCGTCAAGCGCATCGTCGAGCATTCGCGCGATAGAGGCCGCAAGCCCCGTTTGCGGACAGGTCCAGACCAAGGCCGCCCCCCCCTTGGCGTGGAGTTCAGGGTATTCCCCCGTCAGGTGGCAGCCGGGGCTGAGCGCCAGAGTGTCCCCGGCCAGCACACCCTGAAGCAGAACGACCACACGCTCTTCGCCTGTCAACGCGACCGAGGCCCCGTCGGGAATTGCTTGAATATGGCCAGCTCGAAACACCACCGAGGCAAGGCTACCAAGGTAAAGCCCCAAAATACTGTCATAAAAGAACAGATCGGCTGCGCCTTGTTTCCGAATAACATCTAGATTGTGCAACATTTGTTAATCCCTTCGTGTGTGGACGGGTTTGATCCTTACCGAATCACACCCGGACTATACAACTCTGGGTTACAATCTGTTAGCTGTCAGAGGTTTGTTCACTCATTTTCAGGCAAATGAACACAAAATAGCCTTAAAGTGGCAGAATCGGCACGCGCCCGTCCTCGGTCAGCAGGAAACAGTCGCGCCCTTCGATCACGACAGCGGTCAGCGGCCCGCCATAGCCCGCGCGGCTGTCGATATTCAGGCGGTTGCGGTAATGCATGGGGCGTTCGATAGCGGTGTGGCCATGCACGACCAGCGCGCCGTGATCGCGGGTGTCGAACAGGAACGGGTCGCGGATCCAGATCAGGTCCTGTTCGGTCTGGGCGTGCAGCGGCACACCGGGGCGCAGGCCCGCATGAACGAACAGCGCTTGCCCGTGGTGAAAGGTCAGCGGCAACGCGTCAAGGAAGGCCAGATCCTCTGGCGGGACGGCCTGCGCCGCTTCGGCCTGCGCTTCACGCAGATGGAACGAGGTCTTGCGATAGAGGCCATAGGACATCAGTGTTTCCTGCCCCCCGATCAGCGGGTGCAGATAGGTCAGGCCGGGCGAGAGCTTCTCGTCCTGCCAGTCAGGGTTCGTGACGAAGCGGGCAAACAGCCGGTCATGGTTGCCTTTCAGAACGACCCACGGCGCGTCGCCCCGCACACCCGCGCGCAGGAAGCCAATCACCCCGCGACTGTCCGGCCCCCGATCCACCAGATCACCCACATGCACCACCGGTGCATCCGGGTCCGCGACGCGCGCCTTGTCGGCCTCGATCAACTTGTGGGCATGGTGCAGTCTTGCAAGCTGGCCGTGAATGTCGCCGATGGCGTAGCTGCGCATAGGATGAGTCCTTTCTGAACGCTTGGCGGTAAAACGCACAAAGGCCCCGGGGTCAAGCCCGGGGCCTTTGCTGTCTGTCAGCCCAGATCAGGCGACCTGAAACGCGAGCGGGCGCACTTGCTGGAACAAGCCTGTAGCCAGCAATTCGTCGCGCACAGCATTCGGCAGCGGCCCATCAATGTAGAGCAACGCAATCGCGTCCTGTCCGATGGCCGAGCGGCCCAGTGTGAAGTTCGCGATATTCACCCCGTTGCGGCCCAAAATGCCGCCCAGCGTTCCGATGATGCCAGGCACGTCGCGGTTGGTGGTGTAAAGCATGTCTGCCCCCACCTCGGCATCAATATTGATCCCCTTGATCTGGATGAAGCGCGGCTTGCCGTCGCTGAACACTGTCCCGGCAATGGACCGCTCGCGGGTTTCCGTCACGACCGTCAGCTTGATGAAGGCATCAAAAACCCCCGACTTGTCCTGCGTCGTGGTCGAAATCTGCACACCGCGTTCCTTGGCAATGACGGGGGCCGAGACCATGTTCACATCAGGGTTCGACGCAGCCATGATCCCCGCCACCGCCGCGCAAGACAGCGCTTCAAGGTTCATCTCGGCCACTTTGCCATCATAGAGGATGTTGATCGCCTTGATAGGTTCATCCGTCAACTGGCCCGCAAAAGCCCCCAGATGACCTGCAAGCTTGACCCACGGGCCCATGATCCGGGCTTCTTCAGCCGTGACGGAGGGCATGTTCAGCGCGTTTTGCACTGCACCCGACAGCAGGTAGTCGGACATCTGCTCGGCCACTTGCAGCGCCACGTTCTCTTGCGCCTCAGTCGTGGAAGCGCCCAGATGCGGGGTTACGACCACGCCGGGCAGACCGAAAAGCGGGCTTTCCTTGGCGGGTTCCACTTCGAACACGTCAAAGCCCGCGCCTGCGACATGGCCCGATTTGATCGCTTCGGCCAGGGCCGCTTCATCGACCAGCCCGCCGCGCGCGCAGTTGATGATCCGCACACCCGGCTTGCACTTGGCGATGTTTTCGGCGGACAGGATGTTGCGGGTTTTGTCGGTCAGCGGCACATGCAGCGTGATGAAATCGGCAAGCGCCAGAAGTTCATCGAGTTCAACCTTGGTCACGCCCATTTTCACGGCGCGTTCATCCGACAGGAAGGGGTCATAGGCGATCACCTTCATCCGTAGGCCCAGCGCGCGGTCGCAGACGATCCCGCCGATATTGCCCGCGCCGATGACACCAAGCGTCTTGTTGAACAGTTCAACGCCCATGAAGCGGGATTTTTCCCACTTGCCGGAATGGGTCGATGCGTTGGCTTCGGGGATTTGCCGTGCCACCGCCATCATCAGCGAAATCGCATGTTCGGCAGTCGTGACCGAATTGCCAAACGGCGTGTTCATAACGATCACGCCCTTCTTGGACGCGGCGGGGATATCGACGTTATCAACGCCAATCCCCGCACGGCCCACCACTTTCAGGTTCGTGGCATTGGCCAGCACTTTTTCTGTGACCTTGGTGGCCGAGCGGATGGCCAGACCGTCATACTGGCCAATGACTTCGAGCAGGCGCTCTTTGTCTTTGCCGAGGTTCGGCTCGAACGTCACATCAATCCCGCGGTCGCGGAAGATTTGCACAGCGGTTTCAGACAGTTCGTCGGATACAAGAACTTTGGGTGCCATGATCGTGGCTCCTTGCTTTCAGATGAAAATGAGGGAACGGGGGCTTTGCGCCCCTGCACAGGGATCAGGCGGCAGCGTGCAACGCAGCCATTTCAGTCTGATAGGCCCAGTCGATCCACGCCATCAGCGCGTCAACGTCCGCGGCTTCGACCGTGGCACCACACCAGATGCGCAGGCCGGGGGGCGCGTCGCGATAGGCGCCGATATCAAAGGCCACACCCGCTTTTTCCAGCCGCTTGGCGACCGCTTTCGCGAATGCTGCCCCATCGGGGATCGCGGGGTCCGTGAATTTCAAACAGACCGAGGTCGTGGAGGCCGTCGCCGGGTCATCCGCCAGATTGGCCAGCCACGGATTGGCCGCGCAGAAATCCGCAATCACCTTGGCATTGGCATCACAGCGCGCGATCAATGCAGCGAGGCCACCGATGGCGCGCGCCCAGTCAAGCGCTACAAGGTAATCTTCAACCGCCAGCATCGACGGCGTGTTGATCGTCTCGCCCTTGAAAATGCCCTCGATCAGCTTGCCGCCCTTGGTCAGGCGGAAAATCTTGGGCAGCGGCCATGCGGGCGTGTAGCTTTCCAGCCGTTCGACGGCGCGCGGCGACAGAACCAGCATCCCGTGGGCGGCCTCGCCCCCCATGACTTTCTGCCAGCTAAAGGTCACCACATCCAACTTGTCCCACGGCAGGTCCATCGCAAAGGCGGCAGATGTCGCATCACAGATGGTCAGACCCGCGCGATCCGCAGGGATCATGTCGCCGTTCGGCACCCGCACGCCCGAAGTCGTGCCGTTCCATGTGAACACTACATCCTTGTCGAAATCGACCTCAGTCAGGTCCACGATCTGACCATAGCCCGCTTTGCGCACAGTCGCGTCAAGCTTCAACTGCTTGACGGCATCCGTGACCCATTCGGACCCGAAGCTTTCCCAAGCGACCATCTCGACCCCGCGCGCGCCCAAAAGCGACCACATCGCCATTTCCACAGCGCCGGTATCGGATGCAGGCACGATCCCAATGCGGTAATCGGCGGGAATGCCCAGAATCTCGCGCGTGCCCTCGATCGCGGCGAGCAGCTTGTCCTTCCCGATGGCCGCGCGGTGCGAACGGCCCAAGGGCGCGTCAGCGAGCATATCCAGCGAAAAATTGGGGATTTTGGCGCAGGGGCCAGAGGAGAAGCGCGGATTGACCGGGCGCGCAGCCGGTTGTGCGAAAGAAGTCATGATATCCTTCCAGATCATCGCCCCTCGTTGGGGAGGAGTGTCCCATCGCCCGCTTACGCCGATGTGCCCTGTCGCGCAATAGGGAAAATGGAACGACTGCCGGGTCGCAGTCTAACTTGCCTAGCCGGGTGTGCGCGTGAAAACATGCCAAAACAATACACGAGAGACTGACGCGTGAACGCGACTGAACGCGACGGTCTTTCGGATTGTTTCCGGCGCTCGAAACGACTCTGTTGCACAAATCGGGTGACAGACGGATCTCCCCTTTCCCTGGACAGACTCATCCTACGGCTTCAGTGACGGGTATACCGAGCGCCGTGAAGCCGTTCAGCACGGCGACACGGAGCTGGAACCCGGCGACCTGACGGTCAAAGTCCCGCGCCACGAGGCGCTGACCCAGCAGTTTGA